>NZ_JARVRF010000014.1 GCF_030209835.1 Arthrobacter sp. efr-133-R2A-120 | reverse complement strand
CGTCGATGCCGGTGGAGACCTGGTCCGAGTACTCGCCCTTGAGCAGGGTCGGGATGCCGCAGGCGAACTCGATGACTTCCAGGCCGCGGCCGATCTCGCCCTTCGCGTCGGAGATGACCTTGCCGTGCTCGGCCGTGACCAGGGCCGCGAGTTCGTCCACGTGGGAGGCGACGAGTTCGCGGAACTTGAACAGCACCGCGGTGCGCTTGGCCAGGGAGAAATCGCCCCACTTCTCGGCCGCGGCCTTCGCGGCGGCGACGGTGGCGTCCAGGTCGGCCCGGTTCGCGAGCCGCAGCTGGGCGGACACGGTGCCGGTGGCCGGGTTGTACACCGGCTGGCTGCGGTCACCCGCGCCGGCGGTTTCAACACCGTTGATGAAATGCTTGATGGTTGTCAGGGTGGTCGTCGTCGACATGTGCGGACTTCCTTGTCTGTGGCTTGAAGAGGTCTGTGGCTTTGAAGAGAGCTTGGGGTTTAGCCGAGCAGCTTGCGCTGGCGATTCTTGTGGTCGGTGTAGATCTGGTAGGCCTGCTGGGTGGATTCGAGTTCGGAGACCTGCGAAACGGGAACGTCCCACCAGGATTCGGAGCTTGGCGCGTCCAGCAAGGGGTCCGATTCGACGTGGATGACGATCGGTCCGGTCTCTTCCGGGGCGGCTTTCGCGTCGCGGATGGCCTGTTCCAGTTCGGCAATGACTTTCTCGCCCGGTTCGATCCGGACGACTTTCGCACCGAGGGACTCGGCGTTGAGGGCCAGGTCGATGGGCAGGTTCTCGCCGGCGTCGAAGGAGTGCTGTTCCTTGTCCAGGACCCTGTACTGGGTGCCGAAGCGCTGCGAGCCCAGCGACTCGGAGAGCGAGCCGATCGAGGCGTAGCCGTGGTTCTGGATCAGGACCACGATCAGTTTGATGCGTTCGGCGACGGCGGTGACCAATTCGGTGTGCATCATCAGGTAGGAGCCGTCCCCCACCATGACCACGACGTCGCGGTCCTTGCCGCCCGAAGCAGCCTCGGCCAACGCGGCGCGCTTGACGCCCAGGCCACCGGGGATCTCGTAACCCATGCACGAGTAGGCATATTCCACGTGGTAGCCGAAGGGGTCCCGGACGCGCCACATCTTGTGCAGGTCACCCGGCAGGGAACCGGCGGCGCAAATGACGACGTCCTGCTCGTCCATGGCCCGGTTGGTGGCTCCGATGATCTCGTTCTGCGCCGGAAGCGGCGTGTGCCGGGTGTCGAAGGCCTCATCCACGATCCCGTCCCAGCGCTTCTTCTCGGCCGCGATCTTCTGCTCGAGATCGCCGCCGACACGGTAGCCGCCGAGGGCTGCGTTGAGCTTGACGAGGGCCTTGCGGGCATCGGCGACGATCGGCAGCACGGTGCCGTGCTTGTACGCGTCAATCGCGGCCACGTTGATGTTCACGAACTTCACGTCGGGGTTCTGGAAAGCAGTGCGCGACGCCGTCGTGAAGTCCTCGTATCGGGTACCGATGCCGATGATCAAGTCAGCTTCGGCAGCGATGGCGTTCGCCGCCGTCGTGCCCGTGGAGCCGATGGCTCCGAGCGAGAACTGGTGGTCCCACGGGAGCACGCCGACGCCGGCCTGGGTGTTGCCCACCGGGATGCCGGTCAGTTCGGCGAACTTGGCGAGTTCCTCGTTGGCGAAGGCGTAAAGGACGCCGCCACCGGCGATGATGAGCGGCCGTTTGGCGGCACGGATGGCCTCGGCGGCGCGGCGGATGTCGTCGTCGTCGGCTTCGGGGCGGCGGATCCGCCATTCACGCTCGGCAAGGAACTCCTCCGGGACATCCAAGGCTTCGGCCTGGACGTCCTGCGGCAGCGAAATGGTCACCGCGCCGGTCTCGGCCGGGTCCGTCAGGACGCGCAGGCCGTGATGGAACGCCGAGAACAACTGCTCGGGCCGGGACACCCGGTCGAAGAACTTGGACAGCGGACGGAAGGCGTCGTTGACCGTGATGTCGTAGGCGTAGGGCAGCTCGAGCTGCTGCAGCACCGGGTCCGCGGCCCGGGTGGCGAAGGTGTCGGACGGCAGCAGCAGCACCGGCAGCCGGTTGGTGGTGGCCAGCGCCGCACCGGTCAGCAGGTTCGAGGAACCCGGGCCGATCGAGGTGCTGATCGCGAACGTCTGGCGGCGGCGGGTGTGCCGGGCGTAGCCGACAGCCTGGTGCGCCTGGGCCTGCTCGTTGCGGCCCTGGTAATACGGCATGATGCTCGGATCGAGCTGCTGGTACTGCTTGAGGGCCTGGCCCACACCGGCAACGTTGCCGTGTCCGAAGATCCCGAAGGTGCCCGGGATCAGGCGTTCCCGGTACTCGCTCCCGCCGACGGTGTCCACCGTGTACTGCTTGGACAGGAACTCGACAACCGCCTGGGCGACCGTCATTCTGCGCGTTGACATTACTCTTACTCCGATACTTTCGCAGGTGTCTTCAGCAGCTCTGGCGTCTTCAAGAGCGAGGCGGCGGTTGCAACGGCCCCGGCCACGTCGCCGTCGGCGGGATACAAAAGGGTCCGTCCCACAGTCAATCCCTGGACCCCCGGCAGGGCAAGGGCGGCCTGCCAGCTCGCGAAGACCTCGTCCTGGCCCGCGTCCGGATCCCCGCCCAACAGGACTGTGGGAAGCGTGGTGGCCGCCATGACGCGCTCCATCTCCGCCACCACCGGCAGCTTCATCCAGGTGTAGGCGCTCGTGGAACCCAGGCCTTCGGCAATCGCGATCGACTTGATCACGGCATCCGGGGAAAGATCGTTGCGGACCCTGCCGTTCGCCTCGCGGACAGACAGGAAAGGCTCCACCATGGCGATCAGCTTGCGCGCCGCGAGGGAGTCCACCGCCTTGGCCGTGGCTTCCAGGATGTTGGCGGTGTCCGGGTCCCCGAGGCAGATCCGGGTGAGCATCTTTCCGCCGTCGGCGCCCAGGGCGTCCAGGGCGGCTGCGGTGTGACCCGTGAAACGGTCGTCGATCTCGTTGACCAGCCCCGCGAGGCCGCCGCGGTTCATCGAACCGAAGACGAGCTTGCCTTCCAGCGCACCGAGCAGGAGCAGGTCGTCCATGATGTCCGGGCTCGCGAGCACGCCGTCGACGGCGGGGTTCGCCAAAGCGATCTGCAAACGGTCCAACAGGGTCCGGCGGTCAGCCATCGCTGTCGGGTCCGAACCGACGCTCAGGGCGCCGCGAGCCGGGTGGTCGGCCGCGACGATGAAGTTCTGGGAGCCGTACTTGAGCCCCGGGTGGCGGCGACGTGCGGCGGCGGCGCGGGCAACGGCGTCGGGATCTTCCAGCCGGATCGCACTCAAGTGCTCGTAACGGCGGGGGTCATCATTGAAGCTCAACGTGTTGCTCCTTCGGAAACTGCTGCGTGGGAAGCTGCTGCGTCGGTGCCGGCGGCGCCGGCCGGCGTCAGGCGGCCGCGTTCGGCGAGCAACGAGGTGACTTCCTCCGGCGTCGGCATCGCGTCGGCACACGAGAGGCGGGAGGCGACGATCGCGCCCGCGGCGTTCGCGTAGTCCAGGACCTGGGCCAAAGGCCAGCCGGACAGCAGGCCGTGGCAGAAGGCGCCGCCGAAAGAGTCGCCCGCGCCCAGGCCGTTGACGGTCTCCACCGGGACCGGCGCAGAGACAACGCGTTCCGTGCGGGTCTTGGCCATGACGCCTTCGGGGCCGAGCTTGACGACGGCGATCTCGACGCCGGCCGCCAGGAGGCGATCGGCCTGCTCGTCCGGGGTTCCTTCACCCACGGCGACGGCACATTCCTTGTCATTGCCGATGGCCACCGTGACGTGCGGCAGGATCTTGGCGACCTCTGTCCGGGCCTCGTCCTCGGACGCCCAGAACATCGGCCGGTAGTCCAGGTCCAGGATGGTGTACTGGCCCTCTTTGAGTCCGGTGCGGGGGCGGGCCTCGTGGGCCGCGAGGTGGGCCGAACGGCTCGGTTCCTGGCAGAGGCCGGTCACGGTGGACCAGAAGATGCCTGCGTTCTTGATGGCTTCGAGGTCGAGTTCCTCGGCCTTGATTTGCAGGTCCGGCGCGGTGGGGAACCGTCCGTAGAAGTAGAGCGGGAAGTCGTGCGGGGGCTGGATCGCGCAGAACGTGGCCGGTGTCTGAAGGCCCGGCACGGGGGTGACGAATCCGTCGTCGACCTTGAACTTGCGCAGCTCGCGGTGCAGGTAGATGCCGAACGGGTCATCGCCCGTCCGCGTAATCACGCCGGAGCGGCGTCCGTGGCGGGCGGCGGCAACAGCCACATTCGACGGCGAGCCGCCAAGGTACTTGCCGAAGGACTGCACGTCCTCCAGTCCCACACCAATGTCGTTCGGGTAGATATCAACGCTGATGCGCCCGATGGTGAGCAGTTCGTGGGTCACGGTGATCGCGGACCTTTCTGTAGTGAACTCTTCTTGCGGGACGGTGAGAGCTCCGGTGCTTTTGCCGGCCCGCAGTGAGCGGGGCCACAACCACTACTTTGCACCAGAATTCATGTCCTGTCAAAGGTTTGTACTGACATATTTACAACGAAACGTAATGGCCTAAACTACGCGGTGATTCGGGTGTGAATCCGCTCCAAAACGCCGGAGTTACCGTGCAGGAACGGCAAGCTCGCCAGTGACATACTGGGCGCGGCCAAAGCCGAACGACCAGTCATCGGCAGTGTTTTCGACGTACCCCAGGAAGACGTCCTCGCCGGCGACACCAATCTCGCCGAGCTGGGCGGCGACCGCGGCGAACAAGGACTGCTTGGCTTCGCGACTCCGACCACCCTGGGTGAATATCTGGATCATGACCACACCGGAACTTCGCTCGAAACCCAGGCCGGCATCCTGGGCAACAATCTGGCCCCGGGGATGCTCGGTGATGATGTGGAAGTAGTCGCGCTCGGGGATCCCGTACTCGGCGAGGATGGCGTCGTGGATTCGCTGGCTGAGTTCACCGAGCTGCTCCGGCGTGCGGCCTTCGTTGACATCAATGCGGACGAGGGGCATCTGCTCTCCTTCGATAGTTTGTCCTGACATACTAACAAACTCTCGAATCGCGCCACAAGCTCTCGCCACCGTGGCGCCCCTCCCCCCAGCGACGCTCGCTCACCTATGGGGCCTTAACGGCAAACGCTCGCTCGGATATATGGCGCCCGAACGGCAAGCGCTCGCTCACTAGATGTGAGCGAGCGCCGGTCCTTGCAACGTTCGCCGGGCTGTCCAACCGTTAAACAAAACGACGGCGCCCGTCACCTTCACAGAGAAGGTGACGGGCGCTGCCTATCCGAAGACGCTTTGGAACGGTCAGCGGCTCCTTCCCGAGTCGGGGTTTCCGCTGCTGACGATCAAGGGAACTACGATAAAGGCGTATCCAACCGACACTATGACAAGCCCCGCAACGGCACCCGGGATCGACTGCACGGCAGGCAACCAAGGAAGGAAGATGCAAGCAGCCATAAGAACCCAGAAAATCAAACCGGTCCACCCCGTGGCGAGAGTGGCTTGGTAATCTTTCTTTTGCATGGAGGCCTCCTACCTGCAGTTTGGGCCGTTGTAGATGACCGGCCATACAACCTGCATGCCAGTTCCCACATATTGAATACCCAAGCACCGCCCCGTGTCACGAGCGTGCACGGATGTATTCCAAATCGCCAGCCCATATGTCAGGCACGCAACACCCAGCCACGGCATCGCGAGGGCGCACATCGCACCAAACGCTCCTGCGTTGCCGCCTCCGACGTTGGCAACAGTACTTGTCTCATTCTTATTCAGTTGCTGGGTGCACAACGCCCAATCGCAACTAAGCGCCGGATCTGCCACTACCGGATACGACGCAGCCCGGAGCTCAACGGTTTGAGTGAGGACGTTGCCTCTGATGCTGTAAAACGTCGGGAGTTGTTTACCGGTGGCGTCGACAGCCCAAGCAGGCGAAATCGTGTTCATCAACCTCCCGGATGCATCCTTCAAAAGGACTTGCCCAGTGGATCCTTTAGCCAGAGTCGCAGGGGCCCCATCAACGAAGAACTCGTACTCGAACGAGCCTTGAGAACCAGAACCGTGAATAATCGCGTAGGCTGCGAAACGCCCACCATCTGCGGAAGCCGCAAAATTCACGGCATTGCCGCTGGCACCATAAACTGCGCGCTTCTGGTTTCCCGCGAGCTTCCCTCTTGCCGCCCCATCAACAAATCGGAGCTCGATGCTGTGTCCCGAGGCCTTTGAAAGCGCACCGGTGTCGGTGAGCTCAGCCAGAAACCGAGTGCCGTCAGGCTCTGAGCTTGCGGCATGAACGGGTTGATCGACGGGCAACACGCGATCCAGCGCCTCTAGGGCAGTTTCGGCCCGTTGCTCGACGTTCGCTTCTTGAGCCGTCGCAGCCGTAGCCGCATTCGGTGTCAAAATCGCGACGGCAAGAAAACATCCAAGTGCCATTCTTAATAGGTTCCAAATCTTCACAGCGTTCCCCAATCTTTGATTCCAGAACAGGACTAGCCACTGCGTCGAGATGGGTCTCGCACATTCAGACCCGGAGCGCCCTCAGAGAGCCATACGACTGTTTTCGTCCCGTTCCCCTATGTATTTTGATCTACCAGGATCGGCGCCTCCTTGGTTGAGGCTAAGCCATCGTTTCTGCCGCTGGGTTGCAATGAAGACAAAATGAGTGTCCCTAAGCGACAAAATGAGTGCTCCAAAGCACCAAAATGAGTGTTTGATAGTCGCCTGGTGTGAGTTCTCGGGCGTCTCACGGCGATCTTCAGGTTCGGGCCTTAAACGGCCGCGAGGCGCTCCCTCCAAGACGTGAGCGAGCGTTCGGCCAAAACCCGCCAGACGTGAGCGAGCGTTCGGCCAAAACCCGCCAGACGTGAGCGAGCGTGCAGTTAAACGACGGCGCCCGTCGCCTTCGCGTGGAAGGTGACGGGCGCCGTCGTCGTTCTATCGCGCGGAAACCCTGCGTGGGGTCCTACTACAGGGCTGCGAAGACCTCGCGGAGGAGCTTGGCGGTTTCGGACGGCGTCTTGCCGACCTTCACGCCTGCAGCTTCGAGAGCTTCCTTCTTGGCCTGGGCCGTACCAGCGGAGCCGGAGACGATGGCGCCTGCGTGGCCCATGGTCTTGCCCTCGGGGGCGGTGAAGCCCGCGACGTAGCCGACAACCGGCTTGGTGACGTTGGCCTTGATGAAGTCGGCTGCGCGCTCTTCAGCGTCGCCACCGATTTCGCCGATCATGACGATTGCCTTGGTCTCCGGGTCAGCCTCGAACGCGGCCAGGGCGTCGATGTGCGTGGTACCGATGACGGGGTCGCCACCGATGCCGATCGCGGTGGAGAAACCGAGGTCGCGCAGTTCGTACATCATCTGGTAGGTCAAGGTACCGGACTTGGAGACCAAGCCGATGGGGCCCTTGCCCGTGATGTTTGCCGGGGTGATGCCAACCAGGGCTTCGCCCGGGGTGATGATGCCGGGGCAGTTCGGGCCGATGATGCGGGTGATCTGCTTGCCGTCAGCGTCCACCGTGGCCTGGGCGAGCGCCCAGAACTCGGCCGAGTCCTGAACCGGCACGCCTTCGGTGATGACAACAACCAGGCCGATGCCTGCTTCGATGGCTTCAACCACGGCGGACTTGGTGAATGCCGGCGGAACGAAGACGATCGAGACGTCGGCGCCGGTCTCCGCAATGGCTTCCTTGACAGTGCCGAAGACGGTGATTTCCTTGTCGCCGTGCAGCACCGTGGTGCCGGCTTTGCGGGCGTTGACGCCGCCGACGATGTTGGTGCCGGCCTTGAGCATCAGGGCGGTGTGCTTGGTGCCTTCGCCGCCGGTGATGCCCTGGACGATGACCTTGGAGTCCTTGTTGAGGTAGATAGACATAGTCTTGCGTCCCTTACTTCGCTGCGTTGGCGAGCTCGGCGGCCTTGTCGGCGCCCTCGTCCATGGTGGCTGCCAGGGTAACCAGCGGGTGGTTGGCCTCGGCCAGGATGCGGCGGCCCTCTTCGACATTGTTGCCATCGAGGCGGACAACCAGCGGCTTGTTGGCGTTGGAGCCAAGCTCGGCCAGTGCACCGACGATGCCCTTTGCCACAGCGTCACAGGCGGTGATGCCACCGAAGACGTTCACGAATACGCTCTTGACCTGCTCGTCACCGAGGATGACGTCCAGGCCGGCGGCCATGACCTCAGCGGAGGCTCCACCGCCGATGTCCAGGAAGTTGGCCGGCTTGACGTTGCCGTGGTTTTCGCCTGCGTAAGCGACGACGTCGAGGGTGGACATCACAAGACCGGCGCCGTTGCCGATGATGCCAACCGAGCCGTCAAGCTTCACGTAGTTGAGGTCCTGCGCCTTGGCCTTGGCCTCGAGCGGGTCAGCTGCGTCCTTGTCCTCAAGTTCAACGTGGTGAACGTGGCGGAAGCCGGCGTTCTCGTCCAGCGAGACCTTGCCGTCAAGGGCAACAATGTCGCCAGCGCCGGTCTTGACCAAGGGGTTGACCTCAACGAGGGTTGCGTCTTCCTTCTTGAAGACGTCCCAGAGCTTCAGGATGACGGAAGCAACCTTGCCACGCAGTTCCTCGGAGAAACCGGCTGCGGCGACGATTTCGTCGGCCTTGGCCTGGTCGATACCGACGGCGGGATCGATGGCGACCTTGGCGAGTGCCTCCGGGCGCTCTACAGCGAGCTGCTCGATTTCCATGCCGCCTTCAACCGAGCACATGGCCAGGTAGTTGCGGTTGGCTCGGTCCAGGAGGACGGAGAAGTAGTATTCCTCAGCAATGTCGGCGCCCTGGGCGATCATGACCTTGTTGACGGTGTGGCCCTTGATGTCCATGCCAAGGATGTTGGTGGCGTGCTCAAGCGCTTCGTCAGCGGACTTTGCGACCTTGACACCGCCAGCCTTGCCACGGCCACCGACCTTTACCTGCGCCTTGACGACGGTCACGCCGCCGATGTTCTCGGCAGCAGCCTTTGCTTCTTCAGGAGTGTGCGCCACGATGCCGGCGAGCACGGGTACACCGTGCGCTTCGAACATATCGCGCGCCTGATATTCAAACAGGTCCACGGTTTAGTGTCCTTCTACGTCGAAGTAGTTTCTGTACAGCCGGAAACCACGGTGACCGCGAAAACCGGCTGCGGATAGGTGCGCATCGAACGGCCGCCAAACAGCCGGTCACATTGCGCAAGTTCCTCTCGAACTTTAGCCCCCCGGGGAGGCCAGCCGGTTCTACAGTACCTGTTAAGTGAGTAAGCACACACTTCTATCGACCGTAGAAAAACCGCTACATGACGCGGTTTTCCGGCGCCAGGAGCCGCTAGGAGTCGAGTTTGGTCAGCGGCGCGTAACGCAACAGCAGCCGTTTCTCGCCGACGTCGAACTTCACCTTCGCCACAGTCTTGTCCCCGGCGCCTTCGACGCCGATCACAGTGCCGTTGCCGAAGCTCGTGTGGTTCACTTTGTCCCCCACGACGACGGCGACCACTTCCTTTTGCGGCTGGACGCGGTTGCGTACGACGGCGGCCGGCACGTCGGCGTTGAAGCCCGCCGTAGCGCTGGCGGCAGCCCCGCGAGAGGTGCCGGCACCCCAGAAGGATCCGCCGTAGCGCCCGGAACCGATGGGGGCGTTCCCCCAGCCGCTCACTTGGCGGGAGGTGCCCTCGCGCTTCCACTCCACGAGACCGGTGGGGATCTCCTCAAGGAATTGGCTGGCGGGGTTGTATTGGCTCTGGCCCCACATGCTGCGCACTTCCGAGCGGGTCACGTAGAGGCGTTTCCGCGCACGGGTGAGGCCCACGTAGGCAAGGCGGCGCTCTTCTGCCAGTTCCTTGGGATCCGTCGCTGAACGCTGATGCGGGAACAGTCCGTGTTCCATGCCGGTCAGGAAGACCACGGGGAATTCCAGGCCCTTGGCCGTGTGGAGCGTCATGAGAGTGACCACGCCCATACGCTTGGCCTCCGCCACGGCGGCCGCAGCGTCCTCGGAGGATCCCTCCGGAGCGTCGGGGATCTGGTCGGCGTCGGCTACGAGGGAGACTTGCTCCAGGAACTCACCCAGCGAGCCTTCCGGGTTGTCGCGCTCGTATTCCCGGACCACTGCCACCAATTCGGCGAGGTTTTCCACGCGCGATTCGTCCTGCGGATCGGTGCTGGCGCGGAGCCCGGCAAGGTACCCCGTCTGTTCCAGGACAGCTTCCAAAGCTGCCGCGGCCCCGGACCCCGAGGCCACCTCGGCCAGGTCATCAAGGAGTTTCACGAAGCCCAGGACCGCGTTCACGGAGCGGGTGGCCATGCCGGGAGCCTGGTCTGCCTTGCGTGCCGCAGTCATGAACGACGTGCGTTCGCGTTCGGCGAGCGCCGCCACGGCACCTTCGGCGCGATCGCCGATTCCCCGCTTGGGTTCGTTGAGGACGCGACGCAAGTTGACGTCGTCGTCCGGGTTCACCAGGACGCGAAGGTACGCGAGGGCGTCCTTGATTTCCTTGCGCTCGTAGAAGCGGGTGCCGCCCACCACTTTGTACGGCAGTCCGACTCGGACCAGGACGTCTTCGATGGAGCGGGACTGGGCGTTGGTGCGGTAGAAGATGGCGACGTCGCCGGGACGCAGGCCTTCCTCGTCCTGGAGCCGGTCGATTTCCTTGGCGATGAACTGGGCTTCGTCGTGTTCGTTCTCCCCCACGTAGCCGATGATCTTCTCGCCGTCGCCCTCGGCCGTCCAGAGTTTCTTGTCCGGACGGTTGGGGTTGCGCGAAATAACGGAGTTCGCCGCGCTCAGGATGTTCTGGGTGGAGCGGTAGTTCTGCTCCAACTTGATGGTGCGGGCTTCCGGGTAGTCCTTCTCGAATTCGACAATGTTGCGGATGTCCGCACCGCGGAACGCGTAGATGGATTGGTCGGAGTCGCCGACGACGGTCAGCTCGCTCGCCTGGGGACCCTCGCCGACGATTTCGCGGACCAATGCGTACTGGGCGTGGTTGGTGTCCTGGTATTCGTCCACGAGGACGTGGCGGAATCGACGGCGGTAGGACTCTGCGAGCGCGGGGAAGGCCCGGAACATGTAGACGGTCTGCGCAATGAGGTCGTCGAAGTCCATGGCGTTGGCCTGGCGCAGGCGTTGCGTGTAGCCCTTGAAGACCTCGGCCACGGCCTGCTCGAAGGGTTCGTTGTAGTTGGCGCTCGACGCAAACGCGTCGTCGTCGATGAGCTCGTTCTTGAGGGCCGAGATCTTGTGCTGGATCGCTTTGGGCGCGAACTTCTTGGGGTCAAGGTCCAGGTTCTTCGCTACGAGCGTGATGAGCCGCAGGGAGTCTGCGGAGTCATAGATGGAGAAGTTGGAGTTCAGCCCCACGTTGGCGGCTTCGCGGCGCAGGATACGCACGCAGGAGGAGTGGAACGTGGAGATCCACATGGACTTGGCGCGGCCACCCACGAGAGCCTCGATACGCTCCCGCATTTCGGCGGCCGCCTTGTTGGTGAACGTGATGGCCAGGATCTCGCCGTGGTGGGCCCGTCTGGTGGCGATGAGGTACGCGATACGGTTTGAGAGAACCCGCGTTTTGCCCGAACCGGCACCGGCGACGATCAGCAATGGGCTGCCGGCGTGTTTGACGGCTTCCTCCTGCTGGGGATTCAACCCTTGGAGCAACGCCTCCGCAGACGGCAAGCCTGAGTGGCCTCCGTCTTGCCCTTCGCCGGGCGTGCCGCCCCAGGACGCACCGGACGCACCAGGCGCACTACCACCAGGCGCACTACCACCGGGCGCAGAGCCACCGGCGCGTGACAGCATGGCCGGAGCGGCCTTGGTGGCAGCTCGGCTTGCAGCTTTGAAGGGGCCATCCGCGTACGGGTCAAACAACATATCCATGGTGTTTACCAGTCTAGGCGGTGGCCCTGACACTGAAGGACCCGCATGATCTTCCCCCGGTCTCCGTCAAATACTGCCTCAGCCGGGAAATACCGAGGATCCGAAGCCCCCTCCCACTTATGCTTCTTGGAAGCTACAAGTTCGCTGGCTCAGGGACACATCCGAAGGAACGGCATGCGGGGAAAACGAGGGGTTTGGAGAACGCGCCGCCCCGGTGTGGTGTCGAAATACGGAACCGTCCTGGGGTTGTGCATCACCACTGCCTCAAGCTTGTTCCTTGCTGCGGCCAACCGGCTCCAGCCTTGGGAATTCGTCGCTGCGTACCTTGTCCTGGCCGCGGTCCTCGTCTGCTTCGCGCTTATGCTCCACTCGGATGCGTGGCCCTCGCGCCTGGCGGTTCTGCTCGGGCTGATCCTCCTCGCGGAACTGTTGGGCTCCGAACAACAACGCGACGAGTTCAACCCCGTTTTTCTCCCCTACACCCTGGTCCTCTCGGCAAGCTCGGTCCTCGTCCTCTCGATGCGCAAAACCTGGCGCTCGATCTTGTTCACATTCTTGGCGTTCCTGGTGGTCCTGGGATACACGGTGATCTCCGCCTCGGCGGTGGGCGTCCGTCCCGCGAGCGCCTTCATACTGGCCGCGACGTGGATCATCACCTTGGCGATGCGGCTTGGCGGACCACGCGCCTTGGCCCTGTATTGGGGAGATTTCGCCGTGCGCCAGGAGTCCGTGGCTGCCCACATCGTGGCACAGAACCGACGCAGTTCCGTGGCCTGGAACGCGAGGCATTTGCACGACACGGCCTTGCGCACCCTCACCGTGATCGGCCGCCAAGGCGCCGGTCTCTCCTCGGAGGAACTGGGAGAAATGCTCGACGCCGGCGCCTCCTCGGGAACGGCGGCCCGGCCGGGACTCCCGCTGCGAGGGTGGACCGGCGTCGACGTTGGCGCTTCGACCCCCTCCAAGACCCCGCAACCTGGCGAGCTCGCGGTTCGGTTGCGGCGAATCGCCGAGAAACGGGCGCGGGACGGCTTCAGCGTGGAGATCCACGGGATGACCGGAGCGCTGGCCGGGCCTGTCCAAGCTGCGTTCCTGGCGGCCGTGGATGAATGCATCCTGAACGCCTACCGGCATGCCGGCGCAGGACATGTGGATGTCCTGCTATCACGGACCTCGGATCACGTGTCAGTGGTAGTCAGCGATTCCGGTTGTGGATTTGACCCTTCGACGCTCCCCGCCGACCGGCTGGGCGTCAAGGAATCCGTCCTCGCCCGGATGCGCGATGCCGGTGGACGTGCGCGGGTCTTTTCCGCGCCTGGACGAGGAACCACGATCCTGCTCGAAGCGGTGGCTGCGTGACTATGCCGGCTATGTCGCGGACCAGCGTGGAGGGGCCCCTCTTCGTGTCCCGTGGAATTCTGGCGACAGCCTGCTTCGTGCTGTGGATCCTCAACTTCTATCTCGCTTTTGAGGCAGGCAGCAAGGCAGGCGCTGCCCTTTGGCACGTCCTGGCTGCCGGCCTGGACTTGTTGGGGCTCGTCGTCGCCTTCCAGGCATCCGATGCCGCCACCCCGCGCGGCTGGCTGGCCAATCTGCGCGCCACGTGGCTGGTACTGGCCATTTCTTCCGCTTGCTGCGCAGCATTGGCTGCCGTGCAGGAGACCGGGCTCGCCCTGATTGGGGCGAACGCACTGCTCTCCGCCGTCGCTGTCCTTCTTGTGTCCCATCTCTGGAATCTTCGTGGATTCGCCACCCTCACGCTCGCGACGGCGGCGATCAACACAGCCCTCTACGCCGTCACTCCCGGAGCCGACGGGCGGACGACGTCGAACATCCTGTTCCTTTCGCTCCTTCCCGGTGTGGTCGGAACGGTGAGCGTGCTACTGCGCAGGGACGCCATCCAGCGGAAGGGCGCGTGCGGCCTGAGCGAGCGGCTCGACGCCTTGACGCGGGCCATCAACGCCAAAACGTCCGCACAGGAGCTCGAACTGTCGATCACGAAGACCCGGATCGATGAATTGATTGCCAAGGTGGCGCGGGCACGGTCCCTGCCTTTGGACCCCGCGATGGCCCGGGAAGCGAGGGAGCTCGGGGGTCATTTGCGCCAACTGCTGCTCGAGGAATGGTCCGACAGTTGGCTCCAGGAGGCATTGGAACTGGAGGGCCTGGGCGGCAGTGTCGTTATTGCCCAGCCCACTGACGTGGTGGAAGAGCTGCCGGAGAGCTCACGCCCGGCCATCCTGGCTGCCACCATGCTGATGGTAGTGGGCGCCACCTTACGGGGCACGCAACAGGGCGGCACCGCTCCACGGTCCGGGGCGGCACACCGCATCCACTTCTTTGCTGAGAAGGCCGGCCATGACGACGCCCGACTGACATGGCGCATCGGCGGAGTTCACAAGAATCGCCTCTCGCCTCTGTTGTGGACCGAACTGGATTCGCTGGGGCGCGCCAAAGCGCGCAATGACCGTGAGGGCTGCAGCATCGTGGTTGACACAGCGGGGCGGCGACGTTGACCCGCGTTCTGCTCATTGACCGCCACCAGCTCTTGATCGACTCCTTGTCGCAGTGGCTTCTCCTCAATGCACCGGAAATCCGTGTCCTGGCCGGGGCCTGTTCCTGGACTCCCGGCTCCCGCATGCCCCAAGGTGGCGGAGCCGGCAAGGCGGATGTCGCCGTCGTGGGTGAACTGCACGAAAACGAAGCCCCGAATCTTGCCGCTATCGTGTCGTCGCTGAGGGCGTCGGGGACGCAAGTGGTCCTGCTGGCGGACCAACAGCCTGTCACGGCCATCAACTCAGCCCTCGACGCCGGTGCGCTGGCCATTGCGCCGAAGTCCGCCGATCCGGTCCACACCGCGGCTGCGATCCGCGCGGCGGCATCCGGCCGGCGATATCTTCATCCGGACATCAAGGGCTTGCTTGAGTCAGCAGCCGGAAGGAGAGTCGAGTTGTCAGTCAGGGAACGGCGGCTTGTGGAGCTGTACCTTGGACCCACGCCTCGAGGCGTCAGGGAGGTGGCGGAGCTTTTGGCGATCAGCCAGCAAACGGTCAAGTCCCACCTGCACCGGGTCCGGCAGCGCTACGCAGCCGCCGGCTTCAACGTGGGAAACATCATCAGCCTCCAGGATCAGCTTCGAAAAGACGGCTGGCTGAGCTAGACGACGTGCGGCTTCGGCTGCGGCGATTTCGATGCAAGAATGCTCACCAAGGCCACCAAGAGCGGAATGCACAATGCCGACATGAACCCGGTCACGATCATCCGGCTGTGGATCTCCGGCTGCCCCTCAAAAATCAGGACAACCCAAAACTGCGCCCAGCAGCCGAGGACCATCACCACGGCAAGGCGTCCTATTCCGGACTTCCGTCGAGCGGCGACCGCGAACCCCAAAAGCAGTGTCAACAGGTGGAGGCCAGGCAACGCAACCGGCGCTGCCTTCAGCGCCGTGTACAGGCCCAGGACAACGGGCACCCGGCGTTCCTTGGCGCCGGGACCTTGGCCCGAATCCGCCATGTACGATCCCCCATTACTGAATTCGGGCGTGAGCAGGGCGGTGATTCCCCGCTCCCCCAGGCCGATCAGCCGTTCCGGGTGGGTGGCAAAGAAGGCGGCGATCTTGCCACGATTGATTTGTTCCCCGAACTGGGCGTAATGCGGGTTGTAGACCGCTGAGTTGATGGAATCCATCGTGCTGCCCGCTGCCGTCACGAAACTCCTGTCCAGCCCCAGCCACTTCAAATCCGCGACTGGATCCGGGCTGTTTGGCAGGATCGACGCGAAGACGGTGTTGTAGAGATTCACTTCCGTGGCGCGCTTGGGCTCGACCGAAGGAACGCGACGGCAACTCCCGCGATGGCAATCACGGCTGCCGAGGGCACCACGAACGCCTGCCACCGGCGACGCCGGGAGGACGCCCGCCGTCGTGCGCTCCCGGAGCCCGTCCGCCGTCGACCGCGAGCGGCGGACGCCCGCCGTCGTTCGTCCACAGGCAACCACAGGAGCGCCAAGGCAATCACCGGCAAACAGGACACCATCTGCGGCATGGCCGAGATCGTAAATGCGGCCGCGAGGACCACCATCAGCACCGAAGCCCAGCGTGGCCGTCCGTCGTTCCAGTAGCGAAGCAGCGCCACTGCCAAGGCAAGTGTGCCCAGGAACGCAGCGGATTCGCGGTAGGGCGACACAAAGAAATCCGCGAAGACCCCGTCCGCCGTGACCAGCGTGACGAGCGCAGCGATCATCACCCGGAACGGTGTCCGCCCCGGCAACGCAGCCACGAGTCCGGCGATGAGGGCGCCAAAGGCAACACAGCATGCAATCCCCACCGCACGCGTATCCAGGCCCGCTCCCCAAGCGAACACCGACGTGAGCCATTTGCCGAGCCACAAGACCAGCAGTTGCGAGGAATAGACGGGCTCTCCGGATCCAGTGAAGCCGCAAGCTTCACCGTGGTACTGGTGCGGTACCCAGCTCGGATAGATGAAATGCGTGAACTCGGTATAGCCCCACGGCCGGAGGTTCCGGACCCCCAGCGAGCAAAGCAGCTGTTGACCGGTCCCGTCGTCGGCCATACCAACGGTCCGGGGCAGGAATAAGCGGAGGATCATGACGAGAGCGGCAAGTGCGCCGGACGATAGGGCAACGCCGCGCGGGCGGGGTGGCCTCAGCGCGCCCGAGCCCACCTCACCCGGGCCGAAAGTGCTGGCCAGGTATGCTGCCGCGGAGCGCAGCGGGCTCGCGGTCCCGTTCTTCCGGCGGAGCGGTTCCGGGGCGAACCGCCCGGGCGGCCCGGGCTTCGCGACATCCGGTCTTGAGTCAACCACGCTTCCGCCCTCCCGCCGGCGCGAGCGTGCCGGTGATGGTGCCGGGACTGGACTGCACATTGGACTGCGAGACGGCGACGGCGCACCGCACCGTGCGAGCGCCGTTCACCGCCCGGATGATCGGACGCAGCGTAATTCCGGCAGGGAGCGCGTCAACGTCGAGGAACTGCAAGGCGTAGGGCAGGCAGCGCGCGTTTCGCGCGGCGGGAGTGGCCACGCTGCCCTCCAGGTTGAACCACGCACTGATGTCCTCCGCGGTGTGGGGCTCGGTGCACGGAACATCGACGCCGTCGTCGTTCAGCCGGACGTCCGCGAGTTCTTGCCTGTAGCACAGCCGCAAAGCGGCCGAATCAGGGCCGGCCAGAACGCCCTTGAGATCCAGGGTAGTGGTTTGTGGAGTACCATCGTCCGCGACCATGATCACGTCACAACGCACGGCCCGGGCACCGCGTTCCCAGTCGTCACGGCTCGGAGCGTACGCCGCGATGGCGAGCCCGGTTGTTCCGTCGCGTTCTCGGGCGCCGAGATACGCCCGGAGCGTGGCAACTTCGCACAAGCGCGTGGTGAGCGCCTTGAGTTCCTGTTGGCCCGGCCTTGTTCCCCGCCCCGACAAGGGAGCCGGAACTCGCGCGACCTTGTAGGTTTGGGCTGTGTGCGCCTCCGTGCAGGGAACCGGCGGGCTCGGTTCGCTGACGGCGTCGAATTGCTCCGGGGACACAATCAAGTGGCACTCGCCCACTGCCGGGTTGCCTGTGGGCGCTCCGGGAAGGGTCTGGTTGCATCCACTCAGGACCCCTGCGAGCAGCACCGCTGCAGCTCCCGATCCAGCCCATTTCGCCCAGCTACGCGGCACGGCGCCCCCGGGTGGCCTTGCCTGCGCGGACCAGGACAATGATGGCCGCCACAAAGCCGGTGATCACCACAAAAGAACCGAGGAAATGGTGCATGATGCTGAACCCCTGCTCACCCCAGGCCTGCTGTGCACTCGCAATCATGAAGAACCTCAAGCCGTTGCAGACAACAACAATCAGCATTGCCAGGGCGGCGGCGCGGGCCAATCGTGGCACGGTTATGCGGCCCATGAGGAACAAGATGCCGGACAAGGCCAGGACGGGGGCGATCAGCACCGCGCTGGAACACAATCCGGTCACCTCCAGTCCGAAGGGTTGCCCACCGCCGATGTTGTGGAAGATGATGTCGCGGACGCTGTAGGACGAGCCTCCGAGGACCCGGTCGAACACCCAGGCCATGGCCCAGGCCTCGAAACTACGGATGCTTTCCTGTTGCAGCATGGCTAGGACAGCCATCGCCAAACATGCCAGGCCGGGGAGAATCCCGCTCTGGCTCGCCCGGATGGTTGCGGCGCGAGGAGCATGCGGCCCTTGTGGCCCTGCGGAGTATTCGACACTTGTGGTCACTAGGCTTCCTTCGCTAACAGCTGCGCGTCGTTCTCATTGTTGCGCCGGGTTTTCGCCCAGCTGTGGCGTCCTGTGACCAAGCGGTAGGTTGCCCTCAGCACGGACACGTAGTTCTGGTACATGTAGAGCCAGTAGCCAACTCCCCACAGGACTCCTACCAGCCGGCTTTTATCCGGGGCTGCCTGCTTGCGGTAGACGGGACCCCACAAGGCGAACGGCGCGATGCCCGTTGCAATGATGAGCGGGATGATGAACCAGGATGCCGCCAGCCAGGCCTGGAAGCCGCCCATCGTCAGGGAACCCTGGGCCACCATGGTGATGAACAGCGTGGGCCACAAGACCAGGCCCAAGATCTGGATGAACGGCTGGACCAGGAAATAGCTGCATTCGATAGCCCCGATGTTGCTGAAGTACGGAGACTCGAAAATCCGCCCCAGGTACCTGCTGCATTGCATTCCGCCGTGGCACCAGCGGGTCCTCTGGGTCAGCAGTCTGCGAAGCCCCGGAAGTGCTTCCTGGGACACGTGGGCATCATGCATGTATACGGTCTTGTAGCCGCTCAGCAGCACATGGATCGCGAGTTCGTAGTCCTCCAGGAGGGCCCCGTGCCACGGTTGCCCGGAGGTCCTGGCAATGGTGTCGAGGGCGGAAAGACGGGTGAATTGCCCGTTGCCGCCCAAACCAACGGTCAACGTGTGGCGTCGGAGCGACTGCATGGCTGCGATGGTCGTGCGGAACTCCATGTCCTGCATAAGGATGAGGTATCGGGCGAAGCCTTGCTTCACGCGTCCGAATCCAGTAGCCGTCTTCAGTGCCGGGTCGTCCACATTGGCCATCCACACAGCGGTCTGAGCCGCTCCAACCTCAGGGTCCCCGAAGGCAAGTGGTCCGGCTGCCTGCCGGAACGCATTCTCGGACATCAGCCCATCGGCGTCGAGCGCCATGACGATCACCGTTTCACGGTCGGCGCCGGAAGGCAGCCAATCGTCCAGGGCCCGGTATGCAGCGTTCAGAGCGTCCCCCTTGCCAGAACGGGCGTCCGGGAGAACACGGCGAACAAGGTGAATCAAGGGGTCGGTCTCGGATGCGCAGTGCACGACGTGGGCCGTGGCGTCTTCACTGGCATCATCCACAACCCAAACGTGAGCCTCAGGAAATTGTCCCCGCAGCTTCGCCAGGGTATTCCCAATCACGGTTTCCTCGTCGCGGCACGGAATGAACACGTGCCAAGTGAAGCCTCCCGGTGTTCCCTCCGGATCCGGCGTCCTGCGCAGAAACGGAACCAGGATCACGCTGATGTAGGCCAGGAACACCACCAACAACAAGAATGCCAGGGCTTGGGCGGACTCGAGTACTGACATGTCTCCCCGATAGTGCTTTGAGGCTGTTTACGGCCGTTTCAAGAAAAGTTGAAGCGGGGCGGCCCCTGAGGTAGAGCCGCCCCGCGGATGATGCAGCTAGGAATCCTTGCGGCTGGCAGCCCGCTTTGCGGTCTTGAGCCTGCTGTTGCGCAGGACCACGAATCCGGCAACCAACAGCGCAATGCCCAGGAGGATGACCCAACCAAGTGCCGGCGCTCCGGTGGCGGCGAGGGTACCGCCGCCCGCCACTGCTCCCCCGGTCGCCAAACTATTTCCGTACATCCTGCGAAGTTCCTTCCGTTGTTCTTGTCTGGTTGCGGGCAGGCGCAATCAGGCGGCCGGAACCGCGGTCCGACGGCGTGCGCGGAAGAGGAACCAGCAAACCAGCGCCAGCAATGCCGCTGCGCCGCTGATGGCCAGGGTGTCGTTGTTGACCACCGGAATTGCTGCCGCAAGCAGGTTCGGACCCACGGAGGCGTTGGCCAGGTTGACGGTGGCGATGCTGCCGCCGGCTATACCCACCTGGAGCGCACGCTCGGTAAAGATGCCCCCGCTGCTTTGCTGAACGTTGACCTTGGCCGAGACCAGTGCGGTCAAGGCATTGGACAGCGGGGTCACGATGGTCGAGGACACACCCGAGACGACGCCGTTCAGGGCGGTGGTCAGGACGGCCAGTGCGGAGCCGGCAGTGATCTGCGCAATCGGTCCAAGGGCGTTGACCGCAGCGGTCGCGCTAGCCAGCGTGGAGTTGACCAGGCTGGTGATCTTGGCGGCAACCGCCTGCGGCAGGAACGAAACGAGGTCGGTGCCAGGGGGCAGGGCGTTCAGGCTCGGCACACCGGCAACGGCCAGGAGGTCTGCCTCGGTGATCGAGATCGTGCCACCCGCAACAGGATTCGCCACGGTGACGCCCAAAGGACCCAGGACTAGGTTGGCGGTGTTGATGGCGGTACCAACCGTGCCGGCAACTCCGCCAATGACCGTTCCGCCAAGATCAGCCGATACGCCGGCAACGGAATAGGCGCCGGCTGGGGCTGCTCCTTGGTCCTGCTTGGCGGCCGCGGCCAGCGTGGTGATCTTCAGGTCCAGGTTCACGAGGTCGGCGCCACCAAGGATGTTGGCCGTGCCCACTTTGATTTCAGCCGCCGGGATGCTGGGGCTTCCCGACGTCGGCAGGCCGCCGGGTAAAGTGACGAGGCCCGGTGCGCCGGAAACCGTACCGGAGAACGCCGCCGAGGACCCGTCATTGACGGCCTTGCCGTACTGGCTGACGGCCCCCAGCTGGATGATGCCGTTGTTGCCCAGCAACGGAATGTTTCCCGCACCGACGTTCACGATGCCGAAGGCGGCGGAAAGGTCGAGCGGGGTGCTGCTTTCAATGACGGCGGGGCCGGATGGCGGAGTGCCGATCTGCTGCGCCGTTGCCGCGCCATTGGATGCCAAACCGGCAAAGTTCGGCATGGCAAGGACGCTGCCGTCGATGATCTGCCCGCTGCCGGAGGAAATAATGTCCGTCGGTCCGGCAGTAGCTGATGGTGCCGCTGCCAGGCCGAAACCCAACGC
Source organism: Arthrobacter sp. efr-133-R2A-120 (assembly GCF_030209835.1). Taxonomy (GTDB): domain Bacteria; phylum Actinomycetota; class Actinomycetes; order Actinomycetales; family Micrococcaceae; genus Arthrobacter. The sequence continues at coordinate 69,606 of NZ_JARVRF010000014.1, read as the reverse complement.
TACGACGGCGCTGACGCCCACCGCGGCGGACCATGTCCTGTGTCTGGTATTCAAGTATTGCCCCCTCGTGAGAGTTGCAATCACGCCGGGCGCGCTGCAACGGAAACCTCGGAGAACGCACGTCCCCCGTGGAGAAAGTAAACAAGGCCCGGGGCGGTAGCGTCTCTGAAGGTACCCGAATGGGTTAAGCGACGAAGTCGGGGCGTCGCTGACCGATCCCCAACATGGAGTCGATGGCCGCCACAGCACGGTCTGCCGCGCCGCCGTCGCCGTACGGGTTCACTGCCTTGGCCATCGCCGAATACTGTGCGTCGTCCCCCATCAAAGCGTTGACGGCGTCCACGATGGTTTGCTCGTCCGTCCCGATGAGCCGTGCGGTGCCTGCCGCCACGGCCTCGGGGCGTTCGGTGTTGTCACGCATCACCAGAACGGGTTTCCCGAGGGCCGGCGCCTCTTCCTGCACTCCGCCCGAGTCCGTGAGGACCACGTGGCACAGGCTCAGTAGCTTGGTGAAATCCAGGTAGCCGAGGGGTTCCGTGACGATGATGTTGTGGACGCCTGCGACTTCCGGCAGGACGGCCTCCCGCACGGCTGGATTCCGATGCATGGGAAGGACGATTTCCACTTCGGGGCACCGGTCTGCGATCCGCGCGAGCGCCTTGCCCACGCCCACCATGGCCTGGCCTAGGTTTTCTCGTCGGTGGAGAGTCACAAGCAGGATCTTGCGGCCCGAATCCGTCGCGGTCCGGAGCGCGGGTTCAGTAAACTCAACGTCCCGTTTGACGGTCCCAAGTAGCGCGTCGATGACCGTATTTCCGGTCACCGCGATGTTCTCCGCCGGAATGCCCTCGGACAACAGATTGTCCTTGCCCGTGGACGTGGGCGCGAGATGCAGCGTGGCGATTTGCCCGAGCAAGCGGCGGTTCGCTTCCTCTGGAAAAGGTGAATTCAGGTTGCCGCTGCGCAGTCCGGCTTCAAGGTGGACCACAGGAATTCCGTGGTAGAACGCCGCCAGCCCCGCGGCCATGGCGGTGGTGGTGTCTCCTTGGACCACTACCGCGTCCGGCCTGACCTCGCAGAGGACTTCCGTGACTCCCTGCAAGGTCTTTTCAGTGATCCCGGCAAGGGTCTGGCGGGGCTGGATGATGTTCAGGTCATGCTCCGGTTGGATGCCGAAGAGCGCGTTGACCTGGTCCAGCATTTCCCGGTGCTGCCCGGTCACTGCCACTGGGGCCTTGTAACGGCGGGTTGCACGCAAGGCATGGACCAGCGGCGCCATTTTGATGGCCTCCGGACGGGTGCCGTAAACGAGCAGGACGGTGCGGTTATCCAAATTTTCCCCCTGGGCTTGAGCTGCCGTCCGGAGATTAGCAACCGCCCAACGCCCCGCCCGGGGTACTCCCCATTTGGGTCAATCCCCTCCGAGGGACATGCCCCTCTTTGCTTGAACCAGTGGACATAACAGCACTATGTCCACTCCTCAAACCCAGGAAGGCGCATGCTCAGGCGAATTGCGGTACCGAGGTGAGCGCAGCGCGCAACTCCCGGACCGCCGTCGGGCCTCCCGCGAGGAACCAGTCCAGGCCGTTGACGCGCACGACGTCGGTGTCCCCGCCGGCCGCGCGGACGATCGCCTTGCCGGGGAGCCAGTCCCACTCGGGGCAGCTGTGCTGGAACCAGCAGCCCAGTTCGCCGTCGGCCACCCGGCCGAGATCGCAGGATCCGGAACCGAACATGCGCAGTGAAGCTGCGGACACCGCTGCGGCGTGCCAAGGCATGGCGGCGCGGGGATCGGCGAGCCAGGTCGGGTGGATGTAAGTCGCGGCACCGAGTTCACTGAGCGCTGCCCCCGACGGTCCCGGGATCCGTTCGCCGTTGAGCGTCGCGGGGTGGCCTTCGCCGCCGGTCCAGAGCTTGTCGAGCTCCGGTTGATAGATGGCACCGAGAATGACGTCGGCATCCGAGGCGCCCCCGTTTGATGCCGCGCCCTCGTGCTTCAAGGCGATCGCCGAGCACCAATACGTGGAGCCGTGCAGGAAATTGTAGGTACCGTCCACGGGATCGATCACCCAGGTGCGGCCGCTGCTTCCTGCCACCGAGCTTCCTTCTTCACCCAGGATGCCGTCGTCCGGGCGGCAACGGCGCAGTTGCTCAAGGACGTAAGCCTCAGCCGCATGGTCCGCGGCGGTCACCACGTCCGAAACCGATGTCTTCCGTTCCCCTTGCAAGCCGCCCATCCGCATCAGCAGGGCAAGCTGCCCGGCTTCCCGGACCAGGGCAGCAGCAAGTTCGTAGTCGTCGAGCGAAGGATCAAGTTCTGTGGCGGAGTGCCTGCCAGTGGTCATGGGTCCAGCTTATGTGGCGGGATAATGAATGACATGGCCAAGACCCCAGCCCAACGCATCAAGAAGCACGGCGCGAATGCCGCCGTCCCCCAGCACCACTTGCCGCCGGTGATCAATCCCACCACCCAGCGGTCCCCCGAGAAGGCCCAGAACAACGGCCGCCTCATAGTGATTGCCGGGGTCGTGGCCAGCCTTTTCCTGTTTTGGTACGTGCACCTGCTGACCCTGAACCAGATGACCCAGTTGTCCGGCGGCATGGCCATGCCCGATTCCCTCATCGGCGGGTTCTCGACCGACTACGTCCATCAATTGCATGGCGCCATGACCGACGACGCCCGCGGACAGCTCAGCTACATCCACAAGACCGCCGGAACCCTGTTTCCGCTGATCTTCGGTTTCACCTGGCTTCTGCTCATCGGCACCAATGTGGCCGGAAAGGCACTGCGCTGGACGCTGTGGGCTGCTCCGCTGATGTTCGCGGTGGTCCGTTTGTGGAGCAACGTGGCGGTCGACGCCGCGCTGGGATCGGCAACGCCCGACGCCGGCCAGGTGGCTTTGGCTTCTACACTCACCGTCGCGGGCTGGGTACTGTTCCTGCTGAGCCTTTTGGCTGGCGGCGCGGCTGTGTTCCTGGGGCGCCAGGCGTCCCGGGAGGACCGGCGGAAGATCCGGCAGGGCTAGGGATCGGACGCCGGACGGCCCTATCGCCCCGGTTGGATCCCCATCGCCGACAACAAACGGTTCGCTTCGAGGACCGTCTTCGTGGCCGACTTTAAGCTTGCCAGCGCGCGGACGGCAGCGACGAATTCCCTCGGTACGTTCTCAGGCGTCCGATGGCCCACCGGAATGCAGTCCCAGAATTCCGTGCAGCTGGCGAGCGTCTCCGGGGATCCGGCGGGGAGCCTCTGCTCCTCACCGATGGCAACCACCAAGGCAACAAGAGTCGGCCAGACGAGTTCCAGATATCCTTCGTAGGCCACAAGCGCGAGGTTTCGAACAAGGCGACCCAACGACATGCTGCCTCTGTTCAGGGCAGGCTTTACGGCCGCGGCCAGGTGCGTGCTTAACTGCTGTCCCGCTGCTGCGAGTTCCAGCGTGGTTTCGAGCACCTGTTCCCGGGTCCGTATCATCGGGGAACTGAGCATTTCCAGTAGCCATTCGTGGGTCAGTGCGCCAACGTCGCCCGCAATCGCTCCGTCCAGGCGGTCCGACCTCATCGCAATAGGTTCTCCGCTTGCCCGCCTCCGACCGAACCACACGGCACCCAAGTCGGGCCAATACGGAACCACCGCAGAAGAGCCGCTCGCGGGCCAACTAACCGGCCGTTCGGGGTCACCCTCCCACAAACTTGCTTGAAGCAATTGGGAGGGAATCGATGGAAACCGTTCCAGTGAGACGGGCAATACCAGCGGAGCGTCGACCACCGGAGGCACGAATCCGCCTCCTTGAATCCAATCCCGTATCAGCCGACCGGCCGTTCGCAGAGGGTCATCGCACCCATCAAGAGGCCGGATCCCAAGTTCAGGCAGTTCGGTTGCATCTTCCGGGGTCGTCGGCTCTAAACGGAGCAGGGCTTGAAACAAGTCCGCTTCTCCATAGGGCAGCCCCTCACGTTCGTACCAGCCGAGCACCGCGACGAGGCGGTCTAGGTTCACTTTGTGATTGTCATAGCTTGGTGTGGCCAAAGAGTAGCCTATCGCCCCTGCTTGGACCGTCAGCTCGCTGACCCGGATGGTGTGGATCGCAGCCACGGGGCTCGTCCGGCGAAACGGATCTCCCCAGTCGAATGGCTCGGAGAATGACGACCGCATAAGTCTCACCAGCTCCATGTGGGCCGTGCGGTCGTGGCGCTCCGATGCCCACATGGACAGCGCCACCCGCGGATTCGGATCGCTCCACCACCCCCAAGCTGTCGCCGCTAGTCCTTTTTCAAACCCATCTGTTCGATCGTGGACCGGAAACTTCCGCCGGTACCAATCAAGTCCTTCCTGCGGCTGGTGATACGCCTTTCGCAGGAACAGAGCCAAATACTGCTCCTCGACGATGGTGTGCTGCTGATAGTTGGACCAGGTTTCAAATCGTGTGCTGGCGGCGTCCAGCTCCACCAACGGAAGAGCCGCAGGCTTTTGGGCGCCAGTCCCCCAAAGTTGCGCGGCCACTGGAGCCTCTGGTTCGGTAGGAGTACGCGGAGTCCCCAGGGTCTTCGCGGCTATGGTCTGGATCTCCAGGTTCGACGATCCCGATGCCGCTTCCCAACACGCGGCGAGGACGGCGCCATCGTAATTCCTGGTCACTGCTTGGGACTTCAGGTGCCGGACCAACTTTTTCTGCAGGTTCTTTTCCGGCCGGCCAAACACGGTGACGCTCAGATCCTCCAGATCGCGCCCGTCCAAGGGCGTTTTGAGCAAGAGCTGCAACGCAAAGCCCGAGAGGAACCCCGGTGCCGTGGCCACTGTCGACAACCAAAGTGGCACGCTCGCGGCCATCTCTCGCGGGTCGGGACTGAGCACCTTCAGCACATCGAGCAAGACCCTTTGGGTGGGCAGGCTGTCACCTCGCGCCAGCGCGGTATGGACATGGGCTATCACCGACTCACGACTGAATGTCCCACGCTCAATGTAGCCACGAACCGCGGCCTCCACTCCCCAGTTTTCTGCGTTGAATCGATAAGTCAACGTACCGAGCACGTTCGGAAGCTCGAAGCAACGCAGGAGTGTTTCAGGAGCCGTGGCATCTTGATCCCATAACTCAAGCAAAGATTTCTGCATCTTCGGAAAGAGTTGTGCACGCCCGTCGTTGCCTATCCGGAATTCGACGCCGGACCAACCGGTGTACTCAAAATGCACAGCGCTTTCGTCGTTCCAAACCTCATGGGACCTAGCACCAACAAGGCTCCTGTAGTACCACGCCCACAGACGCGGATAGGCCTCAAAATCCTTCGGTTCGATTCCAAAATGCAGCATGAGCGGCAGGCAACAGCGGACAACATTTATTGCTGTCCGCTCTCCACTGCGTGCATTGCGTTCAATTGCCGCTGCCACAAATCCCCTGCACCAGCTCTCACCTCTGGAAGCCAGAACGTCCAGCAGCAAAAGGATGTGGACAGTTCGGATCGGGAAATCCCGCCAAGGCAGGATTTTGGCGGCGCTGACTGGGGAATCCAAAACTACCGTCAGGATGTGGATAACCATCAAAAGGTCCCAGGTTTGGTCGATTGATCGACCTGCTCCGTACTGCCGCCAATCGTGGGCGTCGGCCAACAGGTATCTGCGGTTCTTGGCGAACCAGTGTGCCGCTTCCATCCGCTCATCTGGGAGAATCCCTGCGAGGTAATCACGCAGAGCGTCCCATTGCCGAGACTCGACAAGGTGACGTACATGCTCAACGACCTTGGGCTCGGCGCTGCCCATTCCCGCCCCTGCGGCCGTCATGAGTTCGCCGGTCCTGGATCTTGTGCAGGCTCCATCCGGAAGAGCTGCACCGCGAGCACATGTTTACAAGGCCCCCTGGAGCCCCGGTGGTCAGCCCACCACGCACAGGTGCACTGGTAGACGCCGTCAATTCTTATTACATGGTGGACGTAAGTGCCAGCTCCCGCCAGGACTTGCCATCGATCCCCTAACCACTCGACGCCGCCCTTCTTGGCTACGATGTCGCGAGCGGCCCGAAGCCTCGGGTAGTCCTTGACGATCCGGTCAGGTTCCAGTGGCAACTCCCGGTGGAAATAAGCGTTCTCAAGCAGGTCGAAGCCGACTTTTCCGGACGTGCCCAAGCAGGCTAGGCCTTGGGTGACTCTCTGGGCGGGGAGGCCCGCGCTGCCTCCCAGCGACGCAGTGGAGATGACGGGCTGCCACTGGAGAAACTCCTGCACCGCGGCCCCGGCTTCCTTGGCTCCGGGAACAGCGAGCGCTTCCAAGATGCCGCCCTCTCCTGAGAATCCACGGTAAGGCGCCGGCGAAAGCAGCAGCGTGAAGTCGGCACCGGGAAGCCTGAAAACCCACGCACTTGCACCGCTGTCGTGGCGGAAAATCTCCAGTTTCGACGCAAACCTCGCCACCCGCTTTGCGGCGGCGAGCCTCCCCGTGCCCGCCAACGTGACTGTCGATGGTTTTTGGCGGACTTCCGCCCGGAGTCCACGAAGAGCGGGGGCGAGGAAGACAGTCCGTCCTGGCTGTGCTGCAGGGAGTGAAGCCAGGAACTGGCTAATTGCGGACCCTGCCAAGGTGGCAAGATGAACCATTCCTGCCGCGATGGACGGCGTTTCGGCGAAGCCACGGATCCATCGGTCCGGCAGCTCAACCTGGCGTTCCACATGGCTCTCGCCGGGGGTGGAAACCACCAAGCGATCACGGCCGACCTCCAGATGCATCAGCTCGTTTCTGGACACATTCGCCAGCATTGAGCGTAGCGGACCATTGATGTCCACGTTCGTTGTCCCAAAGCCGATTTCCCCACCGTCGAGACTGCTGCTCGCGAGGTCCAGCCGGGCATAGACGCCGTTGCAAGCCGAAAAAGACTCGGCCCGGAGGCGGTCACCCCCCGCGGTCATGACCGGATCCAGGACATCGCTCAACTTGAAGGCTGCATCAAAATAACGTGATGCTGCCACATCCGCCACGGCCAGAAGCGCGCTCGAAACCACGTCGGGCCGGACGGCAAAGCCACGAAAGAAGCTCGGATTTTCGACCAAGCCTTGAGGCGTGACACCCAAGGCCGACTCAAGAAAGAGCTGTTGGACTCCCTCCGATTCGAGAAGCATCGATTCGGCGCGGTACATACCCATGCAAATCCCCCGTCTTGGATGAGCTTGTCATAGCGCCAGAGTAGACCCCGGCTACACGGGAGCGAAGGGGCCTGCGCCCCGTGAGCACTACTCCTGTTCCGAACTCAGGCTTCCGAATCGCTCCCCGGCTCGAGCATCTCCCGGGCTTGGAGTGCACGCTGGTGGGCGCCGGCTTTGTCGAAGCGGTCGGCCGCTTCGACCAGACTTTCTTTCGCTGCCTGTTTGTTCCCGGTGCTGGCTTGGGCCCGCGCCATCAAGAGGTAGACCTCGCCCGCCATCTGCGCGGGCAGTTGGTCAGCGCGGCCCCTGATTTCGTCCAGCAGCTCAAGCGCCGCCCCCGCGTCTCCCGCCAGATAGTTCCAATGCGCGCGGTTGAGCCGAAGCAGGAGAATTTCCTCTTCGCTGCCCCCGACGACGTCCGTGGCAAGTTCGGCCCGTTCAATGCACCGCAGGGTGGCCGCATCTGCCACTTCCGCCGCCAGCCTCATCGCCGCCGACGCCTTGTTGAACTTGGCCCAGACATCAAGGTTCCGCGAAGGGGAAAAGGTTTCCGCTGCAAGCTCATGGTAGTGGAGCCCTTCATCGACTTTGTCACAGAGGAAGGCCACATTGCCGATGACCCAGTACGCCTTTCCGGCCAACTGGTCATCCATTTCATCGGAGATCCTCTCCGAGAGGGACAGGCATTCCTCCCAGGCCTCCCCAAGTTTTCCGGATTCGCCAAACGCCGCTATCAGTGCCTGCCGTGCGTGGACGTCGATTTCCATGTCCGCGTCATCATCGACCAAGCCGACGGCCGACGCCGCAGCCGAGGTGGCCATCTCCAGGAGCCCTTCACCCCGCAGGGAGTTCGCCATCAATATGAGTGCCCGGGCCCGGTGTTGGGGTGAAGCCACAGCCGACGGTGCCTCGGAAAGCGACCTCGCCAGCGCAGTGCTCGCAGCGAAATCACCTGCGTCGAGAAGATTCTCTGCTTGAAGGAAAGTCATGTTCCACCATCCGGCGGAATCACCCTCATCAAGGGCAATATCAGCAGCGGAGCGCGCACCATCGGCAGCCTTGGCGAAGTCGTGGCTGGCCCGGTGTCCTCTCGCCTGCAGTTCCGCGGCGGCGTACGACGGCGCAACCTTCTTTTCTCCCATGGCTCCATTATGTCTCTGAGACACTGCGTCAAGGGTGCGGCCGGGTAATTAGCACGATTTTGGGAGATGTGGACAAAGCACTGATGACACGGCGTGTCGTTACTCTTATAATGAGCGTGCTTCACTTCGTTCACTCCAGTCGCATCAGTCACATACCATCAGGAGCTTTCGCATGAAAAGAACTCTCGCTGCCCTCCTCGCGGCAGCAGCAATCTTGCTCGCCGGAATTACCGGCTCGGCAGCGGTGTCCGCCAGCAGCCAGAGCCCCTCACAGGATTCGTCCATAGCCACTGGCTGGTGGCCGAACTTCGCGCAGAACTCGGCAGAAGCCACTGGCTGGTGGCCGAACTTCGCCCAGAACTCGGCAGAGGCCACTGGCTGGTGGCCCAACGCCACCACCCAGGGTTCCCCTGAAGCCACCGGTTGGTGGCCCAACGCCACCACCAACTCCACCCCCTCCAACTAGCTACACCTGAAAGGCACCGGACCTGAGGTCCGGTGCCTTTCTGTTGCTGCCTTTCCGCCGCCAGGAGGACGCGGGCTCAGGTGCCCCGGAACAGTTCCGCGAATTTTTCGGCTGCCATCGGCCGGCCAAAGTAATACCCCTGGCCACTGGCGCAGCCCAGGCGGGCAAGCTCGGCCGCCTGCTCTGCCGTTTCGATGCCCTCGGCAACGGCTTGCATTCCGCACGCATGAATGAGCTGGAGAACCGCCGCCACAAAGTTCCGTTCCTTCTCGTCCGTGCCCAGGCCTTGGATGAGGGAGCGGTCAATCTTGACCACGTTGACGGGAAGGCTGCGCAGGTAGCTGATAGACGAATATCCGGTGCCGAAATCGTCGATTTCCAAGCGGATACCCAGACGCCTGAGGCCGGTCAGGGAGTATTTGTCGATGTCGCTGCCGTTCACTGCCATTGACTCCGTGAGCTCGATGACCAGCTTGGATGCCTCCACTCCGGTTTCGGAGAGCACTTCCCGCACATGCTCGATCAATTCCAGGCTTTGCAATTCGGTCGTCGAAATATTGACCCGCATGCTGAAGTCTTCGTCCATGCCCGGGCCGTCCTGCCACTCGCGCAATTGCTGCATCGCACGCCGTAGAACCCAATAGCCGAGATCGATGATGATGCCGGTTTCCTCGGCCAGCGGGATGAATGCATCCGGCATCAACAATCCCCTGTCGGGGTGGTTCCACCGCACCAGCGCTTCAGCGCCTTCAATCCGCCCCGAGGCCAACTCGACAACAGGCTGGAAATGGAGGACCAGCTGATCTGTCCGGATGGCTTCACGCAGCTCCGAGATCATGAGTCCCTGGAGCCTGCGCGCGTACAACAAAGCCGGCTCGAAAACCCTGACGCTGCTCCCCTGCTCGGCCTTTGCCGCATACATGGCCGTGTCGGCTTCCATCACGAGGTCGTCCACGGACTGCCCTGGCTCGGCGACACGGAGCCCGATGCTTGTTCCACAGATGATCCGGACTTCGCCGATGTCGATGCTCTCACCCACGGCCCGAAGGATCCGCTTGGCAACGCCACGCGCATGCGCCGCATTGGATTTGGGCAGCATGACGGCAAATTCGTCCCCGCCGAGCCTGGCCACCATGTCCGTATCACGGACCGCGGCGAGCAGGCGCCTCGCAGTGACTTTCAAGACGGTGTCCCCGGCGCCGTGCCCCAAGGTGTCGTTGATCCCCTTGAATGAGTTCAAGTCCAAAACGAGCAACGCAGGTGGGAGCTCTCCCCGCTCGGATTCGACGAGTTCATGGTTCAGCGCCCTTTCGAGCGCCGTGCGGTTGGCCAACTGGGTCAGCGGATCAGTGAGCGCCATCCTTTCGAGTTCGATCTGGGCCTCGCGAAGCATGGCAGTTCGGCTTTCGACCCGTTCCTCGAGCTCCTGGTAGATGGCTTGAAGATCGTCCGCCATGAGGTTGATCCCGGTAATCACAGCAGCCACTTCGTCCCGCGGGCCGGACACCGGGATCCTTGTGCTGAGGTCGCCATCAGCAATCCGAACTACCCCTTCAACAAGGGCAAGGAGTCGCGGGTCCTGGGGCTCACGCTGATTCACGGTGGTGCTCTCTCAACCAGTCACGGGCTTCTGCTTCTGAGGTGAAGAACTGCCCGGGAAGCGAGCCTGGCTTCGCACGCAGGAGAAAATGCGCGATCACGCGGTCCACCGGGCTCTCCCCCAAGAGGGCACATGCTGAAACGACCACGGAATTCGAGTAGGCCAGGCGAGCGTCGTCGGTGACAGACAGCACTCCGGTCACCCTGAGCAGAAGCGGGAGCCTGCGCCCGTCTGCAAACACACGAACGGCCGCCGCGGCCGCCCGGGCTTCCGGCGAGCGGACTACGCTGTTCGGCGGCAGGGTGACCTCGACAATCCCGTCCTCCGCCAAGTCAACGGTGATCTGGTCGGCCGGGGCCATCGCGTCTCCAGACGAAGCATCCAAGGCATCATCGGGAATCCGGGAATCCCGGGCGGGCAGTGTCTGGGAGCTCATCGCTGGGTCGCCTGCCGCCGTCGGGCGATCGGCCCGCGAAGGTCCCGAAGGCCACAACCCGAGGGGTGGGATGCTGCCTTTATGGGGGATGTATCGCCTGCGTGTCCCGGACGACGCAGAACAAGCTGATGAGTCATGGGTCCTATGTTCTGCCGTGTCGGTCATCTAGTCTGCGCCAAACTGCATGGAACCCTCAGTCCGGCGCCATTCCGGTGAGTGCACTCATGATAATGCAAAGACTACCCACCCGCTGACACGAGGCTACCCGCGAAAACTCAGCGTTTTGCAAGCCGCGCCGCCGTTCGCCGTACTTCCCGGACCCTTTGCGCCACCACGAGACCAGCGGCGGAAAACCCGATCGTGGTGGGATATGCCATCAAGCGTTCCAGGGTTCCGGGGTCGGGGACGTCCATCCGGGTCAGGCCCCCTACTACGAGGGCGCCCAGTGTCACCGTTCCGCATGCCACGACGAACCAGCTCATGGCGGTATGGGGCAGCCAGAGCAGCCCGAGGAGCAACAGGGCGAATGCTCCTCCGATGAAGAACATGAGGGCGCCCACAAGATGCAAGGGAGACCCAAGGTCTTCCGGCACAAACCCAACAACCACGGTTCCCAGCCCGGAGATACCCGTCAGGACCCGGACCGCGACGGCGGTGGGCCACGCCTTGCGGTAGGCGGCGCCTTGCAGGATCCGCACACCGGGACGGGCCGCAATGCATAGCAGCGCGGAACTGAGCAGCAACGCCCCGAACAGCATCCCAAGGCCCTGCACCACAAAGGAGGCGTTCATGAGCAGGTGCAGGGGCGAACAGACGTCGCGGTGCTCATAGATCCCGCATTTGAGCGCGCCAAGATCGCTGATGAACCCGGTTCGGCGATCGTAGGGCCCGGGACCCCGCCATGCTTCGATCACCGCCGATTCGGCCACGAAATACTGAACCACGCTCAATTGGGCCCAGCCTCCGATGGTCGAGCGGATGGTGCCCAGCTCCGGGAGGTGGTAGCCGGAGGCGGCCGGCGCCGTCATCTGCTCTCTCATGCGGGCCAGCCTAGCGCCAGCCCACCAGCGTGCTGCTCCGCCCGTGTCGCAGGCGTCGCCGCGCCTGCGTCGGTGTTCGAGGGCTGCCCCGGCAGCTTGTATGCTTGTATGCGTGCCCGGCCAGCGGCTCCCAGGAGCTTCCAGCACGCGCACAGGCCCTCGTAGCTCAGTGGATAGAGCACGGCTCTCCTAAAGCCGGTGTCGTTGGTTCGATTCCAATCGAGGGCACTTGAAAGACCAGCTGCGCGAATCGTCTCCGACGCAAGACCTGCGGGCCTACCTGCTGGGCAGCTGGACCGTGGAACGGTCCCTGTGGGACCGGGCGGGCGGCACCCGCGGTACCTTCACCGGCGTCGTGCGCTATTCGGAAACCCCCGACGGCGGGCTCCTCCTTCGCGAGGACGGCACCATGACCTGGCCTACCCACACAGGCCCGGCCTTCCGCGAATACCTCCTGCGGCCTTCCGACTCCCCCGAAGCCATGGATGTCTACTTCCCGGATGGGAAACCGTTCCACCGCATGAGCTTCCGCGACCACGCCAACGAGGACAGCCACTGGTGCGATCCCGATGACTACAAAGTCAATTACCTCTGGGGCGGGCAGGACGCTTTCAGCTACGCCTGGGACGTCCGCGGACCGGCCAAGGATTTGCTGCTGGAATCCCGGCTAAGGAGAGAGCTATGACCGAAAACAGTTCAACCAAGGACCTGATAGTCGTCAGCGCGGTCTGCGTGCACGACGACGCCGGACGGCTGCTGACGGTGCGCAAGCGTGGCACGGACAAGTTCATGCACCCGGGAGGCAAGCCCGAACCGGGTGAAACCGCGGCGGAGGCTGCATCCCGCGAGCTGGCCGAGGAAGTCGGAATCGACGTCGACCCGGCGGATCTGCAGCTCTTGGGGAGCTGGCTCGCCGTCGCCGCCAACGAGGCCGCGACGGACATCGAGGCCACCGTCTTCACCGCACCTGGCACGTGGGAAGCCCATCCTTCGGCTGAGATCGCGGAGATCCGCTGGTTGGATCTCTCTGCTGAACTTCCGGACGATTTGGCTCCGCTCCTGACGGACCACGTCCTGCCCCTGCTCGTGAAAAGATGAAGAACCAGTAGAGCTTTCAGGCTACCGGTGGCAAAGTTTGATTTAACTTAATTCACATCTGCATCGTCAGATCCAGCTGGGGGATCGCATGCAATCTCTTGAACAGCGCCGACGCGCCTGGGGAGACGTCGGGGCAGTAACCGACGGAGCACGGACACAGTTCCGTGACACTCCTGCCGAGGTCAAGGCGTACTCGACCGCGGGAATGGCCGGCTGGGCGGCACAACTGGGTTCTCCCGCTCCCGAGGCTCCGCGTTCCCGCAGAATGGCCAGGACCGGTGGGATAGCTGCGATCGCGGCGTTGGTCGTCTATTTGACGTGGCGGATCGCATTTACCATGCCTCTTGGGGGCGGGGATCTCGTCGTCGCGTGGACGCTGGTGACGTTTGAGGCCCTTCCGCTGATAGGCCTGGTCCTGAAGTCCATCACGCTGTGGAACATCGACTGTTATGCGCCGGAGCCGGTTGCCGAACCTCCCAATGGCATGAGGGTCGCAGTGCTGATCCCTACGTACAACGAACCTGTTGAAGTCCTTGCGCCCACCATCGCCGCGGCCTGCGCGCTTCAGCCGAGCCACGAGACATGGGTGCTGGATGACGGGGACCGCCCGTGGGTTGCCGAGATGTGTGCGGCTTTCGGCGCGAGGGTTGTCACCCGCGCGGAGCATGACCATGCCAAGGCGGGCAACATGAACCACGCACTGGAGCTGATGGCCGCGGAGGAAGCGGCCGGGAAGGATGCAATAGGCATCATTGCCGTGCTGGACTGCGACCACGTACCGCTGCCGACGTTCCTGACGGCCACCCTGGGGTGGTTCGCCGACGAGGAAGTCGCCCTCATCCAGGGGCCGCAAGCGTTCTACAACTCCGGAGCCTTCGACGACGACGGAATCTCCGGGGAGCAGGGGTTGTTCTTCAACGTCCTCATGCCGTCGCGCAACGTTCCTGGCGCAGGCCCGTTCTGGTGCGGATCGACCTCCCTGCTCCGGGTCAAAGCGCTTCGCGAAGTAGGTGGTGTTGCCACCGAGACCATCACCGAGGACATGCATACGACCCTCAAACTCATCCGGCTCGGGTGGAAGACCGTCTACCACCACCAGACCCTGGCAGTGGGCCTGGCCCCGGCGACAGCCGATCAATACCTGCTGCAGCGCCGGCGTTGGGGCATGGGCGCGATGCAGATCCTGACGTACGAGCGCCTCTGGGCCGCCAAGACCTGGATGACCTGGCGGAACTTCCACGAATACATCAACGGAACCTTATGGTGGCTGGAGGGCATTGCCACGTTGATTGCCTTCATCATCCCCATGGCGGTCATGGTTTCCGGCGCGCAGACCTCCACCGCCGGGCCCGTGGAGTTCACCCTTGCGTTCGCAGCCATGTTCTGGGTCCGTTTGTGGGGCGCCAAGAGACTCATGCGCCACCAGATCCACTGGCCGACGGCGTTCGCCCTGCGGATTTTCCGGGTTCCCGTCGGCATGGCTTGCCTGTGGTGGCTCGTTTCCCGGAAGTCCTTGGAGTTCCAAGTGACACCGAAAGGCGCTGCGGAACTCCGACTCCGCGGAAGGGCCCCGCGGATCCTCATTGTGCTGATCGTCATCGTGGCCGCGATAATTCTCTATGCGAGCGCCGGGGTCCTCGGCTGGGTGCCTTGGCGGACGAGCCCGGGCTCCACCATTGCCGCCGGCGTCTGGTTGGTACTGGCAGGGGTTGTCCTGGTGCTGGGGACACTCCGGATCCGAGCCTCTGAATTCGCCACCTCGCGCAGGAGCGCCCACCGGGTTCCCATCAAGGTGCCCGTCACGGTTGCCGGGACCCCTGGCCAACTGCTGGACATCTCCATGGGGGGCGCCGCAGTCCGGGTCGGGGCCGATGCGTTGCCGGAATCCGGCCGTGTCCTTTTGGAACTCCCGGGAGCCGCACAGATTCCCCTGGATGTCGTCCGGATCTGGTCAAGTTCGAAGGGAGAGCACACCGCTTCGCTCCGGGTTCGTGACCGGGACTCGGAAGCGTATCGCAGGCTCTCACTCTGGCTGTTCCATACCCCCGATGATGTTCTTCCCGGCTTTCCCCCCGGCGTCCCTGCCGTCGCAACCCGGGAGTCGGCATGAGCGGCCGCAGTCTGCCGAAGCCCAACCTGGCCTGGACAGTCATCGCCGCCGGTGCGGCGGTCGCTGTCCTGGCGATCGTCCTGGGAGCAAACCAGGGGACGTCCGCGGCGCAGTCCGCCGGGGATCTCGCCATCCTGGCGGCCGCGCTGCTCGCCACAGTCAGTTGTGCCCGGGCTGCACGGCGCAAAGACGAAAGCTCCCCCGCGTGGTGGGTCATGGCCCTGGCAACGATGGTCTGGACAACCGGCCAATCCATCTGGACCTTCTACGGGCTGACGCTCGACCATGACTATCCCTACCCCTCCATAGCCGACGCCGCATTCGTGGGCTATTCGATCCCGGCCGGGATCGCCCTCTACTTGTTCCCCCGGCCACGCGTTTCCCGGGTCGCTTTCGTGCGCGGACTCCTGGACGCGGCAGTGATCGCAGCCGCCGTGCTGTTCATGAGCTGGGCCACCGTGCTCGGATCCATGTACAAGGCCGAGGGGCAGGACCTCCTCGTCCATCTCACGGGCCTTGCCTATCCGATTGCCGATATCGTGATGGTCTCCATCGTCCTCATGCTCACCATGCGCAGGTCACCCGGGGAGCGCCTCAGATGGGTCTGCCTGGGCGGCGGACTCCTCATCCTGGCGTTCACCGACAGCACCTATGTGAAGCTGACGTCCGACGGCGTCACGGGGCTCACCGGAACTCCGCTGGCCACCGGCTGGATCGTTGCGTTCCTGCTGATCGCCCTCGCCCCGATGGTCCCCTACGCCCCGCGTCCGCGGACGGACGGGCGCCTCTACACCCTGGCGTTGGAACTCCTCCCCTACGTCCCCGTCTTCGGAGCCGTCATGGTGGCGCCCATACGGACCGGGCGGCCCAGCGACCCCTTCCTCCAGACCGTCGGACTCACCGTGTTGGCCCTCGCCGTGACGCGCCAGATCCTCATGATCCTGGAGAACATCAACCTGACACGGGATCTCGAATCCAAGGTTGCCGAACGCACTGCGGAGCTCGAAGGCCTCGGCGCGATCGTGAACTCCTCCGCGGACGCAATTGTGGGCAAGACCCTGGACGGTGTCATCACCAGCTGGAATCCCGGCGCCGAACGGATCTACGGCTACAGCGCCGCGGAGGCAATCGGCAGGGATGTTTCCTTCATCATTCCGGAAGATCTTCAGGACGAGGAAAGAGATCTCATGGCGGCCATCCGGGCCGGTGGAGAAACCCACAGCCACGAAACAACCCGGGTCCGCATCGACGGTTCCATCGTTCCGGTCTCGTTGACAATGTCCCCGATCCGCGGCACCGGCGGCATCCGCGGAGTCGCCACGATAGCCCAGGACATCACTGAACGCAGGATCGCCCAGGCCGAGTTGGTGACCGCCCGGGAAGCCGCCGAGGAGGCCAGCCGCTTGAAGTCGGAGTTCCTCGCGACTATGAGCCATGAGATCCGCACACCGATGAACGGTGTGATCGGGCTGACCGGCCTGTTGCTTGACACCCCTTTGGAGGAAACCCAGCGCCAATATGCCGAGGGCGTCAAGGGTGCGGGCGAAGCCTTGCTGACCCTGATCAACGACATTCTGGACTTCTCGAAACTCGAAGCCGGAAAAGTCGATCTGGACCCTGCGCCCTTCAATCCACGCACCCTCGTGGAAGAACTCGCAGTCCTCCTTGCCGAAGCAGCACAGGCCAAAGGCCTGGAGCTGATTGCGTACTGCCGGCCGGAGGTTCCGGCGATGCTGGTGGGCGATGCTGGCCGCATCAGGCAGATCCTGCTCAATTTGGCCTCAAACGCCGTGAAGTTCACTCCCTCGGGGGAAGTCGTCATCAGCGTGAAGGTAGTGGAACAAGAATCCGCGAACGTGCGGGTACGTTTCGAAGTCCGTGACACCGGAATCGGGATCGAGGAGGCAGACCATCTCAGGCTCTTCGAGTCGTTCTCGCAAGCCGACGCCTCAACCACCCGGCGCTACGGCGGAACCGGACTTGGGCTGGCGATCTCGCGGAGGCTTACCGAGGTGATGGGCGGCGAGATCGGGGTGGACAGCTCCTTGGGCAACGGCAGCACCTTCTGGGCCACCCTTCCCTTGGCAGTGAGCGGAGCTGCGGCAGCTCCGCCGTCGATCTCGCCCGACCAACTCACGGGACTCAGGGTCCTCGTGGTGGATGACAACTCGACCAACCGGCTGGTACTCCAAGCACAATTGGCGGGCTGGCGGATGAATCCGGAGGCTGTCGGCGACGCCCAAAAGGGCTTGGACCGTTGCCGCGAAGAGGCCGCCGCCGGACGTCCCTTCGACATTGCGGTGCTCGACATGTGCATGCCGGACATGAACGGGTTGGAGCTGGCCCACAAATTGAGCACCGACGTCGCACTGGACTCCACGCGTATCATCATGCTGACCTCCACCATGAATGTGGACAAAGCCGAACTCGTGGCCGCCGGGGTCCAGGAGTGGCTGACGAAGCCCGTGCGTAGCTCCGAGTTCTACGACCGCCTCATGCGTCTTGTGGCGGCCCGGCCGCTCCCGGCTCCCGCGGTTTCTCCAGCAATCCCCGTGACCATCAGCCAGCCTTCGCGCGGCCTGATTTTGGTCGTCGAGGACAACGAGGTCAACCAGCTCGTGGCCCGCAGCATGGTCGCGAAGCTCGGGTATGAGGCCGACGTCGTAGCCGACGGCAGCGAAGCCGTTGCCGCTACTGCTGCCACAGAGTATGCCGCGGTCCTGATGGACTGCCATATGCCCGTCATGGACGGATTCGAGGCCACCAAGGCCATCCGGGCACGGGACGATGGCCGCAGGAGGCTCCCCGTCATTGCCATGACCGCAGGCGCCCTGGATGAGGACCGTGAGCGCTGCCTTGCGGCAGGCATGGACGACTATTTGACCAAACCGGTGGACGCGGGCAATTTGGAGCGGGTTCTCTCGCGATGGATACCCGAAACATCGAAGGAAAGTGCCCTCGACCCCGCGAGGCTCGAAACGTTGCGTGACCTCGGCCCGGCAGACGGACTGGGGTTGCTGCCTGCCGCGGCCCAAGCCTTCAGGCAAGACATCCAACCGAGCCTGCAAGCGCTCCGCCAGGCTTTGGACACCGGAAGCGGAGATGCTTTCAGGCAAGTGGCCCACAAATTGAAAGGCGCCGCAGCCAACATCGGAGCAGCCCGCGCGGCCCGGATGTGCGAGGAATTGGAACGCAGCTCATCAAACGGCAAGCCGGTCGATCCCGCGCTCCTGGCCGGCCTTGAAACGGAACTTGCCCTCGTTGACAAAGCGTTGGACCATGCCCTGTCGGTGACCTCGTGAAGGTCCTGGTGGCGGACGACGACTTCGGTTCGCGTCTGGTGGCGAAAGCAGCAGTGGAGCAGTCCGGCCACGAATGCATCGTGGCCGCGGATGGCAGCTCCGCTTGGGAGCTGTACAGGCAACACCGGCCGCAAGTTGTGGTGACCGACCTGATGATGCCGGGGCTCAACGGGCTGGAGCTCTGCCGCGCCATCCGCAGCTCGGAAGAGGACTCCTACACATACCTTGTCCTTGTCACCTCGAAGGATTCACGCGAGGACGTCGTCGCGGGCATGCAGGCCGGTGCCGATGACTACGTGGCCAAGCCCCTTGACCCTTTCGCCTTGCATACCCGGCTGCTGGTGGCGCAAAGGGTGACTTCGCTGCATACGGATCTTGCCCGCTACCGTGCCGCCCTCGCGGAGCAAGCGCGCACCGATCCCCTGACGAAACTCCACAACCGGCTGAAGCTCTCGGAGGACCTGGAACAGTTGCACCAGAGATGCGCCCGATACGGGACGGATTACAGCCTGGCGATCTGCGACGTGGACAACTTCAAGCGATACAACGATCTTTATGGCCACCAGGCCGGTGATCTCGCCTTGCAGTCGGTTGCGGCCACCCTTGCCGGCCAAGGGCGCGAAAGCGACGGAATCTACCGCTTCGGCGGGGAGGAATTCCTCTTCCTGCTGCCCGGCCAGACGGTATCCGGCGCAGAGACAAGGCTGGCACGCGCGCTGGAGGCCGTGCGGGACCTGGGCATTGCACACTCGGGAAACCCCTCGGGCACCCTGACCTTGAGCGCTGGTCTCTCGGCCTTTGTGCCCGACCACCGAGTCAGCAGCGAACGGCTCCTCAAAGAGGCCGATATGGCGTTGTACGCCGCCAAGTCCGCCGGCCGGAACCGCGTGGAAGTCGCGCCGGAAGTCCGTCAACACACCCGGAGCTAAGAGCCCGGCACCGCGTCTACAGTTCCGGAACAGCTTCCTGGGCCACCGCCGTCGCCTCGGCGAACTGCGTGTTGTACAGCTCGGCGTAGCGACCGTCCGCGGCGAGGAGCTCTGCGTGTGTGCCGCGCTCAACGATCGATCCGTCTTCCACCACCAGGATGACGTCGGCGGCCCGGATGGTGGAGAGCCGGTGGGCAATCACGACGGCGGTGCGTCCCTCGAGTGCCTCGCCCAAGGCCGCCTGGACCGCGGCTTCGCTGGTGGAATCCAAGGCAGCCGTGGCTTCGTCCAGGATGACGACCCTCGGTTGGGCGATGAGGAGGCGTGCGATGGTCAGCCGCTGGCGTTCCCCGCCGGAAAGGCGGTAGCCGCGCTCCCCAACCACAGTCTCCAGTCCATCCGGCAAGGAGCGGACCATGGCTTCGAGCCGGGCGCGCCGGAGCACGTCCCACATTTCTTCGTCCGTCGCGCCGGGCCGGGCCAGTCGCAAGTTGGAGGCGATGCTTTCATGGAAGAGGTGGCCGTCCTGCGTGACCATGCCCAGGGTCGCCCGGAGGGAATCGAACGTTGCATCCCGGATATCCAAGCCGGTACCTCGCCCGTGCCCGCCCAAGCGCACGGCGCCGGAGTCGACGTCGTACAGGCGTGACAGCAACTGGGCCACAGTGGACTTGCCCGCGCCGGAGGACCCGACGAGCGCCACGGTTTGCCCGGGCTCCACGCGGAAGCTGATCCCGTGCAGGACCTCCTCGCCGCCGCGGGTATCAAGCGTCGCCACTTCCTCCAGCGACGCAAGGGAGACCTTGTCCGCGGACGGATAGGCGAAGCGGACGTCGTCGAACTCCACTGCAACGGGTCCCGAGGGCACCGCGACGGCGTCGGGCTTCTCCTGGATGAGCGGCTTGAGATCCAGGATCTCGAACACCCGCTCGAAGCTGACCAACGCGCTCATGACCTCAACATGGGCACTCGACAGCGCGGTGAGCGGCGCATAGAGACGGGTGAGCAGCAGCGCCAGCACGACGACGTCGCCCGCCGCCAGCTGCCCGCTCAGCGCAAGCCAACCGCCCAGTCCGTAAACGAGGGCGAGGGCCAGGGCGGAAACGAGCGTCAGCGCAGTGATGAACGTGAACTGCAGCATGGCGGTGCGGACACCGATGTCCCGCACACGGCCGGCGCGCAGGGCGAACTCGGCGGACTCTTCGTCCGGTCGGCCGAACAGTTTGACGAGCGTGGCGCCGGGTGCGGAGAACCGCTCCGTCATTTGGGTTCCCATGGCCGCGTTGTGGGACGCGGCTTCGCGACGGAGGTCGGCAAGCTTGGAGCCCATGCGGCGTGCGGGGATGAGGAAGATCGGCAGTAGCACCATCGCGAGGACGGTGACGAGCCAGGACGTGTTGAGCATGACAATGAGGGTCAGCGCCAAGGACACGACGTTGCTGACAACCCCGGAGAGCGTGCCCGCGAACGCCGACTGGGCTCCGATGACGTCGTTGTTGAGCCGGCTGACGAGGGCTCCGGTACGGGTCCGGGTGAAGAAGGCGATGGGCATGCGCTGGACATGGTCGAACACCCGGGTGCGCAGGTCAACGATCACGCCTTCGCCGATCACGGAAGACAGCCAACGGGTCAGCAGTCCCACTCCGGCGTCGGCGACGGCCACAGCCGCGATGAGCGCAGCCAGCCCTACCACGACGTCCACGCCTGCATGGGCGATGATCGCGTTCACCACCCTGCCGGCCAGCACCGGGGTGGCCACGGCAAGGAATGCACCGGCAATGGAGGCCAGCACGAAGGCGATCAGCT
Source organism: Arthrobacter sp. efr-133-R2A-120 (assembly GCF_030209835.1). Lineage (GTDB taxonomy): Bacteria > Actinomycetota > Actinomycetes > Actinomycetales > Micrococcaceae > Arthrobacter. The sequence continues at coordinate 48,549 of NZ_JARVRF010000014.1, read as the reverse complement.
TGTTGCGGTGCGGTTTCGCGAACGCAAGCACGCGCTTGATGGTTTCCCGGGAGAACGGCTGGGAGCCGCTCTTGGCCCGGGTGATGTTGTAGAGCGAGCGCCAGGCGACGCCATCCATGCTCATGGCTTGTGATTCCCCATTCCGGAAGTGTGGTGCAGTTCGGTCACGGTGCCGTTGTCAAGATGCCAGCGGGAATCGAGCCGGACGTTTTCGAGCAAGCGGCGGTCGTGCGTGACCAGCAGGAGCGCGCCTTCGTAGCCGTCGAGGGCTTCCTCGAGCTGCTCGATCGCCGGCAAGTCGAGGTGGTTGGTGGGCTCGTCCAGGACCAGCAGGTTGACCCCGCGGGCCTGCAACAGCGCGAGCGCCGCGCGGGTGCGTTCGCCCGGGGACAAGGAATCCACGGTCCGGGAGGTGTGGTCCGCTTTGAGGCCGAACTTGGCCAGCAGGGTGCGGACATCCGCGGAGTTCCACTCGACCAGGACGGATTCGACGGCGTCTGCCAGGGCGAGGTGCCCGGCCAGCAGTCCCCGGGCTTGGTCGATCTCACCGATCGCCACGGATGCACCCATGGAGGCGTCTCCGGCGTCGGGCTCTTGAATCCCGAGCAGCAGCCGCAGGAGCGTAGACTTTCCCGCGCCGTTGGGTCCCGTGATGCCAATGCGTTCGCCGGCATTGAGCTGGAGGTTGACGGGCCCCAGCGTGAAGTCGCCCTGGTGTGCCACGACGTCGCGCAAAGTTGCGACGACGGAGCTCGAGCGCGGAGCCTGGCCGATGCTGAACTGCAGCTGCCATTCCTTGCGTGGCTCTTCCACCTCGTCAAGCCGGGCGATGCGGGACTCCATCTGCCGGACTTTCTGGGCCTGCTTTTCCGAGGATTCGACGCTCGCCGCCCTGCGGATTTTGTCGTTGTCCGGGCTCTTCTTCATGGCGTTGCGGACGCCCTGCGAACTCCATTCGCGCTGCGTCCGGGCCCGGGACACGAGATCCGCCTTGGTGTTGGCGAATTCCTCGTAGCGTTCGCGGGCGTGCTGCTTTGCTACCGCCCGCTCTTCGAGGAAGGAATCGTAACCGCCGTCGTAGACCGCCACGCTGTTCTGGGCCAGGTCCAGTTCCAGCACCTTGGTGATGCAGCGTGCCAGGAACTCGCGGTCATGCGAGACCAAGACGGCGCCGCCGCGAAGGCCTTGGACGAATGATTCAAGCCGGGCGAGCCCGTCAAGGTCCAGGTCATTGGTGGGTTCGTCGAGGAGCACGACGTCGAAGCGGCTCAGCAAGAGCGCCGCCAAGGCAACGCGGGCGGCCTGACCGCCGGACAGGCCCGTCATGAGGGCATCGGGACCCGATTCCAGGCCAAGTTCCGCCAGCACCGCCGGGATCCGGTCCTCGAGGTCCGCGGCACCCGATGCCATCCAGCGGTCAAAAGCCAAGGAGTACGCGTCGTCGGCCTCCGCGGTCCCGGCTGCGAGCCCTTCGGCGCCGGCCTCCATCTCGGCTGTGGCCTGGGCGCAGCCAGTACGGCGGGCAATGTAGGCGGCAACGGTTTCGCCGGGGGTGCGTTCGTGTTCCTGGGGCAGCCAGCCGACAAAAGCGTCGCTGGGAGCGAGGCTCACCGAACCTTCTTGGGGGCGGTCAGCTCCCGCAAGGATGCGCAGCAGGGTGGATTTCCCGGCACCGTTGGCACCAACGACGCCCACAACATCTCCGGGCGCGACAGTAAGGGAGAGCTTCGAGAACAAGGTGCGGTGACCGTGGCCGCCGGAGAGCTCTTTGGCGACAAGCGTTGCAGTCATTGGTCTATCCTCTCACTGCTCCGCTCCTGAGCGGAAAGGCCGGCCACGCGAAAGGGCGGCCGTGCGAATACCCTGCCGCGAAAAGACCGGGGCATGGAAGAACCCGCTGGTCCGTACTTGGGGGGTGTGCGGACCAGCGGGTTCGAGAATCAAGCATAATTCAATGTGCCAGCATCGTAAAATCGACCTCTCAGACCTGCCAGTCCTGCCAGTCCTGGCGGAAACCGTCCGCCAGAAACCGTCTTCCAGTCACCGTCCATCAGAAAGTGGTTCATGTCCCTCCCTTCCAAGGCGTTCCAACGCTGGCTGCACGGGATCGCCCCGAACACCAGCACGGCCGATGTCTGCCGTTTTTCGGGAGTGAAACGCACCACGCTGGCCCAGCAATTGGTCCGCGGCAAGGTGGCCGAGAGTTCGCTCGTGAGCATCAGCCGGGCCTTCGACATGAATCCTTTCGATGCCTTGGCACAATTCGAGGCCTACGCGGCGCTTCGCGGGACTCCGGTTCCGCCCACTGACGCGGAACTCGTCAGCCAGGTCTCCACCATGGATCTGCTGCGTGCAGTTGTCGAGCGCGAGGAGCCCAGGGAGGGCGTCGCGCCCTTGGTCCTGGCGGAGACCCCGCACGCGAGTTCAGTCAGGAACTGGGTGGACGCGATCGACGACGGCGAGCTGCGCCACCGGGTGAGCGACGCCACCGGGATCGCACCGCAGAACTTCTCCGCGCACCTGACCGCCAACCGGCTTCCCCCGGAACTGGCCTTGGCAACGTCCCGGGCGGGCGGCGTCGGACCGGCCGGAGGCCTCGTAGCCAGCGGCCTCGTCACTGAGGCCGAAGCAGGATGGCGCCCCGGAGCCCGGCGGGACGCCCTGGACAGGATGACGGAAGGCGAACTAGCCCTGCTCGCCGGAGAACGGCTGCAAGCCCTGGGCAAGGCCCTGCGCCGCCATGAGCACGAGCTCGACCACACCAACAGAATCTGGGAGAACCTGGGATGACCACCGTGTTGGCGTGGGCCACGCTCTCCATTTGCCTCATTTTGACGGCCATTCGCATTCCCAGCGCCGTACGGGGCGAGAACCGGATGATGTTCGTCCTGTTCGCACTGATTTCCCTCGACATCCTTCTCAGCATCGAGGAACCCTACTTGCTGATTGACGGGTGGCTCGGCAACTTCAACCTCGGCAACCTGCTGCTCCGGTTCATGCTCTACGGAACGTTCCTGCTCATGGGCATCAAGGTGGCCAGGGCCTTTGGCTCAGCTAGCGGGGAACGTGCCATCCGGGGGCCGGTTGGCCTGGCCGTTTTGGGAGCAACCGGGGTCCTCACGGCCTTCTTTTTCTTCTCGATGGACACCCGGGACTCCACTGTCGGCCTGAATGACCTGGACCAGGGGCCGGCCCTTGATCTCTATGCGGCCTTGGGCAGGTTCTACCCGGGCTATGTTGCCGTATGCCTCATCCCGGGCATCTGGCGGTCCGTTCGAGGTTCCGGTCCCGTTCTGCTCCGGGCCGCCTCTGCGACACTGCTCCTGGGCCTTGCTTTGCTGACGGTTTCGCAGGTCTTTCCGCTCATCCCGCTATCGAATACGTGGCTGCGTCCGCTTATCAATTACTCTGCCGCTCTGGCCACTGCGCTTGGCTTGGGAGGCATCTGGCTGTCAAAAACCGTTGCCAGGCGGACTAGCCGCACGGTAATTTAAAAACATACCGCGTAACCTCTTTCATAAATCCATTATATCGTGCCATAATTATGAATGTGTGAAGGCGACGCAGCCTGACCTTTGAATCAATGAACGGGTTTCCAAGGTTCGTGGCGCGTGCGGAAGCACTTTTGGGGGGATGAGTGGTGGCGGGCTGTTGGGGACCGCCCCCACTCAGCCTTTTAAGCGTCCTTTCGGGCACCGCCCGCAGCACCCCAGTCCGGTCCCGTGACTAAGATGGCTTTCATGAAGAGCCTGCCCACTCGCCGCACAGCACTGTCCGCAACCCTTGCCGCCGTCGCGCTGGCACTGTCCGCTTGCGGCGGCGGCTCATCGCCGTCGTCGACGTCGGGTGGAGACACCTCGCTGTCCGCCATCAAGTCCAAAGGCGAGATCGTTATTGCCACGGAAGGCACCTACCGGCCCTTCAGCTTCCATGAGAACGGGGCAGGTCCACTGACGGGCTTCGACGTCGAAATCGCCCAGGCCGTGGCCGCCAAGCTCGGAGTAAAGGCGACATTCCAGGAAACCCAGTTCGATGGCATCTTCGCGGGCCTCGATTCCAAGCGCTTCGACACGATCGCCAACCAGATCTCCATCAACCCTGAGCGCACAGCCAAGTATGACTTCTCGGCGCCGTACACTATCTCCAATGGCGTCGTCGTGACCAAGTCCGACAACAACTCCATCAACAGCTTCGCCGATCTCAAAGGCAGGACCACCGCCCAGTCACTGACCAGCAACTTCTACAAGATGGCAGTTGACGCAGGCGCCAACGTCCAGTCCGTCGAAGGCTGGGCGCAAGCCGCCACCCTGGTCCGCCAAGGCCGCGTCGACGCAACCGTCAACGACAAGCTGACCTACCTCGACTACGCCAAGAGCACCCCGGACTCCGGTTTGAAGATCGCCGCGGAGACCACCGACAAGACCCAAAGCGCCATGGTCTTCCGCAAGGGATCAACCGAACTCAAGGCCGCAGTGGACAAAGCCCTGGCGGACCTTCGAGCCGACGGAACCCTGGCCAAGATCTCCCAGAAGTACTTCGGCGCAGACGTTACCAAGTAGCCGGCGGCCAAACAGATGACCTTCAACTGGGACCTCGTCTGGAGTTCCTTCGGGCCAATCATCGGCGGCGCCGTCACGGGCACCATCCCCCTGACCTTGGCCTCGTTCGCTTTTGGCCTGGCATTGGCGCTCCTCGTCGCGCTCTTGCGCTTGAGCCCCAACAGCTTGCTCTCCGGCATCGCACGCTTCTACGTCTCGGTGATCCGCGGGACCCCCCTGCTGGTGCAGTTGTTCGTGATCTTCTATGGCCTCCCAAGCATCGGCGTGAAGCTGGAGCCGTGGCCCAGCGCCATCATCGCGTTTTCGCTCAATGTGGGTGGCTACGCGGCCGAGGTCATCCGCGCGGCGATCCTGTCCGTGCCCAAGGGCCAATGGGAGGCCGGGCACACTATCGGAATGTCGCGGCCGCAAACGCTCGTGCGGATCATCCTCCCGCAAGCGGCAAGGGTCTCGGTGCCTCCACTGTCCAACACCTTCATTTCCCTCGTGAAGGACACCTCGCTGGCTTCGCTCATCCTCGTCACCGAGCTTTTCCGCAACGCCCAGCAGATCGCCGCGTTCAGCCAGGAATTCATGATCCTGTACCTCGAGTCCGCCTTGGTTTACTGGGTCATTTGCCTCGTCCTCTCCACGGGCCAGTCCGCCCTGGAGCGCAGATTGGACCGTTATGTCGCCCACTGAGCCCAGCAACGCCGCCCAAGGGAACTCCGGGCTGGTGCTGTCCGCCCGGGACCTCGCCAAAGCTTTCGGCAGCAACAAGGTGCTGCGCGGAATCGACATCGATGTCCGCCGCGGGCAGGTGGTCGCCTTGATCGGGCCGTCCGGTTCGGGCAAGACGACGGTCCTGCGCTCGCTCAACGGCCTCGAAGTGCCCGACGCCGGCACGGTCACCTTCGGGGACGCCGACGCCGGTACGGTCCGGGGGTCCGGCGCGGGACTGACCCTCGATTTCGCCGGCACCGTCGGGAAGCGGGAGATCGCCGCCCTCCGGGACCGTAGCGCCATGGTGTTCCAGCACTACAACCTGTTCCCGCACATGACGGTGCTCAAGAACATCATCGAGGGACCGCTCCAGGTCCAGAAGCGTCCCCGGGCGGAAGTCGTGGCAGAGGCCGAGCGGCTCCTGGCCCGGGTAGGCCTCGCAGACAGGCGGGACGCCTACCCCTTCGAGTTGTCAGGCGGTCAGCAACAACGCGTGGGAATCGTGCGCGCATTGGCCCTGAAGCCACAACTTCTGCTCTTCGACGAGCCCACCTCAGCCCTGGACCCGGAGCTCGTGGGTGAAGTGCTCGGTGTCATCAAGGAACTCGCCGACGAGGGGTGGACCATGGTGATCGTGACTCATGAGCTCGCCTTCGCCCGCCAGGTTGCCGATGAAGTCATCTTCATGGACGGCGGCGTGGTGGTGGAACGCGGTCCCGCCGCGGAGGTCTTGCGGGAGCCGCGGGAGGAACGTACCAAGCAATTCGTCAAGCGCCTCCAGCACGACGTCTGACCCTCCCTCCCAACTAGTCCCCACCGCCACCCTCGCCTCGCAAGCTCGGCCAGGGAACCCTGGCGGCGTGGGCCCACGCATTTGTTGTCGTTTTGGGCCTCCTAACGACAACAACTGCGAGCCAGTTGGGTGGGGCCGCCCGCTCATTGGTGCAGATGGTAGACGGTGCTGCTACCGGCCCTTGTGGCCGGGAACGTTGCTTCGACCCACTGGGTGATGGCCGACGACGTGCCGTTCCCGCCTGCCCGTCCCAGGCCACCCGGACCCCCAAACGGACTGCCCGGGACGAAATAGGAAATTTGTCCCGTGGCAACCATTTGCTTGAACTGGTCCAGGGTCGGAAACGGATCAGAGCCACTGAATCCGCCAATGGCCATCACCGAAGTATTGGAACCAAGCTCAAGGGCGGCTGCACTGTTCGCCCCGACCGTGGCGGCAGACCACTTCGTCTTCGTCGTCTGCAGAAGGGTATTCACGGCGGAATTTCCGAGGGGCTCGGTGAATCCCCCTGCCGCGGCAGGGGCGTTGGCGGGACCTGAACCACGGAAGCGGCCGAATGCCCCGCCGCGCGAGGCTGCACCGGCCGGGCTGGTGATGCCGGCCAGCCCCATCGCCTGGTTGTTCGTCCGTGAGTCCGGTCCGGCGGATGGCGATCCTCCCGTGTGGCCCGTCGCCGCAGTAGCTACGGTCCACGCACCCGTTCCAAGGCCAGCTGACAGGAGCGCCAGAATCGCCACTGCCACACCGGCCCTCCCAAGTCGGACCGGACCAGCCGCGATCAGGACCGCGCTCAAGGCGCCCGCAGCGAAAACCGTCCAACGGAGCCACGGGAGCCACCCCAGGTCGCTGGACAGCAGAACGAAAGACCAGATCGACGTAAGCAGGACCGCCGACGCGAGCACGGCCCGGGACGCAGGCTGGGACCGGTGTTTCCAGAGTTGGACCCCAACGATGCCGATCACAGCGGCTACGGCAGGGGCAAGCTCAACCGTGTAGTAGGCATGGATGGTGCCACTCATGAACGAAAAGACGGCGGCGGTGATGACCAGCCACGTGCCCCACAAGACCAAGGAAGCACGGATTGCATCGGTTCTCGCCGCCCGGCGCGTGAACCATAATCCTGCCGCAAGGAGGAGCAACGCGGTGGGCAGTAACCACGCCACTTCCGCGCTGAACTCGCCGCCGAACAGGCGGAGGATGCCGGGAGGGCCACCAAAGGAAAATCCGCCTCCGCCGGGTACGGCGCCTCCGGGCTCCGCGCCGATGCCACCGGGATAACGGGCGAAGTCCGGTGCCCCACCCCCGGGGATCCCGTTGCCCCGTCCCACGATTCGGCTGAGCCCGTTATAGCCGAACACGAGTTCCCACAGGGAATTTCCCTGCGACCCCGCCATGTAGGGCCGCACGGATACCGGCGTGAGCTGGAAAACAAGTGCGTACGCGCCAGTGACCAGCGTGATGCCTCCTGCGGCGCCCAGCAAGTGCAGAAGCCTCTTCTTGAGGGGAACCGGGGCGGCCAATAGGTAGGCAAGTCCGAGCGCCGGGATGGTCATGAACCCTTCGAGCATTTTGCTCAGAAAGGCCAGGCCAATGAATGTGCCGGCCCAGAAAAGCAAGGCAGGGCTGGCCTTCTGGGTGGCAGTCACGGTCATCCAGGCGGCCACCATAAGGCAGAAGACCATCATGGCGTCAGGGTTGTTGAAACGGAACATGAGTGCGGCTACCGGCGTCGCGGCAAGCGCGGCTCCTGCAACAAGGCCTGCGGCCGGTCCCGCCGCCCGCTTAACGGCCAAGTAGAGCATCCCGACGGAAGCGATTCCCATGGCGGCTTCGGGCAGCAGCATGGTAAAGGAACTGAATCCGAAGACGCGTCCCAGCAGGGCGGGTATCCAGAACGCTGCGGGCGGCTTATCGACCGTGATGGCGTTCGATGGGTCCAGGGATGCGAAAAGCAACGCTGTCCAGTTCTTTGTCCCCGACTGGATGGCCGCCGCGTAGAAGGAATTGGCGTAGCCGGAGTTCGTCAGATTCCACAAGTAGACAAGCGCAGCTACCAGGAGGAGTGCCGCAGCCGAGGGCCGGACCCATCGCGCTTGCTTCTCGCCGAATGCCAGGCGCGCCCACCGTTTGCCAAAAGCGGCCTCTCGGGAAGTGGCTGCGTTCCGGTCCCGGTCCGTAGGGCTGACAGTGATGGATTTGGAGCTCATTGTGTCTTTCACTTGATCATGGAGCGTTTGTGGGCCCCGCGGCACGACTAGGGCAATCGCGGTTGTTTGAAGACCCAGACCCTGAACAGGATGAACTTCAGCAGGGTTCCCAGGAGGTTGGCACCGACGACGCCCGCTATTTCGACCCCTCTGGAGGGTTCACCTCCGGAGGCCAGCCAGAAGAGTACCCCCGAGGTCAACGCCAGGCCGAGGGCGAAGACCACGAGGCCCTGGAACTGATGCCGCACGGCGCCCGTGGTTCCGGAGACCCCGAAGGTCAACCGCCGGTTTGCCGCCGTGTTGGCAACCGCGGTGACAAGCATTGCCACGAAATTGGCGGTCTGGGCATCGGCGATCGTGCGCATGAAGACAAACAGGGCGAGATAGGCCAATGTCGAGACGACACCGACGACGCCAAATCGGAGCATTTGCCCGAGGAGTGCGCCGTTGCTTTTGTCCGGAGCCTTGCGGCCGAGGGCGCTGCGCAGCTCGGCGACAGGGATGCGCCCGGTCATCATGTCCCGCCCGATCCGCGCGATCCCTTTCAAGTCATCGATGGAAGTGCGCAGTATGTCAACCGACGAGTCCGGGTCGTCAACCCAGTCCACCGGCACCTCGGCCACCCTCAGGCCGGCGCGGTCGGCGATGACGAGCAGCTCGGTGTCGAAAAACCAGGCGTCGTCGACGGTGCACGGCAGGAGTGCACGCGCAATGTCGGAACGGATGGCTTTGAAGCCGCACTGGGCGTCTGAGAAGCGGGCGCCTAGTGAGCCGCGGAGGATGAGGTTGTAACTCCGGGAGATGAACTCCCGCTTGGCCCCTCTAATCACACGTGAGTTGCGGTTCAGGCGTGTTCCGACCGCCAAATCCGAATGCCCTGACACGAGCGGGGCAATGAGCGGTCCGAGGGCAGCCAGATCCGTGGACAAATCGACGTCCATGTATGCCACCACTGCCGCCTCGGACGCGAGCCACACGGTGCGAAGCGCTCGCCCGCGCCCCTTCCGGTCGAGGTGCTCGACGCGCACTTCACTGAGTTCGCTGCTGAGCTTACGTGCAATCTCGAGGGTCGAATCTGTGCTGGCGTTGTCCGCGATCGTAATGGTAAACGGGTGCGGGAAACTGCCTTTGAGGTAGGAATGCAGGCGACGGACCGCCGGTTCGAGGGCCTCTTCTTCGTTGTACACCGGTATCGCGACGTCAAGAATCACGCTGCCGTCGGACGTGCTGATCGGCGCCCGTTCGGGCCGGATGGCAGGGATGTGGCCGGCGCCGGACTCGGCCGCTTGCCTTGGTCCCCCAGGCTGCTGCCGCCCCGGTTGTCCGGCAGGCAGCGGCCCGGAGTGGGTCGTCATCGCATTGGACATAGTCCCAAGGTATGCAACGAAGGTGAGGGCTTCCCTGACGGAGCCTGTGCGTCCGCCGTAAACAGGATCGGACGCCACCCGGCTCCGCCGCCACCACTAACTGAAACGCAAGGTCACCAACTGGAACGGGCGCAGGGTCAGCTCGGCGGCGCCCGCTCCGGGCGTCACTCCGGGAGCATCGAGGGGGCGCTCCAGGAGGTCCACGGATTGCACCGTCCGGGAATCGAAGTTGGCCGTGATGAGACCGGTGGAGCGCTCTCCCAGCGATTCGTAGAGCCGCACAATGACGTCTCCGGAGCCGTCTTCGGCAAGCTTGACGGCCTCGATGACCAGCGCTTGGTTGAACACTGTGAATAGCGGCTCCACGGGGTTCGCCCCCGCCAGCAGCCTCGGTTTGAGGTTGGTCCGGTAGCCTTCCTCCACTGCGTCGCCGATGCTGGCGCCGGGCCGGACGCTCAGATCCAGGACATGCATACCGAGGTCGGCCCGGGGGTCCGGGAACTTGGGCGCCCGCAACAGTGACACACGGACGTTGGTGGTGGTTCCGCCGTCGTCGCGGATGGTCCGGGTGACGTCATGCCCGTAGCTTGACGCATTGGAAATGGCGACGCCGTAACCCGGCTCTGCCACATGGATCCATCGGTGGGCGCAGAATTCGAACTTGGCGGCTTCCCAGGAGGTGTTGGTGTGCGTAGCCCGGAATACGTGCCCGAATTGGGTCTCCGAGGCGGAACGGTCCGCACGGACATCCAGCGGGAAACCGATCTTCAGCAGCTTCTCGTGTTCCTGCCAGTCCACCGTGGTGGAAATCCCGAGGGATTCCGCGCCCGCCTCGAGGGAAATGCGCTGCGTGATGGTGGAGGAGCCGATGGTCCGCTCCACCACGACGACGGCGTCCCAGCCCGCGCTTTCCAGCGTCACCGATCGCGCCTCGACTACCGAGACGACATTCCGGCGGTAGAACTCGTCGATGTCCCAGGCATCCCATTCGTTGGGCGTGTCCCGGTGGAGCTCAAGATGGTTGCCGAACTGACCAGGCGCAATGGCTTCGCGGCCTGTTGCGTAATCCGAGAGGGAGGTCAGCAATCCGTTGGCGTCCAGCACCGCGCGGATGATGCCGTTGTCCAAAACATAGCCGCCGGCGCGTTCTGTGACGTTGACTGGGCTATCCGAGTGGACCGCCTCCGCTGCGGCGAGCGCCGGAACACCGTTGCGCTCATGCGGGGCCGCATTGAGCAGGAACATGGTGTCTCCCTCGCCCAGAAGGGCAGACGCGGCACCGGCAATGATGCCTTCCAGCTCCCTGGCGATCGCGGCATAGTTCCGCTCCGCATCCTGGTGGACCCACGCAATGGCGCTGCCCGGCAGGATGTCGTGGAACTGCTGCAACAGTACGAGCCGCCACAAGCGCTTAAGGTCCGCCGCGGGATAGGTGAACGAACCGGCAGTCCGCACTGCCGCCGTCGAGCACCAAAGTTCGGCCTCGCGGAGCAGGTGCTCCGAGCGGCGGTTGCCTTGCTTGGTATTTGCCTGGCTCGTGTAGGTGCCCCTGTGCAGCTCGAGGTACATCTCGCCCACCCAGACCGGGAGGTTGTGGTACTCGGCCTCGGCCTGCGTGAAGAACTCCTTAGCGGTTCCCATGCGTACTTTCGGTGAACCTTCCAGGTCCGCCGTTCGGTGGGCTGCGGCAACCATTTCGCGCGTGGGTCCGCCACCGCCGTCGCCGTATCCGAAGGGGACCAGCGAAATGGTGCCCCGGCCGTGCTCCCGGTAGTTGCGCTGGGCGTGGGCGAGCTCGCGGCCGTGGAGCTCGGAGTTGTAGGTGTCCACGGGCGGGAAATGGGTGAAAAGCCGCGTGCCGTCGATACCCTCCCAATTGAAGGTGTGGTGCGGCATCTTGTTGACCTGGTTCCAGGAGATCTTCTGGGTCAGGAACCACCGGGAACCAGCGGACTTGACGATCTGCGGGAGGGCCCCGGAATATCCGAAGGAGTCAGGCAGCCAGGCCTCCTGGCAGTCGATGCCGAACTCCTGCAGGAAGAAGCTCTTGCCCTCGACGAATTGGCGGGCCATTGCCTCGCCGCCGGGCATATTGGTGTCCGATTCAACCCACATGCCGCCAACCGGCACGAATTGCCCGGCCTTCACCTTCTCCCGGATCCGGATGAACAGCTCAGGATAGAACTCCTTCATCCATGCCAATTGCTGCGCCGAGGAGCAGGAGAAGACGAAATCGGGGTTCTCATCCATGAGGGCGACAACGTTGGAGAAGGTGCGGGCGCATTTGCGGATGGTCTCACGGACCGGCCATAGCCAGGCCGAGTCAATATGGGCGTGGCCAGTGGCCAGAAGTTCGTGGGCCGAGGCGTAAGCGGGCCGGCTCAAGACCTCGGCTAGGGCATCCCTGCCGGCGGCTGCGGTACCCGCAATATCGTCCGGGTCCATGACGTCCAGCATGCGCTCAAAGGCGCGGAGAATCTCGTGCCGCCGCGGCAGTTCGAAGGGCAGCTCGTGCATCAACCCGCTGAGGGTCCAGATGTCTTGGTGGAGCTCCCAGACCACCTCGTTGAGTTCGGCTATGGCGATGCGTCCGAGCCGGTAGCGGGGCTTGTCTCCGGAGGTGGACTTGTCCCCCAGGGGGGTTGCCGCGAAGCTCCACTCCTGGCTGAGATCCGGATTAGCTGCGGCTTCGACGTAGAAGTCGACTGACAGGCCGCCACCCAAAAGCTTCAGCGGGACGTGCTGATTGCGGGGAGAAATGGCCTTGATGATGGTGCCGTCGGGCCGCCAGGCGATGCCCTCGCACTGGAAGCCGGGGGAATCGTTGCTGAACCCGAGATCGACGACGATCTCCACCGTGGTGCCATCGGCAACTCCCCAGCCCTCCGGAACCTCGCCCCGAAGCCGCAGCCACTTGGTGCTCCAGGCCTTGCCCCACGCAGCACCGTGTTCCTGGGGTTCGAAGACCTGGCGGAGTGCTTCCGAGGCTGGAACCGGCTCGCCCGGGGCATCCCAGCTGCTCAGTTCAAGGGGCAGCGCGCGGCCATAGATGGCGGGGGCTATCCGCTCCCGGACAAAACGTTCGAGCCGCTTCTCAGTGATCCGGCGGTCGTCGTGCAATTGAAGTCCCCTTTGGCGGTGGGCTAGGTCGAGATTCCATTCGATGGATAAAATCTACGTTGTTCCGGGACAATAGCCAAGTGATTGGCGGCTATCCCTGCAGGTCCTTAGCCCCCACCGCCACCCTGTCACTGCCCGCGTAGACGTTCAGGCTGGTCCCCCGGCTGAATCCCACCAGGGTCAAACCAGTCTCCTGGGCGAGCTCCACGGCGAGGCTGGAGGGTGCGCTGACGGCTGCCAGAACCGGGATTCCTGCGAGCGCCGCCTTCTGGACCAGTTCGAAGGACGCCCTCCCGGAAACCTGCAAGACAGTACCGCGCAAGGGCAATAATCCTTCGCGCAGTGCCCAGCCCACTACCTTGTCCACTGCGTTGTGCCTACCCACGTCTTCTCGCAGGCACAGTAGCTCAGCCTCGCCGTCGTCGTGGATTCTGAAGAGTCCGGCGGCGTGCACTCCCCCGGTCTTGTCGAAAACCGCCTGTGCTTCGCGGAGACGGTCAGGCAGCGAGGCAAGAACCTCCACCGGAACGCTCAGGGGGTCGCCCGAAGGGCTGAAGTGTGAGGATTTGCGCACTGCCTCGATAGAGTCGGTGCCGCAGATCCCGCACGAGCTGGAGGTGTAGACGTTGCGGCCCGTCTCCGGAAGGACGACGTCGGGACGCAACTGGGCCTCCACCACGTTGAAGGTCTGAACGCCGTTCTCGTCCTCGCCGGCGCAGAAGCGCAAGGAAATGAGCTGGGCGGGGTCCCAAATGACACCTTCGGAGACCAGGAAGCCCGCCACGAGGTCAAAGTCGTCGCCAGGGGTCCGCATGGTTACGGAGAAGGACATGTGCCCCAGGCGCACCTCGAGCGGTTCCTCGACGGCAAGGAAGTCTTCGCGGTAGCGGACCGGGTGCTCCAGCGCCTGTTCGGAGCCATCCAGGACGAATTTGTGCACCTTGCGGCGCTGGGTCACCCGTCCCATCTCAGATACCCACCGTCCCGGCAGCTTCCGCGTGCTCGGCGGCTTCCCCGTGCTTGACGAACCGCACCGTCATGGCCTTGTAGCCCGGCGTGTTGGATTCCCGGGCAACGAGCTCCCGGTGGACGAGGGCGTTGGCCTCCGGGAAGTACGCGGCCGCGCAACCCTTGGCCGTGGGGTAGGCAACCAGTCGGAACTTGTTCGCCCGGCGTTCCGTTCCGCCGAAAGTGGAGATGACGTCCACCATGTCCCTATCCCCGAAGCCGAGCTCGCTGAGATCGTCCTCGTGGACCAGGATGACCCGGCGGCCTTCGGAAATGCCCCGGTAGCGGTCGTCGAGGCCGTAGAACGTGGTGTTGTACTGGTCGTGGCTGCGGACTGTCTGCAGGATCAGGTGGCCGGCCGGGGCTTCAAGGTACTCCAGCGGGCTCACGGTGAATCGTGCTTTGCCGATATCCGTGGCGAACGTGCGGGTGTCGCGTGGCGGGTTGGGCAGCACGAAGCCGTTCTTGGTCCGCACCCTTGCGTTGAAGTCGTCGAAGCCGGGGATCACCCTGGAGATGTGGTCCCGGATGACGTCGTAGTCCTCGGCCATGGCACGCCAATCCACGGGGCGGCTATCGCCGAGCACCGCCTGCGCCATGCGTGCGACGATGACGGGTTCGCTGAGCAGGTGCTCCGAGATCGGGGTCAAGCGGCCCTGGGTGGAGTGGATGACGGACATGGAGTCTTCCACGGAGAGGATTTGCCGTCCGCCCGGGTGTTTGTCGTCCGTGTCCGTGCGGCCCAGGGTGGGCAGGATCAGGGAGGTCTTTCCGTGCACCACGTGGGCGCGGTTGGGCTTGGTGGAGATGTGGACCGTCAGCCCGGCCTTCTTGAGCCCTTCTTCCAGCGCGACAGTGTCAGAGCCTGCCGCGGCGAAGTTTCCGCCCATGGAAACGAACACATCCACGTCGCCCTTCTCCAAGGCGTGTTGGGTTTCCACGGAGTCGTATCCGTGTTCCCGCGGCATGGTGAATCCAAACTCTTTGTCCAGGGCTGCCAGGAAGCCTTCGGACGGCTTCTCCCAGATGCCCATGGTGCGGTCGCCCTGCACGTTGGAGTGGCCGCGGACGGGGCAGGCGCCGGCGCCACGCTTGCCGAAGTTTCCCTGCAAGAGCAGCAGGTTGATGATTTCCCGCAAGGTGTCTACGGAGTGGGGTTGCTGGGTCAGTCCCAGCGCCCAGCAAATGATGGTGCCCTTCGACGCGGCCAGCATGCCGGCCACCTTGGTGATTTCGATGCGGCTCAGGCCCGTGGCGCGTTCCGTCTCTGCCCAGTCCAGCGTAGCCCGGGTTTCGGCGTAGGCCTCGAATCCGTCGGTCTGCGCCTCGATGAAGGCTCGGTCCACCACTGTTCCCGGCTGCCGCTTCTCCTCCTCCAGCAGGAGGTGGCCCAGCGCCTGGAACAGAGCGAGGTCGCCACCTACCTTGATCTGCAGGAATTCATCGGCAATGTCCGTGCCACCGCCCACCACGCCGTTGAGCGACTGGGGATCCTTGAAGTTCAGGAGTCCGGCTTCCGGCAAAGGATTGACGGCTACAACCTTGCCGCCGTTGTTCTTGCAATCACGCAGGGCTGAGAGCATGCGCGGGTGGTTCGTGCCCGGGTTCTGCCCCACAACGAGCACCAACTGCGCTTCATGGATGTCTTCGAGTGAGACAGTGCCCTTGCCGATGCCGATGGTCGGGTTGAGTGCGCTTCCCGAAGACTCGTGGCACATGTTCGAGCAGTCGGGCAGGTTGTTGGTGCCCAGGCTCCGGGCGAACAACTGGTACATGAAGGCTGTCTCGTTGGCCGTGCGCCCGGAAGTGTAGAACACGCAGCGCTCCGGCGTGGTGGCATTCACGTGCTCGCCGATCAGGCTGAAAGCATCCGTCCAGCTGATGGGCGAATAGTGCGTGTCGCCAGGGCGGATGACGACGGGCTCGGCGATGCGCCCTTGGCTGCCCAGCCAGTATTCGGTCTTGTCCTCGAGCTCGGCCAGGGAGTGCCGGGCCCAGAACTCCGCGTCGACTACGCGCGTGGTGCTCTCCTCGGCGATTGCCTTGGCCCCGTTTTCACAGAACTCGGCGGGACTGCGTTTGCCGGTAATGGACTCCGGCCAGGCGCAGCCGGGACAGTCGAACCCGTCCCGCTGGTTGACGCGGAGCATTGACTTGACAGTCCGGCTGACGCCCGCTTGGGCCCAGCCCCGTTCCAATGCCACGGTGACTGCCTTGACGCCCGCGGCGGAGCGCTTGGGTGGGTGGATCTGGAGGTCATCTTCATTGATGTCCTGTTCGGGAGCATGCCTGTTCATGTCCCCATCATTGCAAGGCCTGACTCGCTAATCCACCCGCGTCCATCCTGCACGGGAAGTTCTCAGCCTGTCAGGGCGCTCCAGTCCACCGGCCCGGACGGAACTTTGCGGGCTGGCCGGGCGGGAGTCTTCTTGGCCTTGTCCTGTGTGGGCTTCGGCAGGGGAAACGGCGGCCCCCACGGCAACGGAAAAGCGGGCACTGCTTCGCCCAGTTGCACGCCGTGCGGTGGCACCACCATGACGCCGTCCGCGCCGGCGAGGCCGCGCATCATCCCTGGCCCCGCATGCTGGGCAGGCGACGCCAAGCCGTACACGAACCTGAAGGGAAGCAAACGCGTTCGCCCGGGGTCCGCGTCGAGCATTGCGCCGCAAGGCACCTCTCCCACCTCGGGCAGCGTCCCGTGACCCAGCCCCGCGAGGAGGGGTGCGCCGATCGTGAAGAGAACCATCATGGCCGCGAGCGGATTGCCGGGAAGACCCAACACGAAGCGGCCGTCCGGCAACTCGGCCAGGACGGCAGGATGTCCCGGACGCATCGCGATTCCATCAATCAGCAATCGGCCGCCGAGTTCCGCAATGGCCCGCCGGAAGTGGTCCGTCCCCGAACGGCCGGTTCCCCCGGTGGTGATGACGACGTCGGCGGGTGGCGCGTCCGGCGACGGCTCGCCTTCCTCAAGGGCCGAGAGCCATTCCTCATAGGAGTCGCCCACCTTGGTTTGCCCGCCGCGGATCCCGCCAAGGAGTTCGACGACGGTGCCAAGCTGGGGACCGAAGGTATCCCTCACCCTGCCGGGGGCCGGGACACCCGCGGTCACCACTTCGGAGCCGGTCAGGAGCATCTTCACGAGGGGTTTGCCCAGGACGTCCAGTTCGTCGCGGCCGGCCAAGGCGGCGAGGGCGAGATGGGCCGGATTCAAGACAACGCCGGATTTGATCAGCAGCTCGCCCGCCGCGGCTTCTTCTCCCGCGTTGCGGATATGTTGCCCGTTGCGCGGTTCGCCGGGCTTCGCGTTCCCGCCGAGGGCGAGTAGCGGCAAGCCGTCTTCGTCGGTGGTCAGGACCCCGCTCTCGCTCCGCAGCACGGCTTTGGCCCCCGGCGGAATCAGGCCGCCGGTGGCGATCGGGCTCGCTTGGTGCGGGGCCAGCCTATGGCCCGGCTCCGCCAGGATCCACGGGCCGCTGCCGTTGACCGCCCAGCCATCCATCGCCGACGACGCATAATGCGGCAGGTCCTGCAAGGCATGGACATCCAAGGCCAGGGTCCTGCCGATGGCGTCCTTCAGCGCAACGGGTGCGGCGGGAATGGGCGTGGCACTATCGAAGGCAAGTTGCCGCGCCTCGGCCCACAAGTGGTCGGCGTGCGGGACATGCTCGGGGGCTTCCGTCATCCGGCGTCGGTTCCGGGGTTCGTATAATCTTTCGCGAGCGTGCGTGCCAGGCCCATGGCGGCATCCATCGACGCGGATTTAGTGGCTTGTCCCGAACCCGCGGCAAGTCCGGCCGCGAAGCCGGCAATGAAGGTAGTCAAAGGAGCCGCCGGCCGAACCACTGAATGGGCTGCAACGCCTGCCAGGGACAGGACATCGTTGATGTCGATCTCGACGTCTTCCAACTCATATGCTTGCAGCAGGCTCCTGCACCATTCCTCGAGCGTTTCTTCCTGGCTCTTCACGATCCGCCTCCACAGTCCGGTACAGCTGTTGTCACGGCAGGTCGCCGTCCACTCCAAGCGCCGCGGCATCGTCCCAGGTATCCACGTCATCGGTGGATCCTGCGGGGACAGGCACGGCCAGCAGATCAAGCCTAGCAAGCAGCCGGAACACCGCGGCGTTGACCAGGCCACCTTGTTCTGCCGCAGCCTGCACTTCCCGCCGCAAAGCGGATACCTGATAGATCCCGAGCAACGGTTGTTTCCGGCCATCTGCCGATACGGACATGGCCCCGTCCGCTTCCGGGTGGGCGGCAAGTTCCTGGAGCAGGACCGGAACCGCGGCCGCGGCCAGGGGC
Organism: Arthrobacter sp. efr-133-R2A-120; assembly: GCF_030209835.1. Taxonomy (GTDB): domain Bacteria; phylum Actinomycetota; class Actinomycetes; order Actinomycetales; family Micrococcaceae; genus Arthrobacter. The sequence continues at coordinate 30,489 of NZ_JARVRF010000014.1, read as the reverse complement.
ATGTCGCAGGCCAGGACGAGTACCCAGGGCGCGCACTTCGGGGACGGACTGTCGCCGTCTTGTCCCTCTAGCACGGCGAGTCCGGCGGCGATCGCGGCTGCCGGTCCGGCGAAGGGCGGGTCCTCCCGCGCTATCAATGTGCCGTGCGGCAAAGCCCCGGGATCAGGCCCGACGACGACGACAGTCCCGGCGCCGCGCGCTGCCGCCACGGCGCGGTGAAGGAGCGTGGCGCCGTCGTACCTCAGCTGGGCTTTGGGCACACCGCCGAGACGGGAGGACTTGCCACCCGCCAATATCACCGCATCAAAGTCCACCCGCCCAGATTACCCGGGGAGCAGGCTCAATTCCGGTTCAGGCCGCCGATTCAGGCAGGAGGAAGGGATCCCATGCGGGCGCAGGTTTCTCAAGCTCCTTGATCTGCCAGATAGTCCCGGTGGGCGCCGCGGGAGTGAACCTCAGTTTCCAGCCCATCTCCGCCGGCGTGTGGTCACTCTTGGCGTTGTTGCAGCGCAAGCACGCTGCCACCAGGTTTTCCCAGGAATCCGCGCCGCCCCTGGATTTGGGGTGGACGTGGTCAATGGTGTGGGCTGCTTTCCCGCAATAGGCGCAACGGTGGCCGTCGCGGCGCAAAACGCCGCGGCGTGTAACCGCTGTGATGGTGTTGTATCTCGGCCGGATGTAGCGATTGAGTAGAATCACGGACGGACGTCCGAGAATCTCCTGTGGCCCGACGACAGGCTCGTCGCCTTCGGCCACTACGCTCGCTTTTCCGGTGAGCACAAGGACCAGCGCCCGGCGGAAGGTTACTACCGCCAGCGGTTCATATCCAGCATTCAGAACGAGTGTGCGCATGCACGTACCTCTTCACGGCCGCACCCGTCAGGGGCGCGAGGGCCGGCTGCCCTCTGCATGTACGGGCTGTGGATCGACAACCTAAGAGTAAACACCCGGAGGCCAGATCAACGAATCCTTGCGGGGGTTCCGGCGCAGTGTCGGTCAAAGTTCATGTGCCGGACACGTAGCCGGAACCTTCCAAACCGCCCGAGGTCCATGACCAGATCCAGATCGACGGGATCTAATGGACGCTGTCGGATTCTGCTGGATCCACGGATGCCGTCGGATTCTGCTGGATCACTCTCATCGCCGAAGTTGCCGGTCCTGTGATTCCGTGGGCCGGCATTTGTCCATTCGAATGATTGAGCAGAATCCGACATCCGAGCGAAAACAATCCCGAGCGAGCGCTACAGCAAAAGCTGGGCGACACGCCAGATCCCTGTCGACACATGTATTCAGGTGTCGACAGGGATCTAGCGCATCCCCAGGTAATTTGCGCGTCGCGAAGTAGTCGGGTTATAGGACAAAACGTGTGTATGGGAGGTGCTTGCTTCCCACCAGAGCTCTACAGCACCGGGCTCCGCCGAGGAGGGCCTATGGCACCGCCTAGGCTGGGCGGGACGGACATAGCGCGCCCGGGATTTACACACGTTTTGCCCTGTAACACGTTAAAACAGAACATCCCCGCGGGCGGACCAGCGGGGATGTTCCAGTGAAGCTCTGTAGCCGGAGCTATTTAGCCACCAACGCGGATGAAGACCGGGCCGGAGCCGACGTTGACGCTGTACAGGGCGGTGGTGCCGCCGTTCCAGCCACCGTGGACTGCCATGCCGTTGCCGACGTAAACGGCGATGTGGGCCATGCCCATGCCACCGTTCTGGTAGTAGACCAGGTCTCCCGGCTGCGCTTCAGCAGCGCTGACCGTGCGGCCAAGGGAGAGGTAGTCTGCCGGCCAGCCGTGGAAGTTGATGCCAACAGCGGCCAGGGAGTTCGAAGCCAGGGCGGTGCAATCCTGGGCAACGCCAAGCTGTGCGTAAGCTGCGGCAGCAATTGCTGCTCCCTTGCCACTGGCAACCTTGGTGGCGGGTGAAACAGCAGCCGTGACAGAAAGCGTTGAGACGCCGGTAGCGGCACCCGCAGCCTGCGAAGCCGGAGCGGCTTCCTGGGTGGCAACCGGAGCTGCGACAACCGGAGCAGCTTCGGTGGAAACCACCGGGCGCTCGTACTTGATGGCGACGGAGGAGTCGGCCGAAATGCTGGCTTGGGCGATGGACTGGACTTCCAGGGCGGAGGTCGAAGTGGACTCGCGGGGGACGTTGGTTTCTGCAGCGTTGGCTGCGATACCGCTAGTAAGCACCAGGCCGGAAGCAGCAGCGATAACTGCCGCCTGGCGGCCTACGCCACCGGCGTTGCTGCCGACAGTCTTAGCGATAACGGCAAGCGAGTTGGTCTTGGTGACCGCGGCACGGTGGCGCGCAACAGTAGAGCGTGAAGACACGTTAAGAGGCCTCTCCCTATGCCCGCGAGGTAAGCTGTCGGATTCGGATGGGAGTCATCCGGCCACACTTCTCCCTCTCGGAAGTCATGCGACTTAACCCCAAGGCCATCGGTGAAGATGACCAAAAGTGGGTCCCCCGCCTCTGCCAGACGATGTTTTGCGAACGGAACCTCGGGCAGTGGCAGAGCTAGGCAATCCACCCGAGTGCATCAACTCTCTAAAAGTTGATGCGAGTTAGACGGTACATGAGTTTTGGCTGAATGTCACATTCAGGTCACGGAGCGTGACAAGCATGCGAGAGACGTCCATCGGATTGGCTACAGCCAGCCCAGGGGGTCAACGACGTCGCCGTTGACCATGACTTCAAAATGGAGGTGGCAGCCCGTAGAGGCGCCAGTGGTGCCGCTCAAAGCGATCACATCGCCGCGGCTGACCGTTTGGCCCACTTGGACGCTGAACGAAGACAAATGGTTGTACGTGGTTTCCAGGCCGTTGCCGTGGTCCACCACGATGCGGTTTCCGCCGCCATACGGATGCCATCCAGCGAATGTGACCTTGCCGGCCGCGGCCGCGTGGACCTGGGTGCCGCACTGGGCCACGAAGTCCTGGCCCCGGTGGAACTCCCCCAAACCGCCCGTGATGGGATTCACGCGGTAGCCGAACGGCGAGGCGGTGACCAGCGTGTCCAGCGGCGCCCCCAGGGTGCCCTTGGAGGACGACTGCTTGATGGTGCCGACGGACTGCGCACTCAAGAGCTGCTTGAGCTTGCTGTCCGGATCCGCCGTGGTGGAAACCGCAGCGCGGCTGAAGTCGATCGTGGCGCTTGCCGCGGCCGGAATCTCGGGCTGGGTGCCCACGGCCGACGCGACTTGGTTTGAGTTGGCAGTGGCCGTCAGGGCGCCGGTGCCCGGCATGGCGACCGTCAGAATGAGGCCTGTGGCGGCAAGGGCCACTCCGGCCTTCTGTCCTGCTCCGCTCGCGGCGGCGAACTCGGCCATTTGCCGCAAGGGACCCTTGCGGCGGCGGACTTCGCGATGGGGATCGCGGGGCCGCTCGTGCACGACGGCGCTTGTGCTCCGCAGCTCAGCAGTAGGACCGGACGCGCGTCTGCGGCCCCTGGTGTTCTGCGTAGTCAAGATTTTCCTCTCTGACAAGCCTGCGAAGTTAGCTGTCGGATTCGGGCCAGAGAGATCGTGGACCCGGTCCGCGCGAAGGGCGCGAAGCGCAGGTATGTCCCGGAGGAACCCTGCGCTGCTTGCACTTCCGCTGCGGACTTCACCCCAAGGCCGCCTTTCGACAGCCGATGGTGGTTCCCCCGCTTCTGCCAGTGAATGGACTAATCCACCTGATCCGCTGGCAGAACTCGGCTTCGGATCAGGTAACGCTTTGGTATCGGCGCCAGTAGTCAACTATAGGGGATTAACCCCCGCAGTAATAATTTCGTTATCTTTGCCGACGGCCCTTACCGGGCAGCTTAGGCGACCGTGACAAACACGTGCGAGGCAACCTCGGGCGGCAGCTCCAGCGCGCCGTCGATATTGGGTACGCGAACGGAGATGTATTCCCCCACACGTTCCAGGGAAACCCTCGCGCCGGGCCGGATTCCGCCCTCGTCCAGCTGCACGAGCAGTTCCGGTTCCACCTGGATGGGTTCGGCCAGCCGACTGACGGTGACCCTGTTTTCCGGTGAGTATTCGTTCATTGCTTCAAGAAGGTTGACCACGCCATCCGTGAAGGCATGCGATGCGGCTCCACCCAGTGCTTCGAGTCCGGGAATGGGGTTGCCGTACGGCGATTCCGTGGGGTGGTCCAGGAGCTCATAGAGCCGCCGTTCCACGCGCTCACTCATAACGTGCTCCCAGCGGCATGCCTCATCGTGGACGTAGGCCCAGTCCAGCCCGATGACATCGGCCAGGAGCCGCTCGGCGAGCCGGTGCTTTCGCATGACCTCGGTGGCGCGTTTCCGGCCGGTTTCGGTCAGCTCAAGGTGCCGGTCATTTGAAACAATAACCAGGCCGTCGCGTTCCATGCGTCCGATGGTCTGGGAAACGGTTGGGCCGGAGTGCCGCAAGCGCTCGGCGATGCGTGCGCGAAGAGCCACGATGTTCTCTTCTTCAAGCTCCAAAATGGTCCGAAGATACATCTCAGTGGTATCGATCAGATCCGTCATCCAGCTCAGCTCCTCGAGCGCAGTATCTTGCGTATTTTCCACCGTACCGCAGCCGACTCAGTGGTCGAACAATGGCCGAACCGGCCGGCCGTCCCGGTCCGGGCGCCAGCTCCAAGCTTAGCCTATTTTGAATTACTCCGGATAATTCCGGCACCCGCTCAGCGTCCCGCTCCAGCGCCCCTCCGTCGCCCGGTCAGGCACGGGCCCCACGCCCGGTGGAACAAATGCTTTCCACGTGGCGGACTATGACACCTTCGGTTCTGTCCCCGCCCGCGGAGTCAGGCAGAATTGGGGAGTCGAAGGGGGCAGCTTGCCGCCTGCCACGACCCATCTAGGCCGCTACTTCACCATTGGAGCATCCCGTGAGCGACAACAGCATCACCATCCCTGCCGATTTGCTGCCCAAGGACGGCCGCTTCGGCGCCGGGCCCTCCAAGGTCCGCCCCGAGCAGATAGAGGCACTGTCCGCCGCCTCGACAACGATCCTCGGCACCTCCCACCGTCAGGCGCCGGTCAAGAACCTGGTGGGCTCGGTCCGCGAGGGGCTTAGCCAGTTCTTCCGTGCACCCGAGGGCTACGAGGTGATTCTCGGCGTCGGAGGCTCCACCGCGTTCTGGGATGTCGCCAGCTTCGGCCTGGTCGAGAAGAAGGCCCAGCACCTCTCCTTCGGTGAGTTCGGCTCCAAGTTCGCTTCGGCCACCAACAAGGCACCGTTCCTGGAAGCTTCGTCCATTATCAAGTCCGAGCCTGGCACCCGGCCCGTTTCCCAGGCTGAAGCAGGCGTGGACGTATACGCCTGGCCGCAGAACGAAACCTCGACCGGTGTGGCCGCTCCGGTCAAGCGCGTTCACGGTAGCGACGAGGGTTCACTTGTCTTGGTCGACGCGACGTCCGCAGCCGGCGGCCTGGATGTCGATGTTACCGAGGCCGACGTTTACTACTTCGCCCCGCAGAAGAACTTTGCCTCCGACGGCGGCCTGTGGCTTGGCCTCTTCTCCCCCGCCGCCCTGGAGCGCGCCGCCCGCATCAAGGCAAGCGGCCGCTGGATCCCCGATTTCCTGGACCTGCAGACGGCCATCGACAACTCGAAGCTCAACCAGACCTACAACACGCCGTCCCTGTCCACCTTGGTGACCTTGGATGCCCAGGTCCAGTGGCTCAACAGCAACGGTGGCCTCGACTTCGCCAGCAAGCGCACCGCGGACTCCGCAAGCCGCATCTACAATTGGGCGGAGGCTTCCGAGTACGCCACCCCGTTCGTGGCGAAGGCAGAGGACCGCTCCAATGTCATCGCCACGATCGACTTCGATGACTCGATCGACGCCGCTGCCATCGCCAAGGTGCTCCGCGCCAACGGGATCGTGGACACGGAGCCGTACCGCAAGCTGGGCCGCAACCAGCTGCGCATCGCAACCTTCGTCGCCATCGAACCGGACGACGTCTCGGCACTGCTCGCCAGCATCGACTTCGTGGTGGGCGAACTGAAGAAGTAAGGGCCTGCCGCGTTCCCGCGGTCAGGACTGGTCGGCGTCGTCCGGGTGAGGATCCCGGGCGGCGCTAGCTTCTTTAACGGCGCTGTCCCTTTTAACAGCGCTGTCCCCTTTAAGAGCATCCCCCGCGCCTTGGGACTCAATGCGGAAGAACTGCAGTCCCCGGGCGCTGCGATCGAAACGGAGCCGCAACTGGCGGGCGCGGATGATCCACACGATCCCGACGACGGCGGTGCTGGCGCCCGCGGCCGCGGCCACGCCCACAGCCCATCGGGGTCCGGCCACGTTGGACACCCAGCCGACGAACGGTGCACCGATGGGCGTTCCACCCATGAAAATGGCCATGTAGAGCGCCATGACCCTGCCGCGCATGACGGGTTCGGTGGTGGACTGCACATAGCCGTTGGCGCTCGTGATCATGGTCAGGGCAAACAGGCCGCAGGGAATCAGGGCCAAGGCAAACATGGTGTAATTCGGTGCCAAGGCGGCCAGTCCGCTCGCGAGGCCGAACCCGCCCGCCGCCGCGAAGATGAGCCGCATTCGTGGCCGTCCGCGCCGGGCGGCCAACAATGCTCCTGCGACGGAGCCGATCGCCATGACTGAGTTGAGCAGCCCGAATGCTCCCGCATCCATGCCGAACTCCGTGCCGACCATGGCAGCGATGAACAGGACGAAGTTCAGGCCGAACGTGCCCATGATGAAAATCGCGACGAGCACAACCACGATGTCCGGGCGATTGCGGACATAGCGGAGCCCTTCGCGGATCCGGCCCTTGCCCGCGGCCGCCCGGGGTTGGACGCGCAAGGAAGAAAGGGGAATGGCCCGGATCGCGCCAAGCATTGCGAGGAAGGTCAGGGTATTGATCATGAATACCCAGCCCGGCCCCACCGCAACCGTCAACACGCCGGCCACGGCGGGACCGATCATGCGGGCGACGTTGAAGGATGCGCTGTTCAACGCAACGGCGTTGGACAGATAGTCGTCCTTGACCAGCTCCGAGACGAACGTCTGGCGAACCGGGGCGTCAAGTGCCGAGACGACGCCAAGCAACAGCGCGAACACATAGACATGCCATAACTGCGCTGCACCGCTTAGGACCAGGAGTCCCAAGCCAGTGCTCAGGACCGCCATGGCCGATTGAGTCACGACCAGGAGCCTGCGCCGGCTGTAGCGGTCGGCAAGCAGTCCGGCCCACGGGGCCAGGAAAAGCTGCGGGCCCAGTTGGAGCGCCAAGGTCACGCCCATGGCGCCGGCATCGTGGTTGCTCAGATGGGCGAAGACCAGCCAGTCCTGGGCGGTGCGTTGCATCCACGTGCCGATGTTGGAAACGAGCGCACCGATGAACCAAATGCGGTAGTTAAGGACACCGAGCGACTTGAAGGTGGACATCAATTTCCACCTTCACGGAATTCACTCGCCGGGTCCGCCAAGGGCTAGTCAGCCTCGATGTCGTCGGCGTCGTCGTTCTCTTGACCGTCACCGGAGGCGGCGAGGTCCTCAGCGGAGGGGTCGCCGTCGTCGTCCGCGTCAACGGGGGCGCCAGCCTCCTCCGCCAACTCTTCGGCGGCGGCCGCCTCGTCCTCCGGACGGACGCGCTTTGCCCAAGGCACCCATTCAGGAGCGAGGATGGAGTCCTCCGACGGCAGCAGGCCAAGCTCGCTGACGGTGACCACTTTGGAGCGCGAGTTGCGGGTCACCACCGCGTACCACTGCCAACCGCCGTATCCGGCCAGCCGCGATTCGAAAAGGTGCGTGACCACGCGTTCGCCTTCGGAGCGCGCGGCAATATGCGGTCCGATTTCACTCGGTTTGGCAATGGTCTCCACCGCGTTGCGGGCGACGTCGACTGCGGCCGCCAGGAAGGCGTCCGGCTTGCCGACCCGCCACACAGGAATGCCGGTGCGGGGTTTCGCCGTTGCCGGCTTCCGCTCAGCACCGGGTCCAGCCGTGGCTGGAACGGCACCAGTGCCGTTTTCTTCAGGACTGGCTTCAGCGGATTCCGATGTCATGGCAGCTTTAGGCTTCCAGCTCGTCGGCAACCTTGCGCAGGGCTGCGGCGATGGCTTTGCCCTTGGCGCCTTCAGGGTACTTGCCGGCGGACAAGGTTCCGGAGAGGTTGTCCAGGACAGATACGAGATCCTGGACTACCGGGGCGAGCTCGCGGGCGTTCATGCGCTTGGCTTTGGCGATGGATGGCAATTTGTCCAGCACACGCAGGCCCAGCGCCTGGGCGCCCCGGCGACCGTCGGCGACGCCGAACTCAACCCGGGTGCCTGCCTTGAGATCCGCTACGCCTTCGGGCAGTGCGGATTTGGGCAGAAACACTTCCTGGCCGTCCTCTGCTGCGAGGAATCCGAAGCCTTTGTCCTTGTCATACCACTTGACCTTGCCGGTGGGCACGTAATCAACCTTCTTCGTTCTTACTTGCGAGACACAGCAGGCGCGCCACCGCATCCGCAGGAAACTGCGGGAATAGGGGTGACTGCCTGGACCGTGTTGGTCTATTGCTTCAAGGTTATCCTGCCCGGCCACGGATTCGCGCTTTGAGACCCCCGCAGGCAGGTCTCGCCGCCTTTTGCCCGCAACCAGGCTGCACCCTGGCCTGGAACAGGGGATGCGGCCCGGGACTGTTAGCGTTGCTTGCATGATTCCCCACGGCTTCCGCCGCCCGCTCACGATCGTTGCCGCCGTCGTCGCAATCCTGTCCCTGGCGGCCGTAGCCGCCGTCATGGCCGTCGCTTTTGCCAACGGCGTGGCTCCGGTCTGGGTCACGTCAACTGCTCTCTACGGGCTGCCGCTCGCCTTCATTCTGATGGCCGCATTGGTGGTTGACTCGGTGTGGGCACGGCGTCGCCAATGAGCAGCCGGAAAGCCCGACGGCGGGCCCGGCTGGCGGTAACGTTGAACTGATGTCCCTTATTCGCGCGCTCAGCAAGGAACTGGAAGCGCGCAGCGACGATTCGCTGCGGGCCTTGTTTGCCGCGCGGCCGGACCTCATCTCCCCGATAGCCCCGGACTTCGCTGCCCTCGCGGCGCGGGCAAGCGCACGGGTGAGCGTGCAGCGTGCCCTGGAGCGGCTCAACAAACCGGAGATGCAGGTACTGGAGACACTCCACCTATGCACCAACACGGACACCGGCCACAGCGTCTCCGCCGCGGGATTGAAGAAATGCATCAACGGCGCCACCCTTGCCGCGCTCGAACCGATCCTGAACAAGCTCCAGGAGCTGGCCCTCATCCACCGGGCTGATCCGCCGGCCACGGTGCACAATCCAGGCAGGCAGCGTTTCTACTTGCCGGTGGGCAGCCTCAAGGACGTCATCGGCATCTACCCGGCCGGTTTGGGCCGCAGCTACACCGAGTTGGTACGGCTTCAACCGGCCTTCGCCCAGCGCGTGGTGCATCTCGTCGCCGAACTCCATCAGAGCGGCGCCAAGGTCCTGGCCGCCACGACGCCCATGGACGCGGCGCTGGCTCTGCAGCGATGGACGTCGACGCCGGAGAACCTTCAGCACATCCTGTCCGAGGCACCTGTACGGACGCGTCCCCTTTTGAACAAGTTCGGCAGCTGGGCCATGGGTGCCGTTCCCCAGGCACAGCGCAAGGCCTCCGTTCTCCACGAAGGTCGCGACGTCGGTCCCGTGGACTGGCTCTTGGCCCGCGGCTTGCTTGTCCCCCTGGACGCCGGCCACGTTGAGCTCCCGCACAGCGTCGGCCTGTCGCTGCGCGGCGGCGCGATCGTGGACCACTTCACGTTGAAGCCTCCCGTGCCGGAGCTGGGCCAGACGAGTGCGGCCTTGCGCCGGAATGCCGCCATGGGTGCCATAGCCGAAGCGCTCCGACTGGTGGGTGAACTCCTGTACGCGGTCCGCGAGCAGCCGGTGGTCACCTTGCGCAGCGGAGGGGTGGGCGTTCGTGAGCTCAAACGCCTGGCCGACAGCCTCCGCTTGGGGTTGTCCGAGACGGCGTTGATCCTTGAGCTCAGTGCCTTGTCCGGATTGCTGCGCCTCGATGTGGACAGTTCCACCTGGGTACAACCGCCATCGCTGGAATGGCTCACGCTCCCCCGCCAGGAACAATGGCTCTGGCTGGTCAACGCCTGGCTCGCGAGCGAGCGCGCCCCCTCCCTCGTGGGCCAGACCCTCCCCGGGCCTGCCACCACGGCACCGCGATCCGGCTCTCCGGCAAGTTCCATCAATGCCCTGTCCGCCGAGGCCCAACGCCCTGACGCCCCGCTGGTCCGAAAACGGATCCTGGAGATCCTCGAAGAGCTGACCCTCGAGGTGGAAGCACCGGACGGAAAGGCTCCGGTGCTCAACGCCGAAGCCGTCATGGAACGCGCTGAATGGGCCCAGCCCCGGATGTCGCGGCGGTTCAGCTCCCTCGTCCGTGGCATCCTGCACGAAGCGGAACTCCTGGGGCTCATGGGTTCCGGCGCCCTGACCCAGCTTGGTTCGGCGATTGCCACTGAACAGCCCGAGCTGGCCCTGAGGATCCTCGGCGAACACCTGCCTGCCGCGGTCAACCATGTCCTGCTCCAAGCAGACCTGACCGCCGTCGCGCCTGGGTACCTGGCACCTGAGCTGAGCGAAAAACTGCTCTTGATCGCCGACGCCGAAGGCCAGGGCCCAGCCACGATCTTCCGCTTCTCCGGAGATTCGATCCGGCGCGGTTTGGACGCAGGGCAGGACGCGGAAGCCATCCTCGCGTTCCTGCATACCCACTCGGCCACCGATGTTCCCCAGCCGCTCCGGTACTTGATCAAGGACATCGCATCGCGGCATGGCCGGATGCGCGTCGCCAGCAGCCCCAGTTTCATCCAGAGCGACGACGAGGCCGCCATCGCCGAGCTCGTTCAGGAGCCGGGGGCCGCAAGCCTCGGGCTTGTCCGGATCGCCCCCACGGTACTGACCTCCACAGCGAGCCCCCGGGAGACCGCCAGGGTGCTGCGCGAGCTGGGACTTTCGCCCGCCGTGCAGGAGGCGGAGACCGCCGTCGTGCGCTATAAGAGGACGGCATCGGTGGCCGCTGGCGTCCGCCCCGTGTACACGGCGCCCCGCACCGCGCCGCCGGACGACGACGTCGACGCCCAGCTCGCGGTCTTGAGGCACCATCGCGCGGTCCACGGCGACGTGACCGGCGAGGCGGCAACGCAACTGGGACTCGAAACCCTGCAGCGGGCCATCCGGCTGAAGCAAGCGGTCACCATGAACGTGGTTGACGGCTTGGGGAATTCCAACACCGAGACCGTTGTTCCGGTATCGGTGTCCGGAGGGCGCGTCCGGGTGTTCGACGCCGCCAGGGACACCGAGAGAGTCTTGTCCATCCACCGCATCATCGATGTGGAACCTGCGGGCGAGCCGCACAAGTGAGGAAGCAATAGTGAGCGACGGTCCGCTGATCGTACAGAGCGACAAAACCATCCTGCTGGAAGTCGACCACGAGCTCGCCACCGAGGCTCGGCATGCGATTGCGGCGTTCGCCGAGCTCGAGCGCGCCCCCGAACACGTCCACAGCTTCCGGCTCACCCCTCTGGGCCTATGGAATGCGCGCGCCGCGGGACTGGACGCCGAAAAAGTCCTCGACACGCTCCTGCGCTACTCCCGTTTCCCGGTGCCGCACTCATTGCTGATCGACATCGAAGAGACGATGTCCCGCTACGGCCGCTTGCGTCTGGAAAAGGACCCGCAGCACGGATTGGTCATGCGGACCACCGACTACCCCGTGCTCGAGGAAGTCAGCCGGGCCAAGAAAATCGCGCCGTTGCTGGGGCCCAGGATCGATGGCGAAACCGTGGTGGTGCATTCCTCCCAGCGGGGTCAGCTCAAGCAATTGTTGCTCAAGCTCGGATGGCCGGCCGAGGACCTCGCGGGCTACGTGGACGGTACTCCGCACCTGATCGCCTTGAACGAGGACGGCTGGCACCTGCGGCCATACCAGAAGCTCGCCACGGAGAACTTCTGGGCGGGCGGCAGCGGCGTCGTCGTGCTGCCCTGCGGTGCGGGCAAGACCCTGGTGGGGGCTGCAGCCATGGCCACCAGCTCGACAACCACGCTGATCCTGGTGACCAACACGGTCGCGGCCCGGCAATGGAAGGACGAACTCCTCAAGCGGACGTCGCTGACGGAGCAGGAGATCGGTGAGTATTCGGGCGCGGTCAAGGAAGTCCGGCCTGTCACGATCGCCACCTACCAGGTCCTGACCACCAAGCGCGGCGGCCTGTACCCGCACCTGGAGCTCGTGGACGGGCACGACTGGGGACTCATCATTTACGACGAGGTCCACCTCTTGCCTGCACCGATTTTCCGGATGACGGCGGACTTGCAGGCCCGGCGGCGTCTTGGACTCACGGCAACGCTTGTGCGTGAGGATGGTCGCGAAGGTGAGGTCTTCAGCCTGATCGGTCCCAAACGCTACGACGCACCGTGGAAGGACATCGAAGCCCAGGGCTACATTGCGCCGGCGGACTGCGTGGAGGTCCGCGTGGACCTGCCCCGGGACGAGCGCGTGGCCTACGCGATGGCCGAAGATGCGGACAAGTACCGGCTCTGCGCGACGTCGGAGACCAAGACCCACTTGGTGGAGCAGCTCGTGGCCCTGCACCAAGGCGAGCAGTTGCTGGTGATAGGCCAGTACATCGACCAGTTGGATGAGATCGGCGAGCGCTTGGACGCACCCGTGATCAAGGGCGATACAACAGTCAAGGTGCGGCAGAAGCTGTTCGACGCCTTCCGCGCCGGCGACATCAAGACCCTCGTGGTGTCCAAAGTGGCCAACTTCTCGATCGACCTGCCCGAGGCATCCGTGGCGATCCAGGTATCGGGATCTTTCGGTTCCCGCCAGGAAGAAGCTCAACGCTTGGGGCGCCTGCTTCGTCCCAAGCAGGACGGCCGCGCGGCACGCTTCTACTCCTTGGTGGCCAGGGACACCCTCGACCAGGACTTCGCCGCCAAACGGCAACGCTTCCTCGCCGAACAGGGCTACGCCTACCGGATCATGGACGCCAAGGACGTATCGACCGGGTAGGGCTGGGTTAACTCAAGTTAGGCAACCAGCTGTTGTGCGCGCTCCTGTTGCTGCGCTGCTTGCAGTACGACGACGTCGACGACAGCCCAAGAGTCCTCGTCCTTGAGCTGCGCGTCGGCGAAGCGTTCAGCGGCGGGGCGGTCGCTGAACTCCTCGTGCTCGATGCGTCCGGAGAGCGTGTCAAGGTAGCTGACATGGAATTCGACATGCTGAGTTTCAACGCGTGATTCTTGTTTGTTTTCCATGGCTCAAGTGTGAATCGGGGGTCCGACAATTTAGGACTGTGCCCGCGGCGTGTTGGCTTTTGGCCGGTTTGTCAGGCCCTGCGCAGCTTTGTCAGGCCTGACGCAGCACTGTTCGGCCGCTTGTTTAGGCCCTGCGCAGCACCTCCTCGGCGGTGCTGCGGACCGCCTCGGTCACGGCGTCCAATATCCGCGACGGTGTCCGCCACCGCTGCCAGTACAAGGGAACGTCCAACGGCCGCTCGGGCGCGAGTTCCACCAGGGACCCATCGGCTACGTCCTGGCCGCATTGCGATTCAGGCAGCAGTCCCCACCCAAGCCCCAATCGAATGGCCTCGGCAAACTCCTGGCTGGACGGAACATAGTGGCGCGGCCCTGCCGGCTCCGTCCCACGCGCCGCGCCGCCCAGCAGTTCCAGGAAACGGTGCTGGTACTCATCCTTGCGGTCGAAGTCCACGGCCGGAGCGGCGCGCAGCGAGGCGACATCGACGCCGTCGGGAAGCCACCGTGCCCTGAATTCCGGGGTGGTGACGGCGCGGTATCGCATGCTCCCCAACGGCTCCACGCGGCAGCCCTGTACAGGCTCGGGAGTCGCGGTCACGGCGGCCATGACCGTTCCGGCGCGCAGCATGGACGTGGAATGCTGTTCGTCGTCCCGGTGAAGATCAAAAACAGCGTTCAGCTCCGCGGGGACCCTCGTGAGGGCCTTGAGGAACCAGACGGACAGGGAATCCGCGTTGACGACGATCGGAACCGAGACCATCGGCGATTCGCCCGGCAGGCCCAGTTCCAGTTCGGCGTCGGCCTCCAACTGGGCGAGCTGCCGCGCCAGCCTGAGCACTACATGTCCCGACTCCGTGGCCTGGACCGGATTGCTGCGCTGAAGCAACACCCTTCCGGATGCTTGTTCAAGCGCCTTGAGGCGCTGGGAGACCGCCGACGGCGTGATGTTCAGTGATCGGGCGGCGGCGTCGAGCGTGCCTTCCGTGAGCACGGCGGCGAAGGTGTGCAACTGTTCAGAAGAGAATCTGGCCATAAGGTGATCTTACGATGCATAAGAATATTTAGCTGGACTAATGCCGAAGGCGAAACTTAGCCTCGAAGCATGAACTCCCCCGATGTTTTCCACGCTGCCGGTTTGGGCCTCGGCACAGGCCTGGCCCTCATTGTTGCCATTGGCGCTCAAAATGCCTTCGTCCTCCGGCAAGGAATCCGCGGCGAACATATCGGCCCAATCGTTGCCGTGTGCGCCATCTCGGACGCCGTGCTCATCGCGGCCGGGGTACTCGGCACAGGCGCCCTGCTCACTGCGGCGCCTGCCGCCGTCGTCGTCCTCCGCTATGTCGGCGCAGCATTCCTGGTCACGTACGGCGTAATGGCGGCACGGCGGATCCTCAAGCCGCAAGCGCTCGTGTCCGCGGAGCCCGGGCCTTCGGGTGCCGGCCGAGGCGGACTGGGGGCAGCGCTGGCGACCGTCACGGCACTGACATGGCTCAACCCGCACGTCTACCTGGACACCGTGCTGCTCCTGGGGTCCGTGGCGAACGCGCAAGGGCCCGGGCTGCAGTGGTGGTTCGGCGCGGGAGCCATGCTGGGCAGTATTTTGTGGTTTTGTTCGCTCGGGTTCGGCGCGAAACTGCTGCGCGGCTTCTTTGCTCGCCCGGCGTCTTGGCGGATTCTCGACGGCGGGATTGCCGTCATCATGGTGGGACTCGGCGTCGGGCTGGCTCTCGGCAGTTAGCCGGGCCAACTACCGCGACACCCCGATAATTCTCACAACAAGCATCCAGTCAACTCCCAGAAACTGGGAGCATCATGAATGGTATGAAAAAGAACGGCCCCGAAGCCAAGCTGCTTGTCGTCGACGACGAACCCAACATCCGTGAGCTGCTCTCCACCTCGCTGCGCTTTGCTGGCTTTGAGGTCGTTGCGGCGTCGAACGGCCGCGAAGCGCTCGCTGCCGCCGATCTTCACGCACCGGATCTCGCGGTCCTGGACGTCATGCTCCCCGACATGGACGGTTTCACTGTCACCCGCCGCCTTCGGGCCGCCGGAAAGCACTTCCCTGTCCTGTTCCTGACTGCCAAGGACGACACGGAAGACAAGGTCACGGGCCTGACCGTGGGCGGCGACGACTACGTCACCAAGCCTTTCAGCCTGGATGAAGTGGTGGCCCGGATCCGCGCCGTGCTGCGCCGCACGCAGCCGATGGAAGACGACGACGCCGTCATCCGCGTGGATGACCTGGAGCTCGACGACGACGCGCACGAGGTCCGCCGCGGCGGCACCATCATCGAGCTGTCGCCCACCGAGTTCAAGCTGCTGCGCTACCTCATGCTGAACCCTAACCGGGTGCTTTCGAAGGCGCAGATCCTGGACCACGTCTGGGAATACGACTTCAACGGCGACGCCTCGATCGTGGAGTCCTACATTTCCTACCTCCGGCGCAAGGTAGACATTGATCCGGATGCCACCGCCTTGATCCAGACCAAGCGCGGCGTCGGCTACGTACTGCGGACGGCCGAGAAGCGCTGACCTTGTTCAACCGTTGGAAGTCGGCCTCCCTCAGGTCGCAGCTGGTCGCCATCATCATGGGGCTGCTGCTTCTTGCCCTGGCCGCCACAGGCGCCGGGACGCTGACGCTCGTCAAGAGCTACCTCCAAGGGCAAGTGGATGACAAGCTCAGGGCAGCTGTCCAGACCGCCCAGCAACAGCAATCTTTCGCCAACTTGTCCGAGGCGAGCCCCGCCGTGCCCACGGACTATTCCCTGACGCTCTACGTCCAGGGCCAGCCACCCTATCCGTTCGGCGGAAGCAAGACCGATCGGCCGAGCATTGCCAACATCACCCCGGTTGAAGCCAAGAACCGCAATTACGCACCCTTCCAAGTGAGTGGCACCGCTGGCGGGGATTGGCGTGTGGTGGCGGTCAACGTCGTGGACAACCGGACCGGGCAGAACGCGGTGGTGATCGTGGGCCTCCCACTAACCCCTGTGGACCGAGTCATGGAACACGCCACCCTCGTGGTGGTCGGCGTCGGACTCTTGACGCTCGTGCTCGCGTTCTTCATCGCAACGTGGACCGTTGCACGTTCCTTCCGCCCCCTCGCTCGCGTTGAAAAGACGGCGGCCGCTATCGCTGCCGGTGATCTCTCGCGTCGCGTGGACATCGAGAATCCGGTCACCGAGGTCGGCCGCCTGGGCGCCTCCCTCAACGCCATGCTCGCGCACATCGAATCATCCTTTGCGGCGCGTGCCGCCTCCGAGGCCAGGATGCGGCGGTTCGCCGCCGACGCCTCCCACGAGCTGCGCACCCCCTTGGTCACCATCCGCGGCTTCTCCGAGCTCTACCGCCACGGCGCCCTTGCCACGCCGGAAGATGTAGGCACCGCCATGGGCAGGATCGAGAGCGAAGCCAAGCGCATGGGATCCATGGTGGAAGACCTGCTGCTGCTTGCCCGCCTGGACGAACAACGGCCGTTGCAGCTCAAGCCGGTGGATCTGCACCTCCTGGCGAACGACGCCGTCGTGGACTCACTCGCAACGTCGGGCGAGCGGAAGATTTCACTCACAGGGCTCGACGGCGGAGCGGCAGCGTCTGCCCCCGTCCAGGGTGACGAGGCCAAGCTTCGTCAGGTGCTCGGTAACCTGGTTGGCAACGCCTTGCGATATACCCCCGAAGGAACGCCGATTGAGCTCGCTGTCGGGGTGCGGAACACGCCCGCCGGCCCGCTATCCGTTCTCGAGGTGCGGGACCACGGCAGCGGCATTCCGGCCGAGGAACTGCCCCGGATTTTCGAGCGCTTCTACAGGGCGGACACTTCGCGCACGCGGGAGACAGGCGGTAGCGGGCTCGGCCTCGCGATTGTCGCGGCAATTGTGGGGTCCCACCGCGGTACCGTGAGGGTCGAAGAGACCGACGGCGGCGGCGCCACCCTGGTTGTCAGCCTCCCCTTCCAGGACGAGCTGTCCGAGGTGCCTGACGATGCGGGTATTGCCGAGGCGGAGATCTCCGACTAGGAGTTTTCTACGCCGGGCGGCTTGATCTAGCGAGTTGTCCACATAGGGAGATTCGGCTCTGTCCGGGCCATGTGACGGCTTCTAGGCTCATTGTGTGGACCACAAGCCAGCCGCAACCTGCGGACCCCTTTAGTCGAAAGGCAACGCCCTATGAGCGTCATCTCCGTCGATACCGAACTCCTCCAGCTCAAGTCCGCCAACGTCAAGGCCACCGTGGATCGCATCAGCGCCGACGTCCAAGCGATGAAACGTGGCCTCGACGAGCTCCAAGCCACATGGAAAGGATCGGCAGCCAACAATTTCCAGGCCCTCGTCTCGGAGTGGACAGTGACCCAGAACAAAGTGGAGGCTTCGCTGGCATCCATCAACCTGGCACTGTCCTCCGCCGCGGCAAGCTATCTCCAGACCGAGCAGGGCAACACCCAACGGTTCGGCTACTAAGAGCCGAGGTGGGATCCCGGCGGGACGGCCAATCCGCCTTCCCGCCGGGATCCAATTGCTTTCCAGCACCCGGTTTCTTTCCGGGTCCGTTCCAGTGTCCGCGCCCGCTTCTGCGCCGTTACTTCTGCGCCGTTACTTCTCCGGTGTTACTTCTCCGGCGTCGACTGGTGGAAACGCAACCGCCAGCGGCCGTCGTCGAGCAACCAGATCGAACTCCGCAATGCCGAGCCTGTTCGCCCATAACTTCTGTAGCTGAGCAGCATGGTGTTGCTGGAGAGGCGCTCTGCGGAAATTATCTCTACCTCCGCGGTTTCGCCCGGGTTGCCCTCCAGCGCCATCATGAGCTCGTCGCGGGACCAGACACGCCCGGAGCTGCCAATCTCGGTAAAGTCCGGGTGGAGCAGGATCCCTGTGCGCCCAAGGTCTCCCCTGACATCGGGCCTCAGGAGCTCCCTCTCAAGGAGAATGACCGTTTCCTCGTCTGAGCGCCCGCCTGCCTGGCCGAGGACCGCTTCTTCGTCATCACCAGCGAACAAAGTGGGCTCGATGAACCTCTCCTGCTCCGGGAACTCAGCCGGCGCGTTCGGCATGGAACCGCTCGAGAGATCCTGACCGCCGAACAGCGTGAGGTCTTCATCCTGGGCATCCGTGTCGTCTGCGTCGTCGAAAAGCGATGGCGCGTCCACAGGCGCTGTGCGGACTGATGGTGTGCGGACTGATGGTGTGCCGACTGATGGTGTGCCGACTGACAGCGTGCGGGACAAGGACCGTGCGGCTTCAGCTCCCGGATAGCCCGGCCCGGCAGGAGCGGCTATTCCCTGCTGGAACGCTGTGGCGACCGCACGCGCGCGATCGTCGGCAGCCTCGTTGAGGTCGTGGCCGGCGTGGCCCTTGACCCACTCGAACGAGTACTTGCGGCCGACAATAGCCTGGTCGATGTCCTTGAGGAGATCGACGTTCAAGACGGGCTTCCCGTCCGCCTTACGCCAGCCTTTGCGCTTCCAACCCGGCATCCACTTGGTGATGCAATTGATGACGTACTGGCTGTCGCAGAGAATCTTCAGCTCTTCATCGGGAACATGTGCCGTGGACCGGAAGAGGTCCAACACAGCCATGAGCTCGCCCTGGTTGTTGGTTCCGTGCGGCCACCCGCCGGCCCTCCAGCAAGAGTCGTTCACGTACCAGGCCCAACCGGCAGGCCCGGGATTGCCGAGGGCAGAACCATCGGCGGCAGCAATAATCGTCATGGTTTCCATCCTGCCAGACCACCCCGACACTCCCGGACCGAATGCCCCAGCCGCCGGGTCACACCGCTCCCCGAACGACGCTCGCTCACATATATGGCCAACAATCCAAACCCTCTTTCAGATCTGGCGCCCTAACCCAAAACCCCTCTGCAGCAGAAGTGAGCGAGCGTCCGCCCAGAACCCGACACAAGTGAGCGAGCGTCCGGCCAAAACCCGATATAGGTGAGCGAGCGTCGTTAAACGGCGACGGCCCCCACCTGAGGTGGGGACCGCCGTCGTGCGTGTGGCTAGTGAGCTAGACCGGGGCTTAGAAGCCGCCCATGCCGCCCATGTCGTCGCCACCACCCATAGACGGAGCGTTCTTCTCCGGCTTGTCGGCAACAACGGCCTCGGTGGTCAGGAACAGACCAGCGATGGAGGCAGCGTTCTGGAGGGCCGAGCGGGTGACCTTTACGGGGTCGTTGACGCCGGCGGCCAGCAGGTCCTCGTAAACGCCGGTTGCAGCGTTCAGGCCGTGGCCCGACGGCAGGCCGCGGACCTTGTCGATGACAACGCCCGGCTCGAGGCCAGCGTTGTAAGCGATCTGCTTGAGCGGAGCGTCGATGGCAACGCGGACGATGTTGGCGCCCGTTGCTTCGTCGCCTTCGAGCTGCAGGTTGGCGAATGCCTTGGCACCGGCCTGGATGAGGGCAACGCCACCACCGGCGACGATGCCTTCTTCAACGGCAGCCTTCGCGTTGCGGACTGCGTCCTCAATGCGGTGCTTGCGCTCCTTGAGCTCTACCTCGGTTGCGGCACCGGCCTTGATGACTGCAACGCCGCCGGCCAGCTTGGCCAGGCGCTCCTGCAGCTTCTCGCGGTCGTAGTCGGAATCGGAGTTCTCGATCTCGGCACGGATCTGCGCCACGCGGCCGGCGATGGCGTCGGCGTCGCCGGCACCTTCGACGATGGTGGTCTCGTCCTTGGTGACAACAACCTTGCGGGCGTTGCCGAGCAGTTCGAGGGTTGCGTTCTCGAGGCTGAGGCCGACCTCGGAGGAGATGACCTGGCCACCGGTGAGGATGGCGATGTCGGCGAGCTGTGCCTTGCGGCGGTCACCGAAGCCCGGAGCCTTGACGGCAACGGACTTGAAGGTGCCACGGATCTTGTTGACGATCAGGGTGGCCAGGGCCTCGCCCTCGATGTCTTCGGCGATGATCAGCAGCGGCTTGTTGGACTGCATGACCTTCTCCAGGACCGCAACGAGTTCCTTCACGTTGGAGATCTTGGAGTTGACGATCAGGATGTACGGGTCCTCGAGGACCGTTTCCTGGCGCTCTGCGTCGGTAACGAAGTAAGCGGAGATGTAACCCTTGTCGAAGCGCATGCCTTCGGTGAGCTCAAGCTCCAGTCCGAAGGTGTTGGACTCCTCGACAGTGATGACGCCTTCCTTGCCAACCTTGTCCAGGGCTTCAGCAATGAGGTTACCGATTTCGGTGTCGCCGGCAGAGATGGAAGCAGTGGCTGCGATCTCTTCCTTGGTCTCGATCTCCTTGGCGGAGGCGAGCAGCTCGCGGATGACGGCTTCAACAGCCTTCTCGATGCCGCGCTTGAGGGACAGCGGGTCGGCGCCGGCAGCTACGTTGCGCAGGCCTTCCTTGACGAGGGCCTGGGCCAGGACCGTGGCGGTGGTGGTGCCGTCGCCAGCGACGTCGTCCGTCTTCTTGGCAACTTCCTTGACCAGCTCGGCGCCGATCTTCTCGTAAGGATCGTCCAGCTCGATCTCCTTGGCGATGGAAACACCATCGTTGGTGATCGTGGGGGCGCCCCACTTCTTTTCGAGGACGACGTTGCGTCCACGCGGGCCGAGGGTAACCTTGACGGCGTCGGCGAGGATGTTCAGACCCCGCTCGAGACCGCGGCGTGCCTCTTCATCAAATGCAATGATCTTGGCCATAACGGCGGTAGTCCTTTCGGGACAGTCGTTAAGAAGGTGCCTTCACTGCGGTGCCCGCGACGGACGATCCTTCACATTCGGCCTCTGTACGCCGCGTGCTCCGGACCTCACCCCAGCAAGGTTTTCTTTGTTCTCCCAGGCACCGCCATTATTTCCATACGGCCGGAGCCGCGAAGAATTAGCAGTCAGTGCTTGAGAGTGCTAATCAATAATTAGCACTCACCCGAGGAGAGTGCAAGCAGCAAACGCAGGAAACTACTCGCCACGCCAAGGGAATTCGCTACCGGCACAAGCCGATCACGGGGTCCGTGAGGCGGTCTCCTTGCCACTCACCCGAGCAGTATTGTCGGCACCGTACGTGAAGACCATGTAATTGGACGAGGTAACGTCGCCGTTGGCGTCGAAACCGATGGAGCCGGACTCGCCGTCGTAATCCGGGAGCTTGGCCCCCTTCAGCACCTCGACGCAGTCCTTGTATGACGTACAAGACGTGCGTTCCTTCGTTGCCGCATCGCCCGACGTCGGACGCGTCCCGCCGGACACCGTGGTGAGCCAGGCCGCGATCGAGCCACCAGCGTCGTCGCCCGCCGCTGCGGCCGCAAGCGCCGCGAGGGTGACGGCGTCGTACGTCTCGGCGGCGTACGTCGTGTCCTTGAGTTTGGGGTCGATCCCCGTCAGATCTGCCTGGAATTCCGCACTCGGGAAGACCCCCGGAAGAATTCCCCGCGCGCCGTGGAGGCCGCCGGCGCCGAGTGCGGTTCCGTATTGGCGGATGGCACCGTCGCTCAAGATCAGGCTCTTGCCGCTCAGACCAGCGTTCATGAGCTCGGCCAAGGCGCCTTGGGCACCATCACGGGCAACCACGACGACGGCGTCCGGCGTGCCGGACTTGATCCCCGCCGCGGCCGGAGCTGCTTTGCCGGCCGTGAATTCTACGTTGGACACGGCCTCCATTCCGAGGCTGCGGGCGGCATCCATGACCGCTCCCGAGACGCGCACACCGTAATCCCCGGCTTCGTGGAGAACGGAAATCCTCTTGGCGCCGGCGTCGTGGGCCAGCTTCGCCAGGACGCTGCCCTGTGCGGCATCAGCAGCCGAGGTGCGGAAATAGAAGCCGCCGCTCTTGTAGCTGCTCAGTCCAGATGCCGTGTTGGCCGGCGAGATGAGCGGAATCCGGGCGGGAGAGAGCACATCGATAGCGGCGGGCGCATGGCTGGAATCGGTCGGCCCCACAACCACGTCGGCGTGGGCGGACAGCAACGCCTTCGCTTGGGCCGCTGTGTCGGCAGTGAAGGCCGCCGCGCCGGCCCCCTGGCTTGCGCTGCTGCCTTCGCCGGCCGCCGATGCCGGGAGCAACTCGACGGGGCGGCCCTTGTATCCGCCGGCGTCGTTGATCTGCTTGATAGCCAACTTGGCGGCAGCCAGCTCGGACTCGTTGAGGAACGCGGAACTACCGGTACTGTCCAGGATCACGCCGATGCGCAAGGTGCCGTCGCCGCTCGGGGTAACCGAGGCAAGCCTGGCGTTGCCGATGGGGGCGGAACATCCGGCCAGTCCGAGGGCCAGAGCTGCAAAAGCTGCGAGAAGAGAAACTACCCGGGAGCGGTGCCTTCCAATAGGCCAGGACAGCCCTGTTGCCGCAACACCCACTAGATAAGCCGCACGCTTTCTGCCTGCGGGCCCTTCTGGCCCTCGCCCAGTTCGAAGTCGACCCGTTGTCCTTCTTCGAGCGCACGGAAGCCATCCATCTGGATAGCGGACCAATGCACAAAGATGTCGTCACCGGACTCATCCACGGTGATGAATCCGTAGCCCTTTTCGGCATTGAACCATTTGACGGTTCCCAAAGCCATGATCCCCACACTTTCAACTAGCAGTGGCCGGCTTCCGGGATCTCCGGGCCAGCTCACAACTACTGTAACCACAGTCACGTTGCAGTGGCGCAACCTCGGGTGTGGGTGGCCGCAATGTTATTGAGGCGTAACCGAGTTGCTACTTGTAACCTGGACCCAGAATGACAACCACGGGCTGCTGGAATTCGGCGCTGTCCACAAGATTGGAAATGCCCAGCAATTTGCCGAGGGCTTCGGCATTGCCCTTCTGGGCAGCGCCTTTGTAGAAGACCGACGACGTCTGCTGGGGCATGCCGCCCCAGTTTGCGACGGTGGACAACGGCCAGCCACCGACTTGCACCATGCCGGCCACACGGGCAGCCAGGCCACTGGTGGTGGTGCCGTTGTAGACCGCGACTGCCGCGGTCTTGTCCAATGGCGCCGTGCTGGGCGTCGGCGTGCTGGATGGAGTGTCGCTGGGGCTCGGCTGGGTGGACGGCTGGCTGGATGCCTGCGCAGAACTGTTCGCCGAAGGCGACGCCACGGTGCTCTGCTTGGAGGCGTCAGCGGTGACGACGGCTTGCGGCGTCGTCGACGAGGTGAAGCCAAGCTTCGGAAGGATGAGGAACGCAACGAGGCCGACAGCCAGCGCGATGCCACCCAGGAGCAGCACCGGCCACAGGGTGGGCCGGGAAGCGGACGCGACGAGCCTGTGGACACCTTGGCGCGATGAGCTCTGCGGGACGCGGTCGAATTCATCCCGGGCAAATTTGGTCATGGTGAAGCCTTGTCCTTGCTGCTTGCTTGCTGGGGGATCAGCGTGTGCTTTATGCGTCGGAACCGAGACGGCGCGCGGTGCGGGCCCTCTGACGTGACAGACGTAGTCTACGCAATCTCTTGACCAGCATAGGATCGTGCGCCAATGCTTCCTCGGTGTCGATGAGGGCATTGAGCAGCTGGTAGTAGTGGGTAGCGGAGAGATCGAAGAGTTCCCTGACGGCCTGTTCCTTGGCCCCGGCGTACTTCCACCATTGCCTCTCCAGGGCGAGCATCTGCTGTTCACGCTCGCCGAGCGGCGAATCGCTGCGGAGTCCGGCGGACAGGTCCTCGAGCACCAATCCAGTTGCTTCGGACGCCATGGGTTCCCGTGCGGGTTCTGCCACGACACACTCCTTCGACGCATTGACTGAAAAATGTCCCCCGCCCATGCTAACCGGCGAATAACACCGATGTCATTTGCCCCGCCGCGGGAGTCCCGGCGCTTTCCCTCAGTGCCTCACGACAGGGACAATGGCTGGGTGGCAGGCGAAGAAGCGTTATTTGAGCTCGAATCCGAGGATCACTCCGCCGGGTTCGAAGCACTACCCGGAATGGCCTTGGAGGATCTCATGGCGCCGGACTGGGCTCACGCGCTCTCCGGCGTCGAGGACGACTTGCGCTCGGCACTGGCCTTCGTGGCGGCGGAGGCCACCCGCGGAACCCACGTGCTGCCTGCGGCGTCCAACATCCTTCGCGCCTTCCGGCAGCCTCTGGCAGACGTCAAGGTGCTGATCCTGGGCCAGGACCCCTATCCGACGCCGGGACACGCCGTCGGGCTCTCTTTCGCGGTTTCCGGGCAAACCCGGCCCATCCCCCGCAGCCTCGCAAACATCTACCGGGAGATGGAAACCGATCTCGGGCTGCCACCGCGGGTCCACGGCGACCTTTCGGCCTGGACAGGCCAAGGAGTGCTCCTCCTGAACAGGGTGCTCAGCGTCGCGGCCGGCGCAGCCGGCTCGCACCGGGGCAAAGGCTGGGAGGCCATCACGACGGCGGCGGTCACCGCCGTCGCCCGCCGCCGCACAGTTGCCGGGCAGCAGAGTCCGCTCGTCGCGATCCTGTGGGGCAAGGACGCTGAGGCCGTACAGCCGCTGCTTGAAGGCGCCCCCGTGATCTCCTCCGCGCACCCCAGTCCGCTCTCCGCCTCGAGGGGTTTCTTCGGCTCGCGGCCGTTCAGCCGGGCCAACGCCCTGCTCCGTGTGCAAGGCGCAGATCCCGTCATCTGGGAGCTTCCACCGCTGCCCTAGCTTAGGCTTGCCTACATGACATCTTTGCCCGCGACGTCGTCCGCGTCCCGCAATACCCGCCCCCAAGTGAACCTGACTGTGTTGCGCACGGAACAGCTTTCGCCCCACATGGTGCGCATCATTGCAGGTGGACCCGGTTTTGCCGGTTACGCGAACAACGACTTCGTGGACCGGTATGTGAAGATCGTGTTCCCGCAGCCCGGCGTCGACTATGAGCTGCCGCTGGATCTTTGGGCGATCCGCGAGACCATGCCACGCGAACAGTGGCCTTACACCCGCACTTACACTGTCCGCTGGGTGGACCAAGCTGCCCAGGAACTGGCCATCGACTTTGTGGTCCACGGCGACGAGGGCCTTGCAGGTCCGTGGGCCCTGGCAGCCCAGCCCGGCGACGCGCTTGTTTTCACGGGTCCCGGCGGCGCCTACAACCCGGCGCCCGACGCCGACTGGTACCTTTTCGCGGGCGACGACGCCGCGCTCCCGGCGATTGCCGCCGCAATCGAATCCCTGCCGGCCGGCGCCGAGGGCCTTGCTTTCCTCGAAGTCGATAGCGACGCCGACATCCTTGATATCGCGGCTCCCGACGGCGTGGAGCTGCGCTGGCTCCTTCGCTCCGGAGTCCCGGCGGGATCAAGCTCGATCCTGCTCGATGCCCTGGGCGAAGCCGAGTGGCTGCCCGGCCGCGTCGACGTGTTTGCGCATGGTGAACGCGGCTACATGAAGGGCCTGCGGGACATCTTCTTCAAGCAGCGTGGTCTGGAGCGTTCCCAGGTATCGCTTTCCGGTTACTGGGCCCAGGGGCGCGTGGAGGACGATTTCCAGGCGGAAAAGAAACTCCCGATCGGGCAGATCTAGGGCCTGCATACACTGGCGGGCTGCGGCCTGCGGCCTGCGGCGGCCTACCGCCGGCGCACGCGGCGGCGCTCGTTGCTGGCCAGTCCCTTGGTCAGCGGTCGGGCGAGGTTGTCGCCCAGCACGATTCCCGCGGCCACGCCCAGCACGATTGCTCCCGCGTTGAGCATTCCACCTGAGCCCAGCAAGACGTCCGCTTCCTGCACCGTCAATACATACATGGAACGGAATATCTTCAGCCCAGGGAGCAGGATGAGGGCTGCCGGTACGGCCACCACCAATTGCGGGGCCCCGAGTTTCAGCGCCACCATTCGGGCGAGCAGACCGATGACCACAGCGGAAATCGCGGGCGAGAGCCGGTCTCCGAATCCGAGATTGGAAGCCCCCCACAAAACGAAGTAACCCACCAAACCCACTGCCGCCGTCGGGAGCAGAAGTTTGAGCAGGGTCTGCTCCGTAATGCCGATGGCAATCACGGCCACAGCGATCAGGATCGCCTGGCCCCACAATGGATACGCCTCGGGGAATGTTTGGGTGACGTCGATCGCCACGCTGCCGATGAGTTCACCCACAACCACCGCGACAGCGATGCCCGCAACGATCGCGCCGAAGGTCAGGATGGTGGACAGGAAACGTCCTGCCGCAGTCACGGGGAATCCGTTAATGGCATCTTGCACCGAAGACACGAGCCGCCCCGTCGGCAACAGCAAGAGGATGCCGCCCGCCACCACAATGGACGGCGGGATGTCGGCACCGGCCCAGTGCAGCATGAGCGCGATGAACGTGACCAGGAAGGAGCAGGCCGCCGTTACGAAGAAGTCAGGCGTGCGCCACTTGCCCAATTGCCGGGCCACGAGATTGACAAGCATATTGGAGACGAAAGCCAGGGCGGATGCTCCAAGTCCCCCACCCAGGACCCCGACGAAAACAGCGGAGAAGACGCCGAACGCCATGGTGACCATCCACCGTGGGAAGGGCTTGCTGCTGCGGATGATGTCATCCAGCCGGTTCACCGCTTCTGACCTGCCCACACCGCCAGCCACGATATCCGTGACGAGCTGGTGCACCTGGGCCAGGCCCGCGTAGTTATTGGTCCAGGAGCGAACAACCCGGAGCAGTGTAATGGGGGTCTGGTCCTTGGGCGCATAGTTGAGCGCGACTGACTGGTTGGTGATGTCGACTTCGATATTCTTCAAGCCGAGCGCAGCCGTGACCGCGATGATGCTGGTCTCCACTTCCAGGGCACCTGCCCCGTAGCGGAACATCGTTTCGGCCATATGTAGCGCGAAGTCGATGGTCTTGCGGGCCGAAGCATCAACACCGCCCACATGGATGATGGGGTTGGCATAGGGACTGCCCGCCAGGCGGTCGACGATGCTCATGGGAGCGGTGGGAGGATTCTCGCCCTGCACGAGCCTGCGGAGCATGCGCTTGGCGTTGACATTCTGGCGCACCTGGGATGGCTTCAGAGGCTGCGTCTTGGGCAAGCCGTCCGTGTTGGGCCTGTTGTCGGGGCGTTCAGTCACGCGGGTGTTCCTCCAAAGGGCGTGGTTCCTCCAAATACGGTGTCATGCACATGCGATAGGCGGGGTGGCGCTGCGATTCTAGTAGAACTGCTGCCCTGTGCGTCGGGTGTAGATCTGCCGTGCGATACGTTCCCCGGCAGCGGTCCACAGCTTGTACTTCAGCGGGCTGATGACTTGGTCGTAGCAGCCCACGAAGTCGGTGACGGTCTTGCTGAAGCTGGTCTTGAACAAGCCAAGTCCGTGGAACGGGTGCGAGGTGTCTTTGAGCCGGTCCGCGGGCGGAGTGCCGCAGAAATCGTACTCAGTGCAACCCAGTTCCTTGACCTGGTTGATGGCCGTCCACTGGACCAAATGCGAATCGCCGTACTGCGCGCGCTTCTGCAGCGATCCGCCGTCCTTGTAGGTGCCCTTTCGGCCATAGTTGATCACGAAGGCTCCGACGGAGGGGACACCGTTTTCGAAGACAAACAGGAGCCTGCCCTGGCCACGGTCGATGAAATTCGTCCAGAACTGGCGGTAGTACCCGAATTCACGGACCCGCACTTGGGACTTCGCCTCGACCGTGTTGGTCATCAGCGCATACATGGAGCGGAAGTTCTCTTCCGTCGGTTCCATCGTGTGGACTTCGACGCCTTCGCGGATGGCCCGGCGAACGGCGTTGCGGCCGCGGGAATGCAGGTTGCGCAGCAGCTGGTTCTCCTCGGGAGAGATGTCCAACAGGGCTGTGGAGTCGTTCGGCTGCAGGTTGGGGGTCTTGACCACTCCGGTGGCCTCAATCGCGTCCCGTGCTTCGCCGCTGAGGACGATGTCCGGCTCGATTTTCACGGCGAAAACCCCGAGCTTGTCCCGCTTCACGAATTCCCGGTTGGCCTTGATGATCCCGGGGATGTCCTCGACGCCGGCAACGTCAGGGCCCTTGATGAGGTACCAGAGCTTGCCGAGCAGTGGAAAGGACTTCTCCAGGACCAGGTTGTAGCTGCTGTAGTCCGCGGTCTCGTAGACGAGATGCAAGGGCTTCCAGCCGAAGTGTTGCTTCACGTCTGCGAAGGCCTCGGATTGGAGGAGGTTGCCGCCGTTGGGGTTGGCCGTGACGTGTTTGTCCCAGTGTTCGATTTCCTCGGCGGTGGCAAAGCGTGCGGTAAATTCTCGCAAGGGGGCCGTGTCCAATCAGTTGCGTACTTGAGGCAGCAGGCACCGGTGTGCGGCGCAGGCGTTCAGCCTCAAGTCTATCGGCCCCTACAGGGAGCTACCGCCTGATCGGTTTCAATCGCCTCCAAGCGGGTCCCCTTCGATTTCTCACAGCCACGGCAAAGGTTCCCCAAAGTCCGCAACTATTCCAGCGACGGAAAGTGGTTATCACAAAAACCGAACCGGGAGGATCCCATGATCGTCTACCGCCCCATTCCGCCGCTCTCGACCGGCCGCAGCAACAGCTTGTGGTCGGTGTTCGCTGCAATGGCATCGGCGGCATTGCTGGGCCCTGCCTGGCCGTCCGGTAGCCGCCGCGTCGAATATCAGGAAGCGGGCGCTAGCACTCCACAACGTTGACGGCGAGCCCGCCCATGGCGGTTTCCTTGTATTTGGAGGACATGTCCTTGCCTGTCTCGCGCATGGTCACGATGACCTCGTCCAGGGAGACGCGATGGGTGCCGTCCCCCCAGAGCGCCATCTTCGCGGCGTTGATGGCCTTCGCCGCTGCGATCGCGTTGCGTTCGATGCACGGGATCTGGACAAGTCCGCCGATCGGGTCGCACGTCAGGCCCAGGTTGTGTTCCATCGCGATCTCCGCTGCGTTCTCCACCTGTCCCGGGGAGCCGCCCATGATTTCGGCCAAGCCGGCGGCGGCCATCGACGAAGCGGAGCCGACCTCACCCTGGCAGCCAACTTCGGCACCGGAGATCGAGGCCTGCTCCTTGTAGAGCACCCCGACGGCACCCGCGGCGAGCAGGAACTTCACCACGACGTCGTCGCGGTCCTGCTGCGTGGCCTTGTCCATGCCGGGGGCGAAGTGCAGGGCGTAGTAAAGCACGGCGGGGATGATCCCGGCGGCGCCGTTCGTGGGCGCGGTGACCACGCGCCCGCCCGAGGCATTTTCCTCGTTCACAGCCAGGGCGATGAGGTTCACCCATTCCTGCCAGTACTTCGGATCCCGGTAGTCAGGGTCCTGGTCTTTGGTTTCCTTCAGGAGCCGCTCGTGCCAGTCGGGAGCCCGACGGCGGACCTTCAGTCCGCCGGGCAGCACGCCTTCGCGCTTGAGGGACGTCTCGACACAAGCCTCCATGACGGAGTAGATGTGCAGCAGCCCTTCCCGGATTTCCTCTTCCGTCCGGGACGCACGCTCGTTGATGAACATAATGTCCGAAATGCCAAGCCCCTTGGACGAGCAGCGGCCCATGAGCTCGGCGGCAGTGCGGAAAGGCAGCGGGAGTTCCTTCTTGGACTCCTCCAGTTCCTTCTGGGCCGCGTCCTCTTCGCCTTCGCGGACGATGAAGCCACCGCCGACTGAGAAGAACGTCGCCTCGTGCAGCACCTCGCCGTCGGCGTCGGACACGGAGAACTTCATCCCGTTCGTATGCCGGGGAAGGACCGTGAGCGGATGCAGGATCATGTCCGACTCGCCGTACGGCAGCCGCACCCCGGAATCGGGATCGACGGCACCGCAAAGGTTCAGCGTCCCGGTTTCGGCGATCGAGGCGAGCCGTTCCTCCACTTCCTCGGGAAGGATCTCCTCGGGGTGGTAACCCTCCAGGCCCAGCAGCACCGCAGTCATGGTGCCATGCCCCCGGCCCGTAGCAGCCAAGGAACCGTACAGATCAACGCGCAGGGAAGCCACCCGTTCCAGGGCACCAGACTCCCTCAGCTCACCCGCAAAGACCGCAGCAGCCCGCATCGGCCCCACGGTATGCGAACTCGAAGGACCAATCCCAATAGAGAAAAGATCGAAGACGCCAACAGCCATTGTCGGTTCCTAACTAGATATATGGACGGGGACGGTGGGTGAGGTGAGAAGCGCGGCCCCTTCGGGACCGACATCCGGCAGCGGGCGTCTAAGGGAGCGTCACGTCCGCTCAGCGGGCGTCTTCGCGACCGAGCCCGCAGAGGATGCCGGTCCCGACGGGCCGTTGGTTCCGACACGCTTGCCGGACCCAACGGCCCAAAGAGAGACGTCAGCTGAGGTTCGCGACGCCCGGGTAGAGCGGGTGCGCGGCGGCGAGTGCCTCCACGCGGTGCCGCAGGCCGGAGAGGTCGGCGTCTGCGTCGGCGATCAGCGCCTCGGCGATGATGTCCGCAACTTCACGGAACGCCGCTT
>NZ_JARVRF010000008.1 GCF_030209835.1 Arthrobacter sp. efr-133-R2A-120 | reverse complement strand
GCTTCCTCGGCGTCATGTCCGGCCCCCTGGTCCGCTCCTCCTACCGCGCCGGACGACTCTGGGCCACCGCGATGCGCAAAAAAGGCCGCGAAATCCCCACGCACCTGGCCCACATTGCCGAAGGCATCCAGGACTCCGGCACCACCCGCCAGGAAGCCCGCACCCTCCTCGCACACCACGCATAGCACGTCGGCTAAAGCACGGCCAAAGGACCGGACCCCGGACAAATCCGGCGTCCGGTCCTTTGGCATAAATCACGTAGAATTAAGGCACTATGGCGAAATCCCCTGATTCCAGCAACTCGACAACATCGGCTGCCGACGCTCCCAAGCGCGGCTTGTTTTCCCGCAAGCCCAAGGAAGCCAAGGCCAAGAAGCCGAGCCAGCTGAAGCAGATCGGCGAGGTCTTCAAGATGACCCGCCGTAACGACCCCATCGTCGTGTGGCTCATGCTGCTGGCGTTCCTCGGCGTCGTTGCTGTCAGCCTCATCGTCGGGCTCCTCCTGAACAACTGGGTCACGGGCCTGATCATCGGCATCCCCTTGGGCCTGCTGGCAGCTGTCTTCATCCTCTCGCGCCGCGCGGAACGGGCGGCCTTCGCCCAGATCGAGAACCAGCCCGGAGCCTCCGGTGCGGCCTTGGGAACCCTGCGCCGCGGCTGGATCACGGAGGACCAGCCGGTCGCAGTCAACCCGCGCACCCAGGACGCTGTCTTCCGCGCCATCGGCCGTCCCGGCGTCGTACTGGTCAGCGAAGGACCTTCACACCGCGTCAAGCCGTTGGTCGACGCCGAGCGCAAGAAGCTCGCCCGTATCCTGCCGAACGTCACTATTCACGTGATCGAAAGCGGTCGTGGCGAAGGCCAAGTGCCTATCAGCCAAATAGCAAAGACCATGAACAAATACAAGAACGAGCTCACCAAGGTTGAGGTCGGCGCCGTCAGCAAGCGAATCTCTTCGCTCGGCAACCGCCTGCCGATCCCCAAGGGCATCGACCCGTACAAGGCACGCCCTGACCGCAAGGCAGCACGCGGACGCTAGCTAAAACGACAAGCCGCCCGTTCCTGGATATCCGGGAACGGGCGGCTTTTTTGTCTGCGGAAAGTTACATCCGGATGAGGATCGTGTTCATTGCCCTGTCGTGGAGGCCACGCTGGTCGGGATCGAAAACAACCGCGGGGATCACCAGGCACAGGAGGATCGTCCTGACCACAGCGGCCAATGGGCCCGCCCGTGTTCCGCCGAGCCGTACCACGTGGATGCCGGCAACCCGGTGTCCGATGCTGTAGCCCAGCGTCCCGATGAGAAGGATCTGTTCCACCGCGAAGACGGCAAGTGTTGCCCACTGGTTGCCGCCGAAGGCAAAGTTGCTGATCACCAGGGCAATGACCCAGTCGATGCAGATTGCCAGGATGCGACGGCCGGCCCGCGCCATGGAACCTGGGCCGGACTCGGGAAGGCCGAGCCGTGCTCCCGGGTACTTGGAAATTCCGGACGTGTCCGGCCCTGTGAGCCATGAACCAATATCTTTACGATCAACCACACTTCAAGCTTACGGCTTCACCATCGCACGCCCGACGGCGGGAGGCGGCGCCGGTGGGATGTTCGCTGTGTTCACAGGGAAACAGACACACCGAAGAAAGACATAGACTGGCACTGCAGTAGACCAGTAGCGTTTACACGGCAGGCAGTTCTGTAACCTGCTCGAAACAATACTGACACCCCGGGGAAATCCCCTTTCCCTATGGTTGGAGAAGTTGCTAGCCGCCGATGCAGGGATACTTTTTTGTTTCCCTGCCTTCGGTTTGCGCTGGATCAGACGGCCCTGTTGGCCTGTTACCTGTTATGCGATAGGAGCATAGATGTTCAAGACTGCGGACGAAGTCCTCAAGTTCATCAAAGACGAAGACGTAAAATTCGTCGATATCCGCTTCACCGATCTTCCGGGCGTCCAGCAGCACTTCAACGTGCCCGCCAAGAGCGTCGACGCTGACTTCTTTGTCAACGGTCAGCTCTTTGACGGATCTTCCATCCGCGGTTTCCAGGGCATCGCCGAGTCCGACATGCAGCTCATCCCGGATGTCACCACGGCTTTCATCGACGCCTTCCGCGTCGAGAAGACCCTCGCGCTGAACTTCTCCATCGTGAACCCGCGCACTGGCGACCCCTACCACCGCGACCCGCGCGGCGTGGCCGAAAAGGCAGAAGCCTACTTGGCTTCCACCGGCATCGCGGACACGGCATTCTTTGCTCCCGAAGCTGAGTTCTATGTCTTTGACAATGTTCAGTTCGAATCCTCCCCCCAGGGTTCCTTCTACAAGGTCGACTCGATTGAAGCCCCTTGGAACACGAGCCGCGAAGAAGAAGGCGGAAACCTCGGTTACAAGACCCCCTTCAAGGGCGGATACTTCCCGGTTGCCCCGGTTGACCACCAGGCTGACCTTCGTGACGCCATGTGCCTCGCGCTGGACGAAGCAGGCCTCGAAGTCGAGCGCTCGCACCACGAAGTCGGTGCCGCCGGCCAGGCTGAGATCAACTACAAGTTCACGACGCTCGTGCACGCTGCCGACGACCTGCAGAAGTTCAAGTACGTCATCAAGAACACCGCGTGGGAGTACGGCAAGTCCGTCACGTTCATGCCGAAGCCGATCTTCGGTGACAACGGCTCGGGCATGCACTGCCACCAGTCCCTGTGGAACGGCAGCGAGCCGCTCTTCTACGACGAAAAGGGCTACGCCGGCTTGTCCGACACCGCCCGCTGGTACATCGGCGGCCTGCTGAAGCACTCCTCGGCCGTTCTCGCGTTCACCAACCCGACGGTGAACTCCTACCGCCGCCTCGTCAAGGGCTTCGAAGCTCCGGTCAACATGGTTTACTCGCAGGGCAACCGCTCGGCCGGTATCCGTATCCCGATCACGGGCTCCAACCCGAAGGCCAAGCGCATCGAGTTCCGCGCTCCGGACCCCGCCTCCAACCCGTACCTGGCCTTCGCTGCCCAGCTCATGGCCGGCATCGACGGTATCCGCAACCGCATCGAGCCCCCGGCTCCGATCGACAAGGACCTGTACGAACTGCCCGCCGAGGAAGCCAAGGACATCCCCAAGGCTCCAGGTTCCCTTGAGGAAGCCCTTGAGGCCCTCCGCGAGGACAACGAGTTCCTGCAGGCCGGTGGCGTCTTCACCCAGGACCTGATCGACACCTGGATCGAATACAAGTACGAGTACGAGATCCGTCCGCTGTCGCTGCGCCCGAACCCGTACGAGTTCGAGCTCTACTACGGCGTCTAAGTAACACCGCGAGAAGCATGGGAAGGGGTCACGGGCAATCGCCCGTGACCCCTTCTCCGTTTTAAGACCGTGGTGGAAATCCCCGCCATGAGTCCCCACAAAAAAGAACGGCCGTGCCTGTCAAGACACAGCCGTCCTTTTGTAAAGGCCTCGGATCGCCGGGGCCGGACCCCCAATTTTTCCTACACCCGCCGGCGCCCGCTAATCAACCTGAAGAGGAAGACGATAATCGCCAGGACGATCAGTATCGGGGCGATCCAGAGAAGGAATCCGAGGGCCTTTACGGTGCCGCCAATGATAAAGAAAAGGATCGCGATGACCGCGACGATTCCGAGGATGACATTCATGATGTAGCTCCAGTTTCAGTCGTAAACATTCTGATGATTGCCTTTATCGCTGTGCAAACCTCAGCAACCTTACTGTAAGCATGCTTATTATTCTAATCCAGCCACGACGCGCCAGCCTCGCACTGGCCCGCGGCACCGCTTCGTTGACCCCATCGGCAAGCGCCTGACCCTCGCTCACTTATGGCGGCCCGTCACGGGACGCTCGCTCACAAATAACGGCTCTTCCCGGGACGCTCGCTCACATAAATCAAGGGACGCGTCCACCTTGAGGTCATATCTGCAGTAGCGTTGACCAGATGGACGGCATAGGTGAGCGAGCGTCCCAATTCCGCATTGCCGACCGGACCGCGCATCTAGGCTCAGTTCTCGACTATCAGTCACGACGACCCTGTCGCCGCGGTGGACGCCGTGGTACGTTCAGCGTGATCAGGATGCTTGAGAGAGTCCTCATCCCTTCCGGCTCCTGGCGCAACTTCTGAAAGCGGAGGCATACGATGACAACCTTGATGATCTTCCATGAGGTCGACGACGTTGAGCACTGGCTTAGCTCACCGAAACGGGAAGAACTCTTCGGACCCCAGGGCTTCACAGTTCGAACGTTCGTCGATCCGGGAAAAACCAACCGGGTCGGACTGATTGTCGAGGTCCCGGACATGGAAACGTTCCAGCGCATGTTGGAGTCCGAAGCTGCCGCCGAAGCGATGAAATTCGACGGCGTGCGCCCGGAAACAATCGTGACTCTCGTCGAGTCCTAGGTACCGCCTAGTCGCCGAAACCCCGGTACATCGTCCATTGCGGACCGGCGGAACCACCCAAGTACCTGCCTGTCTCGACAAAGCCCGCGTTTGCGTACGCAGCCTTGGCGGCGGGATTGTGTTCGTTAACTGAGAGCACGACGCCGGCCTGGCCTCCACCCAGCCTCGCTGTCAGCTTCTGCGCTTCCCGGGCAGCCGCCGCAGCAGACAGGGCGCCCCGGCCTCTCCCCTGGTGCTTCTGGTCGATCAAAAACCCACGCAGGAGCCAGGCGGAATCGTCGTCGGGCCATCCTGCCAAGGTTGCGGCACCAGACTGCAAGGTAAATACTCCGACGGCGGCACCTGCCGCCTCGATCACGTACGGCAAGCGGCTTTCGTCTTCCAGGCCCATGAGCATCATCTTGAACGGGTCCCCGACGAAGTCTTCCTGCCCCGCGGCCAATTCCATGACGGCGACGTCGCCGAGCGTTACGGCGCGGGCATCGTCGTCGAGATCCTTCAAGGGAATGAGCCACACGGTTTCCAGCATCCTTCGAGCTTAGCCGTCCCCGCACTCCGCGGGTCGGCTCGAGCGGCGGCTCACTGCCCGTAAAAGTCCTTCTCAAACACGGCCCGGGTCCGCCGGCTCAGGCGCAGATAGTCTTCTTCGAATACCGCGGCTTGCCCCGGAGCGTAACCACACCATCTGGCAACGGCTTCCAAATCCCTCCGAGACGCCGGGAGGAGATCGGAGGCACGCCCCGTGCAGATCACATTCGCCGAGCGGATACGGCTCGCGAGCCGCCAGGCTTCGCGAAGCAACACGATGTCACCCTTGTCGATCAGTCCCAACGACTCGATCGCGTCGAGGGCCTTGAGCGTGGAAGTGGTCCGCAGTTGTGGATGCTTCCCTGCGTGTTGGAGCTGCAGCAGCTGCACAAGCCATTCGACGTCGCTGAGTCCACCCCGTCCGAGCTTAAGGTGCCTGGCTGGATCGGCGCCTCTCGGGAGCCGTTCCGACTCAACCCGCGCCTTGACGCGCCGGATCTCCCGCACATCGGTCTCGGCGAGCGATTCCGGGTAGCGGATCGGGTTGATGAGCCAGAGGAATTCCGCGGCCAATTCGTCGTTGCCGGCCATCGGTTGTGCGCGCAACAGCGCCTGGGCTTCCCAGATGAGGGACCACCGCCGGTAATACTCCGCGTACGACTCGAGGGAACGGACCATGGCCCCGTTCTTTCCCTCGGGGCGAAGATCGGCATCAACGGTGAGGACCCGCTCCGCCAGGATGGCCGGTTTGAGGGGTTGGGTAAGCAGGGTGGAAATGTGCCCCACAATGGCAAGGGCTTGTTGCTGGGCGTCGGATTCACTCGCGCCAGGGAGCGCCCGGTGGACGTACATGACGTCGGCGTCCGAGCCGTAGCCGATCTCGCGTCCGCCTTGCCTACCCATGGCGACAACCAGCACCTGGGTCTTGGGGGGTCCCTCGGAAGCCACGATGGACTCGGCGACGTGCAAGGCGCCCAGGACCGCAGCCCGGTCGGCATCGGCCAATGCCGTGCCCACTGCATCCTGTTCGAGGAGGCCGGAACTGTCCGCGATGGCGATCCGGAGGATTTCCCGGCGCCTGATGAGCCGGATGAGCCGCATTGCATTCTCGGGATCGGCGTGGCGCGACATCTTGGATTGGATTTCCTGCCACTGGGCTTCGAAGCTAATCGGCATGAGCTCCTTGTCGGCACCTAGCCACGCAACGGATTCCGGGGAAACCTCCAGGAGATCGGCGATGAGCCGTGAGTTGGAAAGCACGTGGCAAAGCCGCTCGGCTGCCGCTTGGGAGTCCCGGAGCATTCCGAGATACCAATGGGTGGTTCCGAGGGCTTCGCTGACACGGCGGAAGGCGAGCAGTCCGGCGTCGGGGTCCACACCTTCGGCGAGCCAGCCGAGAAGGATGGGGAGCAGTTGCCGCTGCAGTGCGGCGCGCCGGCTGACCCCGGCAGTGAGGGCCTCGATGTGGCGCATGGCGCCCTGCGGGTCGCGGTAGCCGAGCGCTGCAAGCCGGCCCTGGGCGGCTTCCGGAGTGAGCCGGGCGTCTTCGGTGCTCAACTTCGCGGCCGTGTTGAGCAACGGCCGGTAGAAGATCCGGTCGTGCAGTTCTCGAACGGACCGCTTGGTCTTCTGCCAGGTTTCGATCAGGGCGTCCGGATGCGGCCTCCCCGTGGAAAAGGGCCCCAGGACGGCCTTCGCGAGGAACCGCAAAGACTCCTGGCTCGTGGGCATGAGGTGGGTACGGCGCATCTGGAACAACTGGATGCGGTGCTCAAGAACCCGCAGGTAGCGGTAAGCGGCGTCGAAGGCAGCGGCATCCACCCGGCCGATGTAGCCCCCCGCGGACAGCGCCGATATCGCCGACGTCGTATCCCGGCAACGGAGCGTTTCATCGGACTTTCCGTGGACGAGTTGCAGGAGCTGCACCGTGAACTCGACATCGCGCAGGCCGCCGGGGCCCAGTTTGATCTGGCGCTGTTCTTCCGCCGGAGCAATGTTATTCGTCACCCTGCGGCGCATCGCCTGCACGGATTCCACGAAACCTTCCCGGCCGGCCGAAGCCCACACGAGCGGCTGGACGGCCTGCTCGTAACGCGAGCCCAGATCCCTGTCCCCTGCGATGGTCCGGGCCTTGAGGAGTGCCTGGAACTCCCAGCTTTCAGCCCACTTCGCGTAGTAGCTCAAGTGGGAGGGCAACGTCCTGACGAGCGGACCGGATTTCCCTTCGGGCCGCAGGTTCGCGTCGACCTCCCACAACCCGGGTTCGGACCCCGTGGACGAAATAGCACGGGAGATCCCGGCGGCCAAGGCCGTACCGATGGTCGCGGCCTCGGCGTCCTCCAGGTCCGGCGCCTCGATCACGTAGATGACGTCGACATCGGAAATGTAGTTGAGCTCACGGGCACCGCACTTGCCCATGCCGATGACGGCGAGCCCGACGCCGGCAATATCGGCGGGATCGAAAGTCGCCCCGGCTTCTGCCCTGGCAACGGCCAGGGCAGCCTCTATCGCCGCGCCGGCGAGGTCGGCCAGTTCGGCACCGACGGCCGGCATGAAGTCCTGGGGACTGGCGGCGCAGAGGTCCTTGATGGCCAATTCGGTGAGCCCGCGCCGGTAAGCCGTCCGGAGTGCGGTGTAGGCGCTGGCTCCCGTCATCGCGGCAACGGGCCTGGGCGAGTTGGGGTCCGCCTTCACTGATCGGAGCAGCTTCGTCCGCAGCTCACCGGCGTCGGCGGACAAGGGTTCCGGGCTGACGCGCACATCGAAGACGTCCAGATGTTCCGGATGCCTGATCAGGAACTCCCCCAAGGCCTCGGATGCGCCCAGCAAGCGGTAAAGCGGCTCACTGCGATCCGGGTGCTCCCCCGCGAGCTGCCTGAGTGAGGGATGCTTCTCGATCAAGCGCACGAGCGACTGGAGCGCGGTGTCCGGGTTCGCGCTCAGGTGCAGACCGGCAAAGATCGTGTCCTGGTCGATGCCGTCGAGTTCACGCGCGGCAAGGAACCGTTCACCTTTTTCAAGATCGCTGAAACCGGCAGAGATGAGCCGGCGGGCCAGGCTCACACTCACAGCCTAGAGAATGCCGAGATTGCGCTTGAGCTCGTAAGGCGTGACCTGGAGCCGGTAGTCCTGCCATTCCGCACGCTTGTTGCGCAGGAAGTGGTCAAAGACCTGTTCGCCGAGGATGTCCGCTACGAGTTCCGAATCCTCCATGGCGCGGATGGCATCGTGGAGGCTGGCCGGCAGCGGTGTGTGACCCATCGCCTTGCGCTCGGCCGAGGTCAACGACCAAACGTCGTCCTCCGCCGCGGCCGGAAGGTCGTAGCCTTCCTCGATGCCCTTGAGCCCGGCACCGAGCAACACGGCGTAGGCGAGGTACGGGTTGGTGGCGGAGTCAATGCCGCGGTATTCGATCCGTGCGGACTGGCCCTTGCCCGGTTTGTAGAGCGGCACGCGAACCAGGGCCGAACGGTTGTTGTGCCCCCAGCTCAGGTAGCTCGGCGCTTCGCCGCCGCCCCAGAGACGCTTGTACGAATTGACGAACTGGTTGGTGACCGCAGTGAATTCCGGCGCGTGGCGGAGGATACCGGCAATGAACTGGCGAGCGGTCTTGGACAACTGGAATTCGGCGCCGGCTTCGTAGAAGGCATTCGTGTCACCCTCGAACAGCGAGAAGTGGGTGTGCATGCCTGAACCCGGGTGGTCGGTGAACGGCTTGGGCATGAAGGTGGCGTAAGTGCCCTGCTGGAGGGCCACTTCCTTGATGACCGTGCGGAAGGTCATGATGTTGTCCGCCGTCTGGAGGGCGTCCGCGTAGCGGAGATCGATCTCGTTCTGGCCGGGTCCGCCCTCGTGGTGGCTGAACTCCACGGAGATGCCCACGGATTCCAGCATGGTGACTGCCGTGCGACGGAAGTCTTGTGCCACGCCGCCGGGCACGTGGTCGAAGTAGCCGCCTTCGTCAACGGGAACAGGAACGCCGTTGGCGTCAAGGTCCTGGGACTTGAGGAGGTAGAACTCGATCTCAGGATGCGTGTAGCACGTGAAGCCCATGTCCGCGGCCTTGGCGAGGGTGCGCTTGAGCACGTTCCGGGGGTCGGCAGCCGACGGCTCGCCGTCGGGGGTCAGGATGTCGCAGAACATCCTCGAGGTCTGCTCGGTTTCACCGCGCCACGGAAGGATCTGGAACGTGGACGGGTCGGGCTGGGCCAGCATGTCGGACTCGAACACCCGGGCGAGGCCCTCGATGGCCGAACCGTCGAAACCCAGGCCTTCCTCGAAGGCGCCTTCCACTTCCGCCGGTGCAAGTGCCACCGATTTCAGGGAACCGACGACGTCGGTAAACCACAAGCGTACGAAGCGCACATCACGCTCTTCGATAGTTCGCAGAACGAACTCTTGCTGGCGGTCCATGGGGCCTCATTTCCGGGTCAACGTCCATGCCGCGGATTCGGGGTTCGAAGCCAACGACAACTCAGCATTCACTCTACTAAGCATTGGCCCGGAATGGCTGCACCCCCGGTTCGCGTAACACAGCGTTTACAAATGTGAGGCTCCTCATGCGCCGGTGGCTAGGACGCCCGGTACCGCATACGCTCTATTCATGGCCCCAAGCAACAGTTCCGATTCCAGCATGCCCGCCGAAGTTCCTGCGCCTTACGGAACCGGACCTGCCACTGCAGGTTCCGGGGCTTCAGCGGACGCTTCAACGCCGAAGCCCGCCGCGAGGATCCGCACCCATCACCTTCAACAAGCCAAGGCAAAGGGTGAGCGCTTTGCAATGCTGACCGCCTACGAGCAATACACGGCTGAGATTTTCGACCAGGCCGGCATCGAGGTCCTGCTGATCGGCGATTCGGCCTCCAACAACGTCTTCGGGAACGAAACCAGCCTCCCTGTGACCGTCGACGAGCTCCTCCCCTTGTGCCGCGCGGTGGCCCGATCCGCCAAACGTGCCTTGGTAGTGGCAGATCTCCCCTTCGGCAGCTACGAAGTGTCGCCGGAGCAGGCCGTGGCAACCGGTGTCCGCTTCCTGAAGGAAGGCCTGGCACACGCCGTCAAGATCGAAGGCGGCGCGTTCTATGCGGGAACTGTGCGCGCCATGGTCCAGGCAGGCATTCCCGTCATGGCGCACATCGGATTCACCCCCCAGAGCGAACACTCACTGGGCGGCTACCGCGTCCAGGGCCGGGGCGATGACGCCGCGCGCTTGGTCGAAGACGCCGTTGCCCTCGCAAATGCCGGGGCGTTCTGTGTGCTCATGGAGATGGTTCCCGCGGAAACCGCAGCCGCCGTCGACGCCGCTATCGACGTGCCCACGATCGGAATCGGTGCAGGCAACGCAACCACGGGACAGGTCCTCGTGTGGCAGGACATGGCCGGACTGCGCGGCGGCAAGATGGCCAAGTTCGTCAAGCAGTATGCGGATCTGCGCACTACCCTGAGTAACGCAGCGAAGGCGTACGCCGACGACGTCAGGTCCGGCCACTTCCCCGGCCCGGAGCACTCATTCTAGGAGGACACAGCCTCAGTCCTCGTCGTCCTTGTCCCACGCTTCGTTGCGGGCTTTGACCTTTTCGAGGGCGTGCTCGGCTTCCTCGCGCGTCTTGTAAGGACCGATCAGCTGGGACCAGTCGGACAACGCGTCCTCTTCGATTTGGTGTGTCTGAACGTTGTACCAGAACTCCGCCACGGTTTCTCCTTTTCGAATCCCGCCGTAAGCTCGGCGGGGACGGTCGCCCTACGCGCGGGCCGATATTTAGCTACTTAGTTACTTGCGTCTCGTGCGTCCCTTATATGATCAATCTATGCCTTCTCCCGCTCTGACCGCACCCATCGGCACGCTCACCCGTGGAACCGTCAGCCCGCAGCTGCCCGTACCGGCGTCCATCCCGCGCCCGGAGTATGTCGGCAAGCCAGGACCCGCGAAGTTCACCGGTTCAGAGGTCAAGTCGGCGGAAACCATCGAGAAGATCCGCATCGCCAGCAAAATTGCGGCCCAGGCGATCGTCGAGGTCGGCAAGCACATCGAGCCGGGCGTCACCACCGACCAGTTGGACCGGATCGGCCACGAGTTCCTTCTGGACCACCACGCCTACCCGTCGACGCTTGGCTACCGAGGCTTCCCCAAGTCCCTGTGTTCCTCGCTCAACGAGGTCATCTGCCACGGCATTCCGGACAGCACCATCGTCCAGGACGGCGACATCCTGAATATCGACATCACGGCCTACATCAACGGCGTCCACGGCGACACGAACTACACCTTCCTGGTGGGAGACGTCGACGAAGAGTCCCGGCTGCTGGTTGAACGTACCCAGGAGTCGCTGAACCGGGCCATCAAGGCCGTCGCGCCGGGCCGCGAAATCAATGTGATCGGCCGGGCCATCCAGTCCTACGCGAAACGTTTCGGCTACGGCGTTGTCCGCGACTTCACCGGCCACGGAGTCGGCGAGGCCTTCCACACGGGCCTGATCATCCCCCACTACGACGCCGCGCCGGCCTACAACACCACGATCGAAGCCGGCATGGTCTTCACGATTGAACCCATGCTCACCCTCGGAACCATCGAGTGGGACATGTGGCCCGATGATTGGACAGTAGTCACCCGCGACCACAAACGCACCGCGCAATTCGAACACACCCTGCTGGTCACCGAGACCGGCGCCGAAGTCCTGACTCTTCCTTAAGCTCTCCGGAAGGTCACCTGCAGCCGTTCGTGCTGCGACATGCCCACCCCTCCTGCCATGAACGGAAACGCATTGACCAAGAAGGATGAGAAGATCCACAAGAACGGCCCGCTGATCGGCATCGACGTCGGTGGCACCGGCATCAAGGGCGGCATCGTCGATCTCAAGAAGGGCAAGCTGCTCGGGGACCGTCTCCGCATTCCCACGCCGCAGCCCGCAACTCCCGAAGCCGTCGCCGAAGTGGTCGCACAGATCGTCGAAGAGTTGTCGGCCCGCGAGGACGCCCCGGCCAAGGGTTCGCCCGTGGGAGTCACCTTCCCAGGAATCATCCAGCACGGCGTGGTCCGCTCTGCCGCCAACGTGGACAAGTCCTGGCTCGACACCGACATTGATTCGCTGCTCACCAAGCGCCTGGACCGCCCCGTCGAGGTCATCAACGACGCCGACGCGGCCGGCCTCGCTGAAGCCCGCTACGGCGCAGGCGAAGGCGTCGACGGCACAGTCCTGGTCATTACGCTCGGCACGGGCATTGGCTCGGCCTTCATCTTCAACGGACACCTCGTGCCCAACGCCGAACTCGGCCACCTCGAAGTGGACGGCCACGACGCCGAAACGAAGGCATCCGCCGTCGCGCGTGAACGCGACGGCTTGAGCTGGGAAGAGTACAGCGTGCTGCTGCAGCGCTATCTCTCCCATGTCGAGTTCCTGTTCTCCCCCGAGCTCTTCATCATCGGTGGCGGCATTTCGAAGCGCTCGGACGAGTACTTCCCGCACTTGGATCTGCGGACCCGCATCGTCACGGCGGAACTGAAGAACGACGCCGGAATCGTGGGGGCCGCACTGGACGTGGCCCTCCACCACAAGCTCGCCAAGTAGCAGGGCAGCCTTCCGGATGGACGACGGCGTGCCCGACGTCGCGATTGTCACCGGCGCGAGCCGGGGCATCGGCGCGGCCATAGCCCTCAGGGCTGCCGCCGCGGGGTACGCCGTCGTCGTCAACTACTCAGCGGACGCCGACGGCGCACGGAGCGTTGTCGCGGAAATCCAGGCCAAAGGCGGAACGGCCTGCAGCGTACAGGCCGATGTCAGCGACCCCTCGCAGGTTATGTCGCTCTTTGATTCCGCGTCCGCCGTAGGCAGGGTCACCACGGTGGTCAACAACGCCGGAATCACGGGCAACCTCATCGGCAATCTCATTGACGTGCCGAGTGAAACGATCCGTCGCGTCATGGACGTCAACGTCAACGGATTGATCTTTGTCTGCCAGGAAGCCGTTCGACGCCTTTCCACCGCCAATGGCGGGCCTGGCGGCTCCATTGTCAACGTTTCCTCGACTGCGACCAAAGCCGGTTCGCCGGGCAC
This sequence comes from Arthrobacter sp. efr-133-R2A-120, assembly GCF_030209835.1. GTDB lineage: Bacteria > Actinomycetota > Actinomycetes > Actinomycetales > Micrococcaceae > Arthrobacter. The sequence continues at coordinate 83,672 of NZ_JARVRF010000008.1, read as the reverse complement.
GTGGGCGCACTACGCCGCGAGCAAAGGCGCTGTTGATGTCCTGACAGTGGGCCTCGCGTCCGAGGTGGCACGGCACGGGATCAGGGTGAATTGCGTGGCTCCCGGGAGCACCAACACCGGATTGCACGCTGCTGCGGGGATGCCCGACCGCGTGGAACGGCTCAACCCGGGGATCCCCATCGGCAGGGGCGCGGAACCCGATGAGGTGGCCGCTGCCGTGTTGTGGTTGATATCCGACGACGCCGGTTACATCACGGGAGCCGTGCTCCCGGTCTCCGGCGGACGGTAGAAGTGGTGCCGGTGGTGGCCTCGGCTTCCCCTCCGCTGCCACCACCGGAGCTAGATAGGGCTCTTCTCGGAGCTCTTGCCCTTGGCGCCCTTTGCTGCGTTCTCGGCCGCTGCCGTTTCGGCTTCGTGGCGGAGCAGGGAGATGGCCGATTCGAAGTCCTCAAGCGATTCGAAGGCCTGGTAAACGCTGGCAAAACGCAAGTAGGCGACCTCGTCCAGTTTCTGGAGTGGTCCAAGGATGGCCAGGCCGACCTCGTGGGCGTCGATTTCCGCCGCACCTGACGATCGGATGTTCTCCTCGACTTCCTGGGCCAGCATCGCAAGGTCATCCTCGGTCACGGGACGGCCTTGGCAGGCCTTGCGAACGCCGTTGATGATCTTGATCCGGCTGAAGGGTTCTCCCACGCCTGAACGTTTGATGACGGAAAGGCTGGTGGTCTCCACCGTGGTGAAACGGCGTCCGCACTCGGGGCACTGGCGCCGACGGCGGATGGCTGAGCCGTCGTCGGCCATTCGACTGTCCACAACGCGTGAGTCGGGGTTTCGGCAGAACGGACAATACACGCTGGGCCTCCCCTGTTCGGTTCCGGCCCCCTGCCGCGGCATCAGCCGGGAACGCAAAAGGTGCCGGAAGTTTGACTTCCGGCACCAGTTTACGGCTACATAAGGCCTAATGACAAGACTGTAATTACTATATGTAGTGGTTGTTACCCATACATGTAGTGGTTTAGGCCCCCGCGAAACGAATCTTGACAGCGTCGCCGTGGCCGGGAAGGTCCTCGGCATCGGCGAGGCTCACGATGTGCCTGCTGACCTGTTCGAGGGCAGCCTTGTTGTAGTTGATCACCTGAACGGCACGCAGGAATGTTGTCACGTTCAGGCCGGACGAGAAGGCTGCAGTGCCGCTCGTGGGCAAGACATGGTTGGATCCTGCACAATAGTCTCCGAGGCTGACCGGGCTGTAGTCCCCCACGAATACCGCGCCGGCGTTGCGGATCCTCGCGGCGACCGCGGCCGCGTCCGCCGTCATGATTTCCAAATGCTCGGCCGCGTACGCATCGCAGACCGCAATGCCCTGCTCGAGATCGTCCACCAGCACCACGCCCGACTGGGGGCCCGACAATGCCGTGGTGACCCGTTCGCCATGCTTCGTGGTTCCCGCCTGCACCGCGAGTTCCCGCTGCACAGCGGAGGCGAGTTCCTCGGAATCGGTGATCAGGACAGACGCCGCCTTGGGGTCGTGCTCGGCCTGGCTGATGAGGTCCGCGGCCACAAGCTCCGGACGGGCCGAAGCATCCGCCAAGATGGCGATCTCGGTAGTGCCGGCCTCCGAGTCGATCCCCACGACGCCTTTCACAAGCCGCTTGGCGGTGGCCACGAAGATGTTTCCGGGGCCGGTCACAACATCCACGGGCTCGATGGGCTGATCATCGACATCTCCTGGGATGCCGTAGGCAAACGAAACAATCGCCTGCGCGCCTCCGATGGCGTACACCTCGTCAATACCGAGCAAAGCGGCCGCGGCCAGGATGGTGGGGTGGGGCAAGCCCCCGAAGTCCTTCTGGGGCGGAGAAGCCAGCGCGATCGATGCCACCCCGGCGGCCAGTGCCGGAACAACGTTCATGATCACCGAGGACGGGTAGACTGCCAGACCGCCGGGAACATACAGTCCGACGCGACCCACCGGTACCCAGTTCTGGCTGACGACGGCGCCGTCCCCCAGTTCCACATCGACGTTCGCGGGCCGCTGGCCGTCAGCAAAGCGCCGGGCACGACGGATGGATTCCTCGAGGGCCTCCCGGACGGACGGGTCCAGGTTTTCAAGGGCTTCGGCAAGGGCGGCGGCGGGCACGCGCGGGTGGGACTGTTCCACGCCGTCGAACGCCAACGCGAACTCACCAAGCGCTTCGAAGCCGCGGGAGCGGACAGCGGCAATGATGTCCAGGACTTTTTGCTCGGCGTCCGCCATGGTCTGATGCTTGGCCCGGGGCACCACGGCCCGCAGTTCCGCCAAGGTCAGGGACCGTCCGCGCAAGTCAATGCGGCGGAAGTCCAGGGACTGGGCGGCGGTGTCGGCAGGATTCTCCGGAGAAATGGTCACCAGATCATTTTACGGGGCGAGCGGCTGTGCCTCCGGCTGCTTTCCCATCAAACCGAAAAGAATCAGGAGGAATGTCACGAGGGAAGTCGCCCCCGGCCACAGCAAGAGTGCTGTGGCGGACCGCAAAGAGAAGCCATCACTTCCGCTTGTGGCAGGACCCCACCATTGTGCGGCCAGCAGACCCACTTGCCAGGCCACCAAGGCCCCCGCCGCACCACCCAGGACTGCCAGGAAGGTGCGGATGCCGTGCCCCGGCTTCCGGACCTTGCTGTCGAGCAGGACCGCCGTGAAGCAGCCGGAAAGCAGCAGCAGCCCGGCCAGGACCAAGTCCCTCGGGAGCCGCCCCGCAGAGGCAGTGGGATCGGCAAGGGCAGGATTTCCGGAGATCACGTTGAGGCCACCCGGGGCCAACAGCCACCAGGCGAGGCCCAGGCCAACGCCCGAGGCGACGGGCACGGCGAGCCAGAGCCACCATTTGCCGTCCCGCTTGCCCGTGTCCGCGTCCGTGTCCGTCGTTGGGGCGGAGTCGAGAAGGTTCGATGTTGGCTTGGTCATGACACAAACATTAACAAACGTTTCTGGACGCTCAACAAGCAAGCGTCCCGGCGAACGGCGGAATACGCTGAATCCACCAGCGTTATTACAAATAGCTCACTCAGGAGATCGGGCAAAGTGGCTTCGGACAATTCGGCTTTTGAAGCAACATTCAAGCAAATGTTCCGCCGGCATGCCGCCGGGGTGGCCATCATCACTGCCGACCTCAACGGCAAGCCTTTCGGTTTCACAGCGACGTCCGTCGCTTCGCTGTCGGCCGAACCACCACGCTTCACGTTCAACATGTCCCGCAGTTCCAGTTCCTGGCCCGCGGTGGCGAATTCGACATATATCGGCCTGCACATGCTCGGCCTCGAGAACCAGGCTCTCGCAGACCGCTTCGCCCGCACCCAGGAACGGTTTGAAGGCGATCACTGGGAGCCGGGGCCCTTCGATGTCCCCATCCTCAAGAACGTTGCCGGCTGGCTGATCGGCAAGATCCAGATGCGCCTGTCCTTCGAAAACAACGCGATCGTGGTGGTGGAGGTTGTCGACGGACTAGTCGGCGACGACGACACCCCGCTGCTCTACCACTCGGGCTCCTACGGCCAGCCGGTTCCGCTCGACTATGAAATCTAGTTAAAGCAGGAGATCTTTCGTCACCGGCCGGCTGGTTCAGCGAGCCGCGGGACCAATCAGCTGTCCAGGCAGGTCGGGCCAAGAAGTACCTTGAGGTCACCGAAAAGCGACGGGGTGGGATTCACGCGCAAGTGCACCGGCAGGCCCATGACCTCGACCTTGGAATCACCCTGCAAGTGTAGCCTGACCTCGGAGTTCCCCCGGTGGGTGGTCAAAACGTCGCGAAGGTCAGTGACCACGGCCTCGGTTGCCTTGTACGTGGGCATCGTGATGACGAGGGGACCGTTGGTGCTTTCGCTCAAGTCCGGAACCGAGAGTTCCATGCAGTTCAAGGTGACTGCACCGTCGTCGCGCCGCTGCAAACGGCCCTTGACCACCACGATCAGGTCCTCCGCGAGCACCGAAGCGATCGGGCCGTACACCTGGCCGAAGAACATGACCTCGATGGAAGCTCCCAGGTCTTCGATCTCCGCCCGCGCGTAGGCGTTGCCGCTTGCCTTGGCGATCCTTCGGCTGAGCGAGGTGATCATGCCCGCGATGGTGACGATGGCGCCGTCGTGCGGTCCGTCTTCTCCGAGGATCGAGGTGATCGACTGCTCGGCATGCTGGCTCAGCACGCCCTCAAGCCCTTGCAGGGGGTGGTCCGAGACATAGAGTCCCAGCATGTCCCGTTCGAAGGCGAGCTTGTCTTTCTTTTCCCATTCCGGCAGGTCCGGGATCTCGGTGCTCAGGGAGGCTTGCGGCTCCTGGTCCTCGAATCCGGCGAAGAGATCGAACTGGCCGATCGCTTCATTGCGCTTGAGCGTGATGACGGAGTCAATCGCTTCTTCGTGGACCATGGCCAGCGCACGGCGGTGATGGCCAAGGGAGTCGAACGCGCCGGCCTTGATGAGGGACTCGATGGTCCGCTTGTTGCAGACCACCGCCGGAACCTTCATGAGGAAGTCCTTGAAGGAAGTGTAGGCACCCTCGCTCGCGCGGGCTGCCACCATGGCTTCCACCACGTTGACGCCGACATTGCGGATAGCCCCCATTCCGAAGCGGATGTCCGTTCCCACAGGAGTGAAGTTTAGGCTTGACTCATTGACGTCCGGCGGCAGGACCGTAATGCCCATTCGCCGGCATTCATTGAGGTAGATGGCCGATTTGTCCTTGTCGTCGCCCACGGACGTGAGCAGGGCGGCCATGTATTCGGGGGCGTAGTGGGCCTTCAGGTACGCAGTCCAGTAGGAGATGACCCCGTACGCGGCGGAGTGCGCCTTGTTGAAGGCGTAGTCGGAGAACGGAAGCAGGATGTCCCACAGGGTCTTGACGGCCTCCATGGAGTAGCCGTTGTCCTGCATGCCCTGGGAGAAGCCTGCGAACTGCTTGTCCAGTTCGGATTTCTTCTTCTTGCCCATGGCGCGGCGCAGGATGTCGGCTTGACCCAGTGAGTAGCCGGCCAGTTTCTGGGCCACGGCCATGACCTGCTCCTGGTACACGATGAGCCCGTACGTTCCGCCGAGGATTTCGGCGAGCGGTTCCTCGAGTTCCGGATGGATCGGGATGACTTCCTGGATTTTGTTCTTGCGCAGGGCGTAGTCGGTGTGCGCGTTGGCACCCATGGGACCCGGCCGGTACAGCGCCAACACGGCGGAGATGTCTTCGAAGTTGTCAGGCTTCATGAGCTTGAGCAGCGACCGCATGGGCCCGCCGTCGAGCTGGAAGACGCCCAAAGTGTCGCCGCGAGCCAGCAACTCGTACGACGCCGGATCGTCCAACGCCAAGTGCTCGAGATCGAGGTCGACGCCCCGGTTCATCTTGATGTTTTCCAGGGCGTCGGAAATGATCGTCAGGTTCCTCAAGCCGAGGAAGTCCATCTTGATCAGGCCGAGGCCTTCGGACGTCGGGTAGTCGAACTGCGTGATGACCTGGCCGTCCTGGATGCGGCGCATGACAGGAATGACGTCGATGATGGGGTCCGAAGACATGATGACGCCAGCGGCATGGACGCCCCATTGCCGCTTCAGCCCCTCAATGCCCAGCGCGGTCTCGAAGACCTTTGCGGCCTCAGGGTCCGTGCTGATCAGCTGGCGGAAGTCGCCGGCCTCGCCATAGCGCTTGGCCTCCGGGTTCTGGATGTCCGCGAGCGGGATATCCTTGGCCATCACCGCCGGCGGCAGGGCCTTGGTGAGCTGTTCACCCATGCTGAACGGGTAGCCGAGCACGCGGGACGAGTCCTTCAGCGCCTGCTTGGTCTTGATGGTGCCGTAGGTGACGATCATGGCCACGCGCTCGTCGCCGTACTTCCGCGTGACGTAGTCGATCACCTCGGAACGGCGACGATCATCGAAGTCGACGTCGAAGTCGGGCATGGACACGCGGTCCGGGTTGAGGAAGCGCTCGAAGATCAGGCCATGTTCCAGCGGGTCGAGGTCGGTGATGCGCATGGCGTACGCCACCATGGAGCCCGCGCCGGAACCGCGGCCGGGGCCCACCCTGATCCCGTTGTTTTTGGCCCAGTTGATGAAGTCTGCCACCACGAGGAAGTAGCCAGGGAAGCCCATGGAGGTGATGACATCAAGCTCATAGTCGGCTTGCTTGCGTACCTTGTCCGGGACGCCGTTCGGGTAGCGGTAATCGAGTCCAGTGGCTACTTCCTTGACCAGCCAGGACGTCTCGTCCTCGCCGGGAGGGCATGGGAACCGCGGCATGTAGTTCGCGCCCGTGTTGAAGGACACTTCGCAACGCTCGGCGATCAGCAGGGTGTTGTCGCAGGCCTCGGGATGGTCGCGGAACAGCTCCCGCATCTCCTGCGGTGACTTCAAGTAGTAGCCGCTGCCGGAGAAGGCGAATCGGGAGCCGCCGTTGTCATAGGTGGGCTCGAGCAGCGTGGAGCCCGACTGGATCGCCAAGAGGGCCTCATGGGCCTTCGCGTCATGCTCATGCGTGTAGTGGAGGTCATTGGTGGCCACGAGCGGAAGCTTCAGTTCCTTGGCCAAACGCAGCAGATCGCCGGTGACCCGCCGCTCGATGTCCAGGCCGTGGTCCATCAGTTCGCAGAAGTAGTTTTCCGCACCGAAGATGTCGCGGAACTCGGAGGCCGCAGCCAGGGCCTCCCGGTATTGCCCCAGCCGAAGACGGGTCTGGACTTCACCCGAAGGGCAGCCGGTGGTGGCGATCAGGCCTTCGGAATACGTGTTCAGCAACTCCCGGTCCAGGCGGGGCCATTTGCCGAACACCGAGTCGAGGGAAGCAATCGAGGATGCCCGGAACAGATTGCGCATGCCTGCGTTGTTGTAGCTCAACAACGTCATGTGGGTGTAGGAACCACCACCGGAGACGTCGTCCTTGCGCTGGCTTTCGTCGCCCCAGCGGACGCGCTCCTTGTCGCCGCGCGCCGTGCCCGGCGTGACATAGGCTTCGACGCCGATGATCGGCTTGATGCCTTTGTCCGTGGCCTTCTTCCAGAAATCGAAGGCACCGAACAGGTATCCGTGGTCCGTGGTGGCCAGCGCAGGCATGCCCAGCCGCTCGGTCTCGTCGAACAACTCGGTAAGACGGGCCGCGCCATCCAGCATGGAGTATTCGGTGTGGGTATGCAGATGGACGAACGAGTCATTGCTGGAAGTCACCACGACAGTCTACCGGCAGGGGTCCCGCGGTTGGAGTGGCGCGCTGGAAGCGTGGATCCCGCTACGCGTTGCCGCTTTCAAGAAGTTCCAGCGCGTACTGCAGGTCCGCCGGGTACTGGCTGGTGACTTCGACCCATTCGCCGGTGCGGGGGTGGTTGAAGCCAAGCCTCCGCGCGTGCAGCCACTGCCGGGTCAGACCCAGGTTGGCGGCCAAACGCGGGTCCGCCCCATAGGTCAGGTCGCCCGCACAGGGGTGCCTGAGGGCCGAGAAATGAACCCGGATCTGGTGTGTCCTGCCTGTCTCAAGGTGGATTTCCACGAGGGTTGCCTTGCCATAGGCCTCAAGGACTTCGTAGTGCGTCACGGAGGGACGGCCATCCTCGATCACCGCGAAACGCCAATCATGCCCGGGGTGGCGCCCGATGGGCGCGTCTATGGTGCCCTCCAGTGGATCCGGCAGGCCTTGGACCACTGCGTGGTACACCTTGTCTACGGTGCGTTCCTTGAAGGCCCGCTTGAGCACCGTGTAAGCGTGTTCGCTCTTGGCCACGATCATGACGCCCGACGTTCCGACGTCGAGACGGTGGACGATGCCGGCACGTTCAGGCGCGCCGGATGTTGAAATCCGGTATCCCGCACCTGCGAGGCCACCAACCACTGTCGGGCCTACCCAACCCGGTGACGGGTGCGCCGCCACGCCTACGGGCTTGTCGATGACAACAAAGTCGTCATCGTCCAACAGGATATTCAGGCCTTCCACGACTTCCTCCACGACTTCCAAGGGATCCCGGCGTTCGGGAACGGTGACTTCCAGCACGGACCCGGCAACGAGCTTCGCCGATTTGCCCACCGTGCCTGCGGAGACGGTGACGTTGCCCTCGGCGATCAGCAAGGCGGCCGCGGAACGGGAAATATCCATCAGCTTCGCCAGGCCCGCGTCGGCCCTGGTCCCGCCCAGCTCTTCGGGCACCACGAATTGCTCAGACATCGCGCGGTTCCTGATCCTCAGGTGTTCCGGCCTTGGCCGTCGCGGAACCGGCGGAATGATGGCGGGACCCGTCGAGTCCGATCCCGCGTATGGTCAGCAGGCAGATGATCACAACGCCGGAAACCACCGCCGAGTCGGCGATATTGAAAATCGCGAAGTTGGGCAATTGGATGAAGTCCACCACGTGGCCCATGGCAAAGGAAGGCTCGCGGAAAAGGCGGTCCGTGAGGTTTCCGAGCGCGCCTCCCAGCAGCAGGCCGAGGGCCAGCGACCACCAGACCGATCCCAGTCGACGCACCTGGAACAAAATCACCACCGAAACGGCCGCCATGACGATGGTGAAGACCCATGTGACGTTTTCACCGATGGAGAACGCGGCGCCGGAGTTTCGGATGTAGTACCAATGCAGGAGCGGAGGAAGGACGGGGATCCGCTCGCCTTCGACCATGGTGCTGGTGACCCAGAGTTTGGTCAGTTGGTCGAAGGCGTACGCGAACACGGCGAAGCCTGCAAAGACCCAAAGCAGTGCGGGGCGCCACGCGTGGACCTTGGTGCGGACGGGCTCCGGGATGCCGTTCGTTTGTTCTGTGCCGTCAGTTTGTTCGTCGCTCATAGTACTTTCATTCGGTTCGGTAACCATGGCTTCTGGCGCCTTAACAGCCAAAAGCCGGTGGCCGAGGAATCCCCAGCCACCGGCTTTCAGAATACTTGCTAGACCTCTGCGGCGGCTTCGCCGACCTCAGGAGCCGCAACCGAGCCGCGGGCATCCAGGTCGCGCAGCTGGCCCTCGATGTAGGCCTTCAGGCGGGAGCGGTAGTCGCGCTCGAAGCCGCGGAGCTGCTCCACCTTGCGTTCGAGAACGCTGCGCTGCTGCTCGAGGGCACCGAGGATCTTGCGGGACTTGTCCTGCGCGTCGTTGACAAGGCTGGAGGCTTCGATCTGCGCCTCGGCAATGATCTTTTCCTTCTGCTGCTCGCCATCGGCCACGTGCTTGTCGTGCATCTGCTGAGCCATGGCCAGCAGGCCCGCTGCGGACTCGGCGGAAGGAGAGCCGGCCGAAGGTGCGGCCGGGGCAGGAGCGGCGGCAACAGCCGGCTCCTTCTTCTTCTCGGCCTCGGCCTTCGCCTCGGCTTCTGCCTTGGCCTGTGCGTCCTTGTCGGCCTTCACCGGTGCGGGCACCTTCTCGACCACGGGTGCCGATGCTGCGCTGGCAGGAACCGGGTTTCCGCCTTCGCCGAGCTTCTTGCGCAGCTCGTCGTTCTCTTGGTTCAAACGCCTCAGCTCGACGACGATTTCGTCGAGAAAGTCGTCGACCTCGTCCTGGTCGTAGCCTTCGCGGAACTTGGTCGGCTGAAAGCGCTTGTTGACAACGTCTTCTGGCGTCAAAGCCATCTGGTCACCTCGTTGGTCTAGTTAGTCAGTAGGCCTTCCGGCCGTTCAAAACTACGGTACCTAAATATCATCTGATTCCCCCAATTCAACACCATCGTGTTGGGTCGGAAGATTGCAGCCACGGGCCGAAGAAAAAAGATCGGCGCATGGACTGCGGAAGAGCTACGCCAGCGTGTAGACGAATCCCATTGCGATGCTGACGACAATAAACACGATCAGAAATGCCAGGTCAAGGGACACCCCGCCAAGTTGCAGCGGTGGAATCAGCCGGCGGATCCGTCTCAACGGCGGATCAGTCACGGAATAGACCACGTGCGCGGCCACCAGGGCAGCGCCGCGGGGGCGCCACTGGCGCGCAAACATCTGCACCAGATCATAGACGAGCCTGATGATGAGGGTGACCAGGAACAGCAGCAATGCAATGTACAAAAGGCCGAAAACTATGCCCACGGGTTAGCTCAGATCTCCTAGTTCGCCATTTTCCGGTCAGTCCCTCTATTGCAACACAGATGCCAGGCAGATCGCTCTGCCTGGCATCCCTGTTGACTGTGCTAGCTCTGGTTGAAGAACGTTGCTTGGGCTTCGCTGACCTTCTTGTCGTCGCCAAGAACTTCGACGTACGACGGCGACAACAGGAAAACTTTGCTGGTGACGCGCTCAATGCTGCCGTGGAGTCCGAAGACCAAGCCGGCGGAAAAATCGACGAGACGCTTTGCATCTGCCTCACCCATGTCCGTGACGTTCATGATCACGGGGATGCCGTCCCGGAAACTTTCGCCGATGATCTTGGCGTCATTGTAGGAGCGGGGATGGACGGTGGTGATCTGCCTCAGTCCGGAGGCGTCTTCGCGGCTGGATGCCGCACGCTTGATAGGTGTCACGGGTGCGCGGTATTCCTCTTCGGCGACAGGGGGGACTTCACGAACTACTTCACGTACAGGTGCAGGGGCGCGGCGCTCTTCACGATTGAGGTCGACAGACCGGGCCTCGTCCGTGTGCTGCTCGTTCTGCTCAGACTCGTAGTGTTCATCGCCATCGGCGAGCCCAAGATAAACCATTGTCTTGCGCAGTGCGCCAGCCATGCTGGACTCCTATCGTGTCTGCAGTGGGCGGGCCGCCCATGACTTGACATCGCTGAAATCCCGGCCCGTCGCTTCCAATACTTTGACGCTACCCCACCCGCGGACGCGAACCGAGAATATCCGAGCCAATTCGCAGGTGTGTCGCACCAAATTGAACGGCAGCTTCTAGGTCCTGGCTCATCCCGGCCGATATCCCCACGGCGTCCGGATGCAGTCCTCGCAGATCCCTTGAAATGGCGGCGAGTTTCTCGAACGCTTCCTCCGGGGGCGCTCCGAGCGGCGCGACGGCCATCACCCCGGCCAATCGCAGCCCGGCGGCCGTCGCGATTGATTCGGCGAGGCGCTCGACGTCGAACGGAGCGGCACCGCCGCGGTGGCCGCCGGCGTCGTGCTCAAGACTGACCTGGATGTAGCAGTCAAGGTCCGGCCTGCCGGACTCGGACTGTTGCCGCGCAATGGCCTTGGCCAGGGCCTCGGCCAGTTGCGGACGATCGATCGATTGGACCGAAAACGCGTACTTCGCCACGGACTTGGCCTTGTTGCTTTGCAGTTGACCAATGAAGTGCCAACGCACCGGGAGCCCAGCGAGTTCGGCAGACTTCGCGGCCGCTTCCTGGTCGCGGTTTTCACCGACGTCCGTCACGCCAAGTGCCGCCAGGCGGGTGACATCCGCCGCGGGATGGAACTTGCTGACGACTATCAGTTGCGGCTCTTCGGTTCGCCCGGCTGCGACGGTTGCCGCCGAAATCCGCTGGCGGACCGCGGCCAGCCGTTCGCGCAGCTCGGCAGTCCGTGGCTCGCCGCCAGCGCTTTCCGCCGTTGGAAAAGTCTCACTCATGCGTCCACACCAAACCTGCAAAGCGGCCTGTTTGCTGATCGCGCCGGTACGAGTAGAGCCGGGAGGTCTCCCGCGTGCACTCCCCCGAATACTCCACCCTGACGTCGAGTGCTTTCAACTGGGAACGCACACCGGCGGGCAGATCCAGTGCGGGCGTGCCCCACGAGGTCGTTGACCAGGTTTCCGGAACAGCGGCAGCCACGTCGGCCCGCAGCTGTTCGGGAACTTCGTAGCATTCACCACAGATGGAGGGGCCCAGCCAGGCGCTGATGGTCGCCGCACCGCGGTTTCGCATTTCGGCGACGGTGGCCGAAACGATGTCCGCGGCAACTCCGGGCCGGCCCGCGTGGACCACCGCAAGGACCCGGTCGGTTTCGTCGGGCACTTCGCCCAGCAACACGATGGGGACACAGTCGGCCACCATGACCGCGAGGGGCTGCCCCGTGGACACCATGGCGTCGGCCGTCGGTCCATCGCTGTGGGCGGCGATGAATTCGACGGCTTTTCCGTGTACCTGGTTCATGTATTGGAAACGCCGTTCGCCGAGCCCCGCCGCTGCTTCCAGCCGGGCCCGGCGCACCATGACATTGTCAGGATTGTCCGCCACGTGCAGTGCAAGGTTGCCCGCATCGTCATCGGAGAAGGCGACCGAAATCCCCGGCCGCACTTCTTTTCGCCACCAAAACACTACTGGCTAACTCTCCTGGGTGGGTTTGAACGGACAGGCTACTTCAGGAAGTCCGGAACATCGAGGTCGTCGGTGCGGCTTCCCGAAAGGTCCGGTTCGACGACGGCGGGGAGGTCGACGTCGAAGCCCGAGTCAGCCGGCAAAGCCGACGGGCGCTGCTGGCCCCAGTTGCTCAAGCCTGAAGCGCCGACGCCTGCGGAAACGTGCTGCGGCGCGGAATAGGCCGGAGCAGCTGAAGGTGCTGCGGGACGGTCCGGGGCCGCAGGGGCCTGGTGCTGACCCGGCTGCTGGGCGGCCGACTGGTTCATCGAGGGTGAGGTGGCCTTGAGGTCGTCAAAACCAGCGGCGATAACCGTGACGCGTGCTTCGTCGCCCAAGGCGTCGTCGATGACGGCACCGAAGATGATGTTGGCTTCGGGGTGGGCCACTTCCTGCACGAGCCTCGCGGCCTCGTTGATCTCGAACAGGCCGAGGTCCGAGCCGCCCTGGATGGAGAGCAGGACGCCGTGGGCGCCGTCGATCGAGGCTTCCAGAAGCGGAGAGGCGATGGCGAGTTCCGCGGCCTTGACAGCGCGGTCCTCGCCGCGCGCCGAGCCGATACCCATCAGCGCGGAGCCCGCACCCTGCATGACCGACTTGACGTCAGCGAAGTCCAGGTTGATCAGGCCAGGGGTCGTAATGAGGTCCGTGATGCCCTGGACACCGGACAGGAGTACTTGGTCAGCGGAGCGGAAAGCGTCCAGGACGGAGACGTTACGGTCGCTGATGGAGAGGAGACGGTCGTTGGGGATGACGATGAGGGTATCGACTTCGTCGCGCAGGGCGTCGATTCCGGCTTCGGCCGAACCGGCACGTCGGCGTCCTTCGAAGGTGAAGGGCCGCGTGACGACACCGATCGTCAGGGCGCCGAGCGAGCGTGCGATCCGGGCCACGACGGGGGCGCCGCCGGTTCCCGTGCCGCCGCCTTCGCCTGCGGTGACGAAGACCATGTCGGCTCCGCGAATGACCTCTTCGATCTCATCGGCGTGGTCCTCGGCAGCCTGGCGTCCGACGTCGGGGTTGGCACCGGCTCCCAGACCGCGCGTGAGCTCGCGTCCAACGTCAAGCTTGACGTCCGCGTCGCTCATGAGGAGAGCCTGGGCATCGGTGTTGATGGCGATGAACTCGACGCCGCGAAGGCCGACTTCGATCATTCGGTTAACTGCATTCACGCCACCGCCGCCGATGCCGACGACCTTGATGACGGCCAAGTAATTCTGCGGTGCTGCCACGTTTCGTGCCCCTTGCTTGTGTCCTATAGCGAAACAGATCGAGTCCAACTTGAATCCTTGGACCTTAACCCTCTAGTTGAAGGTTATAGTTATGTCAAGTAACTCTTAAGTGACGGTATGGGCTATGAATCCGACATTCAATGACCGCCTCCGCGTGTCGTGTGAAAGTCCGAAAAATAGCCCTCTACGTCACTGAAGTTACTAGCTGAAATGGCCTATTTGGTAAACGGGTGCCTCGGTGCGCTGACATCGTAGACATTCACCGGAACTTTTGGATTGGCGGGAGCCTTGAGCAACGCCTCGAGGACGCGCGCCTTCAGCTCCTTCTCGTCCGCATTCCCCCATACGACGATCTTGCCGTCCGTGAGCTTGAGCTCGACGGCGTCCGGCGACGAGGCCGAAGCGCTGGCCATCTTCGCCAGCACATCCGCCGGCAGCGTCGCAAGAACAGCCGTGATCGCCTTGAAGAGACTCTGGTTCGCTCCTTGCCCGTCGATGACCGGCAAGGGAACCGATGCGGGATCGGTGGTTGATCCAAGCTGGACGCCATCGACGTCAACCAGTGAATAGTTGTCGCCGCCCTTGACCAGCGCCACGGGTACCCGCTCCACAATGTGGACCAAAAGTTCCGACGGCGGGCGGGCCTCGGTACTGACGGAACGCACCTGGACGAGCGGCTTGAGCAGCGCGGCAATGTCGGCGTCGTTGATTTGCGGAAGGGGTTTTCCCTTCACCGGATCGAGGGCCTTCTGGACGCTCCCCGCCTGAAGCAGCTTGGTACCGTCAACCGTCACAGTGCGCACTGCGAACACCGGAGAGTAGATCGACGCAACGATGATTCCGGCGACCAGGGCGACGACGATGGCCACCACCGTGAGCACCGTCCGACGCCGCTTGCGTCCCTTGGGCTCGGGAAATGCCAGCACATTGCTGTCCTTGCCCGCGGCTGATTCCGAAGGACCACCGACGGGATCGTCGAGGCTGCGTTCTGCACTGACGACTCCCGGCCGGCGGCCCGCCTGCGGCTTGAACGTGGGCTTCCGGGTGTCAGCCACCCAACAGCTCCACGATCCGGGGCCCGTAGGCAGTCACGTCGCCAGCTCCGACGGTCAGGACGATGTCGCCGTCGCCGGCCGCGGAGAGTACCGCGTCCAGTGCTTCCTGGCCGCCGGCCACGAGCCTGCCATTCTTCAGGCGTCCCGTGATCAGGGTGCTCGTGACCCCGGGGATGGGATCCTCGCGGGCTGGGTAGATGTCCAACACGAGGGCTGTGTCCGCCTCGCCAAGCGCCTCCGCAAACTGCTCCGCGAATTCGCGGGTACGCGAAAACAGGTGCGGCTGGAAGAGCACATGCACCTTGTTGCCGCCTGCCACGGAGCGGGCGGCGGACAAGGCGGCCCGGACCTCCGTGGGGTGGTGGGCGTAGTCGTCGTAGACACGCACGCCCCTCCCCTGCCCCTTGAACTCGAATCGCCGCGATGCTCCGGTGAAATGGCCGAGGGCGGCCGCGGCAACCTCGGGTGCCACGCCGAGCTCGACTGCGACGCCGAACGCGGCCGTCGCGTTCAAGGCGTTGTGCCGCCCGGGCACTTGGAGGCCAAGCCGGTATTCCTGTCCGCCGACAGAGACCCGGACATCGCCCGGCCCCCCATCGTACAGGCGGATATCGGCGTCCTCCGCGGTCCCGTAGCCCAGAACCCGGGTGTTGCCCGCGGCGCGGGTCCGTTCCGCGAGGGCCCGGGCACCGTCGTCGTCCGCGCAGGCAAAAAGCACGCCGTCAGCGGGCAGGAGTGCAGCGAAACTGTCGAAGGAGGCGTAGACAGCCTCAGGCGTGCCGTAATAGTCCAGGTGGTCGGCTTCGACGTTGGTGACGACGGCGATGAGGGGCCGATAGTTCAGGAAGGAACCGTCCGATTCATCGGCTTCGGCAACGAAGATGTCCGAGGTGCCGTGCGCTGCGTTGACGCCGAGGGCGGGTACGTTGGCGCCGATGGCGAACGAGGGATCCAGGCCCGCTTCCTTGAGCAACACGGCCACCATTGAGGTGGTGGTGGACTTGCCGTGCGTGCCGGCCACGGTCACCACGCGGTCTGCGCCCATGGTTGCCGCGAGGGCCTCTGAACGGTGGAGCACCGGAAGGCCGGCCGCCCGGGCCGCTTCCAGTTCCGGATTGTCGGCCCTGATGGCCGAACCGGCAACGACGGTCTGCGCGTCACGAAGATTTTCCGCGGCGTAGCCAACTGCGATCCGTGCCCCTGCGGACTGGAGGTCCTGCATGACGGGCAGGTCCTTGGCGTCGGAACCGCTCACGGGAACGCCCCTGGCCACCATGATGCGTGCGACGGCAGACATGCCCACGCCGCCGATGCCGATGAAGTGGACCCTGCCGAGGGAATCGATGTCTGCGAGGGGCTGGGTCATTCGGTTACCGCTTCCAAGACGAGATCAGCCATCCGCTGATCAGCATTTCTGATGCCAAGTTCCTTTGCCTTGCTGGCCATGTCCTCAAGGCGGGCTTGATCCGTGAGCAAAGGAATCAGCTCGGCCTTGAGCCATTCCGCGGTCAGGGCCCGGTCGTCGACAAGAAGCGCTGCACCGGCCTTGACCAGGGCGGACGCGTTCATTGCCTGCTCGCCGTTTCCGATGGGCAGCGGAACGAAGACCGCCGGGAGCCCGACGGCGGCCACCTCACTGACGGTTGCCGCGCCGGATCGGGCAAGGAGGACATCGGCTGCCGCGTAGACATTCTCCATGCCGTCCACGTATTCCACCTGGTGGTAGCCGTCGGCGGCCAGGGGGTCGCCGTCGTCGTTCGTCACCGCCTTGCCGCGGCCGGTGATGTGCAGTGTCTGGATACCGGCTTCCGCCAAAGCGGCGACGGCACCGGCGATCGTACGGTTGATGCTCTGGGCTCCGGAGGAACCGCCGGTCACGATGAGTGCAGGCTGTCCGGCGTCGAGGCCCAGGGACTGCCTGGCATCCGCGCGCCAAGCCGCACGGTCCAGACCAGCGATGGCCTTGCGCATGGGCATCCCCACGTGGCGGGCGTGCCGAAGCCGGGTCTCAGGGAAGGCCACCCCGACATGCTTGGTGAACATGGCCCCTACCCGGTTGGCAAGCCCGGCGCGCGTGTTGGCCTCGTGGATGACGATGGGGATCCTGCGACGCCACGCCGCGAGGTACATCGGTGTGCACACGTAGCCGCCGACGCCGAGGAGTACGTCGGCCTGTGCGTCGTCCAGGATGCGTCCGGCTTGCTTGACCGCCGCCGCGAGCCTGCCGGGCAGTTTGAGCAGATCCGCGGAGGGCTTCCGGGGGAAGGGAACCCGGTCGATGGTGGCCAACTCGTAGCCGGCAGCCGGAACCAGACGCGTTTCCATGCCATTGGGCGTGCCGACGGCAAGGATCCTGGCCTCCGGCCGCAGCGACTTGATGGCGTCGGCAATGGCGAGCAATGGGCTGATGTGTCCGGCGGTCCCGCCGCCGGCGAGGACCACGGAGAGGGGTTTGGGCTGGGAATTCATGGAGTGCTATGTACGCTTTCGTGCAGTTTTCGCAAGTCGCCAGCGCGGCTTCGAACGGCCGGCAGGAGCCATTTGGGCGCGGGCCAAAGACAACACTACGCCCACGCCGCATAGCGACATCACCAACGCTGAACCGCCATAGGAAATGAAGGGTAGCGGAACGCCGATCACGGGCAGCAGGCCGGCCACCATCGCCATGTTGATCGCGGCCTGTCCGAGCATCCACGCCATGATCGAGCCGCCGAGCACGCGGGCGAACAAGTCTTCCTGGTGGCTGACCACCCGGTAGATCGCAACGGCGAGCAACGCAAAGAGCACCAAGACCACGATGGTCCCCACGAGGCCGAGTTCCTCCCCGATGACAGCGAAGATGAAGTCGTTGTGGGCTTCGGGAATCCATTGGTATTTTTGCCGGCTCTGGCCAAGGCCAACACCAAACCAACTTCCCGAGGCAAGGGCGCTGAGTCCCTGTTCGCTCTGGAATCCGATGTCGCTGGCCCCTGCGCAGCTCTGCCCCATCCACGAGGTGATCCGGCACATCCTGTTTCCGCTGGTAACCGCCAGTATCAGCGCCGCGGCGGCGGCAACGCCTCCTGCAGCAGCGAAGAGCTTCAGGTTGACGCCGCCGAAAAACAAGCCGGCCGCCATGATCAACATGACCACCAACGAGGTTCCAAGGTCATGTCCCAGGACAATCAAGGCAATGATGGCGCCGGAGACCGGAACGACGGGGATGAGCGCATGGGTCCACTTGTCGAGAAGCTTCGCCTTCACAGAAAGGACCGTTGCCATCCAGAGCACCAGGGCGAACTTGGCGTACTCCGATGGCTGGAAGGTGAAGCCACCGATCTCGATCCAGTTCTGGTTGCCCAGCACACGCTTGCCGATCACCAGAACCAGCACCAACAAGGCACCGGCGAGAATGATCGAGGGCCACGCGAATCTCTTAAGCCAAAGGACGTTGACCCGTGAAAGCACCAGCATCGCAACGATGCCGATGCCGGCGAACATTCCTTGCTTGGTGGCGATCGAGTACGGGGATTCTCCAGCCGCAATCGCCTCAACACTGGATGCCGAGAGGACCATGATGATCCCGATGGCCGTGAGCGCAAGCGATGCGCCGAGAATCAGGTAGTACGTAGACCCGTTTCTTGATTTGCCGCTTCCCTCAAGCGTTGACCAGAAACCAGCCATCCCGGAACGTATCCGCGACGGCAGCGAGGCTCGAGCAACGCCTGCCGCGCGTCCGGCGGGGTCTGCCTTGCCGGCCCGGGTCCGCCCGGGCCCGCTGCGCGTGGGCGTGCTGACCATTGTTACTCCTCGGTGGTCTGTGCCTGGCCTTCCACAAGCTCGCGCACTGCCCGGATGAAAGCATCGCCACGGTGAGCGTAGGAAGAGAACTGGTCCATGGAGGCAGCCGCCGGGGCCATCAGCACGGTATCGCCGGGCTCGGCGATACTTGCTGCCGACGCGACAGCGTGGGCCATCACGGTGTCGCCGAAGATCGGAGACGGTTCCGCGGCGGTACCAGCTGAATCGGCGGACTGCACCATTTCAGTGTCGCCCTTGGGCTGCCCGATTACGGGCACATCCGCTGCGTGTCGCTTGAGGGAGGCTTCCAGGTCCGCGGTGTCTGTTCCGATCAGCACTACCGCCTTGAGCCTGTGCGCGTTGCTTTTGACCAAATCGTCATAGTTGACGCCCTTGGACAAACCGCCTGCAATCCAGACGACCTTGTCGAACGCCGACAGGGCCGCGGAAGCAGCGTGCGGATTGGTCGCTTTGGAGTCGTTGACCCAGAGTACGCCGTTCTGCTTGGCCACGGGCTGGATGCGGTGGTCTCCCGGGAGATAGTTCCTGAGCCCCTCACGCACGGCGGACGATTCGACGCCGTAGGCGCGCACCAGGGCGGCAGCAGCCAGGGCGTTGGCAACCATGTGTCGCGGCGCGGCAGTGCCCAAATCGGCCAGGGAGGCGAGTTCCACTGCCGAACTCTTGCGTTCCTCAATGAACGCACGGTCCACGAGCAACCCCTCGACGACGCCGAGCATGCTGACAGCCGGGGTCAAGGTGGTGAAACCTATAGCCCTGCACCCCTCGACCACGTCGGCATTTTCCACCATGCGTTCGGTCTCGATCTGCTCAGCGTTGTAGATGCATGCCTTCTGGGTGTTCTCGAAGATCTTTGCCTTGTCCGCGAGGTAGGACTCGTAAGAGCCATGCCAGTCAACGTGGTCCTCGGCGACGTTGAGGCAGACGCTGGCCACCGGGGAGAGGGATTCGATCCAGTGCAGCTGGAAGCTGGACAGCTCAACCGCGAAAGCGTCGTACTCAACCGGATCACGGAGTGCATCCAGGATCGGAGTGCCTACATTCCCCACGGCGATTGCCTTGAGCCCCGCCGCCTGGAGCATTGCTTCGGTCATGCCCACCGTGGTGGTCTTGCCGTTGGTACCTGTGATCGTGAGCCAGTCCGCGGTCTTGCGGCCCTTGCGTTCGCGCACCCGCCAAGCGAGTTCGACGTCGCCCCACACCGGGACGTGGGCCCGTTTGGCGGCTGCCAGGAGGGATTGGTCCGGCCGCCAGCCCGGCGACGTGACCACGAGTTCGGCTTTTTCACCGTCCACACGGGGCAGGGTCGTGACGGCGTCCTGGCCAAGCAGGACGTCGGCTGCGCCCACGATCTTCAAGGTGTCCGCCTGGGCGAGGGCTTTGGCGCTCGTGGCAGCGTCAACAACCACCACGCGTGCGCCGAGTTCGATCAAGGTATCGGCGGCCGCGAAACCGGAGACTCCGATGCCGGTCACGACGACGCGAAGGCCCTTCCAGTCGGAATCCCAACTGACGAGGTCCTTGAGCCGGTCATTGGACGAAGGCTTGGTTTGAGGACTTGCGCTCACAGCAGCACCACCCATTCAGCATAGAAAATCCCAAGGCCTGCTGCCACGAACAGGCCACAAAGAATCCAGAATCGGACAACCACCGTGATCTCGGCCCAGCCCTTGAGTTCGAAATGATGCTGAAGGGGGGCCATCTTGAAGACACGTTTGCCCTTGGTGACCTTGAAGTAACCCACCTGGATGATGACCGACAGTGTAATCAGGACGAAAAGACCGCCGATGATGCCCAAAAGAAGCTCGGTGCGGGAGAGGATCGCAAAGCCGGCCACCGCGCCGCCGATAGCGAGGGAACCGGTATCTCCCATGAAGATCTTCGCCGGAGACGTGTTCCACCAGAGGAAGCCCACCAGCGCGGCACTGCAAATAGCCGCCAGGAGCGCCAGATCGAGCGGGTCACGGACCGAATAGCAGCCGCTGCCCGCCTCGCGGGGCGAACCGCAGGCCTGGTTGTTCTGCCAGATTCCCATGAGTGTGTAGGCGCCGAAGACCATGATGGAGGCACCGGCGGCAAGGCCGTCCAGTCCGTCCGTGAGGTTGACGCCGTTGGTTGCCGCAGTGACGATCAGGTTCGACCAGATGACAAACAGGATGGCTCCAAGGACGGTGCCCCCGAAGGCCAGGTTCAGCCAGGGGATGTCCCGCACAAGGGAAATATGCGTGGAGGCCGGGGTGATCCCCTCCGCGTCAGGGAAGTTCAAGACCAGCACTGCGAAGACAATGCCGACGAATGCTTGAAGGATCAGCTTGGCCTTGGCATTGAGTCCGAGGCTGCGCTGCTTGGAAATCTTGATGAAATCGTCGAGGAAACCAACGAATCCCATGCCGACCATCAGGAACAACAAGAGCAGGCCCGAAGCTGACGGGCCCGGTGATCGTGGGTTCATCATCCACATGATCAGGTGGGTCAACCCATAACTGATGAGCACGGCAGCCACCACGACTGTCCCGCCCATGGTGGGGGTACCGCGCTTGGTGTGGTGGGACGTGGGTCCGTCGTCGCGGATGAACTGGCCGTATCCCTTGGTGACAAGGAACCGGATGAACAGTGGCGTTCCGATCAGAGCCACCAGGAGGGCAACGCCCGCGCCGATCAACAGTGCAATCACAGCAGCTCGTTCCCTTCATTGGCGGCAGTTGCAGCCGCAGTGTTCGCACTTGTCCCGGCCTGTGGGGGTAATGCTATCCGATCCCCCAAATGCCTTAGGCCGACCCCGTTTGAGGACTTGAAAAGCACCAGGTCGCCTGGTTCGAGCTCGGCCTGCAGCAGTTCGTAAGCCTCGTCAGCCGTTTCGGTGAAACTGCATTCGTCGCCCCAGGACCCTTCCTGGATCGCGGAAATGTACAGCGCCCGGGCTTCGCGGCCAACCACAACGAGCCGGGAAATGTTCAAGCGGACCACTTGCGTCCCCACCGCCGTGTGTTCGCGGATGGAATCTTCGCCAAGTTCCAGCATCGCTCCCAGCACCGCCCAGGTGCGGCGTCCCTGGCCGAGGTCGGCGAGGGTTCGCAAGGCTGCACGCATGGATTCCGGATTCGCGTTGTACGCGTCGTTGATGATGGTGACGCCGTCTGCCCGCTCCGTGCGTTCCATTCGCCACCGGCTGGCCGGCGACTGCTCGCTCAGCGAGGCGGCGATCTCGGCCGCAGGGAGTCCTGCCGCGAACGCTGCGGCCGCAGCAGCAAGCAGGTTGGTGATGTGGTGGGCACCGATGAGCTTGCTGTGGACGGGAAGGGGGACCCCGCCGTCGGGCAGGACGAGCTCGAATTCCGGGTGGCCGTCTTCGTCGATATCGGCGTTCCTGGCTTCGACCGCGGAGCCGGAAATGCCGGTAGCGGTGGTTCCGAGCACTTCGGCCCGGGTGCGGGAGACCATCGCCGCGACCCGCGCGTCGTCGAGGTTGATGACGGCCGTTCCGTCCTCCCCCAGCGCCTCGACGAGTTCGCCTTTTGCCTTGGCTATGTTCTCCACGCCACCGAACTCGCCGGCGTGGGCGGTGCCTACGCAAAGAACGACGCCGATGTCCGGCTGGACCATGTCGGCGAGGTATTTGATGTGGCCGACGCCGGTGGCGCCCATTTCGATCACGAGGTAACGGGTGCCAGCATCGGCCCCGAACACTGTGAGCGGCACGCCGACTTCACCGTTGTACGAACCCTGCGGCGCCACTGTGGCCCCGGCCCGGGAAAGGATCCCCGCGAGCAGGTCCTTGGTAGTGGTCTTGCCCGCCGAGCCGGTGATGCCGATGACGGTGAAGGGCTCCCCCTTTGCCGCACGTTCGGCGCGGATTCGGCGGACGGACTCTGCAGCCAAGGCACCCATGGCGATCACGGCGTCATCGACCACGACGGCGGGGTACGGCCGGCCGTCGTCGTCGGAAACGTCGCGCTCGGTCAGAGCCAGAACGGCTCCGCGCTCAAAAGCGGCGCCCACGTAGGCATGGCCGTCGGCGTTCTCTCCTGGCTTGGCCACGTACAACGATCCGGCAGCCGCCTCACGGGAATCGGTAACGACGGACACCGGAACGATGCCCGGGTCCGCTGCCAATCGGCCATTGGTAATATCGGCGATCTCCGCCGCAGTAAGTGCAATCATCTCGGTCTAGGACTCTATCCGCTCGTCCGTGGAAACCTTGAATCCCCTGGCTGTCAAGGCTGCCCGCAGTTCCACCCGGTCATCGAGGGCAAGGTTCACGCCCTTCACTTCCTGCCAGACCTCGTGTCCTCGGCCGGCGATCAGGATGGTGTCCTTCTCAGTGGCGAGTTCCACGGCTTGGCGAATGGCGACGTCCCGGGGGTACGCTTCCACGATCTCGCAGTCAAGGCCCTCTGACTCCTGGGCGGCGCGGGCCCCGGCGATGACTTCCGAACGGATCGCCGCAGCGTCTTCGTCATGCGGATCGTCGTCGCTGACAATCACGACGTCGGCGAGCCGGGCGGCTATGGCGCCCATCGTCGGCCTCTTGCCCTGGTCACGCTGTCCAGTGGCGCCGAAAACGACAATCACTCGGGATCCGGGGGCTTGCGAGCGTACGGCCTTCAGGGCCCTCGCCAGTGCGTCCGGGTTGTGCGCGAAATCGACAACGGAAGCCGGGGCATCCGAGATCAGCTGCATCCGGCCCGGTACGGAAACGGTGAAGGGATCATGCCTCTCGAGCGCCGCCTGCAGTGCCGGCGGTTCGATGCCGGAGTCGAGCACCATAATGGTGGCCAAGGCCGCGTTGGCGACGTTGAAATCCCCCGGTAATCCTGTATGGACGCGTAGGACTGTTCCATCGCGGTGGCGCAATTCGAAGTCCGTTCCAAGCCCGCGTTGCTCGGCTGACTCCACTGTCCAGTCAGCATCGCTGCCCGGCGTGGTCGCCAGCGTGGTCACGGGAATTCCCGCCTCATCGGCCAGTAAGCGCCCCCAGCGGTCGTCGACGGTCACTACAGCGCGCTGTGCGCGCGCGCTGGTGAAGAGTTCCGCCTTGGTCCGGAAGTACTCGTCCATGCTTCCGTGGAGATCGAGGTGATCCTGCGTCAGGTTGGTGAAGCCGGCAACATCGAACGTCACCGAGTCGACCCTGTGGAAGGACAGGGCGTGGGAGGAGACCTCCATGGAAGCCGCGTCAAGCCCACGTTCACGCATGAGGGCGAGCAAGGCATGGACATCCGTTGACTCCGGCGTGGTCAACAGGCTCGGGATGGCCTCGCCCCCCGCAAGGATTTCGATCGTCCCGATCAGGCCAGGATTCCTGCCCAGCGCACGGAGGAGGGAGTTGATGAAATACGTCGTGGTCGTTTTACCGTTCGTACCGGTTACCCCGAAAAGTGTGGGCGAAACCCCATCGAGGGGTTGGCTTCGATAAATGAGGGCGGCGAGGGTCCCGACCGCGGCACGGGGATTGCTGACGATCAGCACGGGAACAGCAAGGTCCTCAAGTGCCAATTGGCGGGCGCCATCTTCATCGCTCAAGACAGCCACGGCACCGGCCGCCACCGCCTGGGCGACAAAGCCGGCCCCGTGCCGTGTGGCTCCGGGCAGGGCCAGGTACAAGTCTCCCGGCTCGACAGTCCGCGAGTTGAGAGATACACCGGTCACCGACGTACCGCTGGAGTCCAGGGGCAGCGCAATTCCGAGGGAGGACGCGATGGACTCAAGGGGAACAGGCGCCACGACGGCTGGACGGAAGCCGGGTTTGTCCGTAGCCGGCGGGTTCCCTGTAGGGATCGATACGGCATCATTCTGCTCTGACAAGGTGGTCTCCGTTGGTGCTCGTAAAACTGGCCGTGCGGGATCCCGGGGGCTCCGCAAACGGCATGGGTGGATCGTAATGTGGCCGGACAGATGCCCAACAAGCTTACTTGGCGAAACTGGACTACTTGCCGTACTGGCCCTATTTGGCGTATTGGGGGAACCGCGCCGGAGTGCCGGTGGACGGCGGGACGTTGTAGGTGCGCAGGACCTGGCCCATGACCGAGCGGAAAATCGGCCCCTGGGTGATGCCGTAAATGCTGCCCTTGGGCCGCTGGAGGACTACCTCTACGATGAAGCGCGGATTCTCCATGGGCGCCATACCCACAATGGACGCGGTGTAGCCATCGAAGCCAGGTAGCCCGTCTTCACGGGGTGCCTGGGAGGTGCCCGTCTTGGCGCCCACGCGGTATCCATCGATGGCGGCATCTTTCACTTCGCCCATTGTGACGTTGCTCTCCAGGATGTCCCGGACCTGTTGGGCCGTTTCCTTGGAAACGACTTGGCGGGAATCCTTGGCAGGCACTTTGTTCTCGACCCCGTCGGCTCCGACGTAACCGTCAATCAGCCGCGGTTGCAGCATCACGCCGTCGTTGGCCACGCTTTGGTAGGCCCGGACGGTCTGCAGCGTGGACTGGGAAACACCTTGGCCGAACAGTACGGTGTACTGCTGGCGGTCATCCCATTGATCGGGCTTGGCCAGGATGCCTGAGGTTTCAGCAGGGAGGCCGATGTCCGGAGCTTCGCCGATACCGAAGCGGGTGAGGTAGTCATAACGCTGTTGCTTGCTCAGGCGGCTGCCGATCATCACGGTACCCGTGTTCATCGAATAGCCAAGGATGCCGGCAAGGGTCCTCTGCTCGGTTCCATGGTCGAACGCATCGGTGAACGTCTGACCGTCGATGGTCAAAGCAGGTGGAATGGTGACCGTGTCCAGCGGGCTGGACTTTCCTTCATTGATCGCAGCGGACGCGGTGATCATCTTCTCGACCGAACCAGGCTCATAGGCGGCCGTCACGGACCGCACGCCGCGGTCCGCGGCCGCTACCTTGCCGGGGTCGTTGGGATCCGGGGCGTTCGTGTCCGCCATCGCAATGAGGTTCCCGGTCTTGATGTCCTCGACGACGATTGACCCCCACTCGGCATTGAGCTGGTTGACCTGGGTCTGGATGGCCTGCTGCGCAAAGTACTGGATGTCCGTGTTCAGGGTCAGCTTGACGTCCTGGCCGTTCACGGCAGGTGTCAGCAGGTCGGTCGCCACGGGAATGCGAAGGCCATCCGCGCCGATCTCAAAGACGCGCTTGCCATCCTTGCCGCGCAGGAGATCGTCCTGGGTCTGCTCAAGGCCGGCCTGGCCTGTGGTGCCGTCCTTGAGGAAGCCAATGACTCCCCCGGCGACGCTTCCATTGGGATAGACCCGCTTGCTGACGCCTTCCGACACCACACCAGGGATGTGCAGTTGGGATATCCGGTCTTCGACGTCCGGCTTCACTTCCTTGGCCACTATGTTGTACTTCTTCACGCCGGTCACGGCCTGCGTGACCTGCCCGACGTCCATCCCCAGCGCACTGGCAAGCTCTGATATCCCCTGGGACCTGGAGATCGTGTCTATGGCCTGGGTCTGGGAGTTGAAACGGGGAAACTGATCAGTGTTTGTGTTGACCGTCTGGTCCACCACAATGTTGTAACGGATCACGCTGCTGGCGAGCACCGTGCCGTTCGAGTCAAGGATCTTGCCGCGCTCGGCAGGCAGGATGGTGGTTGTCAGCCGGTTGTTGTAGGCAGCCTCGGCCAGGCCTCCGACGTCAAGCCCTTGCACCAGGAACAACTTGCCCCCTACCACCAACAGCAGCGCCAACATGATCGCGAGGCCGATGCGCAGGCGCTTCTTCGCCGCCGGCGTTCTCTTGTTCTTCGATTTGCCGGTTTTCTGCACCACGTCGATTCCTTGCTGCTTGCCTTGCTGTTTACCCTGAAATCAGGTCGGCTGAACGCTACTGCCCCGGTACCTTCTGCTGTGGAGCGGGGACCGAACCACCATGGAGATCCACAACCGGCGCCTTGGGTGCCGCCGGAACCGCGGGCGCTTGCGGTTTAGCCGGTGTGGAGTCGGCGGTCCCGTTGGGTTTGCGGCTGTCCAGCGAATCATTCTTGGCAGGGGCAGGAGGTACGACGCTCGACTGGCCTGCAACCGCAGGAGCAGCAATGACGGCACCGGGATTCTGCCCCTTGGTTGCCGGCGTGGCTTTTCCTGTGACCGTCAGGTTGTCCAGGTCGATCTGGCCCGTGGCAGTGGAAGCTACCATTCCCAATTCTGCGGCCTTGGCGGCCAGATTCTGGGGAGCTTGGTAGTTCTGGACCTGCTGTGTCAGATCCTGGTTCTGCTTGTTCAGGGATGCAGCGTCGTTCCTGAGCTTGACGAGGTCGTACTGGGCCGTGGAAACGGAGATGTTGAGGACCAGGACAGTCAACAAGGCGGCTGCCAGCACGCCGAAGCAGAAGACGACGAACGGAGTCCGTCGTCTTCCTGGAACACTCTGCACGAGCGAGAGCGGCGTCCGCGCCTTGCGGGGCGCGTCGCGCTCCGGTCCCCGGGCGGGCAGGGCACGCGCGGTGTTGCCCACTGTGGTCGGCAGGATCTTCGCGGCAGCGGTGCTCATGCTGTTCTCCTCGCTTTGATGCGTTCCACGGCCCGCAGGCGGGCAGATGCCGCACGCGGGTTTTCGGCGATTTCTTCGGGTGTCGGCACTTCCGTGCCTTTGGTCAAGGTCTTGAATTCCGGCTTGTGTTCCTCCAGCTCCACCGGGAAGCCGAGCGGCGCCGATGACTTGGAGCGGGACTGGAAGACGGACTTGACGATTTTGTCTTCGAGGGAGTGGTACGACATCACCACTACCCGTCCCCCCATTGCCGAGGCCGAGAGAGCGGCAGGCACTGCCCTCTCAAGGACGTCGAGTTCCTCGTTGACTTCAATCCGCAAGGCCTGGAAAGTCCGCTTTGCCGGATGCCCGCCGGACTTTGCAGCCGCCGCAGGAACAACGCCGCGGATCTGCTCGACGAGTTCACCGGTGGTGGCGAACGGCTTGGCGGCCCTCGCCGTGACGATGCGGTTTGCGATTCTGCCGGCAAACTTCTCTTCGCCCCACTTGCGGATAATCCGCACCAGGTCTTCTTCGGAATAGTTGTTGACTACGTCAGCGGCAGTCTGGCCGCGGCTGGTGTCCATCCGCATGTCCAGTGGAGCGTCGTAGGAGTAGGCAAAACCGCGCTCCCGCTCGTCCAGTTGAAGGGAAGACACGCCCAGGTCCATGAGGATCCCGTGCACCTCGGGGATACCAAGGTCCGCGAGGACATCTTCTATCTCGTCATAGACGGCATGTACGAGGTCCGTGCGGGCAGAGAACGGTTGCAGGCGCGCTCCGGCGAGGGCGAGTGCCTCTTCATCCCGGTCTATCCCGACAAGGTGCAGATCGGGGAACCGTTGCAGCATCGCTTCGGAGTGGCCGCCCATTCCCAACGTGGCGTCGATGACGACGGGGGTTTCGCCACGGCTGCGGGCCGCCTCAAAACCGGGTGCCAACAAATTGATGCACCGGTCCTTCAGGACCGGTACATGTCGCTCCGAGGTTGGTTTTGGCGCGTCTTGCTCCTCCATGCGGCCTCCTCAGAGCTGATTGTTCGTCGGTCAGTCGGGCGGATCGCTTCTTGAGCCGGATCCCCATCCGCGCCTATCGCAGCGTCTGCCTGGCTCCGGGGAAGGTGAGCCAGGAAAACAATGTGATGGGCGGCTGGAGATCCCGTCCAAGAAGCATTGATGCTTCCTGTCCCGGTTTCTAAATGAACCCGGGAAGGTTGTCGTCGTCGGTCTCCGAGAAGGCGGCTTCCTTCTCGGCCAGGTACTCATCCCAAGCCTGGGCATCCCAGATCTCAGCACGGGTTCCGGCGCCGATGACCGCCAATTCCCGCTCAAGACCTGCGTAGCTCCGGAGCGCCGGCGGAATCGTCACGCGCCCCTGCTTGTCAGGTACCTCGTCAGAGGCTCCGGACAGGAAAACCCGGATGTAGTCACGTGACTGCTTGGAGGAAATGGGGGCCTCCCGCATGGACTCGTGAATACGTTCGAATTCCCGCTGGCTGAAGACGTAGATGCAACGCTCCTGGCCCCTTGTGAGCACCAAGCCGTCAGCAAGTTCCTCGCGGAACTTGGCGGGAAGGATGATCCGGCCCTTTTCGTCCAGACGGGGAGAATGCGTGCCAAGAAACACTGGCCCACCGCCCCCATCCGTAAAGGTGCCCGTACCTGCCCCACGCCGCCACTACCCTCTTACTCGCTCCACTTTACTCCACAAGCCCCCACAGTCAACGCAATCCGGCGTGTTTCCGCCCCACTTTCGAATGCGGCAGCCTGAAAACACGTGGATCTCAAGGGTGGTTGGCGGTGGAGGAGACTTTGCGGCGGCGCTGCGGGGATGCGCACGACGGCGGCCCTGAGTCGTGCCCGCAGGCTCGCGAGGTGCGGCGAACGTGGCGTTAAATGCGAAAAGACCCGATATTCGGGTCTTTTCGCAATCAGGCCAGAGCCTGGTGGTGCAATGTGGAGGACTCGGCATCCACGTGGAGGACGAGCCCCTCAATGGAGCGCTCAGCTACTCCTCGCCGCGGCGACGCTCGTCCCAGCGTTCCTCGAGGTTGCTCATGAATGAGTTCCTTGCCTTGCCCGGCTTGGCGCTCTTCGACTTGCCGCCGACTGCCCTTCTCAGGGTGGCGAAGTAAACGCCGGCGCCCATGACTATGAAGCCCAGCACGCCAAGGAAGATGTTCTGCAAGGACACACCTACCAACAACAAGAGAATCCCGGCGATAGTGCCTAGAACGCCAATAACGATGTGCCTGGTCGACCATGAGCGAATGGGGTCAGAGCCCATTGAATTGGCAAACTTTGGATCGTCCTCATGCAGTTGCTTCTCGAGTTGCTCGAGGAGCTTCTGTTCGTGCTCCGAGAGGGGCATCGCGACCTCCTTTAGTCGGCCAGCGTCTGGATACGCCGCGGCCGTTGCCTCTTGTTCCTTGAACGGACGAACCCAAAAAAGGGTTCCCGAAGACCGTGTCTTGTGAACACGGTCTCACGGAACAGACGCAACATGGCAATTTATCCAGACGGTCTAAATCTGTGTATCTCTAGGATAGTTTGTTGGCCGCTGTTCTGAAAGACACTCCGGAGGCGCGCGAGCGCACTTCGACGCCTAGGGAGAGCCCTGCCCATCGGGCTCCGCATGCGGCTCCAGAAGCGTTGCCGGAAGGACAGTCTTGCTGCCGAATCGCTCGGTGACTCGGTCAAGCGCCTGCTCGGCGGCCCGCCAGTTGTCGTCCCTGCGATCCAGGCTTAACTGCAGCGAGGCATGCTCGGCCGGCTCAAGCTGCTCGGCGCGGACTCCCACAAGCCGCACGCTCATCGGCCGCTCCCCCAAGGACGCCAGCAACTGGCTCGCCACCTGATAGATCAGCTGGGCGCTGTCCACCGGCGTATGCATTGTCTTGCTGCGGCTGATTGTCGAAAAATCCGCATAGCGCAGCTTCAGCGCGATGGTCCGGGCTACCATTCCGGCTGTCCGCAGCCGTGAAGCGGTTCGGTGGGAGAGCCTCAGCAACTCGCGGTGCAGGAGCGCGTCATCCGGAGTGTCAACTGCGAACGTTTCCTCGGAGCCAATGCTCTTTTCGAGGCGGGTAGGCGTGACCGGCCGCGGATCCAGGCCCAGCGACAATCGGTGGACGTGCTCGCCCGAAGCTCCAAGGACCTTTTTCAAGGAAGAAAGCGGCGTGGCCGCAACATCAGCGACGGTACGGATCCCCAGCCTGGCGAGGACATCGGCGGTCTTGGCCCCGACTCCCCACAAGGCGTTCACGGGCAGGCTGTGCAAGTAGGCTACGGTCTGCCCCGCCTCAATCAGGAGCAGTCCGTCGGGTTTGCAGCGTGTAGAAGCTATTTTGGCAACGAACTTGTTGGCGGCTATCCCCACGGACGCAGTGATTCCCAGCTCGGACGCAACGCGGCTCCGGATCAAATGGCCGATCTGAAGAGGCGGACCAAGCCTCCTGATCGCGCCGCCGACGTCCAGGAAAGCCTCGTCGACGCTCAACGGCTCCACGAGGTCCGTTATCGATTCGAATATTCCCATCAGCTGCCGGGACACCTCGTAATAAAGGGTGTGGCGGGGTTCGATGATGATCGCGTTGGGGCACATCCGCATGGCGTTGGCCATGGGCATGGCAGACTTCACGCCCAACGCGCGCGCTTCGTAGGATGCGGACAGCACAACTGAGCGATCCACCGGAAACCCCACAATGACGGGCTTCCCCTTGAGTTCAGGCCGCGTGCGCAGTTCCACGGAGACAAAGAAGGCATCCATGTCTACGTGGAGGATGCTGGTTCGCCTCAGTTCCCGCAGGGCAGCGGGATCCGGGGCGAATTCTTGTCCGGGGCCCCGCCCGTTGTCCTCTGCTTGTGGTCTCACAAGGAAATCCTATGCCGCGGCACTGGTTACGGGAGGCCGCATCCGGCGTCCTAAACTGGAGGCAGCATCCGGCGTCGTCCCCAGGAGGAAATCCCTGTGAAGCTCTTTGGAAAGCCTCAACCCGTCAGCCTGGCCCTGTTGGCCACGGGCGTCGCGTTGACCATCTCGGCTTGCGGGTCGTCCCCTGCAAGCACGGCATCCCAAGGGGCGGGGCCAACATCGTCGTCCGGGGCGGTCACTGCCTCGGCGAGTCCGGCGCCGGCTGCCACTTCCACGGGGGCCGCAGGAGCTTCGGCGGCGGTCGGCGCCCTGGTTCCGGGATTCCCGCAGCAATTGATTCCGTTGATGCCCAAGGCAGCGGTGGAATCCAGCAGTTTCGACAAGAACTCCTCCCCGGCGTCGGTGGCCCTGGTCGGCACCATTGCGTCTCCGGTCGACGCAGTCGTGGCCTTTTATACTTCCGCGCTCACGGCGCAGGGCTTTAAGGAAGTTCCCGGAAACACCGTGGGAAGTATCAAATCAAAGGATTTCCTCCGTGGCGACAATGAAACGGTGAATATCTCAGTGGTGGAAACGGCAGGCAAATCCACGTTCACCATCGGTGCCAACGTGGCCGCCGGGTCAATCAAGTGACCGCGGATAGCCTCGGTTCGGAACAGAGCCGTTTTGTGGCCGATGTCGCCGCCAAACTTAGCGGCTTCCTTGGGGCGCAACAAGAAACCATGGCCACCATCTCTCCCGATGTCGCTCCCCTCATGGGCTCAATCACGAGCCTTGTGACAGGCGGCAAACGGCTCCGGGCCTTGATGTGCTACTGGGGATGGAGAGGTGCCGGAGGTGAGTCCGCACATCCCGACATCATCACTGCGGGCTGCGCTTTGGAACTTTTTCAGGCTGCAGCCCTGATTCACGATGACATCATCGACCGCTCTGATACGCGGCGCGGCGGTCCCAGCGTCCACAAGAGGTTCACCCAGCTCCATGAGGGCGAAGGATGGGCCCTCGACAGCGAGCGCTTCGGGCACGCGGCCGCCATCCTGACCGGAGACCTGTGCCTGTCCTTCAGTGAAGAGGCGTTCACGGAGATTGGTGGCAGGGCCGCCTCCGGCACCCGTGCGCGGCGGATCTTCAACCTGATGCGCGCCGAAGTCATGGCCGGTCAATACCTGGACATCCTGGAGGAAGTCGCAGGTCCGGTGCGGGACCGCGCAGGTGCCGTCCACCGCGCCCAGTCCATCATCCGTTTCAAATCGGCGAAGTACTCGACTGAACACCCCTTGGCTCTTGGGGGCGCATTGGCTGGGGGCAGCGAAGAGCTTCTGCGAGGCTATTCCGCCTTCGCGTTGCCGCTTGGTGAAGCATTCCAGCTACGCGACGACGTCCTGGGAGTGTTCGGAGACCCCGGGACTACAGGAAAGCCCGCGGGGGATGACCTCCGCGAGGGCAAGCGCACCGTGCTGGTGGGCTTCGCGATCAACCAGGCCGGAGCTGCTGATTCGAGCTACATCGATACCATGCTCGGAAGGCAGGACCTTGGTGAGGCCGAGGTTGCCGAGATCAGGCGGATCATCGTGGATTGCGGCGCCCTCGAAGCCACGGAATCAATGATCGAGGAGCTCAGTAACGAGGCTTTCGAGGCCCTGGATCGCCTCCCCCTGGCCGAACTTCCGCTTACCGCACTCAGGCAGTTGGCCGAAGCCGCAGTCAGCCGGGCAGCGTGAACCTTTGCGTAAATCCAGGTTATCCAGGTTATCCAGGTTAAAGGCCTTCTGGATGCATACCCCTTAAATACAGTGGTGGCGATCAGCTTGCTGATCGCCACCACTGTATTTAAGGCAGGAGTCCCTCACCAGGCAAGCGATTGAGCCCTGCGTCGGATTTCAGTCTTGCGCCCTTCACGCAGCGCGTCGACTGGGCGGCCACGCAGTGACTCATCCGGAGTGAAAAGCCACGCAATGAGCTCCTCATCCGTGTACCCGGCATCGCCGAGCACTGCAATGGTGCCCTTCAGGCTATCCACCACATGACCGTCCTGGATAAAGAGGGCAGGAATCGAACGGATGTTGCGTTCGCCCACTCTCACAGCCACCACTGCACGCTCATCCAGAAGACCGTGGACCTTGGTGATTGAAACGTTCAGCAGCTCTGCCACATCGGGCAGCGGCAGCCAATCGGAAACGAGGCTTTCTACATTACTCACGGATCAAGATTGCCACGCCCGCGCGCTTTGCGCCTAGCCAGACGGACGGTAGGGGCGGAATTTGTGTCCCCGAATTGCCCGGGAATCGAATGCGCCGGGATTTCTTGTGCGGAATCGAAAAATGTGAGAGATTCACATTGATCACATTTGCATCACTACTCACTTTAGTAACACTGGCAACAGCGGCATTCCCGACGTCCGCTGCTGAGATGAGGATTGCTCCCATGACGACGCCCCGCTCGCCCAAGAAGACAACGAGCATGCCCGTAATTGCGGCCACCACAGCGGCTCTGCCCGCCGTCATGCTCTCTTCATTGGCGCTCGCCCAACCGGCAACCGCGCTTCCAGCAGTACAGACCCAGAAGATCCCTGCATCACTTGCCGCTGCCATCCGGGCCCAGGCCTCGGCCGTGTCTGCAAACGTCATTCCCGCGTCCGCGGTTGCCGCGACCATTCCGGCTGCCCTGCAGCCTATGGCACCTGCGGTCCCGGCCACCTACACCATCGTCCGGGGCGATACCATCAGCGGCATCGCGGCCCGCTACGGGCTGAACACCAACACCGTACTGAAGCTCAACGGGCTCTCGGGCAACACCATCATCTACCCGGGACAGCAGATCAAGTTGACCGGTTCTGCAAGCGCCCCAAGTGCGCCTGCACCCGCGCCGGCACCCGCAGCAAGCCCGGCAACCACCCCGGCGCCGTCGTCGGCTTCCAGCTACACAGTCGTCCCCGGGGATACTCTGAGCGGCATTGCCGCACGCCACGGTGTGGCGCTGTCCGACGTCTTCAGCTGGAACGGCCTTAACGGCCGGTCCATCATCTATCCGGGACAGAAAATCAAGGTCGGCCCGGGAACGAACGCACCGGCCCCTTCAGCACCGGCACCAGCGGCCCCTGCGCCGGCGGCACCAGCACTTGCCGGCACCGGCTCGTACACCATCAAGTCGGGTGACACTTTGGGCGGCATCGCGTCGCGCGTTGGCGTCTCCCTCTCATCGCTGTTGTCGGCCAACAAGCTGTCCATGAGCACCATCATCTACCCGGGGCAGAAGCTCGCCATCCCGGGCGCTCCTGCAGCCCCGGCTCCGGCTCCCGTGAGCACTCCCCTGGTTCCGAGCACATTCCTCGGCTACACCTACCCGGATGCGGTAGTCAGTTCCGCCAACGCGAACAAGGCCCTGCTCAATGCTTCCCCCGTTCCCAGCGTCGCCCAGATGAAGGGGATCGTGGCCGATACCGCTCGTCGGATGGGCGTGGACCCGTCATTGGCCCTGGCATTCGCCTACCAGGAATCCGGTTTCAACCAGCGTGCAGTCTCTCCGGCCAACGCCATCGGCACGATGCAGGTGATTCCGTCCTCGGGAGAATGGGCTTCCCAACTGGTGGGACGCAAGCTCAACATCCTGGACCCGTATGACAATGTGACCGCCGGCGTCGCCATCATCCGGGCCCTCGTCAACACCAGCAAAGACTTGAACACGGCCATCGCAGGCTACTACCAGGGCCAGTACTCGGTGAGCAAGCACGGCATGTACGACGACACGAAGGCCTACGTCGCCTCGATCTTGGCCCTGAAGAAGAGCTTCAGCTAAATCAAGCCGCTCAACACGGGCCCGGATCGCATGGCGATTCGGGCCCGAGTTTTTGCTCAACTAGGATCGTAGGGTGCAGGAACAAGTTTCGGACCATCTCCTTGGATCCCTCGTGGACGGGCGCTACCTGGTGCGATCGCGCCTTGCAGGCGGCGGAATGTCAACCGTCTATCTCGCCACCGACGAGCGGCTCGACCGCGACGTGGCGCTCAAAGTGCTGCATCCGCACTTGGCCAATGACCAAAATTTCCTCGACCGCTTGCAGCGTGAGGCCCGGGCCGCGGCCAGCCTTTCCCACCCGCATGTCGTTGGAGTCCTCGACCAGGGACAAGACGGCCACATTGCGTACATCGTCATGGAGTACATCAAGGGCCACACTCTGCGCGACGTCCTCAACGAGAAGGCCGCGCTTCCACCCCGGCTGGCCTTTGCACTGATCGACCCCGTCATCGAAGGACTCGCAGCCGCCCATGCGGCAGGGCTGATTCACCGCGACGTAAAACCGGAGAATGTCCTGATCGCCGACGACGGCCGCATCAAGGTGGGCGATTTCGGCCTGGCCCGGGCGGTCACTGCCACAACCAGCACCGGCGCCCTGATCGGCACGGTCGCATATTTGGCTCCCGAATTGGTCCTCGGCAAACCCGCCGACGCCCGGAGCGACATCTATTCGACCGGCATCATGCTTTACGAGATGCTGACCGGCGGGCAACCCTATGCGGGCGAGGTTCCCATCCAGGTCGCCTACCAACACGTGAACGCGGCCGTCGCTCCGCCGTCGCTCGCTGTGCCCGGACTTGCCGCGGACGTGGACGAACTCGTCCAGTGGTGCACCGCGAAGGAACCCGAAGAGCGTCCTGTGGACGGTTCTGCACTTTTGTCGGAACTTCGGCATATCCGCACAACCTTGAGCGACGCGCAACTGGACATCGACCCGCCCGCCGCCAAGGCTGCGGGGCCGGAAGGGCAACAAGAAGCGGCCGGGGCCACCGCGGTAGTCGCCCCTTTCCCTACTGAACGCACGGAGCCCCTGGAGCGCATCGGACGCCCGACGGAGATCATCTCGAACCAGCGCAATCCAACCACGGTGCTTCCACCGGCGGGATTCTCCGCCGGCGCCGCGGCTTTCGACATCCAGGTGCCACCGGACCGGGAACCCCTGGATCCGGCGGAAGCCCCGCCCAGCAAACGCGACATCAAGCGCATGGAGCGCCAGGAAGAAAAGGACCGCGCCCGGGCGGCAGCTACGCCGTCGCGCTCTTTGCGGGAAGGCAATCCACGCCGTCGGGCAGTGATCTGGACCATTGTGGTCATTGTGCTGGCGATCCTGGCCACAGCGGCGGGCTGGTTCTTCGGCATGGGACCCGGCTCGCCCGGAACCATACCGGACACCAAGAACAAGACGGTTGCGGAGGCACAGCAACTGTTGAGAACCGCAGGATTCCAATCCGAGCCGAAAGACGTGTACGACGACGAAGTCACGGCGGGGTTGGCAGTTGGAACAGAGCCCGCATCCGGCCAGGTAGTCCGGAAGTTCCAAGCGGTGTCGCTCTTCGTCTCGAAGGGTCCGCAGTTGTTTCCGCTTGCCGCGATGACCGGCCTGACACTCGACCAGGCAAAAAATGCCCTTGGCGTGGCCGGGATGGCCCTCGGCAAAGTCACCGAACAGTATGACGACAAAGTGCCTTCGGGCACGGTCATCTCCCAGTCCCCGGCCCAGGACACCGCAGTCCGTCACGGCACTCCGGTGGCATTGGTGGTTTCCAAGGGACCGCAGCCCCTCCCCGTACCGGATGTCCGGGGCATGACCCAGCAAGCCGCCGTCAAAGCGATCAGCGATGCCGGATTGACCGCCAAAATTGCGCCGGAACCCGTCAACGACAAGAAGGTCCCCGCGGGAGCCGTTGTCAGCCAGACTCCTGCCAACGGCACCCTGGTCCGCGGCGACTCCGTCACCTTGACCCTGTCCAAGGGGCCGAAGATGGTGCACGTCCCGAACTTCATCGGCAAGCAGGCCGATGCCGCACGCAAAGCCTTGGAGTCGCTCGGATTCGAGGTCAAGATCAACAACATCCTGGGTGGCTTCTTCGGCACTGTCCGGGACCAGAACCCCGTGGACAGCGATGCGCCGGAGGGCTCCGTCGTCACACTGACCGTCGTGTAGGACGTGCCCATACAGGAAAGGCGATCCGGAACATCCCGGATCGCCTTTCCTGTATGCCAGCTTGCTGCTGGACTGCCCTTGGTGGGCGTTACCGCTTGGTGAGGGCTCCAGCCACCAGGAATGCCATCTCGAGGGATTGCATGTGGTTCAGGCGGGGATCGCACACGGACTCGTAGCGGTCCAGGAAGGCGTCTTGGTCAATGGGATCGGCGCCGCCGAGGCATTCCGCTACGTCGTCGCCGGTCATTTCCATGTGCAGACCACCGGGTACCGTGCCCAGGGCGTGGTGGACTTCGAAGAACCCGCGGACTTCGTCCACGACGTCGTCGAAGTTGCGGGTCTTGTACCCGTTGGGTGAGGTGACAGTGTTCCCGTGCATGGGGTCCGTGACCCAGAGGACCTGTGCGCCGGAGGCCGTGACCTTCTCGACGACGGCGGGCAGCTTCTCGCGGATGTTCTTCGAACCCATCCGGGTGATGAAGGTGAGGCGGCCGGGCTCGCGGTTCGGGTCCAGCTTGTCAATGAGCCGCAGCGCGTCGTCTCCGGAGGTCCCGGGACCAAGCTTGACGCCGATCGGATTGCGGACGCGGGACAGGAAGTCCACATGCGCATGGTCGAGCTCACGGGTGCGTTCACCGATCCAGAGGAAGTGCCCGGAAGTGTCGTAGGGAAGTCCCGTGCGGGAGTCGATGCGCGTCAGTGCGCGCTCGTAGTCCAGCAGCAATGCCTCGTGGCTCGCGAAGAACTCCACGCGCTTGAGGGCTTCGAAATCGGCGCCGCAGGATGCCATGAACTTGATGGCGCGGTCGATGTCCCTCGCCAAGGACTCGTAGCGGGCATGGGCGGGGTTTTCGGTGAAGCCCTTGTTCCAGAGGTGCACCAGGCGAAGATCGGCGAAGCCGCCCTGCGTGAAGGCGCGGATGAGGTTCAGCGTGGAAGCCGAGGTGTGGTAGGCCTTCAGCATGCGGCTGGCGTCGTGGGCGCGGGACTCCGGGGTGAAATCGTAGCCGTTGACGATGTCGCCGCGGTACGCAGGCAAGGTCACGCCGTCGCGGGTTTCCTCGTTCGAGGACCGGGGCTTGGCGAACTGGCCGGCCATGCGGCCCATCTTGATGACGGGCATGGCCGCACCATAGGTGAGGACAACGGCCATCTGCAGGATGGTGCGGACCCGGGCACTGATCTTGTCGGCCGTGGCGTCTTCGAACGTCTCGGCGCAGTCGCCACCCTGAAGCAGGAATGCCTTGCCCTGGGCTGCAGCGGCCAAACGCTCGCGCAAGATGTCGACTTCGCCCGCGAAGACCAGCGGGGGAAGTACGGAGAGTTCCTTGACGGAGGCGTCGAAGACACCCCTGTCGGTCCAAGTAGGTTGCTGCGAGATAGGCAGCTGGCGCCAATCGTCCAAGCCGGGATAGTTTGCCGCGCCACTTTGCGCGGTGCTGGTCAGCGGGCTGCCCAGGGAACTGGTCAGGGGGCCGGTCACGGACGGTGCGGGGTTCGCGGATAGCTCAGTCACTCTCCAAGACTAGTTGCCTCGAGCGCTGTTCGGGGCACGGCCTCCGTAACCCTTATCCGCCGTCCGTCACACTTTCCCGGCTACTGTGCCGTCGCCGTCCTGCCCTGAACCGTTGCCGGGGAGGCGTCTGCCTTCTTCATCGGCGCCTGCTGGATTCGCTTCGCTTCCGCTAGCCGGCTCCGGAAGCTGCCCGGCCAGCCGTTGCTTGACGACGGCGGCGTATTCGTCAACGTATTCCTGCCCGGAGAGCCGCATGAGTTCGTACATGATTTCGTCGGTCACGGCGCGTTGAACGGAATGGTCTTCCTCTTGGCCGTAGTACCGGCTGAAGTCCAACGCCTGCCCGAAAATGATCCCGATCCGGCGGATGTTGGGCAAACGCTTGCCGATCGGTTGGACTTTTTCGGTGCCGATCATCGCGACGGGAACAACGGGCACGCGGGTTTGGAGCGCAAGTTTGGCGACCCCCACTTTGCCCCGGTAGAGCCTGGCATCGGGACTGCGGGTGCCCTCCGGGTAGATGCCCAGGAGGCCGCCGCCGGCCAGGACGTCCCTACCGGCCTGCAAGGACAACTCGGACGCGGCCCCGCCCGAACGGTCCATCGGCAACTGGTTGGTGAGCCTGAAGAACGTGGCCGTAAGCCTGCCTTTGAGCCCGGTCCCCGTGAAGTACTCGGACTTGGCGAGGAAACTGACGCGCCGGGGCACCATCACCGGCATGAAGATCGAGTCTGAAAAGGACAAATGATTGGAAGCGAGAATCGCGGCGCCATCGTGGGGGACATTGTCGAGGCCCTTGACCCAGGGGCGGAACAGCAATTTGAGAAGCGGACCCAAAAAGATCCGCTTCATGACCCAATAGAACACGTTGGTTCCTCTCCGGGGCGGCGTCTGCAAGGCGTCCGGACGGTCCCGGCCCGCATTCAGAAGCCACCCTACTCCAGTGAGAAATGTCCCGAACAGTGACACGATGGACTCATCACGGAAAGCAGTGCCGCCAACAGAGTAGCCTCGGAGTCATCATGAACACTCTCCCCGATCCCTCGCCATACGCCAGCGACTTCACCGGTAGTGGACCCAGCATCGGTGTCGTGATGAGCCACGGCTTCACGGGCAGTCCGCACAGCATGCGCCCCTGGGCCGAGTACCTGGCGGCCGAAGGCTACGCCGTCCGACTCCCCCTCCTTCCGGGCCATGGGACCACGTGGCAGGACATGGCCACGCGGCACTGGCAGGAATGGCACCATACGGTGGATGCCGCGTATCTCGAGCTCCAGGCCGAGTGCGACTTCGTCTTCGCCGCCGGCCTGTCGATGGGAGGGACACTGGCCCTCCGGATCGCGGCTACGCGGCCCGTCGCCGGTACCGTCGTCGTCAATCCGGGACTGGTGATCGATGATCCCCGCGCCGCCATGGTCGGCATCCTGAAGCACGTCATGAAATCCACCCCGGCCATTGCCAACGACATCCTCAAGCCGGGCATGGACGAGGGGGCATACCCCAGGACTCCGGTCGCCGCTGCCCATGAGTTGAAGAAGATGTACAAGGACACCATCACCCTGCTCCCCCGGATTTCCGCTCCCGTACGCGTCTTCCGTTCCTCCGTGGACCACGTCGTTTCGGATCGGAGCATCAAGCAGTTGAAGGAGCGCGTCACAGCTTCGATGGAGTTCAGCACCTTGGAGAACAGCTACCACGTGGCCACGCTGGACAACGATGCCCTGGAGATATTCCGGGGCTCGGCCGAATTCATCAGGAAAACGATGGCAGGACTGACAAGCAGTTCCGCCCCTGCCGGCCAGTCCGGCACCGAGCTCCGGGATTCACCCCATGAATAGGCCAGGGCCTGACTCCCCCGACCAGAGCGCAAACAAGGACGACGACGCCGTCTGGCTCGATTTGGTGGCCCGGCTCGAGTCGATGCCTTCCTCGGCCCTGGACGAAGCGCCGACGGCGGAGGAGCCCACCAGCGATTCCGGAACAGATGCGGGTACGGGTCCGGACGACGTTCCCGGCCGATCGTCGTCCCGTTCCTTCCAAGACTTCGATCCTCTTGGCTTGTCCAAAAGGGGCGCTGCCGAAGAATCCGCGAGCAGCGCGGAGCCCGGTCCACGCGACTACGACGTCGAGGATGAGAACGGCTTCGTCCCTGAGGACCCGCCGAGCCTGGCCGGCACCGAACCCCTGACCATGCTCGCCTGGCTCGGAGCCGTGGGCGGCCCGCTTGCCCTGCTGTTCACCGCCATGTTCTGGCGCTCGGCACCGCTCCTCGCCGTGATGGGCATCCTCGCGACCTTCCTGGCATCGGTCGTGTACCTCATCATGAAGCTGCCGCAGGAGAAAGACGAGAACGACGACGGCGCCCGCGTCTAAGCGGGCTGCCGCACTGCGCATCCCCTCGCGGCCGAGCCCGTACTAGCCGCGCGCCCTGCCGCTGACCCGGGACAGGTCGGCAGCGCCGATCATCCCCGCCCGCGGTCCCAGCGCGGCAAGCTTGATGGCGGCCGCGGGGCGGAAACCGCGGCCGGTGAGGTTCCGGGTGAATGCTGTCCGCGCAGGGCCGACAAGAAGCTCACCGGCGTCGCACAGCCCGCCGCCGATGACAAACGTTCCCGGGTCGAGCGCGGCCGCCAGGTTCGCCAGGCCAAGCCCGAGCCAGTGCCCCACTTCTTCCAAGAGCTCCCTCGAAGCGGAGTCCCCGGCTTTTGCCCGCTCGGTCACGGTAACGCCCGTGATGTTCTCGGCCAAGCCACCGGCAGCCTTGAGCAATTCGTAGGCGACCGGTGAATTCCGGAGGGCAAGCTCCCGGGCTTCCCTGCCGAGCGCGTTACCTGAGGCATATTGCTCCCAGCAGCCGCGGTTGCCGCATTCGCAGCGATGCCCGCCGGGAACCACGATCTGGTGGCCGAACTCCCCTGCCACGCCGAACCGCCCACGTTCCACCCGTCCGTCCATGACCATGGCACCACCGATGCCGGTGCCGAGCGTGATGCAGACGAGGCGGCTCTCCCCAAGACCGGCGCCGAAGCGCCATTCAGCCCAGGCAGCAGCATCGGCGTCGTTGGTGACAAGGACCGGGCGCCTCAGCAGGCTCTGCAGGTTTTCGCGCAGCGGCTCGTTGCGCCAGGCGAGATGCGGGCTGAACAGCACCGTGCCGCCGTCGAGATCCATCCAACCGGCGGCGCCGATCCCCACGGAGCCAATCCGGTGGCTTTTGCCCAGCTCCTGGACAAGCTCGACGATCACCTGCTCTACCGCGCGGGCGTCGTTGCCGGGCGTGGAGCGCCGCGCTTCCTCGACTACGTGGCCCGAGGGATCCACGACTCCCGCTGCCACCTTCGTGCCGCCGATGTCGATCCCGATCGCCAGCCCCCTGCGGCCAAGATGGGAACGGCGCGCGGCCCATGGCACCGATTCCCAACGCGGGCCTCCGTGCGTGGAGCCGGGGCGCCGGCCGGTTGCAGTTGAACCGGACCAGGAAATCTTCCGAACTCTTGCCGGGGACTGGTCGTTGGATGAATTCAGGGGCATGTCGCCATCCTATTCCGAGTGCCGCATATGTACTGACATGGACACTGTGTGGACGGAGTGTCCGCACGCCCGC
This sequence comes from Arthrobacter sp. efr-133-R2A-120, assembly GCF_030209835.1. Taxonomy (GTDB): domain Bacteria; phylum Actinomycetota; class Actinomycetes; order Actinomycetales; family Micrococcaceae; genus Arthrobacter. Next base: position 41,988 of record NZ_JARVRF010000008.1, on the reverse strand, counting down.
ATTGGAGGAATCCCCCGCTTCACGTAAAGTTACTCATCAGTAACTTGAGTAAGGTGAATTGCGCCACACCCATTACTTGGCCGTATAGAGTTAGAGCAGCCCCGCAATGGTCTGTTGATATCGAAGGAGCTATCGTGCGTGAATTCAGTGTTCCGCCCCTGGTGAATGTTGCCCCCGAAACCAACATTACGGACCTCGTGGTTCGTCAGGCCGCCAAGCCATCCAATCCGGCACTGTTTGCCAAGCTCAACAGCGCCGGCCAATGGCAGGACATCCGGGCAACGGACTTCCTCAAGGACGTGTCGGCCCTGGCCAAAGGCCTGATCGCCAACGGCGTCAGTGTGGGCGACCGGGTGGGCATCATGTCAAGGACCCGTTACGAATGGTCCCTCGTGGACTTCGCCGTTTGGTTCGCAGGCGGTATTTCCGTGCCGATCTATGAAACATCGTCGCCGTCGCAAGTGGCCTGGAACCTCGGCGACTCCGGCGCTGTTGCCGCATTCGCCGAGTCCGCACACCACGAGGACGTCATCCGCCAGGCCGTCACGGCTGAAGGCCTCGGCTCTGTCGCCCATGTCTGGCAGCTTGAAGGCGGCGTCCTTGATGCCCTTCGCAGCTCCGGCAGCGGTGTCAGCGACGAGGAACTCGAGGCCCGCCGCAGCAGCGCCGTGCTTGCCGACGTCGCAACGATCATCTACACCTCCGGCACCACGGGCCGCCCCAAGGGTTGCGAACTCACGCACGGCAACTTCGTTGAGCTCTCGGAGAACGCCTTGGCTTCCCTCGGCGACGTCGTCAACGAGAACGCCAAGACCATCATGTTCCTCCCACTGGCCCACGTCTTTGCCCGTTTCATCTCGGTCCTGGCCGTCGCCGCCGGTGCCCAGGTGGCACACACTCCGGATATCAAGAACCTGTTGGCGGACCTGCAGAGCTTCCAGCCGTCCTTCATACTTGCTGTTCCCCGTGTCTTCGAGAAGGTGTTCAACTCGGCCCTCACCAAGGCCGAGGACGGCGGCAAGGGGGCCATTTTCCACAAGGCAGTGGACACGGCGATCGCCTACTCCAGGGCGCAGCAATCCGGATCCGTCGGCTTGGTGCTGAGGCTCAAGCACGCAGTCTTCGACCGTTTGGTGTACGGGAAGCTTCGCGCTGCGATGGGTGGCCACGTCAGCCACGCCGTCTCCGGCGGCGGCCCGCTCGGCGAACGGCTGGGCCATTTCTTCCACGGTATCGGCTTGCAGATCCTGGAAGGTTACGGCCTGACAGAGACCACGGCACCCATTTCAGTCAACACCCCGTCCCTGATCAAGATCGGCACGGTGGGAGCCCCGCTTCCCGGCAATGCGGTCAAGATCGCCGACGACGGCGAAATCCTCGCCAAAGGCGTGTGCGTCATGAAGGGCTACTTCAAGCGGGATGACCTCGCCGCGGAAACCTTCGTGGACGGGTGGTTCCGCACGGGCGACATCGGCGAACTGGATGAGCAGGGTTTCCTGAAGATCACGGGGCGCAAGAAGGAAATCATCGTCACGGCCAGCGGTAAGAACGTCGTACCGGCCCTTTTGGAAGACCAGATCCGCGCAGACGCCTTGGTGTCCCAGGTCCTTGTCATCGGCGACAACCGGCCCTTTATCGGCGCGCTGGTCACCCTCGACGAGGAAGCCCTGCCGGGCTGGCTGGAGCGTCACGGCCTTCCTGCGTCCACTACGACGACGGCCGCCGCGGACAACGCCCTCGTCCGGGCAGCCGTCCAGGAACTGATCAGCCACGCGAACCAGTCCGTCTCGCATGCGGAGGCGATCAAGTCATTCCGGATTGTGCCGTCCGACTTCACCGAGGCTTCCGGCCACCTCACGCCGTCGTTGAAGGTCAAGCGCGCCCAGGTTATGAAGGACTTCGACGCCGTGATCGAGGAAATGTACTCGGCACCCAAGGCGTCCTGACACACCGCGTCCCGACACATCAGTCAAAACAACAGGAAGGTCCCGGGCTTTTGAGCCCGGGACCTTCCTTCTTGCGTGCTCCGCGGAGGAGCGGGCCGCTACTCGACCACGATCAACAGATCGCCGCCCTGGACCTGCTCCACGTTGTTGATGGCGAGGCGCGAGACCGTGCCGGCCACCGGCGTCGTGATGGATGCCTCCATCTTCATCGCCTCAATGGTCGCGACAGTGTCACCCGCCTTGACGGCGTCGCCTGCTTTGACGGTCAAGGTCACAGCGCCGGCGAACGGCGCCGCGACCTGGCCGGGCTGGGACGCATCTGCTTTCTCCGCAGCCTTCACGTTGCTGACGACCGACTTGTCGCGAACCACCACGGGACGGGACTGGCCGTTGAGCTTGCACATGACGGTGCGCATGCCCTTTTCGTCAGGCTCCGAGACTGCTTCCAAGGAGGCGATGAGGCGCACGCCCTTTTCGAGCTCCATGACGTGTTCGGCACCGAGCTGGAGACCGTAGAGGTAGTCGCGGGTGTCAAGCACGGACAGATTGCCATAAGTGTCCACGCTCTTGAGGTAGTCCTTGGTGGGACCTGCGAACAGCAGCCGGTTCAGCGTCCTCTGGCGCGACTTGGAATCGCCCTTGAGCGCCGCGCTGTCCTCGGCACTGAGTTCGACGTCGCGGACCTTGATGCTGCGGCCCTGGAGCGCCTTGGTGCGGAACGGCTCCGGCCATCCTCCAGGAGGATCTCCCAGTTCACCCGACAGGAAGCCGATGACGGAGTCCGGGATGTCGTAGTTCTGCGGGTTCTCGTTGAAGTCCGCGGGATCTGCGTGGATTCCCACGAGGTGCAGCGCGAGATCGCCCACCACCTTGGAGGACGGCGTCACCTTGACCAAGCGTCCCAAGATACGGTCCGCGGCGGTGTACATGTCCTCAATGGCTTCGAAACGCTCGCCCAGGCCCAGCGCGATGGCTTGCTGGCGCAGGTTGGACAACTGGCCACCCGGGATTTCGTGCTGGTAGACCCGGCCTGTGGGACCGGGAAGCCCGGACTCGAACGGCGCGTAGACCCGGCGGACAGCTTCCCAGTAGGGCTCCAGGGAGCTGACGCTGGCCAGGCTGAGCCCGGTGTCGCGGGGGGTGTGTGCCAAGGCCGCCACAAGGGCCGACGCCGACGGCTGGCTCGTCGTGCCAGCCAGGGACGCTGACGCGACGTCGACCGCGTCCACGCCGGCTTCCACGGCTGCCAGCAGGGTGGCCAGCTGGCCACCTGCGGTGTCGTGGGTGTGCAGGTGGACCGGTAGGTCGAAACGTTCACGCAAGGCGCTGACAAGCTTGGCTGCGGCGGCGGGGCGAAGCAGGCCGGCCATGTCCTTGATGGCGAGGATGTGCGCACCGGCGTCGACGATCTTCTGGGCGAGGTCCAGGTAGTAGTCGAGGGTGTACAGGTTCTCGTTCGGGTCGAGGAGATCGCCGGTGTAACAGAGTGCCACCTCGGCTACCGCAGTGCCGGTGGCCCGAACCGCGCGGATGGCCGGGGCCATCTGGTTGACGTCGTTGAGGGCGTCGAAGATGCGGAAGATGTCGATGCCCGTTGCCGCGGCCTCGTTGACGAATGCCTCGGTGACTTCCTCCGGGTAGGGCGTGTACCCAACCGTGTTACGGCCACGGAGCAGCATCTGCAGGCAGACATTGGGCAGCGCCTTGCGCAGGGCGGCCAGACGGTCCCAAGGATCCTCGCCGAGGAAGCGCAGGGCGACGTCGTAGGTTGCACCGCCCCAGGCTTCGACCGACAGCAGCTCGGGCAGCAGCGCGGAGACCGCAGGGCCGGCCGCGACGAGGTCGCGGGTACGGACGCGGGTGGCAAGCAGCGACTGGTGGGCATCGCGGAAGGTGGTGTCCGTGACGGCCACGGCCTGCTGCTCGCGCAGCGCCTTCGCAAAGCCCTCAGGTCCCAACTCCTGCAGCTTCTGGCGCGAGCCGGCCGCTGCTACGGTCCCTGCAACCGCCGGGAGCTTGGCTGCGGGGTCCGAGTGGACCTTGAGTTCGCCGTTGGGCTTGTTGACCGTCACATCGGCCAACCAGGTCAGGAGTTTGGTGCCGCGGTCCGCGGAGACGTGGGACTTCAGCAGTTCCGGGCGCTTGTCGATGAAGTCGGTTGCCACGTTGCCGGCAATGAAGTCGGGATCGGCAAGGACTGCCTGGAGGAAGGGGATGTTGGTGGACACACCACGGATCCGGAACTCAGCCAGACCGCGCCGGGCGCGGGCCACTGCAGCCGGGTAGTCGCGTCCGCGGCAGGTCAGCTTGACCAGCATGGAGTCGAAGTGGGGGCTGATCTCGGCACCCGAGTAGACGGTGCCGCCGTCGAGACGGACACCGGCGCCACCCGCGGAACGGTAGCCGGTGATCCTTCCGACGTCGGGCCGGAAGCCGTTAGCGGGATCTTCCGTGGTGATGCGGCACTGCAGCGCGGCACCTTTGATAAATACCGACTCCTGGCTCAAGCCGAGGTCTGCGAGGGTCTCGCCCGAAGCGATGCGCATCTGCGCCTGGACGAGGTCAACGTCCGTGATTTCCTCGGTGACCGTGTGCTCAACCTGGATGCGTGGGTTCATCTCGATGAAGACGTGCTGGCCGGCGCGTTCGCCCTCGGTGTCCACCAGGAACTCGACCGTTCCGGCGTTGACGTAGTTCAGGGCCTTCGCGAAAGCCACGGCATCCCGGTAAAGGGCCTGGCGGATGGATTCGTCAAGGTTGGGGGCCGGAGCGATTTCCACCACTTTCTGGTGGCGGCGCTGCAGGGAGCAGTCGCGCTCGAAGAGGTGCATGACGTTACCCTCTGCATCGGCCAGGATCTGGACCTCGATGTGACGGGGACGCAGCACTGCCTGCTCCAGGAACATGGTGGGATCGCCGAAGGCAGCGTCCGCCTCGCGCATGGCCGACTGGAGTGCTTCCGGGAGGTCCTCGCGGGTCTCCACCCGGCGCATGCCACGGCCACCGCCACCGGCGACGGCCTTGGCGAAGATCGGGAATCCGATCTCGTCGGCCGCGGCGATGAGCTCGTCGACGTCGCGGGACGGGGCGCTGGACTTCAGGACCGGCACGCCGGCCTTGCGGGCGGCCTCAAGTGCGGCAACCTTGTTGCCGGCGAGTTCCAGCACCTCCGCCGGCGGGCCCACAAAAGTGATGCCTGCGTCTTGCGCTGCCCGGGCGAGGTCCGGGTTTTCGGACAGGAATCCGTAGCCCGGGTAGATTGCGTCTGCACCCGCTTCCTTGGCGACACGGACGATCTCGTCCACGTCAAGGTACGCGCGGACCGGATGACCCTCCTGGCCGATCAGATAAGCCTCATCAGCCTTCTGCCGGTGGATCGAATTGCGATCCTCATACGGAAAGACCGCTACGGTCTTGGCGCCGAGTTCGTAGCCAGCGCGGAAGGCCCTGATCGCGATTTCGCCGCGATTAGCCACCAGAATCTTGGAAAACATGCTTCTCCTGCATCATTGCGGGTGTAACGGTCGGTGGTCACAGTGTGTAAGACCTCCATACCCAAACACAAATCTTTGTGGTGACAGTCACACGGGAATTCGTCACGAGCAGTGTACCTTCGCGCACGATGCAGCTTCACGTGCTAATAAGCCAGCGAAGTAATAGTCCGTCAAAGCCGCTCCGGGCCGATAAGGCAGGAATCGGCGGCCACTCAACATATGATGTTGAAGGGCAGCGGCAGAGCCCCGGTTCCGGCAAGGCCGGAATATAAGCACCGCGACACGGCAACCGGCGTTAGGTTTTGGGTTTTCAAGTGCAAGTAGTCAGCATCAGCAGCCTCAAAGGCGGCGTGGGCAAGACATCCGTAACCACTGGGCTGGCCTCGGCCGCACTGGCCGCAGGCATCCCTACCCTTGTTGTGGACCTGGATCCCCACGCCGACGCCACCACGGCCCTCGGCGTCCAGGCCGGCGACCAGCTCGACATTGGCCGCATGCTGAAGAACCCCCGCAAGGCGAGGCTCTTGGACAACGTGGTCAGCAGCGGCTGGGTTGACCACCCCCGCGGCAATGGTGGAGGGACGGCCCTTGATGTCGCCGTCGGATCCGCCTACACCGGAATCTATGATCGGCCGGATCTTGGGCGCCGCGATCTCCGCCGCCTGACCGCGGTCCTTGCCACGGCCGAAAAGTACGAGCTGGTACTCGTAGACTGTCCACCTTCCCTCAACGGCCTCACCCGTATGGCCTGGAGCGCGAGTGACCGCGTGGTCCTCGTCGCCGAACCAGGGCTCTTCTCGGTAGCCGGCACGGAACGCACCATGCGCGCCATCCAACTTTTCCGCCAGGAGTTCGCTCCCCAACTGGCTCCTGCGGGCATTGTTGCCAACCGGGTCCGGCCCGCCTCGTCCGAGCACACGTTCCGGCTCGCTGAGATGGAATCGATGTTCGGCGAGCTCTTACTGGCACCGCATATTCCGGAGCAGGCTAATTGGCAGCAAATCCAGGGGGCCGCCCACGCTGTACACCACTGGCCTGGCGACTCTGCCAAGAACACTGCCAAGCTGTTTGACACGCTCCTGGAGAATATGTTCTCCTCCCACAACGGCACGCGGGAGCGCCGCAAGCGCTGACGGGGAATCTGCGGGGCACAAGGCACCCCCTTCGAGAATCGCGATGAAGCCGCCTTCCGGTTGGAAGGCGGCTTCATCGGTCTTCAGCGGCAGCTCTCGGCGATCCCGACGGCGGTTCAGCCGGTGCGGCGCGCGGAGCGGCGCTTACTGAGTTCGTCGTCCGGAAAGGACTGTTCTACAGCGTGCTCGCTCGGGAGCGCAGCAAGGCTGCCCTCGACTTCGCGCCAAACGCGTCCGACTGCGATGCCGAATACGCCCTGGCCACCCTGTACCAGATCAATGACTTCGTCCGCGGAAGTACATTCATAGACACTCGCACCATCGCTCATGAGCGTGATTTGCGCCAGGTCTTCCACTCCGCGTTCGCGCAAATGCTCAACGGCCGTGCGGATCTGCTGGAGGGACACACCTGTGTCCAGGAGGCGCTTGACGACTTTGAGAACCAGGATGTCGCGGAAGCCATAAAGCCGCTGCGATCCGGAACCGGCTGCGCCCCGCACGGCGGGTTCAACAAGTCCTGTACGTGCCCAGTAGTCCAACTGGCGGTAGGTAATCCCTGCCGCCTTGCACGCGGTTGGACCACGGTAGCCGGCATCTTCGTCCAGGACCGGAAGGTCCTCGGTGAAAAGCAGACCCTGGGCACCGCTTGCGGGTACAGCAATGCCTGTCGAGGCCTGCTTTAGCTCGCCTGCTTCGCCTTTGGGACTCACGTGACCCTCCTTGTCAGAAGTTCCCTTGGGGATGGTGCATACGGGGGCAACACGAAAGGGGGAAATGCACTCGTGTAATTTCAACGCGTCCGCACCTTTCAGTGTGACCTGCGCGGGTCCTGTACGCAACGGGAACTTGATATCTTCGACGTTAGGCGTGCCGGGGCCTCAGGTCAAAGACGTCCGAACCATTTTCAGATCGTGTCGAAACTTTCACCCTCAACTTTAACCTTAGGCTGCCTTCAGCCTTCGAAATCCTCTGGCTCTACATCGTCCAGGAATTCCCGGAAGCGGCGAAGTTCCCGTTCCTCGTCAACTTCGGGACCCGGCTCGGTGTCTTCGCCTTCGTCGTGTTCAGTGATCCGGACGCCGGCTTCTTCCATCACGGCGTCTGCACACCAGATGCGGCATTTTGCCCGCAACGCAAGCGCCAGCGCATCGGAAGCGCGGGAACTCACCACAGTGCCGTCGTCGAACTGGAGCTGACCGTAGAAGATGTTGTCCTCGACCGCGACGATGTTCACGCTGATGATCGTGTGGCCGAGTGCTTCAACGACGTCGATCATCAAATCGTGGGTCATCGGCCGGGGCGGCACCACGCCTTGCTGGGCCAGGGCGATGGCGCTGGCTTCGGGTGTGCCGATCCAGATCGGAACGTGGCGTTCCCCGTGCATCTCACGCAGGAGGACCAAAGGCTGGTTTGAAGGCAGTTCAATCCGCACTCCAACGATCTCGACCTCAATCATCATGCGTCCATACGGGAGATACGGTCCTGCACCAAGGCTCGATGCAGGCTGAGGCAGAGTTCACTGATTTCCCGGGCGGCTTCCGCGGCCCTGGATTGCGATGCCGCGTCCTTGCGGGACGTCAAAGGCGCGACGACCCGCTCCACCAAGCCGAATTCGCGTTCGGCTGCCGCTTGGAACGGACGGAGGTGCCGCGGCTCAAGTCCGTGGCTTTCGAGCTGCACGCACGCGCGCGCCACTTGCAGGGCATGTTCGTCGAATTTGCCGTTGACATGGCTGATGAGCCCAAAACTAAGGAGGGACTGCAAGAGCGGGACACTCGCCCCGGATTCCGTTCGCAGCTGTTCCTCGCTCAAGGCGCGTGCGCGGCCCTGCAGCTCGGCCGCAAGCTCGTCCGAGACAATCCGGGGGGAAACCGACACCCCCGGCGGGAGGTTTTCGGGACGCTCGCCACGATCGATCGCGTCCAGGTAATCCTTGATGACCTTGAGGGGCAGGTACTGGTCACGCTGGAGCGCCAGGACGAAACGCAGACGCTCCACGTCGCTTTCGGCGTATTGCCGATAGCCGGCGGGCGTGCGCTTCGGATTGATCAATCCCTTTTCCTCGAGAAAACGGATCTTGGACGCCGTCATGGTGGGAAAGTCGTCGCTGAGTTGAGCGAGGACCTCTCCGATGTTGAGGACCTGCGGTCCTCGCCGTTCCGGCTGGGGCAGTGCCACAGGCGTACCCGGAATCAGTCTTGGCCTGCTGCGCGGGCAGGGCTCAGGTAGTAGGTGAGACGGAACTTACCGATCTGGACCTCGCTGCCGTTCTTGAGCAGGACGTTGTCCACCCGGTCTTGGTTGACGTAAGTGCCATTGAGGCTTCCGGTGTCCACCACTTCGAAGCCCTCGGGGGTGCGCACGAATTCCACGTGCTTGCGCGAAACCGTCACGTCATCCAGGAAGATGTCCGCATCCGGGTGGCGACCAGCCGTTGTGGTGTCAGAATCCAGGAGGAACCGCGCTCCCGCATTCGGGCCGGTGTGGGCAATCAGCAAGGCCGAGCCAGGAGGCAATGCCTGCACCGCAGCGCGCTCCTCGGCCGCCAGCGGCGGCCGGGCATCCGGCTCGTGGTGGCGCACAGGCGTGAGCTGGATTGAGGTGGTCTCCGAGGTTGGCTGTTCTACAGCACCGTGCTCGTCCCGGGCGTGGTTCCGCTTGCCGCCAACCATGGAAATCCTCCTCATCCGCCGGCAGTTGACAAAACTACCGGTTACGCAACTGCCCGGTTCCCCCGGGCCAAACAGGTCGCTGGCCCGCCGCCGTCGCTCCCCTGTTCCGGGGAGAACCGACTTGGCGGGCCAGATACCATTTAGCCTACCTGTTGTTCGTACTCTGATGCACTGAGAAGGGTCTCGATGGCGTCAGCTTCCGAAAGCTTTACTTCGAACAGCCAGCCGTCACCGTAGGGATCCGAGTTGATCAGGGCAGAGTCGGTGTCGAGAGCCTCGTTGCGGGAAACAATTTCGCCGCTGACCGGGGCGTATATGTCGCTCACGCTCTTCGTGGATTCGACTTCACCCACGACGTCGTTGCCCTTCACGGTTGTGCCGGGCTCGGGCAGCTGGGCGTACACGACATCGCCGAGTGCATCCTGGGCGAAGTCCGTGATGCCGACGCGCACGACGCCGTCTGCATTCGGGGCACTGACCCATTCATGTTCGGCGGTGTAGGAAAGATCGGCAGGAATGTTGCTCATGAGTCGCCTTTCATCGGGACATTTCGGACCACGACGGCGGCCCGGTCATCCGGCCACCGCTGAAAGTATAAGCACATCCATGCCCCCTCCCCACAGGTGTCTGGAATGATTGGAAGCAGACTCGAGCCGCATAGTCCTGCAACGCCGTCGGAGGAGCGCGATCATGCCGGAACTGCCCGAAATCACCGCCTTGACCGACTTTCTGGACGAGCACCTGTCCGGGGCACGCCTCACGCAGTTGCATCTGCCATCGGCGTTCGCCCTGAAACTGGCGGATGTTCCCCATGAATTGCTGGTCGGGCGGACCGTCGAATCCGTCGGCCGACGGGGGAAGTTCCTCGTTTTCGAGATGGTTGCCGTATCCCAGAGCGCCGATGCGGAGCCCATCTACTTGGTGGTCAGTTTTGCGAAGTCCGGCTGGCTATGGTTCGCCGACAACCAACCGGAAACTGAAGCGACCGCGACAGCCGGCTACTTCGCCGCGCAATTGGGCTTTTCGAACAATGGCCACGATTACGACGTCACCCTTGCCGACACGGGCACCTGGAAGGGCTTGGCCCTCTTCATCGTTCGTCAGCCCGAGGAAGTCCATGGCATTGCCGAGCTCGGCCCGGATCCCCTCGATCCGGCCTTCGGATTGGAGCAGTTCAGCAGGCTTCTCACGAAGAGGCAGCAGGTCAAGGGGGTCCTGAAGAACCAGAAACTCATCGCAGGTATCGGGAACGCCTACAGTGACGAAATCCTCCACGCAGCGAAGTTGTCTCCGGTTGCCCACGCTTCGTCGCTGGAGCCGGAGGAGGTGGACCGCCTCTTCACCACGATGAAGGACATACTCGCGGGAGCGGCCCGGGAATTCGCAGGCAAGCTGCCCGACGAACTGAAGCCCGCCAAGAAAGCCTCGATGCGCGTGCACGGCAGGACCGGAGAACCGTGTCCGGTTTGCGGGGACACCGTACGGGAGGTTGCCTTCGTGGGGACTTCCCTGCAGTACTGTCCCACGTGCCAGACCAACGGCGAGATCCTGGCCAAACGCGGCAGCAGCGAAGCCTCCTGAACCCCGGGGAAGCCCGCCACAGCCCTTGAAAAACAGGTGGCGGGCTTCCTTGCGGTTCGCCTAGGCGACCGGTGACGCTTCCGGTTCGCGTACGACGTCGGGGGCTGCTTGCGGCGCGGAAGCGGACTGCGCCGCTCCCCCACGCCGGGCCGCTGTGGCGGCGGCGATCATGACGACAAGGGCCGCTACGGTGATGGCGGCACCGGCCCAGATCGGCGAGGTGTAGCCCAGGCCCATGGTGATGGTGACGCCGCCCAGCCAGGCGCCGAGGGCGTTGCCCAGGTTGAAGGCGCCGATATTCGCGCCGGAGGCGAGGGTGGGCGCGGTGGTGGCAAAGTGCATGACGCGCATCTGCAGGCCCGGCACGGTAGCGAAGCCGAAGCCGCCCATGAGTGCCAGCGAGAACAGGGTGGCCACCGGGCTCGCGGCGGTGAGCGCGAAGAACGCGAGCACCAGCGTCAGGCCCGCGAGGATGACCATGAGTGTTTTGTCGATGGATTTGTCGGCCGCTTTGCCCCCGGCGATATTGCCTACGAACAACCCGGCACCAAACAGGACGAGGAGCCAAGGAACGGCGTGGGGATCGAATCCGGAGACCTCGGTCAGGGTGAAGGCAATGTAGGTGAAGGCACCGAACATGCCGCCGAAGCCGAGAATCGTGACGATGATGGACAGCCACACCTGGCTGGATTTGAAAGCACCAAGCTCGCTGCGGAGGCTACTGGTCGCGGCCCCTTCCTTGATGCGCGGGACCATGAGGGCGATGCCGATGAGCGCGACAACGCCGATGATGGTGATAGCCCAGAACGTGGACCGCCAGCCGAAGTTCTGACCGAGGAACGTTCCGAAGGGAACACCCAGCACGTTGGCGGCGGTGAGCCCCGTGAACATAATGGCAATGGCTCCCGCCCTCTTGTGGGCCGGGACCAGGCCGGCTGCGACCACTGAGCCGATACCGAAGAAAGCCCCGTGACAGAGGGCGGCAACAATGCGACCGATCAGCATGGCCGGGTAGCTGTCAGCGATGGCGGAGAGGAAGTTGCCGGCGATGAAGAGGACGAGGAGCCCGATGAGCACAGGCTTGCGGGGCAGGCGGGTCACGGCCGCCGTCACAAGGAGGGCGCCGACAACGACGCTCAGCGCATAGCCGGTGATGAACCAGCCGGCGGCCGCTTCGCTGACTCCGAAGTCGGTGGCAATCTCGGGCAAGAGGCCCATGATGACGAACTCGGTCAGGCCAATGCCGAATCCGCCGAGGGCAAGGGCGATCAACCCTGCAGGCATGTTGTTGCTCCTTTGTGGGGATGGATTCCCGTGAGACTGGAAGTGCGCCGCAGAGAACCGTAGAATATTAGTTGCAGACGCTGCATACATAGTTGCACGCGCCATGTAATTGCGCAAGCAACTACTTTGCGTGCGTCTGGATTCTTCATCAATCGGCAGGAGTTTCGGGAGACATGGGCATCAAGGACGACGCCGTTGAGGTGCGCGCGCAGGGGTGGCGGACTCTCGCCGCTCTGCACGGCAATATCGAGGCAGCACTGGAGAAAGCGCTGCAGTCCGCCGCGGATCTTTCAGTGGTTGAGTACACGGTGCTTGACGCATTGAGCCGCCAGGACGGTTGGCACATGCGGATGCAGCAGCTCGCGAGGGCAACAGCACTGTCCAGCAGCGCGACGACGCGCTTGGTGAACCGGCTTGAAGACCGCGCACTGCTGACCAGGATCCTCTGCGCCGACGACCGACGCGGCATCTACACGGAGCTTACCGAGGCCGGCCAGAAGCTGTTGCTGGCGGCTCGTCCGGTCCACGACGAAACCCTCGCGGAATCGCTGGCGGCCGCTGAATCGGTGCCGGAGCTCGAGCCGCTGGTGAAGGCGTTGGGGGCGCTGCAGGGGGCCTGAGGTTTGTTTCGCGTGCGGTGAGTCGCAAAACGACGAACCCCGCCGCTCCTCCAGTGGAACGGCGGGGTTTTGTTGTCTTTGGGACTGGGGGTTGCCTTTGGGGGCGCGTCAGACCTTCTTGACCACGCTGGACTTGAGCTGCATGGGGCCGAAGCCGTCCACTTTGCAGTCGATGTCGTGGTCCCCCACGCCGTTCACGAGGCGGATGTTGCGGACCTTGGTTCCGACCTTGATAGCCGTGGCGCTCCCCTTGACCTTGAGGTCCTTGATTACAGTGACCGTGTCCCCGTCCGCGAGCACATTGCCCACGGCGTCCTTAATCTCCGTGGACTCGTCTTCTGCCTCAACAGACGCGGCCGGCGACCATTCATGGGCGCACTCGGGGCAGACCAGCAAGGCACCCATCTCGTAGGTGTATTCGCTGGCGCATTCAGGGCAAGGGGGCAGGGTTTCACTCACCGTCCAATGATAGTCGGGGGTGGTCCAACACGTAGACGGAGACATGGGCACACTTAGACGCCTGACAAGAACCCCGAGATCTCGCGGAATTGAACACGTAGATCGGTACTGTCGACCACTTAATTCTTAGGTTTGACCACTGAGACGCCACATGTCGGCCATAGATTGCTGCTGTCCAAGAATCCGAAAGGTGGTGCATGAGCCGTGCAATTGCCGCTATGGGGCCTCGCCCTGGGATGGTTGCTCGTGGGCATATATCTTCGCTCGCCGAGGCTCTTCGCCCTGATGACAGTCTGCGCCCTACCTGGGCTGGCGTCGCGTGCAATGTCGACAATTCTCGCCGAACCCTTGCATTTGACGGCAAGCCAACAGACCGGGCTGAGCGTCTTCTCTTCTATCTGGATCTACCTGACGCTGATCCTTTTCGTAGGTATCCGGCGCATGGCAGGGCGCGGCTAAGGCTGCCGGCTTTTTGGAACCGACGCTTTCGAAAAGAAGGCGTGCATGCGCCATCCTGACCTTCTTTGGTTTGGGAAAGCGCTTGCGACACCGCGAGTCACGTCGTTTCAACGCCTTGGCCCGTCAAAGAAGGTCAGGACGGCGTGTTCTGGTCGGGCGAGAATCTCGGGAACTTCGTCGGATTCTGCTGGATCGCTCTCTTCGCCGAAGTTGCCCACCTTGTGATTTCGCGGGTCCGAAGTTTATCCATTCGAGTGATTGAGCAGAATCCGACATCCCGGCGCTGACGATCCCTTCGGATGAGCAGAGTCCACCGCACTCACTGCAACATGAACGCTTAAACGCAAAAGCCGTGGGAACCCTAGAGTTCCCACGGCTTTCTGGTCGGGCTGACAGGATTTGAACCTGCGACCCCTTGACCCCCAGTCAAGTGCGCTACCAAGCTGCGCTACAGCCCGTCAGTCCTGCCGTTCTCCGCCTAGATTTTCACCTAAGCAGTCCGGCCGAACCACCTCAAAAAGCTTACACGATGTTCGAGGTTCTCAATGCCACCTTGGCGGGTGTCATGTGTGATGCGCGTCTCAATTAGCGCTTCTTGCCGCGCTTTTCACGGACGCGCATGTTGACCTCGATCGGCGTGCCGTCGAAGCCAAAGGTTTCGCGCAGCCGGCGAGTGATGAACCGGCGGTATCCGGGATCGAGGAAGCCCGTGGTGAAGAGCACGAACTTCGGCGGACGGCTGGATGCCTGGGTGCCGAAGAGGATGCGGGGCTGCTTGCCGCCGCGGACCGGGTGCGGGTGGGCGGCCACGAGCTCGCCCAGGAACGCGTTGAGGCGTCCCGTGGGGATGCGCTTGTCCCAGCTCTCCAAGGCGAGGTCCAGCGCGGGCACCAGACGGTCCTTGTGCCAGCCGGTCTTGGCGGAGATGTTGACGCGCGGGGCCCATTCAACGTGTGCCAGGTCCTGCTCGATTTCACGCTCAAGGTAGCGGCGACGTTCGTCGTCGAGCAGGTCCCACTTGTTGAACGCGAGGACCAGCGCGCGACCCGACTCGATGGCGAGCTGCAGGATGCGGACGTCCTGTTCGCTGAGCACCTCGTCAACGGCGAGGAGCACGACGGCGACCTCCGCCTTTTCGAGCGCGGCCTGCGTACGGAGGGAAGCGTAGAAGTCCGCGCCCTGCGCCATGTGCTGGCGGCGGCGGATGCCTGCGGTGTCCACGAAGCGCCACGTGCGGCCGCCGAGTTCGATGAATTCGTCCACGGGGTCGCGGGTGGTTCCGGCGAGGGTATCGACAACGACGCGCTCGGAGCCGGCCAGCTTGTTCAGCAAGGAGGACTTGCCGACGTTCGGACGGCCGATAAGGGCAATACGGCGGGGACCGCCTGAGCGCTCGACGCCTTCTACCGTGGAGAACTCGGGCAGGGTGTCCATGACGTGGTCCAGGAGGTCGGCAACGCCGCGGCCATGGAGGGCGGACACCGGGTACGGCTCGCCGAAGCCAAGGCCCCAAAGCGTTGCCGAGTCGGCTTCCTGCGCAAAGTCGTCAACCTTATTGGCCACCATGATGACCGGCTTCTTGGACTTGCGCAGCATCTTCATGACGCCTTCGTCCGTGGCAGTGGCGCCAACGGCGGAGTCCACCACGAAAAGTACTGCGTCGGCCAGTTCCACGGCCATCTCGGCCTGCTCGGCGACGCGGGCGTGGATGCCCCTGGCGTCGTGTTCCCAGCCACCGGTGTCCACCAGCGTGAAGTTGCGGCCATTCCAGTGAGCCGAGTACATGACGCGGTCACGGGTAACGCCCGGGGTGTCCTCGACGACGGCCTCGCGGCGGCCGAGGATGCGGTTCACCAGCGTGGACTTGCCGACGTTGGGGCGGCCAATGATGGCCAGGACCGGGTCAAGCTTGAGGGGGCCGTCTTCGCCTTCGTCGTCGTAGAGTCCGCTCAGCAGGGCGGCGTCGTCCTCGTCGAGGTCGTAGTCTGCCAGGCCCGCCCGGAGGGAGGCTGCGCGGAGTTCGGCTTCATCGTCGTCCAGGGCGGCGAGTTTTTCAGCCACCTGGTCGGTGCCGGTGGGCGTGTATTCGTCGTCGCCGGCTCCGATGTTGCCGGATTTGTGAGTCGTATCGCTCATTGCACTTTCCTTAGTGGTGATCTGCCGGCGTCCCGGCTACTTCTTCTTGGCGGTGCTGCATTGGCTGTGGGCCGGTTCATTTAGTCCCCCGGAAGGGACTGACCGGTGGTCTTGACGGCATCCTGGACGTGTCCAGCCAGCGCAGCGCGGATCTCCGCAGCCGCCCTGTCCATTGAAACACGCCCCGACTCGCCATTTCTGCGGGTCACATTCAAGGGGGCTCCGAAACTGACCTGCAGCTGGCGGCGCAGTCTCGGAATGTAATCAAGGTGTTCGTCTCCGATCCGCGTTCCGAGGATGGCCACGGGAATCACTGTGGCTCCGGTCATCAGCGCGAGCCATGCGACGCCGTTGCTGATGCTGCCGGCGGTGCCGCTCCCCCGCGTTCCTTCGGGGAGAATCCCCACGCAACGGCCGGCGTCGAGCACTTGCTTTCCGAGCTGGAGGGCCGAGCGGTCACCGGAGCGGTCGATGGAAATCTGCCCCGAGGCACGAAGCACCTTTCCCAGGAAACCCTTGAACATCTCCTTCTTGACCAGGATGTGCATGGGTCGTGGAGCCGCGCCGAACATCACCGGCCCGTCCAGGAAGCTGATGTGGTTGCCCGCGAAAATGACCGGTCCAGCTTTGGGAACATTGGAACGTCCCGTTATCGCGGTCCGGTACAGGACGTGGTCCAACAGCCAGCCAACAGGCCTGCTCCACATCATGGTCCAGCGTGCCGGGAGCCGGGCTTCAGTCACCGTAGATGACCTTGCCCACAATGTTCAGTGCCGTTTCGACGGTTTCTTCGAAGTCCAGCTCCGAGGAATCCAGCGTCACGACGCCGTCGGCCGCTTGGGTGAAGTTCACCACAGTGGAGTCCTTGGCGTCGCGGTGGATCACTTGGGCGGCGAGCTGCTCTTGGCTCTGCGTCCCGCCCAGCTGGAGGCCGCGGCGCCGCAGCCGGGCTTCCTCGCTGGCGGTCAGCAGCATGCGGACCTCCGCGTTGGGCGCGACGACGGTGGTGATGTCCCGTCCCTCCACCACCATGCGGCGGTGGTGCTGTTCGATCAGCTGGCGCTGGCGACGAATCAATTCGTTGCGGGCACCCAGGGTGGTTGCAACGGCGCTGACGGACGAGGAGATCCTCGGCTCGCGGATTTCCTCCGTGATGTCCACGCCGGCAACACCGACGTATTCGACGTTGGCGCTGGTGCTAAGTTCCAGCGGCAGATCCTTTGACGCCTGCTCGACGGCGGCACCGTCTGCGAGGTCGATGCCGGTCTTGAGGCAGTACCAGGTCAACGCACGGTACATCGCGCCCGTGTCCAGATAGGCGAGCTTCAAGCGCCGGGCAACTTCCTTGCTGACGCTGGACTTGCCGGAGCCGGACGGGCCGTCGATGGCGACAACGAGCGGCTTTCCCGGACGTACTACGGTCTCCGGGCCGAAAAGTTCACGTTTCATTACTGGAGTACCCGCCATCCACGGTCGGTCAAGGCTTCAACAAGGAGGTCATGTTTGTTGGGCATGACGGAAAGTTCCACCATGCCAACGTTCTGCCCGGACGAGTGGTCCAGGCGGAGGTCTTCGACGTTGACGCCGATCTCGCCGATCTCCGTCAACAGCCTGGCGATCTGCCCGGGCCGGTCGTCTACCAGAACTGTAAGCCATGAATATGCCTGCGGGGGTCCGCCGTGCTTTCCCGGGATCCGGGCCTGCCCGGCGTTGCCCTCGCTGATGAGCTGGGCAAGGTCCAGCCGGGCGCCGGGAGCGGTGGGATCCTCCAAGGTACCGATCAGACGGTTGAGGTCCTCACGGACACCGTGAAGGATATCCACCATCTTGGCCGCGTTGTTGCCAAGGATCTGCACCCAAAGGGTGGGATCGCTGGCAGCAATCCTCGTGGTGTCCCGAAGCCCGTTGCCGGCCAGGGACAGCGCGTGGAGCGGTGTCCCTTGCAAGCGGCTGGCGAGCAGCGACGACATCACCTGGGGCAAATGCGACACCAACGCAACCGCTTCATCGTGTTCCTCCGCCGTGAACTGGGAGACTATCGCCCCCAGGTCCCCGGCCAGGGAACGTGCCGTCTGAAGCGCGTCGGCGTTGGTCTCGTCGGACGGGCAAAGCACCCAAGGCATTGACGTGAAGAGCTCGCCGCGGGCAGCGACGGGCCCCGACTTCTCGCGCCCCGCCATCGGGTGCGTCCCGACGTAGCGGGACATGTCCACTCCCCGGGCCCGGAGATCGGCCTGGATTGCCAGCTTGACGCTGGCAATGTCCACCACAACGGCCTCCGGGTATTCGCCCAGGGCACGCTCGACGACGTCGGCCGTCACGTCCGGCGGCGCCGCGACGACAACCAGCTGGGGCGGATTCTCAAGCTCGGACAGGGGCCTGCCCGCGCCGATATCCACGGCGACGGCTTGGTTGGTCGGCGAGGGGTCCGAAAGGAACACGGAGACACCCCGGCCACGCAGGCCGAGACCGATGCTGGCTCCGAGCAGTCCGGTGCCGAAGACGACCACCGGGCCGTCAAGATGGCCCCGGCCGTGCGAGTGGAATGCCGACATGCCTTACAGTCCTACGGAGGCCAGGAGGTGTCCGACTTCCTGCTTGCCGAGGTTCCGGATGCTGCCCTGGCGCTGGTCGCCCAGGCCGATGGGACCGATCTTGACGCGCACGAGCCGCAGCACGGGGAACCCGACGGCTTCGAACAAACGGCGGACAATACGGTTCTTGCCGGAGTGCAGCACAACCTCGATCAGCACGTGGCCCGGAGTGGAGTCGACGAGCTTGAAGGAGTCGACGGAAGCGATGCCGTCTTCGAGCTCGATGCCTTCCTTCAACTTCGCGCCGACGCCCTGCGGGAACGGGCCGCGTACCTGTACCAGGTACGTCTTGGGCACCTCATAGGAAGGGTGCGTCAAGCGGTTGGCGAGTTCGCCGTCGTTGGTCAGCAGCAGCAGGCCCTCGGTGGCGACGTCAAGACGGCCCACGTGGAAGAGTCGCTCGCCCTTGTTCTTGGCGGACTTGAGGAAGTCGCTGATGCAGGGCCGGCCCTCGGGATCTTCCATGGTGGAGACGACGCCCTTGGGCTTGTTGAACACCATGTAGAGCATGGTGTCATCGAGCTGGATGCGGATGCCGTCGACGTGAATCACGGCGGTCGCGGGGTCGACGCGCATGCCAAGCTCGGTGGTGAGCTGGCCGTTGACCTCGACGCGGCCCTCTTCGATCATTTCCTCGCACACGCGGCGCGAAGCCACGCCGGCCTGGGCCATGACCTTCTGCAGGCGCACGCCATCGGCGTCGTGCTGCTCGGACTGGGCCACCTCGCCGCGGCGGCCGCGGGGCTTACGGATCGGGCCAAGGTTCTGGCCGAAGCGCTCACTGCCGAAGGCGCGGGAAGCGTACTGTTTCTTGTTGCCGGCCTTGGGCTTCAATGCCCCCGGGGTGCCCGGAGCCTTGCCGAAGCCGGGCTTGTTGGAGCCTGGCTTGCGGGGGGCCTTGGCCGGCCTCGCGTCTTGGCGGCCAGCGTCGTCACGACGCCCGTAGCCTCCGGCCGAAGTGGGGTTGTCCGGATCGAAGGGGCGCTCTTCACGCGGACGAGTTGGCTTGAAGGGGCGTTCTCCGCCCGGGGAGAAGCTGCGCTTGCTGCCTCCGGAGGCGCCACCGGCACGGCTTGCGCCACCCCGGCCGGCACCGAAGCCGCTGCCTCCTATACGGCCGGCGCCGCTGCGGCCTGAGTCCTGCGACTCGTTGCGTCCGGAACCGTTTCGTCCCGAACTATTACGTGGTGAACCCTGGCGTCCCGCCTGTGTCATGACCCGTCCTTTTGTTATGGTGGCCGGCTTGTTCTTTCTCAACATTAGCCAGCCGGACAGAGGATATCTGCCCTGTGTGAACTCTGCCCGCTACTAGCCGGGCGTTTGTAGATCCTTGCAATATTGAGTTGTTTTGCCTTGCCTGGCGCCGCGGGTTCCCGCGACTACATGCGTTCGGCGTCGAAGAACTCCTCGATGCCCTCCAGCCCCGGAAGGTGGGGGGACAATTGAGGCAGTTCCGCCACCGAGCCAATGCCCATGCGCTCGAGGAAGTACGAGGTGGTCCGGTAAAGGATGGCCCCCGATTCAGGATCGGTACCCGAGTCCTCGATCAGCCCGCGTTGGACAAGGGTCCTGACGACTGAATCGACATTGACGCCGCGGATGGCCGACACCCTGGCCCTGGAAACCGGCTGCCGGTACGCGATGACCGCCATGGTTTCAAGGGCTGCCTGCGTCAGCCGCGCGGTCTGGCCTTCGAGAACGAACCTGCCCACGACGTCGGCAAATTCCGCGCGTGAATAGATCCGCCACCCGCCGGCAACGTTCCGCAACTCAAAACCCCGGGGTGCAGCGCTGGCACTTGCATCAGTGTGCAAGTCATCAGCGTCCCTGCCCGGGGCTTTAACAGTATAGCCGCTATACTCCTGCCGCAGTCCCGCCAGCAAATCCTCGACGACGGCGACCGTCACGTTGAGCCCGGCGGCGAGCTCTTCCGCGGTGGCCGGTTCGTCGATCACCATCAGCACGGCCTCCAGCGCCGCGCGGACGCCGCCGGGCAGGGCCTCAAGCTCGGCGAGGCCGTCCCGGCCGGTTTCCTGCTCGCTCACAGCGCCTCGTCTCCTTTGTCGATCTGTTCGTACTCGTCGCTCAAACTGTCGCTGCTCCAGCCTTCGGGGCGCCCTGTCCAGCGGACGGTTAGTTCGGCGAGCGGACCCGGCTGATCGAACGCCACTACACGGTCACGGAACAGTTCGAGGAGCGCGAGGAACCGGACCACGACAACTAGCGTGGACTCGGCGTCCGCAATCAGCGCCCTGAAGGATTGGGGCTGGCCGCTCTGCAGGCGGTACCCGATGATCTCGGCCTGTTCCTTGACGCTGACGGGTGTTCCGTGAAGGTGGTCGAGCCCTACCTCCTCGGGCGTCTTGTCCTTCGGGGCCAGGGTCTTGGCCGCCAACGCTGCAAACTGTTCGGGCGTATGGCGCCAAATCAGTTCGGGCAGCATTGCCGCGAAATGCCCTTCCAACGCAACTTGGCGCGGGAAGCGCCGGGCTTCGGACTCCAAGGTGCCGGACAGGATCGCGGCCACTTGTTTGAAAGCCTTGTACTGCAGGAGCCGGGCGAAGAGAAGATCCCGGGCTTCCAGCAAGGCAATGTCCTCGGCATCTTCGACTTCGCCGGCGGGCAGAAGCCTCGCGGCTTTGAGGTCCAGGAGCGTCGCGGCGATGACCAGGAATTCGCTGGCTTCGTCCAGGGCCCAGTCCTCGCCCAATTCCTGCAGGCGCCGGATGTACTTGATGAACTCATCCGTGACGGTGGCCAGCGCAACTTCGGTGATGTCCAACTTGTGCTTGGAGATCAGGCCGAGCAGGAGATCGAAGGGGCCTGTGAAGTTCGCCAGCCGGACCTCAAAGCCGGTCTTTCGGCCAGAAGGCGAGGCTCCGGCGTCGTCCGCGTTGCTTGCAGAAGAGTACGACGGCGGCGCGTCGCCCGCCAGGACGGTCGCGGTTTCAGGGATGAGTGGCTCTGCCACGCGGGCTAGGGTGCGCCGCCGCGCGAAATCAGTTCCTTGGCCAGGCGGCGGTAGGCGTCGGCACCGATGTGGTTTCCGGCATAGCTGGTGATCGGCTCCGCGGCGACCGTGGCGTCGGCGAACTTGATGGAACGCTTGATGACGGTCTCGAAGACCTTGTCCCCGAATGCCTCCACGAGCCTCGAAATGACTTCGCGGCTGTGCAGGGTGCGGGCGTCGTACATCGTGGCGAGCACGCCGTCCACCTGCAGGCGCGGGTTCAAGCGGTCCTGGACCTTCTCGATCGTTTCGACGAGCAGCGCCACCGCGCGGAGGGCGAAGAATTCGCAGATCAGCGGGATGATGACGCCGTGCGCTGCCGTCAAGGCGTTGACCGTCAGGAGGCCCAGGGACGGCTGGCAGTCGATGAGCACGACGTCGTAGTCATCCTCGACGCTCTTGAGCGCGCGGTCCAGCACTTGCTCGCGGGCTACCTCGTTGACGAGCTGGACCTCGGCGGCGGAGAGGTCGATGTTGGCCGGCAGGAGGTCGATGCCTTCGACGCCGGTCTTCTGGATGGCGTCGCGGATGTCCACTTTGCGGTCCATCAGGACGTTGTAAACGGTGAGGTCGAGCTCGTGCGGGTTCGCGCCCAGGCCTGCGGAAAGAGCTCCCTGCGGATCGAAATCAACGAGCAGGACGCGCCGGCCGAATTCTGCGAGCGCGGCGGCGAGGTTGATGGTTGACGTGGTCTTGCCCACGCCACCCTTCTGGTTGACCATGGCGATGACGCGGGCCGGGCCATGGGAGGCCAATGGCGCGGGCTCGGGGAAGTCGCGGTACGGGCGGCCCGTAGGCCCCATGACTGCGTCTTCCAGATCGAAATCCGTGCCCTCCAGCGTAGTTGTTCCCCGTTCGCTGCTCACGTATTTATCCACTCTCTCCACGACGGTCATTTCGTGCGGCTGTCTCCAGCACCAGCACTGCTCCCCACCTAGGCTACAGCGCCCGACACGGCATTTTGCGGAACTTGACATTGCCCGCAATTTGAGCCTTTACCTTCTAGCTGAGGTAGAAGGTTGGGCCCGCATGCAACAAAACGTGCAACAAAAAGCAGGCAAGGCAGGTCCCCTGTCGGGTTCCTGCCTTGCCTGCGTGGATGCTTCCAAACCGTGTGCCGGACTAAGCGGCCACGGCCTCTTTCACCTCGGGTTCAGCGTGGTGGCTGATCATGGTCAGCTCGTCGAACGGAGTCGCGCCGGACAGGACGTTGGTGACCTGCTTGCGGTCGATTTCCTTGACCCAGGTACCGATCAGCACGGTGGCGACGGCGTTGCCCGTGAAGTTGGTCAGGGCGCGGGCTTCCGACATGAAGCGGTCGATCCCGACGATCATGCCGACGCCGCCCAGCAGTTCGGGCCGGTGTGCCTGAAGGCCTGCTGCGAGGGTTGCCAGGCCGGCGCCGGAAACGCCGGCCGCTCCCTTGGACGCGATGATCATGAAGACCAGCAGGGATACCTGGGCGCCAAGGTCCAGCGGAATACCCATGGCGTTGGCGACGAACAGCGAGGCCATGGTCAGGTAGATGGCAGTTCCGTCCAGGTTGAAGGAGTAACCGGTAGGCACCGTGACACCGACAACCGGCTTGGAAACACCGAGGTGCTCCATCTTGGCAATGAGCCTGGGCAGCGCCGCTTCGGACGATGAGGTGGAGAAGATGAGCAGGTACTCGCGGGCCAGGTACTTCATCAGCTGGAAGATGCTGACGCCGGCAACAACCCGAAGCAAGGTGCCGAGCACCACGACGATGAACAGCGCGCAGGTGATGTAGAACGCGACCATCAGGGTGAGCATTCCGAAGATTGCCTTCACTCCGGTGGCACCGACCACAGCGGCGATCGCGCCGAAGGCGCCGACGGGAGCCAGCCACATGATCATGATGAGGATGCGGAAGACGAGCGCCTGCCCGTGCTGGATGGCCTTGAGTACCGGCTGGCCCTGGGAGCCCATGCGCTGCAGCGCGAAGCCCACCAGGATGGCGGCCAGGAGCGTCGGCAGGACGGGAATGTCTCCGGGGATGATGCCCAGCAGGAAATCGGCGGTGCTGTTCGTGGCAGCCTTCGCGTTGGGGTCGTACGGGATCAGCTTCAGGCCTTCGCCGGGGTGGATGATGTTGCCCACCACCAAACCGATGGCGAGCGCGAAGGTGGACATCACCAGGAAGTAGATGAGTGCGAGGCCGCCGACCTTGCCAACAGTGGCTGCCTTGGCGATCGATCCGATGCCCAGGACGATGGTGCAGAAGATGACCGGGGCGATCATCATCTTGATGAGCTTGATGAAGCCGTCACCCAAAGGCTTGAGGGATTTACCCACTTCGGGGAAAAGCAGGCCGACGACGGCGCCCACCACAACTGCGGCGATCACGGCGATGTAGAGGTAATGCGACTTGTCCAGCCCCTTGCGCCCGGCCTTCGCTGGTGCAATCTCTCCTCTTTGAGAGGTCATGGCTTTGCTCCTTATAGATACTCTGGAAAGCGCCGTGGTCCCTGCAAAATGTCCCTGCGTCGCTCTGCTGTGATACCCATCATTAGGCGCGGCGTGACATGTATCACTGTTGCGTTCATATTGGTCACAGGATGGCCCGCAGAAAGGAGCACGTGATCCGACGCTGGAGCATTGCCCGCAGACTCTTTGTGGCGAATCTGCTGTTCGTGCTGGCGCTCACCGCCATCGTGGGCACGGCAGCCTTCCTGGACGCGAGGGACCGGGCCTACAACGACGCCGGCCAGCGCATGCAGGCGGTGGCCGCCGCGATCGCAGCCAATCCCCTCGTGCTT
This sequence comes from Arthrobacter sp. efr-133-R2A-120, assembly GCF_030209835.1. GTDB lineage: Bacteria > Actinomycetota > Actinomycetes > Actinomycetales > Micrococcaceae > Arthrobacter. The sequence goes on along the minus strand of NZ_JARVRF010000008.1, from coordinate 17,820 downwards.
CAAGCAGCCGGCACACCGAACCCATCCGCCACCCTCCAGCCATATGCCCAGGTGGTAACAGCCAATGCCCATGCTGATTTCATCACCATCATGGCTCCGGACCGGACCCGCTGGACCCATCCGAACCCCGACGAAATCGGCAAACCCTACATCGGCACCATCGATCCCGCCCTCCACGGCCAGACCTTCACCGAAGTCACCGCCGGTACCCTTGGCCCGTCCGTGCGAACCATCGTTCCCGTGGAGGATTCCTCCGGAAAAGTCCGGGCCCTCGTGGCCGCGGGTGTCACGGTGCGGACGGTGGACGTCGCCGTGTCGGCGCGACTCACGGCGATCATCGGAATCTCTCTGGCCATGCTCGCAGGCGGCTCCCTGGCCTCGTGGTTATTGGGCCGGTACCTGCGCTCGGTCACCAGGGGCTGGGGACCTGAACAATTGGCACAATTGTTCGCGTACTACGAGTCCGTCCTCCATTCGGTCCGCGAAGGAGTAGTGCTTATCGACACCGGCGGCAGGGTGGTCATGTACAACGACCAGGCCGCGGAGCTTCTGGGACTCGAACGGTCCGACGTCGATCCCGTTGCGGAAGCCGCCCCGCGCCTTTCTGATCTGCCCCTCGATCCCAGCCTCCACCGCCTTTTCGAATCAGGCCGGACGGCGCACGACGAAATCCACCTCACCGGCTCGCGCATCCTCGTGGTGAACCAGGCGCCGGCCGTGGGGCCGCCTGGAATGAGGGGCCGGCAGCGGCCTGCCGTGTTCGGGACCGTAGCCACGCTCCGGGACAGGACGGAAATCGAGTCCCTGGGCAGCGAACTCGAAACCATGAAGACCCTCTCCGACGCCTTGCGGGCCCAGACGCATGAACACGCCAACCGGCTGCACACCATCGTGTCCCTCATGGAGCTCGGGCGTACCGCCGACGCCTTGGACTTCGCCACCAAGGACCTTGAACTGAGCCAACAGCTGACCGACCACCTCGTGGCATCGGTGGACGAACCTGTCCTGAGTGCGCTCATCATGGGAAAGTCGGCCGAGGCGCACGAACGCGGAGCGGAGCTGACGGTCACGGTGTCCGGCGGGGACGGCCTCCAGGGCCTGGCCGTCCAGGACCTGGTGACGATTTTGGGAAACCTGTTGGACAACGCCCTCGACGCCGCGGCTGCCGCTCCCCCGCCGCGCAAAGTGGAACTGGGCATCGAATCGGGACCTGAAGGAACCACGTTCACTGTGGTCGATTCCGGCCACGGCATCGATCCCGGCATCGTGGACGACGTCTGGCAATACGGATACAGCACCAAGGCGGCGGGGATCGGACAGGCCGGGCAGCCCGGAGCGCCTTCCCGCGGCGTGGGCCTGGCCCTGGTACGGCAAGCGGTGCAGCGGCTTGGCGGTACGCTGTCCATCAGCGACTCCACGAGCGCCTTGGGCGGTGCGTTCTTCCGCGTAGTGCTCCCCGCGCCGGACTCCAGGAAAGAAGCCGAATGACCGAAATCCGCGTCCTCGTTGTCGAGGACGAACCCATCGCCGCCGATGCCCACGGCGTCTACGTCAGCCGAATCGACGGCTTCACCGTTGCGGGAACAGCGAGGGACGGACAATCGGCCCTGCGGCTGCTCAACGATTTCGCCGTTGCCGGCCAGCCGGTGGACCTCGTCCTGTTGGACATGAACCTGCCGGATCTTCACGGACTGGACGTTGCCCGCCGAATGCGCGCTTCGGGACTGCTTGCGGACATCATCGCCATCACCGCCGTCAGGGAAGTGAACATTGTCCGCAGCGCGGTGTCGATCGGAGTCGTGCAGTATCTCATCAAGCCGTTCACGTTCGCGACGTTCGCGGACAAGCTCGCCAGCTATCGCGCCTTCCGTGAGCAACTCGCCGCACCGGCGTCGGGCACGCGGGCGAGTGGAGCGTCCCAAAGCGATGTGGACCAGGCGTTCGCGAGTCTCCGCGCACCCACCGAACTCCCGCTGCCCAAGGGCCTTTCCGCCCAAAGCCTGGAGTCCGTCAAAGACCTTCTGGCCAGCCTTGGCCGGCCGGTTTCCGCAAGCGAGGCAACCGAGGCCCTTGGGATGTCCAGGGTCACCGTGCGCCGATATCTCGAGTACCTGGCCGACGCCGGGATGGCCACGAGGAATCCGCGATACGGCACTCCGGGACGGCCGGAGAACGAGTATCGCTGGAATCGGAGTTAGCCCACGGCTCCAGCGGATGTATACACAGATTGAGTGCCGGCCTGGTTTTATTGGCAAAAGCTAGGCCTTTTCGCGGTTTGTGTATACACTGGGGACATCCGCTCAATGAAGGAGGGTCCATGCGTGCCAGCGACAAAGCCTATGCGGCCCTGCGCGAAGACATTATTGAGTGGCGTCTGGCGCCCGGAACTGTCCTCGCGGAAGTGGAACAATCCGAGCGCCTGGGTGTGTCCCGCACCCCCGTCCGGGAGGCGCTGAGCCGGCTCAGCGCGGAAGGGCTGACGACGGCGGCAGGCGGCCGCGGCGTCGTCGTCACCGATATCTCGCTGGAGGACATCGACGAACTCTTCGAGCTGCGCGAAACCCTCGAAGGCAAAGCCGCCGCCCTCGCCGCGGAACGCGGTGTGCGCCCGGTGTTCGAGCAACTCCACGCCGAGCTCCTCCGGGCCCCGGAGATGCTCAACGACAGCGACCCCGCCCGGCACGACTACTACGCCCTGGTAGGAAGGCTCGACGAAGCGATCGACGAAGCCATCTCCAATTCCTACCTCGCCCAGGCCATGCGCAGCCTGCGCGTCCACCTCGTGCGGGTCCGCCGCCTCGCGGCCGACGACGCCGAACGCCTCCAAGCCGCCGCGGCCGAGCACGCCGCGATCGCCGAAGCCATCGCGGCAGGCAACCCCCGGCTCGCCGAAGCCGCCACCACCGTCCATCTGCACCGCAGTCTTTCCCACGTCAAAGCCACCCACACACCTCACTAAAAGGAACCCCATGGTGAAGAACAACCACGTCCGCGTCTACAAGAGCGAAGAGAACCTTCCCCGCGAGGAGCAGCTGGCGCACAAGATCGCCACCGTCGCCGCCGACCCCGTCGAGGTGGCCCCCCTGGTCACCGAAATGATCATCAACCGGGTCATCGACAATGCCTCCGTCGCCATTGCCTCCCTGAACCGTGCCCCGATCATCGCCACCCGGGCGCAGGCACTGACCCACGCGCCGACCACCAACGGCAAAGGCTCGTCCGTCTTCGGCATCAGCGACAAGGTCTCCCCCGAATGGGCCGCCTGGGCCAACGGCGTCGCCGTGCGCGAACTCGACTACCACGACACGTTCCTGGCCGCGGACTACTCCCACCCGGGCGATAACATCCCGCCGATCCTCGCCGTGGCCCAGCACGTCGGATCGAGCGGCAAGGACCTGATCCGCGGCATTGCCACCGGCTACGAAATCCAGGTCAACCTGGTCAAGGCCATCTGCCTGCACAAGCACAAGATCGACCACGTCGCCCACCTCGGCCCCTCCGCCGCCGCCGGCATCGGCACCCTGCTGGGCCTGGACGTCGAGACGATCTTCCAGTCCGTCGGCCAGGCCCTGCACACCACCACGGCCACACGGCAGTCCCGCAAGGGTGAAATCTCCACGTGGAAGGCCCACGCCCCCGCATTTGCCGGGAAGATGGCCGTGGAAGCCGTGGACCGCTCCATGCGCGGCCAGACTTCCCCTGTGCCGATTTACGAAGGCGAAGACGGCGTCATCGCCTGGATGCTGGACGGCCCGGACGCCTCCTACGAGGTCCCGCTGCCCGAGGCCGGGGAGCCCAAGCGGGCCATCCTGGACACCTACACCAAGGAACACTCCGCCGAGTACCAGGCCCAGGCCTGGATCGACCTCGCCCGCAAACTCCACGGCGAGCACCCCGAAGCCACGGACCCGGCCAACGTGGCCTCCGTCCTGATCAAGACCAGCCACCACACGCACTACGTGATCGGCTCCGGCGCCAACGACCCCCAGAAGTACAGCCCCACCGCGTCCCGGGAAACCCTGGACCACTCCATCCCGTACATCTTCACCGTCGCCCTGCAGGACGGCTCCTGGCACCACGTCGACTCCTACAGCCCCGAACGCGCCGGCCGGGCGGACACCGTGGAACTGTGGCACAAGGTCACCACCGTGGAAGACCCCGAATGGACCCGCCGCTACCACTCCCTGGACATCGCGGAAAAGGCCTTCGGCGGCACCGTTGTCATCACCCTCAACGACGGCACCGTCATCACCGAGTCCATCGCCGTCGCCGACGCCCACCCGCTCGGCGCCCGGCCCTTCGCCCGCCAGCAATACATCGACAAGTTCCGCACCCTCGCCGCCGGGCTCGTCGAAGAGAGCGAGATCGAACGCTTCCTCGCGGCAGCCGAAGCCCTCCCGGACCTGGGCCCGGGCGAACTGGACCAGCTGAACATCACCGCAGCCCCCGGCGTCATCGACCTCGCCGCCGCACCGAAGGGACTGTTCTAGATGCTCTACTCCACCACCACCCCGGAACAGAAACGGCTCAAGCTTCGGGAACTCCTGAACTCCGGGACCATCGCCCAGTTCCCCGGCGCGTTCAACCCGCTCTCGGCACGCCTGATCGAGGAAAAGGGCTTCCCCGGCGTCTACATCTCCGGCGCCGTCCTCGCCAACGACCTCGGCCTGCCGGACATCGGGCTGACCACCCTCACCGAGGTCGCCACCCGGGCAGGGCAAATCGCCCGCATGACCGAACTCCCCTGTCTCGTGGACGCGGACACCGGATTCGGCGAACCGATGAACGTGGCCCGCACCATCCAGGAACTCGAAAACGCCGGACTGGCCGGCTGCCACATCGAGGACCAGTTCAACCCGAAGCGGTGCGGGCACCTGGACGGCAAGAATGTGGTCGACGTCGACACCGCCGCCAAACGCATCCGCGCTGCCGCCGACGCCCGGCGGGACCCGAACTTCCTCATCATGGCCCGCACCGACATCCGCGCCGTCGACGGCATCGAAGCCGCACAGGAACGCGCCAAAGCGCTCGTCGACGCCGGCGCCGACGCGATCTTCCCCGAAGCCATGAAAGATCTCAGCGAGTTCCAAGCCATCCGTGATGCAGTGGATGTGCCGATCCTGGCCAACATGACCGAGTTCGGCAAAAGCGAGCTATTCACCGTGGAACAGCTCCAAGGCGTCGGCGTGAACATGGTGATCTACCCCGTCACCCTGCTCCGCATTGCCATGGGGGCTGCAGAGCGTACGCTGGAAACGATCAAGGCCACTGGAACGCAGGAGGCGCAGGTGGAGAACATGCTCACCCGTGCACGCCTCTATGACCTCGTGGACTACGAGGCCTACAACCACTTCGACACGAGCGTTTTCAACTTCCAGATTCCTGGGCTCAGCCGGTAACTGGATCAACCAAGGGATGCAGGCGCTCCGGCTATTCCGGAGTGCTTGCCGATGAACGAAGGAGTTCAGCATGGCTGCTGAAGAGATCAAGAAAGGCCTGGCCGGCGTCGTGGTTGACTACACCGCGATCTCCAAGGTCAACCCGGACACCAACTCGCTGTTGTACCGCGGCTATCCCGTGCAGGAACTCGCCGCCAAGTGCAGCTTCGAAGAAGTCGCCTACCTGCTGTGGAACGGTGAGCTGCCCACGCCGGAGGAACTTGCAGAGTTCACTGCCCGCGAGCGCACGGGCCGCGCCCTTGACCCTGTGGTGAAGCAGGTCATCGACACCCTGCCGACGACGTCCCACCCCATGGATGTCTGCCGGACCGCGGCTTCGGTGCTGGGAGCCCGGCACCCGCTGGCCGAGGTTTCCACGCCCGAGGCGAACATGGCCAAGGCCATTGACCTGTTCGCCGCGATGCCGGCAGTGGTCGCCTACGATCAGCGCCGCCGGCGCGCGGACGGGCAAATAATCGAACCCGTGGCACCGCGGGACGACCTGGGTTACTCGGCGAATTTCCTGTGGATGACCTTCGGCGAGGACCCGGTGGACGAGGTCGTCAAGGCATTCAACGTCTCGATGATCCTTTACGCCGAGCACTCCTTCAACGCGTCCACCTTCACGGCCCGCGTTGTCACCTCCACCCTCTCGGACCTGCACTCCGCGGTCACCGCGGCGATCGGCGCCCTCAAGGGCCCGCTGCACGGCGGCGCCAACGAGGCCGTGATGCACACGTTCGAGGAAATCGGCATCCGCACCGAGGAATCGCTGGATGACGCCGCCTCCCGGGCGAAGACCTGGATGGAACACGCCTTGGCGCAGAAGAAGAAGGTCATGGGATTCGGGCACCGCGTCTACAAGCACGGCGACTCCAGGGTGCCCACCATGAAGGCAGCACTGGACAAGATGATCGCCCACTACGGCCGGCCGGAGATCCTGGGCCTGTACAACGGGCTGGAGCAGGCCATGGACGAAGCCAAGGCCATCAAGCCCAACCTCGACTACCCCGCCGGACCCACCTACCACCTCATGGGCTTCGACACCCCGACCTTCACCCCGCTGTTCGTCGCCAGCCGCATCACCGGCTGGACCGCGCACATCATGGAGCAGCTCGGATCGAACTCCCTGATCCGTCCGCTTAGCGAATACAACGGCGTGGACGAACGGCACCTGCCGTAATTTTCCGGGACGTACGACGGCGGCCCGGCTACCTGAGGGAAGGTGCCGGCCCGCCGTCGTTCTCGTTGCTGCCGTTGCCGCCCGGTAGTTAGCGCGCTGCTCCCGAATCCAGCCACTCGGCTGTGTGAACCTCGGCGACGCTTTCGTTGTCATCAGCGAGAACAACTTCAACTTCGATGCGTTGGCCGGAGATCATGGCGGGCAGCCAGTGTTCGGCGTCGGCCCACATCTGTTCGACTGGGAGTCCCTCCACCCGATACCACTGCGGTGCTATTTCATCGCTTTCGGCGGGCTCGCCGGTCCATTGTCCGGTCAGATACACCGTGGTGAACATGTTCCACTCGGCCTTCGCGGGAAAGACGAAATCCACTGTCCCGGCGGGGATGAGGTGCTCTTCTTCCACGTGGACGAAGATTTCCTCTTGCACTTCCCGGCATACGGCCTCGGCCGCCGTCTCTCCTGGCTCCACATGTCCGCCGACGCCCACGATCTTCCCTGTACCGAACCCGGTCTTCTTCCGGCCCAGGAGCACCTCCTGGCCGGCATCGCCGTCGCGGAGCAGGAAGCACAGGGTGACGTGGGCTGCAGTCATTGACCAAGCCTAACTCTGCAGCTCTTCGGAAGTATGTCCTTGCTACAGTTGGCGCATGAGCGTGGATGGGGTTGAAGGTCCCGCGACGGCGGAGGCCCCGCCAGGAGAGGCGGCTGCCCGGGCAAGCGAGCCGGGTGCCCGGGTAGCGGACACCTCCGAGGCTTGGCTGCCTGACTGGCTGGTCAGGCATCCGCTCTACGCCGGGTGGGCGTGGACTGGATTCTGGGCGTTGTTGATCGTCCTCGATGAATTCCTCGACCTGGCCGGCTGGAGCTGGTACCTGTTGGTCGGCATGGCCGCGCTGCCGACCCTTCTCTCCACACTCGCTGTGCTGAATGCCACTCCCCGCCGGCATCTGAAACCACACAACGAATCAGTGCTGGGCCACTTCTTCGTGCGATTCCTTGCCTTGGTGACAGCATTCCTCGTGTGGGGCGTTTCAGTGGTCATGAGCGCCTCGATCTCCACCACCGTCCAGGCCGCCGTCGGAAATTCCGAGCGTGAAGTCACCTCTTTGGGCTTCAACTTGCTCGTGGCGGCCGTCCCGCTAGTCATTTCCGTGCTGTGGATGGCTTTCATTGTCCGTTGTGCCTGGTTCCTGCGCCGATTGCGTGGCTGGAGGCAAAGTCCCGCCAGCTCACGGGTGCCCAAGAAATTCCTGCGTTCCCGGCCGAGGCTAAAGCGGGTGGTTGTGGGCCTGGCGCACCCGGGCCTCCTGCTCGTGACCGGCCTCGGCATGTCAATTCTCGCGCTGTTCCTGAACGCTGTGGAACTGACCTTCAAGGTCTTGGCGTAAGCGCCACCAGCACCGGACCGCGCCCAGTGTCCGGCGTGCGGTGCAAGGTGTCAGCCGAGCGCCCGCGGATGCGCGGCCGCGTACACCTCGCGCAAGGTGTCCGCAGTGACCAAGGTGTACACCTGGGTGGTGGTCACCGAGGCGTGGCCCAGGAGCTCCTGTACCACCCGGACATCGGCGCCGCCTTCAAGGAGATGCGTGGCGAAAGAATGCCGAAGGGTGTGCGGGGAGACGTCCTTGGTGATGTTGGCCTTCTCCGCCGCAGTCTTGAGGATGGTCCAGGCACTCTGCCGGCTGATCCGGCCTCCGCGGGCGTTCAGGAACAGCGCCGGGGTGCCTTTCCCCTTGGCGGCCAATGCGGGCCTTCCACGAACCACATAGGACCCGACGGCACGGGCGCCGTAGGATCCCAGCGGAACTAAGCGCTCCTTGGAACCTTTTCCGAAGAGCCGCACGATCGCGGGGCCATCGGCTTCCGCTTCGAGCGAGACATCGTCGACGTCAAGGCCAACCGCTTCGCTGATGCGGGCACCTGTGGAGTAGAGGAACTCCAAAAGGGCCCGGTCCCTCAACCCGGTTGCGGTATCGGCACCGGCAGCTTCAAGGATCCGGGTGACTTCGCCGACGCTAATGGCCTTCGGCAGACGCTTGCCAGGCATTGGCGGATGGACATCGCTCGCAGGGTCCGCCGTCGTCGTCCCCTCCAGGGCCCAAAACTTGTGGAGACCCCGGACGGCAACCACGGTGCGTGCCGCGGAGCGGACGCCGAGGGCGGCGCCGCCATCGGAGCCGTCGGCCAGCGCCTGGACGAAAGCAGTGACGTCGTGGCGGGAGATATTGCCCGGGTTGTCGACGCCGGACGCGGCCAGGAAGTTCGAATAGCGGGACAGGTCCCGGCGGTAAGCGGACAAGGTGTTGCTTGCAAGCCCTCGTTCCACGCCGAGGTGTTGCAGGTAGTCCGTGACGGCCCGGTCAATGGCAGTTTGGGCCTTGGTCTCCGCGAGCTGGGGCACGGTCAGCGCTGGCTCGGGTGTGCCGGCCAGGGGGCATTGGCGGGGCGCAGGTTCCTGAAGCCGTCGGCACGCGCGGCAGCTGCCGCGAGGATCCCGACGACGGCGGACGGGTTGTGCAGGCGGCCTTCGAGCACCGCTGAAACAGCTTCGTCGAGCGTGACCCACACCAGCTCGATTTCGGCTTCTTCGTCTGTACGGACGTGCCGTTCCGCCTCGGGAACGTCTCCCAATCCGCGCGCCAGATAGATCCGAATCGCCTCGCTCGAGGAGCCAGGTGAATTGAAGAAATCCGCGAGGACATTCCACGTGGCCGCCGTAAGATCGGCTTCCTCCGCGAGTTCCCGGGCAGCGCCCGCCACGAAATCTTCCCCGGCCACATCAAGAAGCCCGGCGGGGATCTCCCACAGATCCATGCCCACGGGGTGGCGGTATTGCTTGAGCAACAGGATTTCGCCGTCGACATTCATCGGCAGCACCGCAACTGCGCCGGGATGGTCGATATAGTCGCGGACCAAAGTACCGGTGTCTTCGCCCAGCTCGAAGGCGTCGCTGACGACGTCCCAAATGCGGCCTTCATAGACCTTGCTGGACGACAAAAGACGGCGCGGGCTCGGCACGTCCGAAACCTTCCGAAAAGTGCTGGGGGTTTCAGAAATACCGGGCATCGCGCCGTCCTTCGTTTGTGTGAGCGATTACTTCGCAGCGACCTTGCGGGCTGACTTTGCTAGCGAATCCACGCCTGACTGACGCTCCAGCGCAGCCTTCACGAGGCCGGCAAACAGCGGGTGGGGGCGCGTGGGGCGGGAGCTGAGCTCTGGGTGGGCCTGTGTTGCCACGTAGTACGGGTGTACTTCGCGCGGCAGTTCCACGAACTCAACCAGCTTGCCATCGGGAGACGTTCCGGAGAACACAAGTCCCTCGGCCGCGATCTGCTCGCGGTACTTGTTGTTGACCTCGTAGCGGTGGCGGTGACGCTCGCTAACCGTTGTTGCACCGTAGGTCTCTGCAACCACGGAGCCTTCATCCAGCTTCGCTTCGTAAAGGCCCAGGCGCATCGTGCCGCCGAGGTCTCCCTTGCCGTCCACGATGTCCAGCTGCTCTTCCATGGTGGCGATGACCGGGTACTTGGAATCGGGCTCGAACTCGCTCGAGGACGCACCCTCGAGACCGACCACATTGCGGGCGTATTCGATGACCATGCACTGAAGGCCGAGGCACAGACCCAGCACCGGAAGCTTCGTCTCGCGGGCGAACTTGAGCGCGCCGAGCTTGCCCTCCAGGCCACGGATACCGAAGCCGCCGGGAACACAAATCGCGTCGACGCCGGCCAAGGACTTGGTGGCGCCTTCGAGGGTTTCGCATTCGTCGGACGGGACCCAGCGGATCTTGACCTTGGTTTCGTTCGCGAAACCGCCGGCACGCAACGCCTCGGTCACGGACAGGTAAGCGTCCGGGAGGTCGATGTACTTGCCCACGAGGGCAACTTCAACCTGGTGCTTGGGGTTGTGGACCGCTTCGAGGAGCTTGTCCCAGCTGGTCCAGTCGACGTCCTTGAACGGAAGGTCCAGGGCCCGGACGATATAGGAGTCAAGACCCTGGGAGTGCAGCGTCTTGGGGATGTCGTAGATGCTGGGGGCATCGGCGGCGTTGACCACGGCGTCTATATCGACGTCGCACATGCGGCCGATCTTTTCGCGCATGGCGTCCGGCACTTCGCGGTCCGAGCGGATCACGATCGCCTCCGGCTGGATGCCGATGGAGCGCAGCGCGGCAACGGAGTGCTGCGTTGGCTTGGTCTTCAGTTCCTGCGAGGGGCCGATGTACGGCACCAAGGAGACATGGAGGAAAAAGACGTTGTTCCGGCCGATGTCCTGGCGGACCTGGCGTGCGGACTCGAGGAAAGGCTGCGACTCGATGTCGCCAACAGTGCCGCCGATTTCGGTGATGATGACATCAGGAGCGTTCTTGCCCTCAGCGGGGAGGCGCATGCGGCGCTTGATCTCATCCGTGATGTGCGGGATGACCTGGACGGTGTCGCCGAGGTACTCACCACGCCGTTCCTTGGCGATGACTGTCGAGTAGATCTGGCCGGTTGTGACGTTGGCCGAACCCTCAAGGTTTTCATCGAGGAAGCGCTCGTAGTGTCCGATGTCGAGGTCGGTTTCGGCGCCGTCGTCAGTGACGAAGACTTCGCCGTGCTGGAAGGGGTTCATCGTGCCCGGATCCACGTTGAGATAGGGATCGAGCTTCTGCATAGTTACAGACAAACCGCGTGCCCGCAGCAAGTGGCCGAGGCTCGAAGCCGTCAGTCCCTTACCGAGCGAGGACGCCACACCGCCAGTGACAAAGATGTGTTTGGTCGTCTTGGACGAGCCCGGGAACCGGGAATTTACACGGGAATTTGATCGCTGCACCACGGAATTCGAGCCTATCATCAATTGCGCCTCCAAAGGATCCGCTAGCCGTTTTCCCAAATGCTCAATAGTCCCCTGCCGTGGGGCGAGGATCAAGAGTAAAGTCCACCCGAACCGGTAAAAACAGGTCACGGGCTCGGAAATCCGCAGCTCGACACCGGACACACGGGGGCTTGCTCCGTGCCCGCGAGGGCCCGGGTGTGACTGACGTCCCAGGCTGCAGCCGGGTGGCTACGCCTGCTGGGGCAGCAGTTTGGCGTCGTCTAGCAATTCCTGGGCATGCGCCCGCGCGGATTCAGAGTCTTCCTGGCCTGCCAGCATCCTGGCGAGTTCCTTCACGCGTTCCTCGTCGTCGAGGAGTTGGACGTCGCTGGACGTGAAGCCCGTGGCGGGCTTGCCGTCACTTCCCCTGACTGAGGTTTTGGTGACGCGGATATGTTGGTCGGCGAAGGCAGCCACCTGCGGTAGGTGGGTCACCACCAGCACCTGGACGTGGCGGGCCAGCATGGCAAGCCGGCGTCCGATCTCGACGGCCGCACGCCCGCCTACTCCAGCATCCACTTCGTCAAAGACGAAGGTCGGCACCGGATCCACGGCGGCGAGGACCACTTCGATGGCAAGCATGACACGGGACAACTCACCACCGGACGCCCCTTTGCCGAGGGGGCGGGCAGGGGCACCCGAGTGCGGTTGCAGGAGGAAGGAGATGTCGTCGACGCCGTGCGGCCCCAGCGGCCCTTGGCTGTCCACCTCGATCACCAGCGTTGCATCGGCCATCGCAAGGGCAGTGAGCTCCGCGCTCACTCGTCCGGAGAGCTCTTTGGCCGCCTTTGATCGGGACTTCGAGATGCGCGCGGCCTGCTTTCGCAGCGAGGACTCCGCAGCGGTCACTTCGGCGTCAAGGGCTTCGATCCGGCTCGAGTCATCCTGCAGTTCGTCCAGCCGGGTCCTCGAAGCGGCTGCCCATTCCAGGACCTCGTCGATGCTCGGAGCGTACTTCCGGATGAGTTTGGCCAGGGCTGCGCGCCGCTCCTCGATCTCGGAAAGCCGTTCGGGTCCCTCGGAGTCCAAGGACGCTTGGTAGCTGGACAGCTCCCCCGCGATGTCGTTGATGAGGAAGCCGATCTCGGCGAGCCGTGCGGCGGCTCCCGCCAAGGCTTCGTCATGTTCGGAAACCTGGTCCAGCGCCCGTTTGGCCGAGTCAATCAGGGTCGTGGCATCGGCGGTCTCGCCGAATTCCTCCGAGATCAGGGCTTCATGCGCTGCAGCGGCGGCGATGCGGAGCTCCTCCACGTTCGCCAGCTTCACTGCCTCGGCTTTGAGGGACTCATCCTCGCCCGGCTGGGGATCGACGTCGTCGATTTCGTTGAGTGCGACCGCGAGCGATTCCGCCTCACGCAGCCTTTCCCGGGCCTCGCCGCGGAGGGTGTCGAGCTCCGCCTGACTGGACTTCCAGTGGCTGTAGAGCTCCTGGTATTCGGCGAGCGTTGCTGCGAGCCCGGCCCCGGCGAAGCGGTCCAGTGCGTGCCGCTGCGCCACGGCACCCTTGAGCCGTATCTGGTCCGACTGGCCGTGCACCACCACCAGGCTCTCGCCAAGTTCCGCCAGCACACCCACGGGCGCCGACCGGCCGCCCACGAAAGCACGGCTGCGGCCGTCCGCGCCCACGGTGCGGGCCAGCAGGAGCTGGGTGCCGCCGTCGTACTCTTCCGCGTCGCCGCCGGCCTCCACGGCCCGTTCCACGGCGGCATGTGCCGGATCAAGCAGGAGGCGGGCTTCCGCGGAGGCGGACTTGGCACCGGAGCGTACCGCACCGGCGTCGGACCGCGCTCCCAGAAGGAGGCCGACGGCGGTGACCACCATGGTCTTGCCGGCGCCGGTTTCGCCCGTGACGACGCTCAGGCCGGGCCCCAGCGGCAACGTGGCGTCGGTGATGACGCCGAGATCACGGATCCGGAGTTCCTCGATCATGGTTTACATCTCCTTTGTGGGGTCGGCCGCTCTGCCGGTCCGCACGTCCTGGGGCGTCGGCAAAGGGCTGGGCTTGAAGGTCCTGATCACAGGGGTAGGACCGGTGTGGATGTCAGCGGAACGGGGTGCCGGACCCCGCCAGCCGTGGATGGGGAGCTCAAACTTCCGTACGAGCCGTGCTGAGAACGGGGTCTGGTGGGTGCGGGCAAGCCGCACGGGACGGGTGGACCGGGTTACTTCGATCCGGGCGCCGGGCGGCAGGTCCACGGAACGGCGGCCATCGCACCAAAGCACGCCTTGGGCGTCGGTCCGGGTGAGGATCTCCACGGCCAGCCTGGACCGCGGCGAGACCACGAGGGGTTTGGCGAAGAGGGCATGGGCGCTGATAGGGACTATCACCAGCGCTTCCACCTCGGGCCACACCACGGGCCCACCGGATGAGAAGGCATAGGCTGTGGAGCCCGTAGGGGTAGCAAGCACCACTCCATCACAGCCGAAAGACGTCAACGGACGTTCATCAACTTCGGTCACCACTTCGATCATGCGCTCCCGGTCCGCCTTTTCAATGGCGGCTTCGTTGAGAGCCCATGTATGCCAGATCTTCTGGCCGCGGACCCACACCTGGACATCGATGGTCATGCGTTCTTCCACCGTGTATTCGCGGCTGGCAATCCACTCGACGGTCTGGGCAAGATCGGCCCGCTCGCTTTCGGCAAGGAAACCGACATGCCCGAGATTGACGCCCAACAGGGGAACATCGACGTTGCGGACCAACTCGGCCGCGCGAAGGATGGTGCCGTCGCCGCCAAGAACCATGACAAGTTCGACGTCCTCCAACCGGACGTCCTCGTGGAGTATCTCGATCGGTTTGTCCACCACGCCGTAGAACCGTTCGATATCGTCCAGTTCAGACTTCTGCATCACGGGGATCAGGCCGGAGTAGTGGAGCTGCCCGCAGGCATCCCAGGCCGCGCGAAGGGAGTCCTCACGCCCGGTGTGGGCAAGGACCAAAACGCGCCTGCTCATGGTGTTCTGCTTTCTAGTGGGTGGTCCAGATTCGTTCCATCAGTGCAGCAACTTCCTCGTCCCGCTCTTCGATCTTAGGCAAGTCCGGCTGCATCCTGCGTTTTATCCACAGGAAGTACTCCACATTTCCGTCCTGGCCGGGCAAGGGACTCGGTGCCAGGCCGCAGAGTTCGAGCCCTGCGTCCACGGCCGCTCTGGCGACTTGGGCGACGGCGCGCCGCCGTTCATGGTCTGAGGTGACCACGCCGGTGCGGCTCAGCCGCTCCTTGCCGACCTCGAATTGCGGCTTCACCATGAGCACCAGGTCTCCCCCGGGTTCGGTGCATGCCGCGAGCGGGTGGAGAACCAGGGTGAGGGAAATGAAGGACAAGTCTGCCACCGTGAGCGCTGCGGTGCCGCCGATCTGCTCGGGAGTCATGTAGCGGACGTTGAGGCCCTCATGGACTGCGACGCGGGGATCGTTCCGCAGGGACGGCACCAACTGGTCGTGCCCGACGTCGACCGCCACCACGTGCGCGGCACCTTGCCGGAGCAGCACGTCGGTAAAGCCACCGGTCGAGGCTCCGGCGTCGAGGCACCGCTTCCCTTCCACAACAACGGAAGGGAAGGCCGCCAGCGCGCCGGCCAGTTTGTGTCCGGCGCGGCTGACGTAAACGTCCTCGGCGTGGGCTTGGACGTCAATTTCCGTCTCTTCGGAGACCTGTTGCGCTGCCTTGGCGAGAACGGTGCCTCCGGAAGTGACCTTTCCGTCCGCAATGAGTTTCGCGGCATGGGTCCGCGATCTCGCCAATCCACGGCTGACGAGTTCCTGGTCGAGTCTGGCCATGCTCAGCGTTCGTCGGCGTCGAGGGCCGCCATCAACGAGTCGTGGATTTCGGCGTAGAGGCCGCTGTGCTCGGCCACCGGCACGGAGGAGACGCCCGCCAGCCGCTCCAAGGCGGAATCCAAGGCGGCGTCACCCGTGGGTGTCGTGTCGTCGGGCCACGGGGCATCGTGCGGTCCGGCGCTTTGCGGCTCGGCTGTTTGCAGCTCGGCTGTTTGCAGCTCGACGCTATGCGGCTCGGCTCGGCCCTCCGGGTGATCGTTCAACTCGCTCATGGGACCAGTCTAGTTTTCCAGCCATTCGAGCCGCGGCGATGTAGCTTCTGCCGCGTCGGGATTTGCGGCCCACCAGGCTGCGCACGCAGCACGCCAGGCATCCAGGTCCTTCTCGGAGCCGGAGACGGTGATCAGGCCGTCTTGGACTTGGGCAGTTGCCTTTCCGCAGCGGAACCTGCTGTCCTCTTCGAGGATCGCGGGGTACGGCTCGTACAGTTCCGTCAGATCGGCCAGCAAGTAGCCGGGGCGTTCCGAGCTGCGTGCAGCAAGGATGGACTCGGGCGTGTCGACACCGGTGAGCACCGCCGCCGTCGCGAAGCCCGCACGGTTGCCGCCCAGGATGTCGGTGTCCAGCCGGTCTCCGACAACGATCGGGCGCTCTGACTTCAGCCTCCGGGCAGCCGAGTGGAAGAGCGGGGCCTCCGGCTTGCCGGCGACCCGCGGCTGTTTGCCGGTGGCAGACGCGACGGCGGCCACGAGCGTGCCGTTTCCGGGAGCAATTCCGCGGGCCTGGGGAATGGACATGTCCGTATTGGTGGCCACCCAGAGGGCGCCTGCGGCAACAACGTAGGACGCCTCGGCCAGATCCTTCCACGCGATTTCCGGGTTGAAGCCTTGGACCACCGCCACAGGGTTCTCCTTCGCGCTGTGGACGGGCGTGAGGCCCACGAGTTCGATCTCGTGGGCCAGCGCCGCGCTTCCAGTGATCATTACACGCGAACCCGGGGCAAGGAGCCCGGCCAAAAGATCTCCGGCGGCCTGCGAAGAACTGACCACTTGGTTGTCCTCGGCAGGGGCGCCAAGTTCACGAAGATGCGCGGCAACCTGTGCCGGGGTACGCGAGGCGTTGTTGGTGACATAGCCCAGGCGCACCCCGACCGACTCAAGCCGCTGCAGCGACTCCACCGCGCCGGGAATGGCATGTGGACCTGCGTAGACAACTCCGTCCAGATCGGACAGAACGGCGTCGAAACGCGAAACCAGTGAGGCCTCAGTCATTCTTGGTCTCTTCGCCGCCCTCGGAAGCCTCTTCCCCGTCTTCCTCGTCTTCTTCGTCCTCTTCTGCGTCCTCGACGGAATCGCGGTCCGACTCGGCGTCGTCGGACTCAAAGTAGTCAGACTCGACGTCGTCGAGTTCCACGTCGTCGAGTTCGGTGGCTTCAGAGCCGAGGACAGTTTCCGCAAGCGCAGGGGCAGCCTCGGACTTGCTCTCTTCGGTTCGTTCCTTGTTCTCTTCGATGTTCCGGAAACGAGGCTTGCGGGCTTCGTTTTCATCGTCCTCGCCGAGGTCGATGATGTCCGGGTCCTCGAAGTCTCCTACGCCGAGGGCATTTTCAGCCACGACTGCCTGGCGCTGCCACTTACCGGCTTCTTCCGTGCGACCCACGGCGGCCAGGGCGTCTGCGTAGGCACGGAACAGGCGGGGGCTGTAGGAGAAAGCGCGGTTGATGTCGAGCTGGATGATCTCCAGCTCAGCCACGGCGGCGTCCAACTGGCCAAGATCGCTCCGGGCGCCGGAAGCCACAATGGCCAGCTCGACCTTGCCGGGGGCGTCGAGATCCTGGGCCTCGGGTGAACGGACTACATCCAGCGCCCGGTCCGGACGCCCCAGGCCGCGTTCGCAGTCGGCCATGAGGGGCAAATGGACGTTGGAGCCACTGATTCGGCGGTAGGTGCGGAATTCGCGAAGTGCCTCCCCATAGTGGCCGGCAGCGTAGGCCGTCAGGCCCACAGCTTCGCGGACAGCCGCCAAACGTCCACCACGGCGGCTCGCAGCCAAGGCATGCTGAAAGGAAAGCTCAGGATCGATATCGATGAGACGGCCGGCCATCACCAGGTGCTTGGCGACCCAATCGACATTGGTGCTTTCAAGGGTCTTGATCTGGTGCTTCGTGACCCGATCGAGCTCCTGGCCCGTAACGTCGTCGTCGATCTCCGGGGAACGCTCGCGGTCCGGGCGGTTGGCGCTGCGCAGGTCCGCGGCATTCGGAACCCGTGCGGGACGCTCTTCCCAGGATCCACCGCCGAAGCTGTGTCCCTCAGTACGTGGGCCATCGAACTTGCGGGGACCGCGCTCGGGGCGGTCACCGAAGCTACGGCGCTCTCCGTCGCCTTCGCGACGCGGACGATCACCAAACGGCTTACGATCACGATCACCCTCACGGCTCGGGCGCTCACCAAAGGGTTTGCGGTCCCGGTCACCGAAGCTACGGCGCTCTCCGTCGCCTTCGCGACGCGGACGGTCACCAAACGGCTTACGGTCGCGATCGCCCTCACGGCTCGGGCGCT
>NZ_JARVRF010000003.1 GCF_030209835.1 Arthrobacter sp. efr-133-R2A-120 | reverse complement strand
CGCCTCCCTAACCTCGCTTCGCTCGGCCAGGGAACCCTGGCGGCGTGGGCCCAAGTTCCGACAGCGTCGCCACTTGTTCTCCACATAGCGCGGTTGGGGAGTGTTGGCCGTCGGCGAGGAGCCGGATGCTTGGGGTATGGGTACTGACAGCCGTTGCCGAGCGCGCGACCCTGACCTTGCCGTCGTCCTTGGTGGCGCCGCGCGCCATAGGGGACTCCATCCTGCCCGATGGACGAGGCTCGCCCAGGGGGTTGGTGAGGCCTTCGTCGAGTTGCTGGCGGTTCTGGCTCCCGTGGAATGCGTGTGCTGTGGTTCCGAGGATTCGGCGCTCTGCCGCTCCTGTGCGCGGCAGTTGCGCCTTCTGTGCACCCGTCCATTCCGCGCTGAAGGGCAGGCACCGGCCTTGCTTAGGGTGGATGGGTCCGTGATTCTGCCTGTTGTCGCAGGCGGGCACTATCGGGATGAACTGGCCCAAGCACTCCTTTCTTTCAAGCATCTAGGCCAGGGACGGCTGGCTTCGGTGCTCGCGCCTGCGCTCGGCAAGGCCATCCGGTCTGCCGTTGGAGACAAGGTGGATGTCTGTCTTGTACCGGTTCCCAGTAGCAATGCGGCCTTTCGGCGTCGCGGCTTCAGTCCGGTCCATCTCTTGCTCGGCCGCCTGCGGCGCCTGGACGCTTTGCCGGGTCTGCAAATCATGGATGCGTTGAAGAAGGCGCCTGGACCGGGAAACGGGCAAAAGGGCTTGGGCCGCGGAGAGCGTGCGCGCCGTGTCCGCGGCTCCATGACCCTTCGGTTGTTCCGCAGAGCTTCCTTGGAGGGCAGGATATGCGTGATCGTCGACGACGTCCTCACTACCGGTGCCACCCTCGCCGAAGCCGCCCGGGCGGTGTCGGCGGCGGGAGGCGTGGTGCGTGGCGCCGTGGTCCTGGCAGCCACCCGGCCGCCGTCCGGAAGCGACCTTCCTCCGGACTTGCAACACACCCGGCCCGTGCCGACTCAAACAAAAAATAAGTGACGAAAGGATGAATTACCCGTGGCGATGAACTAACGTCGGTTATGGGTACCAAGAACAGATGTACCTGTCGATAGCGGCTCGGAAAGGGGCTCGACTGTCCGTCAGATCAGCCCCGAGAAGCGCCCTTATCGTGTCACCTGAGTTGTTTGGAGGGCACCATGGAGTTCATGATCAGCGGCCGTAATCTGACCGTTTCGGATCGCTTCCGCGAGTATGCCGGCGAGAAGATTTCAAAGATTGAATCGCTTGGGGACAAGGTCCAGAGGGTTGACGCGAAGGTTTCAAAGGAAACCAACCCGCGCCAGACACCGGGCCAGCTCACGGTGGAAGTGACAGTTCTGGGCCGGGGCCCTGTGATCCGGGCCGAAGCGAGCGCCGCTGACAAGTTTGCCGCCTTTGATCTCGCCTACAGCAAGCTGCTGGAAAGACTCCGCAGGGCCAAGGACCGCAAGAAGGTCCACCACGGCCGCCACACCCCCAAAGCCGTCCGTGAGGCTACTGCGACGCTTGAGCCTGCCAGCGCAAGCGAACCCATTTACGTAGAGGCCAGCAACCACCAGGAGCCAACGACGCCACCGGTGGAGACCTCGCCCTACGACGTCGACAACGACATTCCGGCCGGTGATTCCCCGGTCCTGATTCGTCGCAAGGTTTTCCCCGCCGCTTCGCTCACCCTTGATGACGCGGTGGACAACATGGAATTGGTGGGCCACAATTTCTACCTGTTCGTGGACAAGGAAACCAACACGCCGTCGGTTGTCTACCGTCGCCGTGGCTGGACATATGGAGTAATCACTCTGGATTCCACATGCGAGCCAGGAGACGAACCCGTGGAGGAAAAGATCCACGCTTACCGTTCGAATGACCAGGCCGCTACAGCCTAGGCCGCATTCGTTTTTCCCATGAAAGGACTGGCATGGCCGCTTCGCTGAGCCTGTTGCAGGCACGGCGGATTGCATTGGCAGCCCAAGGACTGGACAAGGAACGGCC
Organism: Arthrobacter sp. efr-133-R2A-120; assembly: GCF_030209835.1. Lineage (GTDB taxonomy): Bacteria > Actinomycetota > Actinomycetes > Actinomycetales > Micrococcaceae > Arthrobacter. The sequence continues at coordinate 284,540 of NZ_JARVRF010000003.1, read as the reverse complement.
CACCGGCCCCGTGACTTCACGGACGGTGGGCCGCACCTTTGCCCGCCTCCAGGTGGTGCAGATCGACTCCGTCAACGTCCTCTCGCGCAGTCACTACCTTCCTTTCTTCTCAAGGCTTGGCAACTACGACCGAAGCATCCTTCATGCGATGGCCGGGCGAAGTCCGCGGCGCATGATGGAGTACTGGGCGCACGAGGCGAGCTTCATCCGCCCGGAACACTTTCAAGATCTGCTGCTCTGGCAAAACCGCGCCTGGGTAGGCGCGTCCCACTTGGAACGTGGAATCCGGGAGGACATGGCCAACCGGATCCTCGAAACGCTCGCAACCGGACGCCCCATGACTGCCGCTCAATTGACCGCGCACCTGGGGCACCAGGAAGACCGGCAGCACGACAACTGGGGTTGGAACTGGAACCTGGTCAAGAGGGTTTTGGAACACTTGTTTGAAGAGGGACTCGTGACGGCTGCGTCGCGGACTGAGCAGTTCGAGCGGCGGTACACGCTGACATCGCGGGTTCTACCGCCAGGATTGCCTGCCGTCATCGCTCGCGCAGGAGCGCTCCCGGACGCTGGCTCCGACGTGTCGACGGCGGCCATGGACCGGCTGATCGACGCCGCAGCCCAGGCCCATGGCATCGGAACAATCCGCTGCTTCGCGGATTACTTCCGGACTCCGGTGAAGGCTGCAGCAGCATCGATCGACAGGCTCGTTGCCGCCGGGCGTCTGGAACCGGTCACGGTGCGTGGCTGGGACCGGGCTTTGTACCGGCATGTGGACGCCCGGCTTCCCCGGGCCGCGACGGGCCGCGCACTCCTCAGTCCGTTCGATTCGCTGGTCTTCGAGCGTAGAAGGCTCGAGGAGTTGTTCGGTTTTCACTACCGGATCGAAATCTATACGCCGGCGGAGAAGCGCAAGTTCGGCTACTACGTACTGCCTTTCCTCCTCCGTGACGCCGTGGTCGCGCGCGTAGACCTCAAGGCGGACCGCGCAGCCAAGCAACTTCTGGTGCGTGCCGCCCACGCCGAGCCGGACGCCCCGGCGGACACCGCCGTCGAGCTTTCCGCGGAGCTGCGGCTTATGGCCGGGTGGCTGGGGCTCGACGACGTCGTCGTGTCACCGACGGGGGATCTCTCGTCGACGCTTGCCTCGGCAATGGCCCGCGGCTGAGACCCGGAGGGCTCCGGCAGCGGCCTATGGGCGCGCTGCGCTCCGCTCTCAGGGAAACGGGGCCGCGCGGCGTTGGTCTCTCCCGTAGACTGAAACCGCCAGAATTCGGCAGCTTGAGACTGGGAGCAACTTTACGTGGCATCACTTATCGAAAAACTTCTCCGCACGGGTGACAAAAAAACCCTGAGGCAACTGCGGACCTATGCCGATTCCATCAACGCCCTCGAAGACTCCTTCAAGACCTTCTCCGACGCCGAATTGCGCGAGGAGACGGACAGGCTGCGCGCCCGTCATGAGGACGGCGAGAAGCTGGACGATCTCTTGCCGGAGGCTTTCGCGGCTGTGCGGGAAGCTTCCTCCCGCACCTTGGGAATGCGCCACTTCGATGTCCAGCTCATGGGCGGGGCCGCTCTCCACCTCGGCAATATCGCCGAGATGAAGACCGGTGAAGGAAAGACCCTCGTGGCCACTGCTCCGGCCTTCCTCAATGCGCTCACCGGCAAGGGCGTGCACGTCGTGACAGTCAACGACTACCTCGCCGAATACCAGTCCGAGCTCATGGGCCGTGTCTACCGATTCCTTGGCCTCAGCAGCGGGTGCATCCTGTCCAACCAGGATCCCGAAGTGCGCCGCCAAATGTACGCGGCAGACATCACTTACGGCACCAACAACGAATTCGGCTTCGACTACCTGCGCGACAACATGGCGTGGGACAAATCCGAGCTTGTGCAGCGCGGCCACCACTTCGCGATTGTCGACGAAGTGGACTCCATCCTCATCGACGAGGCCCGTACCCCGCTCATTATCTCCGGTCCGGCCCAGGGTGACACCAACCGCTGGTACAGCGAATTCGCCAAGGTCGTGCAGCGTCTCCAGCCTGAAATCGACTACGAGGTCGATGAAAAGAAGCGCACCGTCGGTGTTCTCGAAGCCGGCATCGAGAAGGTCGAGGACTACCTCGGCATCCAGAACCTCTACGAATCCGCCAACACCCCGCTCATCGGCTTCTTGAACAATGCCATCAAAGCCAAAGAGCTCTTCAAACGGGACAAGGACTACGTCATCCTGGACGGCGAAGTCCTCATTGTTGACGAACACACTGGCCGTATCCTTGCCGGACGGCGTTATAACGAAGGCATGCACCAGGCGATCGAGGCCAAGGAAAACGTCGAGATCAAGGCCGAGAACCAGACTCTCGCCACCGTGACCCTGCAGAACTACTTCCGCATGTACTCCAAGCTCTCGGGCATGACCGGCACGGCTGAAACCGAAGCCGCTGAGTTCATGAGCACGTACAAGCTTGGCGTGGTGCCCATTCCCACCAACCGGGACATGCAGCGCATCGACCAGTCGGACCTCGTGTACAAGAACGAAATCGTGAAGTTCGAAGCCGTCGTGAAGGACATCGCGGAACGGCACGAAAAAGGCCAACCCGTGCTCGTCGGTACCACCAGCGTGGAGAAGAGCGAATACCTTGCCAAGCTGTTGGCCAAGGAAGGCATCCGGCACGAGGTCCTGAATGCGAAGAACCACGCGCGCGAGGCGGCCATTGTCGCCCAGGCCGGACGCAAGGGTGCTGTCACGGTCGCTACCAACATGGCCGGCCGTGGTACTGACATCATGCTGGGCGGAAACGCCGAGTTCACGGCCATCGCCGAGTTGGCAAAGCGGGGCCTGGATCCTGAAGAAAACTCCGAGGAGTACGAGGCCGAGTGGCCGGAAGCACTCGAAGCAGCCAAGCAGGCAGTCAAGGACGAGCATGAGGAAGTGCTTGAACTGGGCGGGCTGTATGTACTGGGCACGGAACGCCACGAATCCCGTCGAATCGACAATCAGCTCCGTGGCCGCTCCGGGCGCCAGGGTGACCCGGGCGAGTCCCGCTTCTACCTCTCGCTGACCGATGACCTCATGAGGCTCTTCAACTCCGGTGCCGCCGAGCGCCTCATGAACAGCTCCGTGCCGGACGACGTTGCCCTCGAATCCAAGCTCGTGTCCCGTGCGATCGCTTCGGCCCAGGGCCAGGTTGAAGGGCGGAATGCCGAGCAGCGCAAGAACGTCCTTAAGTACGACGACGTCCTGAACCGCCAGCGTGAAGCCATCTATGGTGACCGTCGCAGGATCCTGGAAGGCGACGACCTGCACGAGAAGGTCCAGTTCTTCCTGGAAGACACCATCAACGCCCTGATCGATGCCGCGACGGCGGAGGGAACCGGAGATGACTGGGACTTCCACCAACTGTGGACCAACCTCAAGACGCTGTACCCGGTAACTGTGTCGTCCCAGGACATCATTGACGAAGCCGGTGGCAAGGCCCGCGTGTCCGTTGAATTCCTCAAGAACGAGATCCTTTCGGATGCGCAGCTCGTTTACAAGGAGCGGGAAGAAGTCATTGGCGCCGAGAACATGCGCGAGCTTGAGCGCCGGGTTGTCCTCTCGGTCCTTGGCCGCAAATGGCAGGAACACCTCTATGAGATGGACTACCTCAAAGAGGGCATTGGCCTGCGCGCCATGGCCCAAAGGGATCCCCTGGTCGAGTACCAGCGCGAAGGATTCACGATGTTCCAGAGCATGATGGAGGCCATCCGCGAGGAGAGCGTTGGCTTCCTCTACAACCTGGAAGTGGAAGTAACGCCCGCCGAAGACGTGGTGGTAGTGGACGGCAGCCCGGAGGGCGGTCATGTGGAACACCACGATCCGCAGATTCGCGCGGCCGGCCTCGAAGCCCCGGAGAAGCCTGTTCAGCTCCAGTACACGGCACCCGGTGAAGACGGTGCGAGCCAGACCCGTGTTGAGGGGCGGGCCTCGGGACGCTCAGGCAACCCCGCCAAGGCCGCCGCCGATGACAAGCAGCGCGGATCCAACAAGAAGAAGCGCCGCTGACGCCGTGGTGCCTGACGCATAGAGCTGAGGGACGCTCGCAACTGCCATACGTATCCAACAAGCGGATGCTTGCCGTGAAAACGGAGAAGGACCAGAACACCCCGTTCTGGTCCTTCTCCGTTGTGCTGCCATTTCAGATGAACCCGCCGTCAGCCGATTTCCAGGGCGGTGACCCTCCACGTGCCATTGCTCCCTTCAAGCCTCATGGCTACGGCGCGGGAGCGGAGTTCTTCCGAGACAACCAAGCTGGCCTCGTACACTCCGTCCTTCACCGCGCAGACATGCACGGAGCGGACCATCGGACTTCGGTGAAGTCTGGACTGCCCGCCCTGGGTGCTGGCAGCGTGGGCTCGCGTCAGTGCGGCCCGGTGTTGCAGTGCGCTAAGGCATCCGGGATCCAACGTGCGTGAGAGTTGTTGCACCGGCCGGGTCCCGGCAAGGACCTCCACCGCGGCTTGCGCGATACTGCGGGCCAGCGCGCGGATTTCACCGTCGAGGCTAAGGAGCCGAGCCGCTTTGCTGGCAGAGGAAGGCCCCTTGTCGGACGGACCTCCCGCCCGGGCTTTGGCGCGCGGCGAAACCACGATTGAACGCGAGGCAATGGGTGGAGGAGGTGTCCGGACTGCATTGGGCACAGTGCGGATGGCTGGTGATGCACTCATGGACTTCCTCGGCTACGAGTCGATGGCGGATGGCGGATGGCGGATGGCGGATGGTGGTGGTTCGGGGCTCGTGGGGTCCGGCTGCTGGGCTACCTGGGCGGTGGTTGCAGGATCTGACCTGGGACAAGGAGACCCGGGTCGTCTCCGATGACATGTCGGTTTGCGGCATACCACTTCGGCCAGCGAAGGGCAATGTCGACGTCACTGGCCATCGGGCCCAGCTGCCGGGCGGCAATTGACCACAGTGAATCTCCCCGCCTCACCACCACTTCGCCTTGATTTGGCGAGGCAGACTGTTCCGCGGCCCGCTGTGGCCTGGTTCCCAGAAGCCTTGGCTCGGCAGCAGGCGCGCGCGGTTGCCAATAGGGGTCGATCTCCGATGAGCCGGACTCGAGCGAGGGCACGACTGGGCGATTCGGAGAAGGATTGGAGCCGGGTGTCCATTGGGCCGAGATTCCGCTGGACGGTGTTGAGCCGTTTGCCGGGCCCCACGCTCGTTCAAGCTGTGCCGATGACGCATTCGCCAGGGGAATTCCCGCGAGATTCAGGCCCAGAATTGCAACAGCAAGCCTGCGCATGAAGGCTGGGCTGAGTTTGGCGGTGGCGCTCGCGCAGCGGTCCTTGCCGGCTTGCTGGAGGAGCGCGGCGGCTATTGCCAGAAGGAACGTGCCGATCCACCAGACCCCGATCCCCAGACCGGCGGCAGTTGCGACAAGTCCCAGGAGGTCTTCGAACGTGGGTGCCTGGAGTCGGCGTGCCGCGGAGTGCCATCGGTCAATCAAGATCAATCCGGTGGCGGCGAGCAAAAGAGCGAGCGCCAGGATGGTCATCGCCATTGCGACGTCGTGCCGAACGGGTCTGCTGGCCTGTTCCATGGGTTCCCCCTACCCAGTTGATGCTGTTTGATGCAGTTTGATGATGTTTGACTTATTTTGGTCCCAAAATGATAGATTTGTCTAGGAGTTGGTTGTCGATGAAGAAAGATTGACCATCGAGGGGTGCCCGCTTACGCTGACGCAATGCGTTGGGATGCTCTGTTTGAAGACATGGAGGCACAACTGGCCTCTGAACGATTGCTGGGACTTGAATCCGAAATTTCAGAGCGGGCACGGGTGGAGATGGCCGGAATCGAGGTCTCAGACAGGCTGCATGGAGCAATCGGCCAGAAGATTGATGTGAAGCTCCGGTCCGGGACGCAGGTGTCCGGGACGCTTAGTCATGTCGGAAGCGAATCGTTGGTCCTTGACGATGGTCGCCACCAGTGGTTGGTGCCTGTAACGGCCGCATTGGCGTATCAGGGCCTGGGCCGGCAGGTTCGGGCAGGCCGATCTAAGGCGTCACAGCGGCTTGGCTTGGCCAGCGCATTGCGAATGCTGGCCCGCGACAGGGCGGAACTGGCGGTTCATTTGCTTGAGTTGGCGCGTGATGAGCGGACGATGCGGGGCGTCATTGATCGCGTGGGCAAGGACCACTTTGATCTCGCCGTCATGCTGCCGGGCGAAGTCCGCCGGTCCGGCAACGTCGTGTCTGTGGCGACAGTTCCATTCCAGTCGCTTGCCGCGCTGCGTTCATTGCGGGGCCAGGACTTCTAGCCCGGCCAGCCTCCCCGCCGCCGTCCTGGGGCGCTGGACGGAGATCAGGAGGACTTGGATTTGGCCTCTTGGATTATCCTGCTGGCCTCGGCGTAGCGTTCCTCGATGTACTGCTCCAGCATCTTCTCTTCGACGCGCCACTGGCCACGGCCACCCACTTGGATGGCCTTGAGTTCTCCGCTGCGCACCAAGGCGTATGCCTGCGGAGAGTTGATCTGAAGCTGTTCGGCGACATCAGCCAGGGTGAGGAATCGGGGCATGCATCCATTTTGCCACTGTTCGACCCACTTGCCGGGGTTTTCCACAGTTGACGTAATTTGAGGCTTTTGGCTTTCGAAAGGGACCAACATGCGGTCAGAATAGGGGCCACTGGAGGTCGTCGCCGACTAACTATGCAATGGGGGAAGCAGGATGGGTGTAACTACCGCGGCCGCTGCAGCGCGGCTCAGGAAACCGTCATGGAGGGATCCGCGACTTTTGGTGGGGGTTCTCCTGGTCTTGGCATCACTGGCTGGAGTCATCGCCCTCGTTGGAAGCGCGGACCGTACCATCCAGGTGTATGCGGCGCGCGAGTCGATTGCCGTGGGCCAGAGAGTCAGCAAGGACGATCTTGCGATAGTCAAAGTCCGGCTCGACGACGTTGAGTCCAGTTACGTGACTCTCGCGGATGGCCTGCCCGAAGGAAAAGTTGCCGTTCAAAGAATTGCCAAGAACCAACTCGTTCCGCAGGAGAGTCTGGGGGCCGCGGACTCCCTGAACCGCAAACCTGTGGCGATCGCGATCCAGGAGTCACTGCCTTCCCAAGCGGTGGCAGGATCCCGCGTTGACGTTTGGGTAGCCCTCCCCGATGCGCGCAACGGTTTCGGCACGCCACAGTTGCTGTTGCCCGGTGCGGAGATCGCCCAGATCACGGAAGGCGCCTCCACGCTCGGGGCGTCCAAGGAGAAAGTGGTTCTGGTCCTAGTGACCGATGAGCACATGCCGAAACTTCTTGGAGCGCAGGCGAACAAAGCGAAGATAGCTGTGGTTTGGAATCCGGGCGGTACCGGCACGTGAGCATCCCCGTTGTCACAGTCGGGCAGTCCCGGGAGGACTTGGTCGGGGGACTAGAGCGGCTCCATGGGCCGGTCACGGTAGTGCGCCGGTGCGGCGAACTCGCGGAACTTCTGGCTGTTTGCCAAAGCGGTCTCGCGCGTGCCGCGGTCATAGCCGAAGGCGCTGAGGAACTGACGGCATCGTTGGTCGACCGGCTGGCGGCTGTCGGAGTGTCCATCGTTGCCCTGAGCGACGACGCAGGGGAGGAGAGCCGCCTGCGGAGCATCGGCGTCGTGACAGCGTCGCTGGATGTTGATTCGGCAACTCTGGCTTCCAGGATCTCCGATGCCGTAGGCCAGCTGCCCGGACAAGGAAGGCGACGCGCGGAGCCTCGGGATTCCGGGTTTGCCGACACCGCCGCAGAACTCCGTCCCACCGAAGCGGCGGAAGAACCGGAACGGGCACGGGCAGGTGCTGGCCGGATCATCGCGGTCTGGGGGCCCACCGGGGCGCCGGGCAGGACTCTTATGGCTGTCAACATTGCTGCAGAGCTGGCGGCTGAAGGCAAGTCAGTGATCCTTCTCGATGCAGACAGCTACGGGGCCAGTGTCGCGGCATCGCTGGGCTTACTGGACGAATCCGCCGGACTGGCACAGTCTTGTCGACTGGCGGATCAAGGATTGTTGGACGCCGAATCGCTCAAGCGGATCGCCGCGCCTGTCTTCGCCAAAGCTACTAGTTTCCGGGTTCTTACCGGCATTACGCGCGCGGACCGGTGGACGGAGCTCCGGGCTGGCGCGCTCTCCTCCGTACTTGAACTCGCCAAGGAGATCGCGGACGTCGTCGTGGTCGACGCAGGTTTCTGCCTTGAAGCCGACGAGGAACTCAGCTTCGACACCATGGCCCCTCGACGCAATGCCGCAACACTACGCAGTATCGAACTGGCGGACACCGTTTACGCCGTGGGCGCGGCCGACGCCGTCGGGGTTCCGCGACTCGTGCGTGGGCTCGCGGAACTTGAACGGGCAGTCCCGCACGCGGCTCCACGGGTGGTCCTGAACAAAGTTCGGGCAGCATCCGCGGGCCGGTCGCCCGAGCGTGAGCTCCGCGAAGCATGGGAACGGTACGGCCCCGGCCATGGCATCGAGGTATTCCTTCCATCCGATCCGGAAGCCTGCGACGCGGCGTTGTTGTCCGGTGCCGTGCTCTTCGAATCTGCCCCCGAATCTGCCTTGCGGCTAGCAATCGCAAAAATGGTCTGTGCACCTGTCCAGCAAAATGGCAAATCCTCTGTCGCATATTCCAGAGCAAGGCAACGCCTAAAGCGTTAGGCTCGCCATGTGGGCTGCAAGGACGCAGCAATCGAGATGTGATGGAGGCGTTTGTCGATGTCGTCAGGATCCAGCGTGGAGGATCGTTCTAAACCTGCAGTAGTCCGGGAAGGGTTCTTCGGAGACTACTACGAGCATCTCGCAGAGGAGGACGCCCGCGGATACGCTGCCGAGCAATTGACCTCCAGGGCAGCGGCCCACCGGGAAGCGGGACAGAGCCGAAAGCCGGGCACCGCCAAGGTCAAGATTGCCAACGAGGGTGATCGCAGCATTCTGTACATCGTCACAGATGACATGCCGTTCCTGGTGGACTCGGTGAACGCCGAACTCGTCCGCCAGAACTGCGCTATCCGGCTTGTCATGCACCCACTCTTCGTGGTTTCGCGTGACCACCTCACGGGCGACCTGTCCGACATTGCCCGGGTGCCGTCGAACATTGGCATCTCAAGCGGTGACACCGCGGCAATGCCGAATATCGCCCATCTGATCGCCCAAGGCGACAACGTCTCCCACATGGAGTCGTGGATCGCCGTCGAGGTTGACAGGGTGGCCGACGACTTCCAGAAGGAACTCGTGGACGGAATCCACCGCGTCCTGAACGACGTCCGCGCCGCCGTCGAAGACTGGCCCAAGATGCGCACGAAGGCGCTTGAGCTGGCATCATCCCTGGACAAGGTGGCCCACCCGGAAGACATCGCGGAGCTCAGGCAAGCGCAGGACCTTCTGCGTTGGTTGGACAACGGCAACTTCACGTTCCTCGGTTACAGGGAATACGACCTCATCACCGAGAACGGTGAAGACGTCCTTGAGTTGCGCGAAGAGAGCGGCTTGGGACTCCTGAGGGCAGGGGACCACCCGCACCAAATCCAGCACCTCACCGACGCCGGACGCAGGAAGGCGCGCGAGAAGCGTGCCTTGGTCATCACCAAAGCCAACTCGCGGTCCACCGTGCACCGTCCCGCATACCTGGACTACATCGGTGTCAAGAGCTTCGATGTTGCAGGCAACGTCAACGGTGAGCGCCGCTTCATCGGCCTCTTCGCCACGAGCGCGTACACCGGTTCCGTAAGAAACATCCCCATCGTTCGGGAAAAGGTCGACGCCGTGCTCCGCTCAGCCGGATTCCCGCAGGACTCCCATTCCGGCAAGGACCTCGTCGGTATTCTCGAGACCTACCCGCGTGATGAACTCTTCCAGATCGAGACCGAGGATCTGGCCGCAACGGCTTTGGGTATCCAGCGTCTGCAGGAGCGGCGCCGCACCAAGCTCTTCCTGCGCCCGGATATCTACGGACGGTTCATGTCGGCACTGGTCTACCTGCCCCGTGACCGCTACACCACCAACGTCCGGCAGCGGATTGAGCAGGAGCTCCGCGAGACTTTCGAAGCCGAGAGCATCGACTACGAGGCCCGGATCACGGAGTCCGCACTCTCGAGGGTGTTCTTCCGTATCCGGCTGCCGCGGGAGGCTGAGCTTCGCGACGTCGACGCCGGTGAACTCGAAAAGCGGCTTGTCCGGGCTTCTCGGTCCTGGGCTGAAGGAATTGCCGAGGTGCTCCGCGAAAACACAAGCGGTTTGGATGCCGAGCGGCTGTCCGCCCTGTGGGCTGATGCGTTCCCCGCCGGCTACCGGGTCGACTACGAAGTCGAAGACGCACTCAAGGACATTGAGCGTTTCGAGAAGTATGCCGCCACAACCGACCGCGACGCCGTCGCTGTCCAGGCGGTCCCCGGAGTGCATGTCTATTTGCCCAACGGCGCCGGCGAACTCCTCGAAGAGGATGCGCGCGTCAAGCTCTACCTCTTGGAACCCAAGAGCCTGAGCCAGATCCTGCCGTACTTCCACAATCTTGGCCTCGAGGTTCTCGACGAACGACCATTCGAGATTGAGACTGCCGACCACCGCGACTTCTTCCTCTACGACCTTGGCCTAAAGTACCCCGCCGGTGTCGATCCCGTGGCCACGGGCCAGCTCTTGGCGGACTCCTTCAGTGCCGCAGTGACGGGTGCGGTGGAATCCGACAGTTTCGACCGGCTCGTACTCCGGGAAGGTATCCACTGGCGGCAGGTTGTCATGCTTCGCGCCTATGCGAAGTACATGCGCCAGATGGGGAACACCAACTCCTTCGAGTTCATTGCGGATACCCTTCTTGCGAACCCGGAGGTTGCACGCGGCCTGATTGACCTGTTCGGGGCCCGCTTTGATCCTTCTTCGCCTGACGCCGCGCGTCCGGCCCGCCAAGAGAGCGCCCGCGCCACATTGGCCGAAGCAATTGACCAGGTGGCTACGCTCGACGCCGACCGGGTCCTGCGGACGTTCGTCAACCTCATTGAGTCGACGCTGCGCACGAACTACTTCCAGGGCAAGTCGTACGTCAGCTTCAAGCTCGATCCCACCGCGATCGACGGCCTGCCGTTCCCGAGGCCCAAGTACGAGATCTGGGTTTACTCGCCCCGCGTTGAAGGCGTTCACTTGCGCTTCGGCAAGGTAGCCCGTGGCGGCTTGCGCTGGTCCGACCGCCGTGAAGACTTCCGGACCGAGATCCTCGGGCTGGTCAAAGCACAGACGGTCAAGAACGCCGTGATTGTGCCGACCGGCGCCAAGGGCGGATTCTTCGCGAAGCAACTTCCGGATCCGGCACTTGACCGCGCCGCGTGGATGGCGGAAGGCATCGAAAGCTACAAGACCTTCATCCGCGGCCTCCTCGACCTCACCGACAACCTGGTGACCACAGCGGACGGCGAGAAGATCGTGCCGCCGTCGGACGTCGTCCGTCAGGATGACGACGATTCGTACCTGGTGGTGGCCGCGGACAAGGGCACGGCAACCTTCTCGGACACTGCCAACGGCCTGGCCGCCGAGTATGGCTTCTGGCTGGGGGACGCATTCGCTTCCGGTGGTTCCATCGGATACGACCACAAGGCCATGGCCATTACGGCCCGAGGTGCATGGGAGTCGGTCAAGCGACACTTCAGCGAGCTGGACCTTGACACCCAGACTGAGGAATTCACCGTGGTTGGCGTCGGCGACATGTCCGGCGACGTGTTCGGCAACGGGATGCTGCTCTCCAAGCACATCCGCCTGCTGGCCGCCTTCGACCACCGCCACATTTTCCTCGACCCGACGCCGGATGCGGCTTCGTCCTTCGCCGAACGGCGGCGTCTCTTCGAGCTGCCCCGTTCTTCCTGGGATGACTACGACCGCTCGCTCATCAGCGCAGGTGGCGGGGTCTTCCCCCGCCAGGCCAAGGTCATCCCGATCTCGCCGGAGGTCGGCAGGTCCCTCGGCCTGCCGGACGGAACGGTCCAGCTGAGTCCTCCGGAACTTCTGCGTGCAATACTCCTGGCTCCGGCCGATCTCCTGTACAACGGCGGGATCGGAACGTACGTCAAGGCCAGCACCGAGTCCCACGCCGAGGTGGGAGACAAGGCAAACGACGTCATCCGCGTCAACGGGCGCGAGCTTCGGGTCAAGGTTGTCGGCGAAGGCGGCAACCTCGGAATGACGCAGCGCGGACGCATCGAGGCCGCATTGCAAGGCGTCATCCTCAATACCGATGCGATCGACAACTCTGCCGGCGTGGATTGTTCCGACCATGAGGTCAACATCAAGATCTTCGTGGACCGGATGGTTGCCGCCGGGAAGCTGGACGTTTCCGAGCGCACATCGTTCCTCGCCGACATGACCGACGAGGTCGGGCGCCTTGTGCTCGAAGACAACATCGATCAAAACATCCTGTTGCTCAACGACCGCACACGCGTCGCCGAATGGAGCCCGAGCTACGAGCGCCTCATGGACTGGTTGGAGAAGTCCGCCGACCTCAAGCGGGACCTTGAAGCGCTACCGACCACCGACACTCTTCGTGAGCGGCTGGAACAGGGCCAGGGCCTGACGTCCCCGGAACTGTCTGTCCTCGCCGCATATGCCAAGATCGAATTGGGCTCGGCCTTGCGCGAAAGCGATCTGGCGGATGATCCCTGGTTCCGTAAGACGATTCGCTCCTACTTCCCGAAGCAGCTCCGCGAACGTTTCGACGCCGAACTGGACACCCATCCCTTGCGTCGTGAAATCGTCGCGACCGTGGTGGCCAACGACATGATCAACCTGGGCGGCATCACCTTCGCCTTCCGCACCATGGAGGAGACTTCGGCTACCGAGGTCGCCGTCGCGAAGGCGTTCGTGGCCCTTCGAGAGATCTACGAACTCGACTCGATGGTGCGGGAGCTCAATGCCTTGCCTGCTTCGTTCCCCACGGAACACTGGAGCACCGTCCACCTCGACATCCGAAGGCTCCTGGACCGCGCCGTTCGCTGGTTGCTCAGCCAAGGTAACGCGTCGAAGCCGATCTCGGAGATCGTCGCCGAATTCAAGCCGATGATGGACCCAATGCGGGCCAGGGTACTCGACTACCTACGCGGCAGCGACAAAGAGCGCGTCACCGCTTGGCTTGAAAAGGCGCGTGCGTGGGGCCTGCCGGATGAGCTTGCCCATCGCTGGGCCGAGCTTTTCGAGAGCTTCGTGCTCCTGGACATCGCCAAGATCGCGCAAAGCCGCGAAGCCCGTGTGGAAGAAGTCAGCCACGTCTACTACACGGTGTTCGACCGCTTCCACGTCGATTCATTGCTGGAGCGAATCACAGCACTGCCGCGCGATGACAGGTGGCAAGCTCTTGCCCGTGCAGCCCTGCGCGACGACCTCTACTCGACCGTGGCGGACATGACGACCTCAGTGCTCGAATCGACCGACGCCGGACTGGACGCCGAGGCTCGTTTGCGGGCTTGGGAGGATCTCAACGCCGAGCAGTTGGGACGCGCGAAGAGCATGTTTGACGAGGTCAACGCGTTGGAGGCCGACGACATGGCCTCTCTGTCGGTAGCATTGAGGCTCTTGAGGTCAATCGTTCGACGCTAGGGACAAGCCCCGGCGTTATATGGAGGTGCAGTGGCAATCTTTACAGACCCCATCAGGGAGCACGCTGATTTCGGGCCTGGAGATGCCGAATGGCTGCACCTCCTGGTCGGCGACTGGCAGATGGTCGCCGACCTGGCGTTCGCGGACTTGGCCCTATGGTTTCCGCACCCTGAATTCGGTTACATCGCGCTTGCCCACGTCAGGCCGTCGACGAGCCACACCGTGTTTCATGCGGACTTCGTCGGGGAAGGCATCCGCTCGGATCTGCGACCGATAGTCGACAAGGCGTGGTCCAGCCGCTCCATCGAACGATCCAGCGAAACAAGCTGGAGCAGCGAGATGGCCTTGCGGGTAGAAGCGGTGCCCATGGTCAGGAACGGACGGACCCTTGCGGTCGTCACATCCCATATGGACCTTTCCAGTTCACGGATGCCTTCACGCCTGGAACTCACGTACAGGCAATGCGCCTACGATCTGCTCCGCATGGGAACGCTGGGACTGTGGCCGGACTTCGCTTCGCCGACGGGTTCCCGCCGCGGCGCTCCCCGCGTGGGTGACGGCCTCATCAGGCTCGACGCCGACGGCATCGTGCAGTATGCGAGTCCGAACGGCGTCTCCGCGTTCCGCCGCCTCGGCGAGGTGGAAACCTTGGAAGGGCGGTCCCTCGCGGAAGTAACCGCAGGACTCCTCAAGGACCGGCGGATGGTGGACGAGACGTTGCCGCTGGTCGTGACCGGTCGGATGCCGTGGAGAAGCGAAATCGAGTCCCGCGGAGTCAGCTTGTCACTGCGCGCGATTCCGTTGCGCGATGAAAAGCATCGCTTCGGTGCTCTGGTTTTGTGCCGCGACGTCTCCGAGCTGCGACGCCGCGAGCTCGAGCTGGTGACGAAGGACGCGACGATTCGTGAAATCCACCACCGTGTCAAGAACAACCTGCAGACAGTGGCTGCTTTGCTGCGCATGCAGTCGCGGCGGATGGTCAGCGATGAGGCGAAGCAGGGCCTGGAGCAGGCAATGCGGCGAGTGGCGACGATTGCGCTGGTGCACGAGACGCTTTCGCAGGGGCTCACTCAGAGCGTTGATTTCGACGAACTCATCGGACGTCAGTTCCGGCTTTCGGCGGAAGTAGCGTCCCCTTCGCAGCACGTCCGGACCGAGCGCGCCGGCCTGTTCGGGGAATTGCCGAGCGACTTCGCCACGCCTCTTGCGTTGGTTATCAATGAGCTCGTGACAAATGCCGTGGAGCACGGTCTTGAAGGACGGGCCGGAACAGTATGGCTGATGGCCGATCGTTCCACGGGGGAGCGCGGCGATGAACTCCTGACGGTGACGATTGCCGATGATGGGGTCGGTCTGCCCGAGGGGTCCTACACGGAGGGCCTCGGCCTTCAGATTGTGCGGACACTTGTCACGAGCGAGTTGGGTGGCAGCATCCAGTGGATGCCGCGCGACGGCGGTGGCACCGCCGTCGAGATCGTCCTGAACCTGGTGCGAAGCTAATGCCGGCCGCTCGCGACGCGCTCTGTCGGTAGACGCGACAGACATACGAAGATGGCCCGGACCTTTCGGTCCGGGCCATCTTCGTATGTTCTCTTTGCCTCAGGCGCTGTGCTTTGTGGGTCCCAGACGCTTAGGAAGCGCGGCGGGCGCGGGCGGCGCGGCGCTTGAGCGCGCGTCGCTCGTCCTCGCTCATACCGCCCCAGACGCCAGCGTCCTGGCCCGATTCAAGCGCCCACTGAAGGCATGTGTCCACGACGGGACAGCGGCGGCAGACACTCTTCGCTTCCTCGATCTGGAGAAGCGCAGGGCCGGTGTTGCCTACTGGGAAGAAAAGCTCCGGGTCCTTGTCAAGGCAGGCTGCGCGGTTACGCCAATCCATGCTGATCAGTCACTCCATTCGTGAGTACTAGTTAAGCCTTTTGTGAAAATATTCACGAGAGGCTTCATAGGAAAGGGGACCCATTGGGCCCCCTTGGTCGTCTGAGTCAAGCGTGTCATGTTAACGCCATGTAAACAAGGGGTTCAAGCCTTTGAAACCGTGAGCGATGCATCACACTGGCCGCCGGGCTACTCACAGGTATTCGACTATGTCCGGTAGTGTGCCAGTGTGTCAAGACCCCCTCTGAACCCTAACCATGACCCAGCAGCGCCCGGCGACGACAGCCGAGGGACCGGCCGCGACAACTTTGGCCGGACATCCGGCGGAGGAACGCGTCCCGTAGGAATCGTTGTTATTTCGATCGTGGTTGTGCTGGAAGCCCTCGCACTATTGACCGCCGGGGTGCTGTATATATACGAGTTGGTGACTGGTGCTCCGGTGGCCTCATTCTGGGGAGCCGTGTTCACCCTGGGCCTCCTGCTGGCCTTTTCTGCGTTGCTGTTTGCCGTGGGACATTTCCTGTTCCGTGGCTACCGCTGGACCCGGGCGCCAGCGTTGGTTGCCCAACTGTTCGCCCTGACGATCGGCTTTCCCACTTTGACTGGAGGGCTGGTTCTCGCCGGTCTTGCCATGGTGGTGCCGGCTTTGGCCGGGATTGTCTTCTTGTTCGACAAGCGGGTCATTGCCTTCGCGTCCCGAGCGGGCGGATCCCGCGCCGCCCTCTGACCGTTTTCACTTTGGTGCGGCTTCCGAGTCCGGTGCTACTTCCGAGTCCGGAGCGGCGACCTGGAGGGCACGTGTTTGTCCGTTCTCGATGAGAACAGCACGACCCGGCGGTGCCGCGTGTTCAATGTCGAGGCGCACGCCGAAGAAGTCCCCGGCTGTAGGCGAGCCATTGCCCAGAAGAATTCCGCTTCCGTGGTTTCTGGCCAGGGAGGCAAGGGGCGTCCGGTGCAGAAGGGCCGGGCTGTGACCCGCAGTTGCGACGACGGAGAAACCCATACCGGGAAGTTCGGCCAGGAGAATACCGGTTTCGATGCTGAGGCGTTCGGCGTCGTCCACGAGGGGGACGACTTCCGGACCCACGAGCTTGCGGCTGGCGTCCCGGTGGAATTCGGCCCAAAAGGCATCAGGATCGGCACCTTGGGGTAGCGTCCGCCATTCACGGCCTGGATTGAGCTGAGCCAATGAGGTGAGCAAGGACGACTTGCCTGAACCCGGGGTACCGAGGGCGAGGAGGACGGCTGATCGCGGCAGTGTGATCCAAACAGGTTCGTTTTCGTCCCCTCCCACGCCGATGAGCACCGATCCCGGCCCGCGAGCGGGGGAATGGGCGACGGCTTCTGTTCGGTTGTCCGCCGCGAGATCCGAAGCGCGGATGAGTTGCGGCAAGGGATCCACCCGGAATGGGTGCCGACCAGGCTGACAGGGCACACAGTACGGCCAGGCCGCATTTGGCAGGGGTGCCACTAGCTGGGCGACTGCAGTGTCAACTTCTATGAAGTTGCCGCCCACGACGGCCCGACCCCTCAGGGCCTTCATTGCCGCGAAACGGGGCCACGCCAACCGCCCTTCTTCTGTGGTTCCGGCGGGAAAGTATGCGCGGTTGGGGATTGACGCGAACATGCGCGACGCCGTCAGTTCGCGGTCGCCCGTGACAAGAACGGCCAGTCCTGACTTCGGTCCATCGCGGACGATTGCATGGACAAGGTCTTCGGCCCAGGCCAGGGGCCCTGCGCGCAACTCAGAGACCCACGAACCCCAGCTTGATATGACGAGGAAAAGAGGGACTTGCCCGACGACGGTCCCTAGGGATTGCCGCGCCGACATTTCGGCCGCGAGCCTCTCCAGGATGCGGACGCCCCTTCTGATGTCGTTGACGGTGGCAACCGCACCCACGCGTCCCTGGGCTCCCACATCAGCGAATAAGCCGTCTCCGTCAAGGACGTAGAGATGGAGGTCCTCCGCACCTCCAACAAGTTGCGCCGCTGTTGCCCGACAGGCATCTTCAATTCCGCTTCCAGGAGGGCCAACGAGTCCAAGATGCCCGTGGACGAGCGGACTCCAGCACAGGCCGGCCACTCGTTGCTGCGTGGGGAAGTCGGCCAAGCCAAGGTAGGCCGTCGGGCCTGCCCTCGTTCTGCTTGCCGCGTGCTTGCTTGTCGTTGCCGTCCTGCCAAGGGATTCGGGAAACGGGATGGACTCAGGAAGGGGATGTGCAACAGGTGTCCGGAGCGGTCTACCCCCGTGGACGTCCCAAACCCGGTTGATTGCTTTGATGATGGGGCGGGCGGCTTCCGCGGGCGTTGCCTCCACAGCCTGAGTCTCTGCCTCGGCGCTTTCGAACCAACCGCTGAAGCGGAGCGACCCTGCCGCCGGCCGGGCAATGGTCTTCGTGAGTGACGGGGCCTTTTCGCTACCGGAGAGAGTCGCTGACTGAAAGGGCTCGGCATCTTCCACTCCGCGGACCATGTACGCGCGGCCAGGCAGGGACACGGGAATCGATGCCGCTGCGGCCGAGTTGATGACGTCCCGGGATTCCATTTCCGATTGGACGCGAAGAGCAATGCTGGTGGTGACGTTCGCCCGGATGTCCGCACTCAGTGCACCCTGTGGACGTTGGGTTGCCATGATCAGGTGGATGCCCAGAGACCGGCCCAGGGTGGCGATCCGCATCAATTCGGCCAAGGCATCAGGGGCGTCTTCAATGAGCATCCTGAATTCGTCGATCACAAGGACCAGACGGGGCAGCACTGGAAATTGGGTTCTTCGTCCCGTTGCTGCCCCACTCCCGGTTCCCCCGACGTTGGCCCAGTATGCGGGCAAATCAGGGACACCGGCCTTCGTGAGGATCCCCTCCCGCATCCGAACCTCGGCACGGAGGGACGTGAGGGTACGTTCGAGCTCGTGTTCACTGAGGTCCGTGAGCATTCCGACGCATTGCGGGAGGTCGACCAATGGCCCGAGTCCCGAACCTCCCTTGAAATCAACAAACAGGAAGTTGACCCGGTCCGGGCTGTGGGTCAGCGAGATCGCCGACACTATTGTGCGCAGAAGTTCGGACTTGCCCGATCCCGTTGTTCCAGCAACGAGGAGATGCGGGCCATCCGAAACCAGGTCCAGGGACCGGGGACCGTCGGCTCCTCGTCCGATGACCGCTGAAAGCCCTCTGCGTGCTGAAGAAGCGTGCCAGCGGGTTGCGATGTCAGAGGGCTCAAAGGGAAGCAGGTCAGCCAGCTGGCAGGTAGACGGGACAAGCGGCGCCCTTTCTGCCGTAAGGCCGGGCGCTCTTGCCAAGGAGCGACAGTAGAGGTCAAAGACCGAGCGCGGGACAAGGTCAGGATCGAATTCCGTCTCTGAAAGACACGAGCGGAGGACTGCGCGCCTGTTCCACAGATCGACTACGTAATCGCTTTCATCGCCGCTCGCCGAGCGTTGGAAGATTCTCCAGCCAGACTCGATCGCCGCTAGCCGGAGTGGGCCGACGGCGGGATCCTGTTCGGGCCCCACCAGAAACAGTGCTCCTGATCTTTCCGCGGGCGCCGAAAGAACAGCTGCTGCTGAAGAGGCGTCCGTGGTCAAGGTAACGCGGGGGAGGAAACGGGCGCTGAACGGCAAGAAGGCAATCGGTCCGTGTATGAGGACAGGAACGTTGGTCGCGCTGGGAAAGGCCGCCAGCTGCATGAGCAGAAAGCTGAACATTCCTTCCACGATGGCGTCAGGTCCCGTGAGTGAAACTGCTTGGATAGAGGGATCCAGGGCCACCGGCACCGGGCCCAACTGAGGTGGCTCGAAGCTTGGATCCGCGGGATCGAGTGCAACCAAGGCGTTCTGCACACTGGTTCCGAGCCGGAGCCAGATATCGCGGCGGACCACCGTTCCTTCCGTTGTACTGGTTTTTGGGGGCGTAAACTGCATTCGCCCGAGTTCTCCTGAGGAGGAAGCAGTTGAGCTGACGGCATAGGCGAGCTCCGCAGCGGACGGTGAGCATCGCCGTCGTCGGGCTCGGTCTTGTTCGACGGCCGCCGCGATCGCGGCAGCCAGAAGGCGGCGCTCACGTCTTCCCGATATTGCCGGGGCAAGGACCGCGATGGCAGAAATTGCGGTGAATCCAAGGAACATCCACATGCCAGTGGCGAGTGCCATTCCAACTCCCAGCAGGAACGGAAGTCCGGCCGTGAGGAGAAGTTGCGTGCGGTTGCCGGCATCGTGGCGCCGAAGAACCACAATCGGCTCGGCGACGCCCAGGCCAGCTGCCCCCAGGGAATCCGCTCCGAATTCTTCGTTGCCGAAGACCACTGACATGACGGAGCCGCCACAACGGATCGTGGAAGCGGTTGAGAGAGAAGAGGAGCGGACTTTGCGTCCATCGACCATTGTTCCGTTAGCGCTGTTGTTGTCCCTTATTGTGACTGCTGTCTCGGAGATCGTCAGCACGGCGTGAACCCGTGAAACATCAGGATCCGGGAGGCAAATGTCCGCGCCGCTCCTGCCGATCCTGTAACTGCCACGTTCCAGTGGAATCACCAGGCCCGCGGCAGGTCCGGCGTGCACGAGCAAGGACAGGGCCGCGGGACCGCGTTTGCTGTTAGGGGTATCCCGTGCCTCCGGATCGGCCCCGTCGACCAACACAGCTCCGGACATGAGCGGCGCCGAGCCAACGGCGAGACCGCCGAGCGGTAGCCCATCGACCGTCAGTCTCGCAGTTCCGAACTCGGCCGCCACGGCGGCCTCGACGACGGCGCCGGGGGTGCCGTTGCCCACGGCTATGGCGAGCTCGACGGGTTCACCTTGCCGTAAGGCCCCTGGGGCCCGGACGAGGGTGCAATGGAGTGTCACTGTGTCCGCTCCTTCGGCTCGCGCGACTGCTGTTCATCCACGATATTTGGGATGTGGGCCGGGTGTTCTTGGGCAGTTGGCCTATGTGGAAAACGCCGTGCTCGCGGGGCAGCGAACGGCCGCGGCGGCAATTGGATGCGGCATCTCAGGTAGGCTTGACCTGCAGCCAATGCAGATCATTAGGCTGCCCGCATTCGAACCAGGAGTATTTGTGACCGCTGACCTCGTCATCGTCGGGTCGGGCTTTTTTGGCCTGACAATCGCAGAACAGGCCGCCACTGAGCTGGGCTTGAAGGTTGTTGTCATTGACCGCCGGCACCACATCGGTGGCAACGCCTACAGCGAAACGGAAGAGCAGACAGGAATCGAAGTGCACCGCTATGGCGCGCATCTCTTCCACACTTCAAACGAGCGAGTGTGGGAGTATGTCAACCGGTTCACGACCTTCACAAACTACGTGCACAAGGTGTACGGCGTGCACAAGGGCGAGGTCTACTCCCTTCCCATCAACCTGGCCACAATCAACCAGTTCTTCCGTGCCAACCTGACTCCGGGCCAGGCGCAAGACCTGATCAGGGAGCAGGCTGGCGAACTCGCGGGAACCGATCCTCAGAATCTCAACGACAAGGGCATCCAGCTGATCGGCCGCCCGCTGTACGAGGCATTCATCAAGCACTACACCGGCAAGCAGTGGCAGACGGACCCCAAGGATCTCCCGGCGGGCATCATTTCGCGTCTTCCTGTCAGGTACAACTACGACAACCGGTACTTCAACGACAAGTACGAGGGCCTGCCGACCAACGGGTACACGGCGTGGATCGAGAAGATGGCCGAGCACCCGAACATCGAAGTTCGCCTGAACACGGACTTCTTTGACGAATCACATGAGTATTCAAAGAACAAAGTTGTCGGCAAAATTCCGGTCGTCTACACAGGACCTGTGGACCGCTACTTCGACTTTGTCGCTGGAGATCTGTCCTGGCGCACCATCGATTTCGAAGAAGAAGTCCTGGACATGGGCGACTTCCAGGGAACGTCCGTTGTCAACTACAACGACGACGACGTCCCGTTCACCAGGATCATCGAGCCGCGCCATTTCCACCCGGAGCGTGGCTACCAGACGGAGAAAACCGTCATCATGCGCGAATTTTCCCGGTTCGCCGAAAGCGGCGATGAGCCGTACTACCCGATCAACACCCCGGATGACCGCGAAAAGCTGCTGAAGTACCGCGATCTCGCAGCCGCTGAAAAGGACGTGTTGTTCGGCGGACGCCTCGGCACCTACAAGTACCTCGATATGCACATGGCCATCGGTTCTGCCCTGTCCATGTTTGACAACAAGATCCGTCCGCACTTCGAAAGCGGCGCAGAAATTGAAAGCGGAGGAGTGGACGCATGAGCGTTTCAACAGAGCCCATGAACCAGGGCGCTACGCCCGGACTGGGCGAAGATTGGCAGACCGTCCATCGTGTTGTCTTTCCGACGGACGGCGACACCGACACCCTTCCGCTGTACCTGGACTTTAACGCAGCCCAGCGAGTTGTGTCTGAAGAATCGCAGACATCCAAATCCGGTTCGGGCGTCACTGCCGTTACGTCGAGCGGGGCAAAGATCCGCTCAGACTTCATCGAGAACCGGCGCCAGCTGCACTTGCCGGCCTATCGGCGGCTTTCCTTCGGAACGTACTTCAATGCGTTCCCCGCGAGCTACTGGCGGGCGCACACGGATATCACCAGCGTGCGCCTCACGGTCGCGGTCGACGCACCGGCAACCGTTGTCATTCTTCGGTCCAGTGCGAGGGGTACTTCCAACAGGGTTGAAAGCATCAGCGTAGACGCAGGACGGCCGGTAGACGTCGTCCTGCCGTTGGCCAACTTCGGCGACGGCGGCTGGTACTGGTTTGACCTCGTGGCTTCATCTGAGCAGGTCAAACTCCTTGGCGCCGAATGGTCCGTAAAGAAGCCTGAAGGATTCGAGGCCGGCACCGCCACGGTAGCGGTAACCACTTTCAACCGCCCCGATTTCTGCGTCAAGCACCTATCGACATTTGCCGATTCCCCCGAGCTTCTCGAGGTGATGGACCGGCTCCTGATCACGGACCAAGGTACGCAGAAGGTACGGGACCAGGAAGGCTTCGAAGAGGCAGCCGCTCGACTCGGGGACAAGTTCGGACTCATTGAGCAGGGCAACCTCGGTGGTTCGGGTGGTTTTGCGCGCGGCATGCACGAGACGGTTGAAGACGGCCGGAGCAAGTACGTCCTGCTGTTGGACGATGACGTGATCATCGAAACAGAGGGCGTGTTGCGCGCTATCAACTTCGCTGACTTCACGCGGAAGCCGTCGATCGTGGGCGGTCACATGTTCAACTTGTACGAACGCTCGGTGATGCACAGCTTCGGCGAGGAAGTGAACGAGTACAAGTTCCAATGGGGCGCGGTCGAGAGCACAAAAGAAGCGCATGACTTTTCCGCGAGCAACCTTCGCACCACGCCGTGGATGCATCGCCGGATCGACGTGGACTTCAACGGCTGGTGGATGTGTTTGATCCCGACCAGTGTTCTCCGCGACATCGGACTGTCTCTTCCGGTATTCATCAAGTGGGACGACGCCGAATACGGCATCCGGGCCCGCCGCCACGGCTACCCGACAGTCACCCTCCCGGGGGCCGCTGTCTGGCACATGCCGTGGACTGAAAAGGATGACACCATCGACTGGCAGGCCTACTTCCACCAGCGAAACCGCTGGCTTGCCGCCCTGGTCTACTCGCCCTACAAGAAGGGCGGATTCCTGCCGCGCCAGAGTTTCATGGTGGATGTCAAGCACTTGTTGTCGATGCAGTACTCGGCGGTCGAGCTTCGCTTGGACGCCCTTGAGGACCTGCTCAAGGGACCTTCGCACTTGCACCAGACAATTCGGACCAAGCTCCCCGAAATTCGTGCGCGACGTGCGGACTTCGATGATGCCCGGATCACAAAAGAGGTAGCAACCTTCCCGCAAGTAAGGCGCGTGAAGCCACCCAAGCGTGGAAAGAAGCCGTCTTCCCCGAAGTCAATTTTCGCTGCCCTCGCGACAGCTGCATCAGCAGGGGTTCGTCAGGTGCAAAGCGTAAGGCCGGGAGCCCTGGAGCACCCAGAGGCCCTCGTTCCGGCAATGGATGCCCGCTGGTGGCGACTGTCCCAGCTGGACTCGGCAATTGTCTCGTCCGCGGACGGAACCGGTGCATCTTGGTACAAGCGCCATCCTGAGCATTTCCGCAATATGATGGCCCGCAGCATCAAGCTCCACCAGCAACTTCTCCAGGACTGGGAAAAGCTTTCCGAGGAGTATTCCCGGAGCCTGCCCGAGTTCACGTCGCAGCAGGCGTGGCGCGAGACTTTCGACGCGGTGACCACCACGACTCCGCAGGAAAAGGCCAACGGGTGACAACTGCGAGTGGCTTCAGCGAGACCGCCCCTCTCGTCCGTCCGGGCGTCGGGGGCGGGCTCGCGGACGTGTTCAGACAGCGATTCCTGCTCAAACTCCTTGTTCGGAAAGAACTGCAGATCCGCTACAAGGGCTCGGTTCTTGGGCTGCTTTGGTCATACGTAAAGCCGGGCGTTCAGTTCCTCGTCTTTTACATTGCCTTGGGCGTATTTCTAGGACTTGAGAAGAGCGCTCGAAACCCGGACGGCCTGGCCAACTACGCAGTGTACTTGTTCTCCGGAATCGTCCTGATCAACTTTTTCACGGAGGCGCTCAGCAACGCTGCACGTTCCATAGTGGGCAACGGTGGCCTCATCAAGAAGATCTACCTGCCGCGTGAGCTATTCCCCGTTGCCTCTGTCTGGGTTTCGGCCGTACATTTCATTCCGCAGTTGATTGTCCTGGTTGTCGCCTGTGTCTTCGCAGGGTGGCACCCGAGCCTGCTGCAGCTCGTCGCAGCCGTCGCGGGTTTCGTGATCGTAGCTATGTTGGCTACCGGTTTAGGCCTCCTCTTTGGCTCTGCGAATGTCTATTTCAGGGACTCCGAGAACATCGTGGACATGCTGCTGATGGTTGCGACGTGGACCTCTCCCATCATGTACTCGTGGACCATGGTGCAGAGCAAACTCGGCGCGAGCTGGTACGCCGTTTACCAAGTCAATCCCATTACGATCGGCGTGGAGGCGTTTCATTATGCCTTCTGGCTTCCAACCACCGATGAAACGGCCCCCATGCCGCCGAATCTTCTGCCCCTTTGGGTCCCTGTGGGAATCGTGGTTTCCCTTGCAGTTCTCGTTCTCGGCCAGTGGGTATTCCGCAGGCTTGAGGGCCGATTCGCGCAGGAGCTGTGACGATGTCTGTTGCAATCGAAGTCCAGAAACTGAATAAGCAGTTCGTGCTGAGGCATACGCGCTCCCTCAAGGAAGCAATTGTCTGGCTTGTCACCGGCCGTAAGGGCGACATCTCGAAGAAGTTCCACGCTCTTCACAATGTCGATCTTGAAATCCAACAAGGTGAGACTGTGGCGTTGTTGGGCTTGAATGGGTCCGGCAAGTCCACGCTGCTCAAGCACATTTCAGGTGTCATGTTGCCCGATAGTGGATCTGTGCGCACGCGGGGCAGAGTTGCCGGCCTTATCGAGGTAGGCGCCGGGTTCCATCATGACCTGTCGGGCCGGGAGAACGTCTACCTGAACGGCGCGATCTTGGGGATGACTGAAGCTCAGATCGACGAACAATTCGACTCCATCGTGGAATTTTCCGAGATCGGCGAGTTCATCGACACGGAGGTCAGGTTCTATTCATCTGGAATGTACCTTCGCCTGGCGTTCTCAGTCGCCGTTCACACAGATCCAGAGGTTTTCCTCGTGGACGAGATACTGGCAGTTGGAGACGAGCCGTTTCAGCGCAAGTGCCTCGCCAGGATCAAGGAGCTTTCCGCGGCAGGGAAGACCCTCGTCGTGGTCAGCCACGACCTCGAACTCGTGTCCCGCATTTGCGATCGAGGTGTGGTGCTCAAACACGGAAATGTCGTGTTTGACGGAGCCATCGATGAGGCTGTGGCGCAGCTACGCAGCCAAGTCTAAGCGCGCGTGAGAGAGTCCAAGACGCCCCGCCTATGGCGGGGCGTCTTGGCGTTGAGGTGGTCACGAATCATCCGGGCGCGGGCTTCCTCAGAGGCCTGCGGAGCTCGGCCTCGGAGGAAGCTGCCTCTTCAAACTAACCGCACGCGGTTACTTTGAAGAGCTTCGCCTCACCGACCTGCGCTAGTAGCTGGAAACCTGGAGTCGCTTTCTCAATCAAGAGTCCCTTGAATCCGTGGTCCTCTCCATGAACCTCTTGGGTTCCAAAATTCAAAGCATAGCCGACGCCGGTCGCATGGACTGCCTTGCACACCTCAGGGTCGCTGACAGCGTCACGGAGGCGATCGTTCACCACGAGGACCGCGGGCGTGTACGTCGTAAGGGTGTGCTTGGATGTTGTGTTTCTGTCGGCAAGGGCGAAGGCCATTGCCGAGCCATTCCAAGGATTGACCGCAATTGTGGCATTTTGTGGCACGTACTTGTCGAGCTCGTCAAGAAGAGCCATTTCGTCTTGATTCACTAGGGGAGCGCTTGGAGTCGTCGAGTAGATGTTGCGAGCAGAGGTTATGGAACTACCCAAAGGAAGCGTTTGAAACACAAGGGCCATGGCGAGCAGCACTACAGGCAGGACGATCGCACCAACAACCTGCACTCGGTCCCGTGTTCCGAACCACTTACTTCGAGTCTCCCGGCTAGAGAACCACCAGAGCTGGCACCTTTTGATCAGCCAGGCTAGACCGATCGCTGATAGGGGTACTGCCACAATCGGCAGCAAGGCCGCCAGGCGGTAGCTGTCGTTGTACCAGACACCGGTCAGCACATTCCGGAACCACGGGTCTGGACCGGCGGAGACGACCACAAACAACACGGCAGAGACGAGAAACGACACCAAGAACCACAAGTTATGCCGTCTCCGCGCAAGGACGGCGATTCCCAAAAGCATTAAGCCGCTCACTGCCCACGCAGGAGCGTGATGCATCGGCGAGTTTGTCATGACTTCTCCGACCGCCTGGCCAACAGTCTGGACCGGCTTCCAGCCGGACGCCTCCGCCGGCGGCCGGATCAGCTTCCACATGACCGCCATGACTGCAAAAGCGACCACCAATCCCACGCCGAAGACGATGATGCCCCGGTAACCGAGAGCTCGCCTACGTTGTCGAACGCAGTATCGAACATAGCTGAAGAGCAAAATCGGCGCTGACAGGGCCACGAGAGACATGAGCCCGTTTGGATGCGCAATCGCGAGTCCTGCTGCAAGGCTGGGTGCTAGGGCGAAACGGGCGAGGGCCGGTATCCTCCTGATGTCGCCGGCCGCGAAAAACACGGCCACGGCAGCCAACGCCGTCGGCAGCATACTCAGCGCGAGGAAGTTCGGGTAGAGGACGCCAAAATCCAACAACAGCAGGGGGAAAGCACTAAACCCTGCCGCGAGAAGACCGGCGGCACCAACAACGTAGCCGTTTCCTTTGGTGACGACTTGCGTCAGGAACATGCAGCCGAGGGGCCACACTACGGCTGCAATGCAGATGTTTAGGACGTTTGCCGCAACGCTGATCGGAGCTCCGGTGATTTGCACAACGAGGGACGCCAAGTCATGCCAAGCCGCAGGGTAGAAGTACGGCGGATTGTCCCCGTTTGTCATGCTCGTGAGGGTCAAGGACGAACCGTTGCCGGTGTCAAGGATGTAGCGGACCGCGTTGAGGTGGAACACGTTGTCAAACGTCTGCGATATGTTGTCCGGCCGGCCGAAAGCCTGGTGGAGTTCGCTTGCGATAGAAAGGCTGCCGACGAGGAAGCCGGTTACCGCGACATATACAGCGGGTGTGGGCCGCTTGAATTGGAGCCGTGATGGTGCGGCGAGTCGGTCGCGGGTGAGGTAGCTCGCTGCGAAGAGAAGAGCCGCCAAGACCAAGGCAGCGACGACGGCTGGTGCCAGGGACCACGAGAGACCCATGTAGGGAAGGACAATGGCAGTAGCGGCGACGGTAAAGACACTGAGCACCGGTGCCACCGCAAGGAAGGTCAGGCCACGGAGGCGCAGCGACGCTGCAATCAAGCTCCCGGGTATAAAGAGCACTGCCAAGCTGGCAAGAAAAACGGGAAGCGTTGAATACCAACTCAATTGGACCCCACCTGTAACTTAAGGACGTGCGACGACGGGCGAATGTTGAGCCCTAGTCGTCGAGGAGCCCGAGCAAATACTGGCCGTAGCCGCTTTTTACCAGAGGCTCGGCGCGTTGGCGGAGTTCGTCGTCGGTCAGGAAGCCTTGGCGCCACGCGATTTCTTCGGGCGCGCCAATCTTCAGGCCCTGACGGTTCTCGACAGTACGGATGAAGTTGGAGGCGTCGTTGAGGTCGTTGAATGTTCCTGTATCCAGCCACGCAGTGCCGCGGGGAAGGATTTCGACGTGAAGCTTTTCCTTCTCGAGGTACGTGCGGTTCACATCCGTGATTTCGAGTTCTCCGCGTGCTGAGGGCTGCAGGTTCTTGGCAATGTCGACGACGTCGTTGTCATAGAAGTACAGACCCGGAACGGCGTAATGGGACTTGGGCTTGGCGGGCTTCTCCTCAAGGGAAATAGCCTTCCCGGTCTCATCAAATTCCACGACACCGTACGCTTTGGGGTCGCCAACCCAGTAACCGAAGACCGCGCCACCGTCGATGTTGGCGTGTCGGCGCAACTGCGTCCCCATACCTTGGCCGTAGAAGATGTTGTCACCGAGGACGAGGGCGACGGTATCGCTTCCGATGTGGTCCGCACCAAGGATGAATGCCTGGGCAAGGCCGTCGGGGGACGGCTGCTGAACGTAGCTGAGGTTGATGCCGAACTGCGAGCCGTCCCCGAGGAGGCGCTGGAACTGATCGGCGTCGTGGGGGGTGGTGATGATGAGGATGTCGCGGATCCCCGCCAGAATGAGAGTCGACAGGGGGTAGTAGATCATTGGCTTGTCGTACACCGGCACGAGCTGCTTGCTGATGCCGTGTGTGATCGGGTGCAGACGAGATCCGGTACCACCGGCAAGAATGATTCCACGCATGCTCTACATCTTTCCTTACGCGTCAGTCCCCAGCAAAACGGGGCCGATATCGTCGGACTACCGTCAAGCCCGGATTACCGGTGCTTTCGGCCGCTGTTGCCGCGGACGCCGTCGACTATGCCACTGACGGCTGATGCCAGCCGGGCTGTCCTTCCGGGGGCGAGAACACTGACGTACGCCAAGTGCCGGAGATCGGTCAAAATGCCGCCGATGACCCAAACCGGATGGCGACGTGCGTAGCGCGTGCCCACGAGGATCCTGTTTCGGAAAATGTAGTAGTAGCGCCACGTTGCGGCGATCCGGACCTGCAACTTTCGGCCGCCGAGGCGAACCGCTCGCCCGAACAGCTTGGCATCAACCATCGTTCCAAGCGAATGATCGAATTCCGTGTCGGCAAGTACTGTCGGCAGGCCTGCGTCCAGCGCACGGAAATAGTATTCAGTGTCCACCAGATCGATAAACAGTCCGTCCCAGAATTGGCCGATGACATCCAATGTCGAGATCGGGATCAGCAGTCCTGATTGGATGGGTTCCTTGCCCAGCACCACACCACGCCTAGTGCCTGCCCGTTTCACCGGGTTTCCGTGAATGCGCGCCGGTGAAACCAGCCCTGGCTGGACCCCGGCAGAGCTGGCAGATGCCGCTGCGGCCAGCAGCTGTTGGACGTACCCGGCTGGTAGAAGCGAGTCTTGATCCACCGTGACGATGTGTTCGACGTCCTCGTGATCCCGCGCACGGGCGATTCCGGCGTTCAATGCAGCGGCGATCCCTGAGTTCGACTCCAACCGGAGGACCACTGCACCTGCCTCGGCAACCGCCGCAAAGATGTGGTCGAACCCGCAGCCTCCTCCGTCGTCGACGACGACGACTGTGGATAGCTGCTTCAGGAGTGAGGCCACGTTGTCCACCAACCGCGGTGTCGGACGGAAAGCGGTGACTACTGCTGCGACGTTGGCAAGCCGAAGGGATTGGTCCAGCTCAGGAGTCATATCCGATTCTCACTTTCCAAATGCATGGCGGAGCAGGGAGGTGACGGGCTCCACACCGCCATGCGAAGCGGCCCGGGGCAAAAGCAACAGGGCGTGGGCCCGCGATGTCAACCGGAAAGCCGCGGCACGGGCAGCAGCGGGCCAGCCTTTGTCCCTGCAAAGTCGACCTGCGAGCCCGAAGTAGGTGCGCTCACCGTCAAATCTTGTACCGTCCACGAGTTTGGCCGACGAGGCGCTGTGGATGTGTCGACGATAGGCGAAACAGACCTCCGGCTCGATGAGCAATTCGGCGCCTGCCAACACCATATCCATGACGAGCGCCAGATCCTGTATGACAGCCAACCCGTTCCGGAAGTCGAAGTCCTGGATCCTGTCCCGGCGAAATGCCAGTGAAGGCCAGTAGAGCCAGTCGCCGTGCAGGAGGCTAACCGCCAAAGGCTCGCCCCTGACAATTCGTTGGCCGGTGCCCTTTGGTTTGACCAAGCGCTGCTTGACGACGTCGGCGAGAGGTTCGGCAGTCTGCCCATTCTCATCGATGACAGTTACACCAGGCTGGATGATCCAAGCCTCAGGGAACGACTCGTGGGCCCCGAGGACAACATCCACGAAATTCGGAAGAAGCTTGTCGTCGCATCCCATGACCACTAGGACGTCCTGCGTCGCGAGCGACACACAAGTCCTGAAGTTCTCGGTGATGCCCTCATTCACGTCCTTGCGGATGTATTTGATCCTCGCGTCGCCAAGGCCTTCAACGTAGCGTCGCACCTCGTCATCCGGATATGCATCATCCACGACAGTCAGAAACCAGTCGCTTGAGTTTTGCGCCAGGACGCTGTCGACAGCCTGTTTCATCAAAGCTGCATCGCCCCAGTATGGGATGAAAATGTCCAGTGCCATGGGGAGCTGTTCGCGTCCTTATTTCGAGGTGGTGGTATTTGAGGTGTCGCCATTCGCGGGGTTAGCGGCGGCTTGCTGCTCTACGAGGGCTCGCAGTATCGCGACCTCTTCGGCGAGTGTGCGCGTCTCGTCTTCGACGACGGATATTTCCCATGACAGGTGCAGACAGACACCCAATAGGAGCAAGATGCTGATGATGAACAGGAGGTTGGAGGGCAGTTGCACTCCGACGAACTGCGTCACGATTGTCAGCAGGCTGGGGAAGGCGGCCAGTATGAGGGTGCCTGTGCCCACGACCAGCCATAACGCGGCGTACTTTTCACGAAGTTTCTTACGCCGGAGCATCTCCACGACGACGCCGACAATTGCCAGGGAGAGAATGAATGCGGCTAGGTTGCCCATTTACGAAGTCCCCTCAACGGCAATGTGACCCGATGTGATGTGTGACCTTTTGCGGGTCAATGCGAACAAGAGGGCAAACACAGATCGCCCGAGGTAGATTGCGGCTTTGAGCGGGTTGTGGCTGGGTGTTCCGCCTTGGCGGGGACGCATAGCCACGGGGATCTGGGTCACGCTACAGCCTGAGCGAATGGCGACGACGAGTGAGTCGATGGTGTCGCCCAGGTATTCGGCCGGATAGTGGTCGAGGTATTGGCTGATGGCACGTTCATTCGCTGCGCGGAAACCCGATGTCACATCCGTTAGCCTCGTCTTGGCGAGTCCTGATATGACCTTTGCGAGGAACTGCATGGCCCATTTGCGCGGACCGCTGACTTTGTACGCTCCCTTGTCCGCGAACCGCGCTCCGATTGAGATGTCGGCATGGTTTAGCCCTGCCAGTACCTCTTCGATGTGCTCTGGATCGTGCTGGCCGTCCGCGTCGACCTGGATAACCCGGCGGTAGCCAGTGCGCTGGGCGTACTTGAAGCCGGCCCGCATTGCCCCGCCGACGCCGAGATTGAAGGGAAGGTTAAGGACAGTGGCGCCCGCAGCTGCTGCGAGCTCCGCTGTGTCGTCCGTGGAGCCGTCGTTGACAACCAGGACGTCGTATGCGCGTCCCACTCCCAGCACTTCTCGAACGGTATCGCCCACAGACTCGGCTTCGTTCCAAGCGGGCATGATGACGAGGACCCGCGTCGAGTCATGAGTTTCCATAGGTCTCCAATATATCAACGGCCTGCGAATTGCTTCGCGGGATCCTGGCTGGTCCGCGCCAGTTGCCTTAGTCGATGATCCTATCTTTCATTTTCGCGGTCGTTACGTCCTGCGCCGATCATGAGGGCCGGCAGTCCTTATCGAGAGGCATGACGAAGACGGGATCCTTGCGAACACCGGAGTCCCATAGAGTGTTGTGCATGAACGATGCGACGATGGCGGACGGGCGCGAAATCCGTGCAAGTATCTGCATGGCCACGTATAAGGGAACAAGTTTTGTTGGAGAGCAGATCGCCTCGATTCTCAGCGAACTCGGGCCCAACGACGAGGTGGTCGTCGTCGATGACGCGTCGCCCGATGACACAGCCGACGTTATCGGGAGCATCAAGGATCCGCGCGTCCGCCTTGTGAGGGCATCCTCGAACAAGGGCTACGTCCGAACGTTTGAAGAAGCCGTGGGCCTGAGTGTCGGAAAATTCGTCTTCCTTTCGGATCAAGACGATGTCTGGATTCCCGGTCGTCTCACCAAGATGTTGCAGGCACTTGATACCCATAAAGTCGTGGCCAGTAACTTTGACGTTCTTGGCGGGGGACCCCGGCCTTGGATTCCACGGTTGCGCTCCACTGATTCTGGCCGTCATCTGGCGAACCTGTTCGCCGTGCTTGTCGGCTATCGCGCATATTACGGTTGCGCGATGGGATTCCGCCGGGACGCCGTCGGGCTCTTCACACCCATCCCCAGCTATGTCCGCGAGTCGCACGACCTGTGGCTGGCTATATGTGGCAACGTCGCAGGCTCCATAGCCCACCTCGACGATTCCACGGTCTATCGGCGGCTCCACGACGAAAACCAGACCCCTGCGGGCTGGCGATCTTTGTCGAAGATCGTCAAGGCGCGGTTCATGCTGGCCAGGCTAATGCTTGAAGCCTTCCGAAGGACGCGGCGACGGTTCTAGGCACGATCCCCACGTTCGGTAGGCTGGTTCCATGCAGAAACTCCTTGTCACCGGCGGCGCCGGCTTCATCGGTTCAAACTTTGTCCACTACGTCATCGCCAACACGGACCACCATGTCACGGTGCTGGACAAGCTCACCTATGCCGGGAACCTGGAGTCGATCACGCACCTGCCGAGCGAGCGGCTCACCTTCGTGCACGGGGACATTGCGGACCCGTCCGTCGTCGAGCCCCTCGTCGCGGCGAGCGACGTCGTGGTCCACTACGCCGCGGAATCGCACAATGACAACTCCCTGCATGACCCGCGCCCGTTCCTGGACACCAACATCATCGGCACGTACACGCTGATCGAGGCCGCCCGGAAGCACGGCAAGCGTTTCCACCACATCTCCACCGACGAGGTCTACGGCGACCTGGAGCTCGATGACCCGGAACGGTTCACCGAGAACACCCCCTACAACCCCTCCAGCCCGTACTCCTCGACGAAGGCCGGTTCGGACCTGCTGGTCCGGGCATGGGTGCGCTCCTTCGGGCTGCAGGCCACGATCAGCAACTGCTCGAACAACTACGGCCCGTACCAGCACGTGGAAAAGTTCATCCCGCGCCAGATCACCAACGTGATCGACGGGATCCGCCCGAAGCTCTACGGCAAGGGCGAGAACGTCCGCGACTGGATCCACGCGAACGACCACTCCTCCGCCGTGCTGGCGATCATCGACAAGGGCCGGATCGGGGAAACCTACCTGATCGGCGCGGACGGCGAGAAGAACAACAAGGACGTCGTGGAGCTGATCCTCTCGCACATGGGCCAGGACAACGACGCCTACGACCACGTCGTGGACCGCCCGGGCCATGACCTGCGCTACGCGATCGACTCCACGAAGCTGCGCACCGAGCTGGACTGGAAGCCCGAGTTCTCCAACTTCGAGGCCGGCATCGAAGACACCATCAAGTGGTACCGCGACAACGAAGCATGGTGGCGCCCGCAGAAGGCCGAAACCGAAGCCAAGTACAAGGAACAGGGCCAATAGACGATGTCGATCGAGTTTTCCAAGCAGCTCAGTGCCCGCGAAACACCGATTCCCGGCGTCGTTCTTTACGAGCTTCCCGTCCACGGCGACAACCGCGGTTGGTTCAAGGAGAACTGGCAGCGCGAGAAGATGCTGGCCCTGGGCCTTCCTGACTTCAAGCCGGTTCAGAACAACATCTCTTTCAACGAAAAAGCCGGTACCACCCGCGGCATCCACGCCGAACCTTGGGACAAATTCATCTCTGTGGCCACGGGCAAGATCTTCGGCGCCTGGGTGGACTTGCGCGAAGGGCCATCGTTTGGTGCCGTATTCACCGCCGAGCTGGATCCGAGCCAGGCAATTTTCATCCCCAGGGGTGTGGGCAACGCTTTCCAGACCCTGGAAGACAACACTGCTTACACCTACTTGGTCAACGACCATTGGAGCGCTGACGCCCAGGGCCAGTACACCTTCCTGAACCTGGCCGACGAGACAGCGGCCATCGACTGGCCCATCCAGCTCGAGCGGGCCGAGCTTTCTGACAAGGACAAGGCCCATCCGCGCCTGGCGGATGTGCGGCCGATGGGCCCTAAGAAGACGCTGGTTCTGGGTGCCAACGGCCAGCTCGGCAAAGCCCTTCGGGAACTGTACGACGGCGATGCCTCCGTTGAGTTTGCCGGCCGCGCCGAGTTCGACCTCAGTTCCCCGGATGCGATCGAGCAAAGGAACTGGAAGAACTACTCCGCCGTCATCAACGCGGCCGCTTACACCGCCGTCGACGCGGCCGAAACCCCGGAAGGCCGCCAGGCCGCCTGGGAGACCAACGTCGCTGCCGTCGCTCGTCTGGCACGGGCCGCCGTCGAGCACGACCTGACGCTCGTGCATGTCTCCTCCGACTACGTGTTCGATGGCGCTGCTGACACCCATGGGGAAGACGAGCCAGTCTCGCCGCTGGGCGTGTACGGGCAGACGAAGGCCGCCGGCGACGCCGTGGTCAGCGTCGTTCCAAAGCACTACATCGTGCGCACCAGCTGGGTCATTGGTGAAGGCAACAATTTCGTCCGCACCATGGCGTCCCTCGCAGCGCGCGGGATTGAACCCTCCGTGGTCAACGACCAGATCGGCCGCTTGACCTTCACCGAGGATATCGCCGCGGGAATCAAACACTTGCTCGACTCCAAAGCCAGCTACGGCACGTACAACCTCAGCAACGCCGGTGAGCCGCAGTCATGGGCTGACATCGCCGCCGACGTCTACGAGCTCAGCGGCGCGGCACGGGATTCCGTCACAGGCGTCACCACCGAAGAGTACTTCCGTGGCAAAGCCGCCGCTCCACGCCCGCTCAACAGCGTCCTGGACTTGAGCAAGATCCGGGAAGCGGGATTTGAGCCGCGGTCCGCCCGGGAAGCTCTTGACGCCTACCTCGCCACCAGTCCCGCGATCGGCTAGCGGCTGACCGAGATGGCTTATGACTCTTCCTCATTCGGTGTGGTGGCCCTCGCCGCATACCGTCCTGACTGGGACCTTTTCCGTGCCCAGCTCCGGTCTATCCAGGATCAAAGCCACACCGATTTTGTCTGCCTGATCTCCGCCGATGGGGGCGACCAGGAAATCGCCGAATTTGTCAGGGCGGAGCTCAACGACGATAGCCGGTTTCGGGTCCTTGGATTCCCTGAAAGACTGGGGTTTTACGGTAACTTCGAGAGGGTTGTTCAAGCTGTTCCCCCTGAAGCGCAGTGGGTGGCGCTGGCGGACCAGGATGATCGGTGGTACCCCTCCAAACTCGCCACGCTTATTCCTCAGCTGAATGATGTGGCGCTGGTTTCGGGGCAGGCCAGGGTGGTCCGAAATCCCGGGCATGAGGTTGTGGCTGATTCCACAGCCCGAAAGAACGTTCCCTTTAGCGCGTTGGTTGCCCAAAACCAAGTGACCGGAAGCCTTTGCGTCTTCCGCAGGGAACTTCTCGATCTGGCGCTTCCCTTTCCGCGGCTGGAAACCATCACGCAGGTCCACGATCATTGGCTCGCAGTGTGCGCCGCGGCCACCGGTGGTGCCCTGGTGGTAGAGGACGTGCTGCAGGACTACGTCCAACACGGCGGAAATGTCCTTGGGGAGGTGGAAGACCACCGAGGCATCCTGTCATCGTGGCGGCACCTTGCGTCGATGTCGAAGAAATACCATGGCAGCAAGAGCCTGCTAGCGATGCTGCGCACATCCAACGATCTCAGCTTTGGGTGGCGCCGGACCATGATGGACTGTCTGAAGGCCCGGGTTGCCATTAGTTCCGCGGACGTGGAGACCGGTCTGTCGGCCTTTTCCAGCGGTCATGCGTGGAGGCCGACGCTGAGGGTGTTGTGGTCAGGCTTGCGCAGTGGGGACATCGCGCCGCCATGCCTGCTGGAATTCGTAGCGGGTGCTCCGGCGGAGCTCTTCGTCAACGGCTTAGGAGCTCGAAGCCGCTAACTAAGGAGCGGTTGGGCCGGTGCCTGGATCCTCCACGGACTCAGGCACCGGCTTCAACGCCTGCTCCCTGAAGTGTCGCCGTACGGCCATCACTTGATAGGCGGCCACGACAACCTCGGACAAACCGACGGCCCACGCCACGCCCGAACCCCCGTACAGTGCCCCCATGGCGAACATCAGGGGAACGTTAAGAATGGCGCCCAGCGCCGTCGATTTGGCCAGGATGGCGCCTTCGCCGAGCGGTATGAGACATGCCAGGCCGACGACTTGGGCTACCAACACGGCCGCGAAGATCAAGCCAAAAGGAATGCTCAATGCGTATCCGACGGTGATCTCGCCCCGTGAGAAGATCGGGCTTGCCCACGGGATCAACACCGCCAGAAGCACCCCGCCCAGGGCCCCGACAGCGGGGACAAACTTGGCCACTAGTTGGATGCGTTCCATGCTGCGGGCTCGCCCAGATTCGGGAATCCAGCCCTGCACAACTTGCAGCACCGGCCCAAACCCTGCCACGGCAAATCTGAACAGCTTGTCCGTGAGGGCGTAGAGGGGGACCGCCGGCGGGACTACGAGCGAGACTGCGATCATCGGCAGATTGCTGTTGATGGTTCCGGTGCCTGCAGCGATGACGCCAAATTTTTGGTTCCGAAGCCGTTGCATGGCGGGCACAAAGCCCAAGTTCATCGTGAGCGGTGTTTCATGTCCCCCCTTCGTGGCCGCCAGAGCTCCGACCGCGACGGCGATGACGTTAAACGCAAGCAGGCTGCCGGCAAACACGATTGCATAAGGGAAGAATTGCAGCAGAATCACGCCGGTGATGACGCCTAGTCCCTGGGGGAGCACATCGAAGAACAGAAGGAACCACGGCTTGGCCTGGCCGATGAAATACCAGGAGGCGCCGAGGAATGGCATCAAATAGGCCAGTGAGGCAACCGCGGCCGCCACGGGATCGACCCGCGTCAACAGAAGGAGCACGAAAAACATCACTGGCGCTGCGAAGAGGAACAGGTAGAGCCGGCTGACCACCGAATTCAAGAACATTTGGGGCCGCCGTGCTACCGGGGTGGAGGCGACCATGGCTGCCCCGACGGTTCCCCAACCGAACGCGACGACGACGCCGAATATTGCCGCCGTCGCTTGCGCCACTGCCAGTTCGCCCCATATCCCTGGACCCAAAGTCGATATCACAAAAGGAATGGCAAGGAGATTTACGGCAGTTGAAAACAAGAGCGACGTTGCAAAGCCTCCGAATCGGCGCAGCAAAGCAGAAGCGGGCTTCGAAGCCACGGATATTCCCCGTTCGTGTCGGTATTTGCACTTGGCCGATCGGCGCGGCTCATTGGCCGAACAGAATCTTACCTTGGGTATGCCGGCCTCACCGACAGCGTACGCACTGTCGAAGCTTGGTGGCGGCCCCGCAGTGGGGCCGCCACCACACTAGAACGTGATGTTCGTGCAACCCAGGAGCGTGTTTCCCAACGAGAAGGGAGACGTAGCTATTCCATGCGCGCATACCCTGTAGGTGCCCCGTTGGAGGATGTTTGTCGACAGCGAGAAGCCATGGTCTCCCGTGGTCTTCATCGCCGCGTTCACATCGGGCCTTGGCAGGTTGGCGATGATGGGGAAGTACTTTTGCTGGGTGTCTGGCTGTGTCACGTAGACGTGCACCTCAATTGATGCGCCGGTGGTCGGGTCCATGGCCCATCCGGAGGCGGTAAGGGACGTGACGCCGTTCGTTGTCGAGAGCTTGACCGAGTCCAGAAATCCGACGGGCTTGGCACTGACTCCGACCGTCACGGACTTGCAACCGAGCAGGGCGTTTCCTGGAGCGACGGGGCTAAGGGCGATGGCCCAGGAACAGACCCGGTACGTGCCCGGTGCGCTAAGTGGTATGTCCGTCTGGTATCCATGGTCCCCGGGGACCTGAAGAACCTTGTTCACGTCCGGTCGCGGCTGTGAAGCCGTGATCTTGTAGAGCTGGGTGGTTCCGTCCGGTGATTGTACGTAGACGTGCACCGCAATTTGCCTGGTGGTGTCTCCGTAATCCAGGGCCCAACCGCGCGTGGTCAGCGAGGCCGTGGTGCTGGTCGTCTTGAGATCCACGGAGTCAAAGGACCCGACCGGCAGGGCTGCCGCAGCGATGGTGAAAGACTTACACCCCATGTCCGAGTGCAGGTACTGGCCCACGGCGTAGAAGCAAATGCGGTAGGTCCCGGCTTTTGTGATGTTGATGTCCTGCTGGAAGCCGTGGTTGCCTCCAATGCCCAAGACCTGATTCACGTCAGGACGGGATGCATTGGCTGGCACTACGTAACCCGTGGTCGTTCCGTCGGGTGCGGAAACATAGGCGTGGGCGGCCGCCGTCGACGATGTGTTGCTCATGTCCACTACCCAGCCGCGAATCCTGAAGCTCACCTTGTCAGGTGTACGGACTTCGTAGGCATCATCGACGTTGCCGATGGGTGGTTCCGCTCCTACGACTGAGATCGTTTTGCATCCCAACCCAACGTTGGTGAATTTTCCAATGGCGTAGACGCAAACTTGGTAGTTCCCCGATACGGTCACGGGGATTTGTTGGTCGAAACCGTGGTTGTCTCCGAGACCTAGTGCTTGGTTTACATCCGGTCTATAAGTTGTGGCCGGGATCTTGTAGAGCTGTTGCGAGCCGTTCGGGGCGGTGACGTAGGCGTGTGCTTCGGTAGTGTTTTGCGGTAATCCGGCGTCCGCGGCCCACCCCCTGACTCTTAGAGAAGCGGCCGTGTCGGTTCGCTCCGCGGTGAGGCTATCAAACGATCCTTGCGGCGTCGTGCCCGCAAAGACTGCGAGCGAGGCGTATGAGCCGTTCCACACGTTCGAATCCCCCTGGAACGGGCCGGTGCTGCTGTACTGCCACATGCTGAATTGGTTCCAGCTGGCCGGCAAAACGCCCGGCGAATTGCCTGGGGAAGAGGGGTAGGAAGCAATCCACAGCGGATATGCACTGAAGGAAGCCGAGTTTCCCGTGCATCGAGCCCACCAATCGGTAGTGCTGTAAATAACGGGATACCGGCCGGTCAGTGCTTGTATGGTGTTCCCGAAATCCGCTATCCAGCTGCTCATTTGCGCACCTGACATGCCATAGCAAACGTCGCCGAAGTAGAAGCCGCCGATGGTTTGGCCCTCATAGGGGTTGTATTCGATGTCCAGGACCGGCGGGAGTGTGTAGCCGTCAGGGCTCCACCCTCCACCGTTTGCTACGAAGTACCTAGCCTGGTCTGCCCCCGAGGACCAGTTCGGAATGGCGAAATGATACGCGCCACGGATCATTCCGACGCTGCGTGAGCCGGCGTATTGCTGGGAGAAATTCCCATTGACGTAGTAGTTGCCCTCCGAGGCTTTCACGTAGGCGAAACGTGAGCCTTGGTTCCACTGGGATGCCCAATCGACGTTCCCTTGATACGCGCTGACATCCTGCCCAGCGACGCCGAACGACGGAGACCAGTGTCCGGTGTCTAGTGCCATGGAGAGAGTGCCTGCCACGGTACGGGACCCCATGGGTGCTGCACTTGCCGGTTGGTTCTTGTCAGCCAAGACTCGCGGCGACCGCTGGCCCATTTCGGCTCCACCGCTGGGAATCGCCTGGAGCATGGCGCGCTTCATCGCGTCGCCGATGATCGGAGTGCTGCCGGGCATCGCTGGCATTGCGACCGGCGAAGGTGTGGTGACCGGCGCCGTCGTCTCTGCAGCGGAGTCGGTCAACGGACTTAGCGCACTTGCTGGAGCAGGCGGCCTAGGAGCAGGGGAGCCGCCAGGAACCGTCGGAGATAGGCCCGGTTTCGTACCCGCAGTTGTTTCTGCTTTCGTGGCTTGCGTCTGTGCTGAAGCAGCGGAGATCGCGCTTTCCGACGGAGTGGCCCCGGCCACGGTGAGAGTCAAGCCGAGCGCGATGCCTAGTGCGACGCCAGTGCGCGCGACGGGGAATCGAAGTCCCTTTACAGCGGTTGTTCGTTTCATTTTCAATTCCGGCAAGGTGCCGCTCAATTGAGGGCACATGGTGATAGCTTGCGACTGCAGCTCCAGCAACTAACGCTTCTGCAGTGCACCATAAGGCCAGCTCCTAACCGGGACACCATAGCATTCAGGGGCAGGAGTGACCAGAGTTTTATGTGGTGCTGGTGTGACTAGTGGCTGAACAGTTATCCAACGACTGGACCAACATTGGCGCCACTGTGCGTCCATCCGAACCTGGGGTCCTCAAAGTTAGTCGGTTCACAGCGCCGGATGGGCTAACCGGCGCCTGTGGCTGTAGTCCTCAACGACCGATTCTGGCGTTGTAGCGGTACATGAACGCAGCCATGGCGTCGCGGTTGACAGGGTTCAGCGGCCGGAAGGTGCCATCGGCGTATCCGGTCGTGATGCCGGTCGAGGCCAGCCACGTGATTTCGAGGTAGAACGGGGTAGCCGGGGTGAGATCGGTGAACGGTGAGGCACCGGGCGGGGTGTATGCGGGTTTGCCGGCAAGCCGGTAGAGGAATGCAGCCATGGCATCGCGATTGACAGGTTCCGAGGGGCGGTAGGTGCCGTCGGGGTATCCGGTGGTGATGCCGGTGGAGGCCAGCCAGGTGATTTCCTTGTAGAAGGGTGAAAGTAGTCCGATGTCCCTGAACGGAGAGATAACCGGCGGGATGAAGAAGGGACTTCCCCTGAGGCGATAGAGGAAAGCAGCCATTGCTTCGCGCGTGACGGGTTGGACGGGGCGGAACGTACCGTCGGGATAGCCCGTGGTGATGCCGTTGTATGCCATCCACGTCACTTCTATATAGAAGGGGTAGCTGCCGGGGACATCGGTGAACGAAGGCGGGCTCGAAGAAGAAGTGAAGGCTGTCAAACCTTGAGCGGTGCCGAGCCCGGTGGGCCCGTCGTATCCGTAGCCGGCGGTGCACAGATAAGGCACGGTGCACGTCCCGTTCGCACCGTTGGCAACATCATTGAGCGCCCACGGTGAGCTGTAGCCAAGCTGGGCAGGGGAGATTCCCGCAGGCGTGGGGCCCGCGAGGGCGTACGTGGCTGCGATGACGGGGGCGGCAGCGCTGGTTCCGCCAAAGACCATCCACCCGCTCATCCCGTTGCTGGGGGTGCTGTCGTAGACAGCGACGCCGGTGCTCGGGTCGGCAACTGAGGCCAGATCGGCGACGGTGCGGTTGGGACAGCCCGTGTCGTGCTGCCAGGCCGGCTTGGGCTCGTAAGCCGAGCACCCGCTGCCCGGACCGGCCGCGCCGGATCCGGTGGCCCCCCAAGCTCGCTCGGTCCAGCCCCGCACCTTGCTTGTGTCGAGGGTCAGGGTGGTGCCCCCAACCGCGACGACATTGGGGGAGGAGGCTGGATAGTTCACCGAAGGCGGTGCGGTGGTGTTCGTGTAGCCGTTGTCGCCGGAGCTGGCCACGAGAGGGATCCCGGGGTGATTGAAATAGGCGGCGTCGAACCGGGTGATCCCGCTGACCTCCGGCCCCCCGAAGCTCATTGAGACAGCACTGGCACCCAGATTGACCGCGGTATTGACCGCAGTGCCCAGATCGGTGAGGGAATTGGATGTGGCCTCGACGAGCAGGATGTTGCAATTGGGACAGGCCGCCGAGACCATTTGGACATCGAGGGACGCTTCCTGGGCCCACGCCGCGTTGGGGGCCGGCAGGGAGGTTCCGCCGTTTTGGTTTACTTTCCGGAAGCACCCCGAGGCTGAAGAACAAGGAAGCTGCCCGTACCTCGTCCGGTAGACAGCCAAATCCGCCTCGGCAGTCGGGGCATCATACGGATCGACTACCGCTACGGTCCTGCCGGTGCCGGCGGTGAGTGAGGGCAGCTTATAGGCGGACTGCAGGTCTGCCGGCCCGTACCCGGCGGGGAGAAGCTGCCCGGCAGCCAGGGGACCAGCGACTTCGTCGTCGATTTCCGCATGGCATGATGCGTAGCCCGGGGGTGCGTCGCCGCATACCCGCGAATGTCGGTGCCCCTTCAACCGTGCCATGGCCTGGGCAGCCGGCGTGGGGTCAGGGGGCGAGACTGATGCCGACGATGTTCCAGGAAGGGGGTCGCTTGAACTCTCTTCTGCTTGCGCAGGCGTGACAATCGCGGACAGTACCATCAGTACCATCAGTACCGCGGCACCGGTCACCAGGCGGGGCCTGCTGAACCAGCGGCCGCGGGGATATCCGCGCGGTGTTTTCGGCATGAGATCCTTCTTTTGCCCTGATAATTGGGGTCTGGAGTGGCCAGAGATTCACGTGTTTCTGGTGTGACTTGCGGATAAGACAATTATCCACAGGTCCCTCAAAATGACTTGGTCTCAGCTTGTAACCTCCCCTACTTTTAACCTTGTTGAAGGTTTTCCGCAGCGCGTGGGCGCATGCTGCATTGGGGGGAAAATGGAGGCTTTGCGCATCGTCGAGGATGAAGTCCGCGAGCTGATTCGTCGGCGTGGACTGGATCCTTTGAGCCAAGCAGTCGAAGTTCACCGGCTCGTCGAGGCCGCCGTGAATGACTACGATGAGCGGGCGCTTCTCGGCCCCTTGCCTCCTTTGGGACATTTGGACATTGCGCGCAAGTACGTGTTCGACGCCGTTGCCGGCTTCGGCCCGCTCCAGCCGCTTCTGGATGACCCCACCATCGAAGAGGTCTGGCTCAATGCGCCGAACGAGGTTTACGTTGCCCGGAACGGCGAATCC
Source organism: Arthrobacter sp. efr-133-R2A-120 (assembly GCF_030209835.1). Classification (GTDB taxonomy): domain Bacteria; phylum Actinomycetota; class Actinomycetes; order Actinomycetales; family Micrococcaceae; genus Arthrobacter. The sequence continues at coordinate 241,991 of NZ_JARVRF010000003.1, read as the reverse complement.
GAACTTACCTCGATCAGCCTCACGGAGCAGCAGGTTCGCGACCTCGTTGAACGGATGCTTAAGAGTTCCGGGCGCAGGCTGGACCTCTCGTCACCCTTCGTGGACGCGGCCCTGCCCGATGGCTCCCGGCTCCACGTAGTCATTCCCGATGTCACCCGCCGCCATTGGGCTGTCAATATCCGCAAATTCGTGGTCAAGGCGACCCGGCTCGAGCATCTGGTGGAGCTGGGGACGTTGACGCCTGGGTCAGCCCGATTCCTGGGAGCCGCGGTGGCAAGCGGACTGAACATTCTCGTCTCAGGAGCCACCCAGGCCGGAAAGACCACCATGCTCAACTGCCTGGCAGCCAATATCGGCTCCCGGGAACGGGTCATCACCGTCGAAGAGATCTTTGAACTCCATTTCCCGCTGCGTGACGTCGTTGGCCTCCAGTGCCGCCAGCCAAACCTCGAGGGTCAAGGCCAAATTCCCTTACGCCGGCTCGTCAAAGAGGCTCTTCGCATGCGGCCGGATCGTCTCGTGGTGGGGGAGGTCCGGGAAGCCGAAAGCCTGGACATGCTTATTGCGTTAAATTCGGGCCTGCCTGGCATGTGCACCGTCCATGCGAATTCCGCCCATGACGCCGTGACCAAGATTTGCACTCTGCCTCTGCTGGCCGGCGGGAACATTTCGAGTGCGTTCGTCGTTCCGACGGTGGCATCCTGCATCGACCTCGTGGTCCATTGCAGCCGCCACGCGGACGGTCGCCGGCAGGTCACGGAGGTCCTTTCGCTGGGGCGACGCGTGGAGAACGGCATCATTGAGTCGTCCAAGGTATTCGCGATGCAGGATGGCAGACTCCAACCGACGTCGAATTCCATGCCGGCCGCAGAGAAATTCGCCCGGGCAGGTTTTGACGTCGCCGCGCTCCTGGAGCACTACTGATGGCGCCGCTGCTGGGGGTTCTCTGTGGCCTGGGGGTGTTTCTCATCTGGTGGTCTGCATGGGAACACCCGCTCGCCGTCAAGGAGCCAAAACCGAAACGCCTTGAGTCTCTGTTGCTCATGGCCGGGATCGAAAAGGTGAGCGGCGGGGGATTCATCGCATCGTGCCTCGGATTGGGTGTATTCACCACTTTGGTGATCTACGTCGTGACGGCGTCCTTTTCGATTGCGGCGTGCTTCGGCCTGTTCGGTGCGTGGCTTCCCTTGGCCGTTGTCAGCTGGCGGGCGCGCAAGCGGACCGCCATGCTACGGGAGCTCTGGCCCGATGTGGTCGACCATTTGCGCTCGGCAATCCGTGCGGGACTTTCGCTGCCCGAGGCGCTTGTCCAGCTCGGTGACAAGGGCCCAGAAGAGTTGCGTGCCCTTTTCCGAGAGTTTGGTGCGGATTACCGTTCCGGCGGCCATTTCGATTCGGCGTTGAACAAGTTAAAGGACCGCTTGGCCGATCCCGTCGCCGACCGGATCATTGAGGCGCTCAGACTGACGCGCGACGTGGGTGGATCCGATCTCGGCCGACTACTGGGAACTCTCGCCGAGTTCCTCCGTGAGAGTGCGAGGACCCGCAGTGAGCTTGAGGCGCGACAATCGTGGACCATCAACGGAGCGCGCTTGGCCGTTGCCGCCCCATGGATCGTCCTGATGCTGCTGGCCAGCAGGCCGGAAGCTGTCGCCGCCTACAACTCCGCGGCCGGAGTCAGTGTGCTGGGAGGCGGATTGTTGGTCTCGGGCTTCTGCTATTGGGTCATGCTGCGCATCGGCGCCCTTCCTGAAGATGAAAGGGTGCTGCGTTGACTGCCCCGGCCGTGTTCTGCGGACTTCTTCTGGGAGCCGGATTGTGGCTCATCTTTGTCCGCATGCCGTTTATGCGGGCCATTCCCTTCGCGGGGCGCATCGAGCCGCAACTCCGGTCCCAGAACATTGAATCGCGGCTGCTGTCCACAACCCCGGACGTTGCACCGTTCGGCCCTTTGGAGCGCATTCTGCGGCCGGTGTTCCGGGACGCCCTCCGCTACTTGGCGAAGTTCAACCTGGGCACCACTTCCCTCAACAGGAGGCTGGCAAGGGCCGGCTCTGGAAAGTCCGCGCTGGACTTCCGCGCGGAGCAGTTGCTGTGGGCGGCGGCGGGCTTTGCCACAGCGATTGTTCTGGTGGTCATGGGTGCGACCGCGGGCCGGTTCAGTCCGGGGCTTGCGGTCGTCTCGGTCCTGGTTTGTGCACTGGGAGGGTTTCTTTTCCGGGACTACATGCTGGGGGTGCGGATCAAACGAAGGGAAAGGCGGATGCTGGCGGAATTCCCCAGCCTTGCCGAACTGATGGCCCTCGCGGTGGGCGCGGGGGAGAGCACCAGCGGTGCCCTCGATCGAGTGTGTCGCACGGCCCGCGGCGAATTGGCGAAGGAATTTGCCTTGGTATTGGCGGCCACGCGGGCCGGCACGCCCCTGGTCGAAGCCTTGCACGAGTTTTCGGGACGAACCGAGCTCGGCCCGCTTGTTCGGTTCGTGGATGGAATCGTCGTTGCCGTCGAACGCGGTACTCCTTTGGCTGATGTTTTGCGGGCCCAAGCTGCGGATGTCCGCGATTCGGCCAAGCGAGAGTTGATGGAATCGGCGGGTCGCAAAGAAATCGCCATGATGGTGCCGCTGGTTTTCGGCGTCCTGCCCCTCACCGTGATCTTCGCCGTCTATCCCGGTTTGGCCGCGCTGGATCTTGGCTTCTGATGGCGGTTTCCAACAAGCCTTTTCATGTCCATCACATCGGCATTCGCTTGAATGCCGAAAACAAAGAACTGCACGGATATTCGTAACGGATTCCGGCACAACGAAATGGGGGAAAATTAAATGGGGAAAATGAAAAAGCTTGGACGTCGGGCCTTGCCCGCTTCAGGACTTTTGCTGTGGCAGCTGCGGACTCTCCTGCCGTCCAGATCAGCCGATGGAACGCCTTCGGACAAAAGGCCGGCCCCCGGCGACGATCATCCCGCGCGAGGCGACGTACCCGGATGGGTCATGATCACATTGATGTCCGCCGCACTTGTAGCCGGGCTGCTGGCGCTGGCAGGCCCGGCTCTTGAGGGACTCTTCAACCAGGCCATGAGCAAGGTCGGAAAGTAGTCCATGCCGTTCCGCACCAGGGGAGCGGAAGATGGCAGCGGCATCGGTGCCGGCAGCGGTGGTGAACGTGGCTCCGCCGTCGTGGATTTTGTGCTCGTCGGCGGGCTGTTGACGATGTTTTTCCTCGCCGTCATCCAACTGACCCTCGTGTTGCACGTGCGCAACACCCTTATTGACGCGGCCTCGTCCGGTGCCCGTCACGGCGCCCTCGCCGACCGGACACCGGCCGATGCACGTGAGCGCACCGCAGACCTGATCGAAACGGCGCTGAACGCAGACTTTGCCCGGGACATCTCGACGTCGGAGGCTAGTTTCCGAGGAATCCGTACCTTGGAAGTGACGGTCCGGGCACCCTTGCCCGTCATCGGGCTGATAGGACCCGGAGCGGCGCTGGAGGTGAGCGGGCATGCTGCGACTCCCGGCTGATCCTGGCCGTGCCGTGCTCGCCCGCTTCCGGGAGGCGGCCTGCCTGCCACTCGCGGAGAACCGGGAATCTACCGGCCCGGCATGTGCTTCTGAGCGGGGAAGCGCAGTGGTCGAGTTCATCCTGCTGTCCCTTCTGCTCATGGTTCCCGTGGTCTATTTCATCGTCACTATTGGACAAATCCAGGGCGGCTCGTTCGCCGTCGTGGGGGCAGCGGACCAAGCCGCGAAGGTCTATGTCATGCAGAATGACACCTCCCAGGGGCGGGTCGCCGCTGAACAGGCCGTCCTTTTGACCCTTGCCGACTATGGCCATTCCGCGGAGCGGGCATCCGTGGACGTCGCGTGCGATCGCAGCGATTGCGGGTCTGCCGGTGCTGCGGTCACCGTTACCGTCAGGCTCACGGTGCCGTTGCCGATGGTGCCCTTTGGAGACACTCTGAATCTGGACGCCGCGAATCTGAGTGCGTCGGCTACGCAAATCGTCGGGCGGTTCCGGTGACAGACCTTCCCATGAGCACGCGGTCCGGTAAATCGGAACGGGAAGCCGGCCATTTGATGGTCTTGACCATCGGTTATGTCGTGATTGCGTTGTTGCTGTCAACGGTCGTTGCTGCGGCCTCCGCCATCTACATCGAACATAAGAAGCTCCTCTCCATGGCCGACGGAGCTTCGGTCGCAGCCGCGGACAGCTATTCCCTCGGCCAGGTAGACAGCAGCGGTGAAACGCCCTCGGCCGTCCTGAACAGCGGGCGGGTGCGAAGCGTTACCGAGTCATACCTCAGCCAAAACGGCGCCCATTCTCGGTTCGATCAACTTGCCGTCGCACCGGGTACTGGTAGTCCGGACAGCACCACGGCCGAAGTTGTGCTGAGCGCGGTTGCCCATCCGCCCGTGGTCAGCTTTCTGCTTCCCGGCGGTGTTCCGATCGAAGCGCGGTCCACCGCACGTTCCCGGCTGACCCGCTGAATTCCAAGCGTCACACGTCCAGCCCCGTGCCAAGGCCGCCAGCGGATGGCGTACTCTGGAACAACCATGGCTCAGATTGACTTTCCCGCAGAAATTCGCGCGCTTCGCTCCACCTACCGCTCCATCGAACAGGTTTCCGACGTCGAGAAGCTCAAGGAAGAGATCGAAGAACTGAGCGAGCAAGCTGGTGAACCGAATCTCTGGGACGATCCAGCCTCCGCGCAGGTCATTACGTCCAAGTTGTCCCACCGGCAGTCGGAACTTGAACGGTTGAACAGGCTGACGGGCCGCATCGACGATCTCGAGGTTCTTGTCGAACTCGGCCAGGACGAGGACGACGACGACTCCATGGTCGAAGCCGCCACGGAACTCGAATCAATCCGCAAGGCCCTCAAGGAACTTGAAGTGGTAACCCTGCTCTCGGGCGAATACGACGAACGTGAAGCCGTCGTCACGATTCGTGCGGGCGCCGGCGGTGTTGACGCGGCAGACTTCGCCGAAATGCTCATGCGCATGTACTTGCGCTGGGCGGAACGCCATGGCTACCCGACGACCGTGATGGACACCTCGTACGCCGAAGAGGCCGGCCTCAAATCGGCCACTTTCGAGGTCAAGGCGCCGTACGCTTTCGGTACCCTCAGTGTCGAAGCCGGGACGCATCGGCTTGTCCGCATCAGCCCTTTCGACAACCAAGGGCGCCGGCAAACGTCTTTTGCCGCCGTCGAGGTCATCCCGCTCATTGAGCAGACCGACTCGATCGACATTCCGGACAATGAGATCCGCGTCGATGTTTTCCGTTCTTCCGGTCCTGGCGGGCAATCCGTCAACACGACCGACTCCGCAGTACGGTTGACCCACATCCCCACGGGGATCGTCGTCTCCATGCAGAATGAGAAGTCCCAGCTGCAGAACCGCGCAGCCGCAATGCGCGTGCTGCAATCGCGGCTCCTGCTCCTGAAAAAGGAGCAGGAAGATGCTGAGAAGAAGGCATTCGCAGGTGACGTGAAGGCATCGTGGGGCGACCAGATGCGTTCGTATGTGCTCAATCCGTACCAGATGGTCAAGGATTTGCGGACTGAACACGAAGTGGGCAACACGTCAGCGGTGTTCGACGGCGACATCGACGACTTCATCGACGCGGGCATTCGTTGGCGCACGGGAAACCGGAACGCCGAAGGGTAACGGCGCCTGCGCTGATTGAGCGACACACCGTACCAAGCCCGCGATTCCATCGCAGAGCGTGCGTATAGTCGAAGAGCCGGCGCTCAACTTCCCCCAACGAAAGCCCGTGCGCTGGCGGTTGGACTGGCCGAACGTGGCATGTCCGGCGGGGTTCTGAAGAGTCATGATCCGATTTGAGAATGTCACCAAGGTCTACGACCCCAATGCCCGTCCGGCGCTGGATGCTGTCAACCTTGAGATTGACCGTGGAGAATTCACCTTCCTCGTCGGGGCCTCGGGCTCCGGCAAGTCGACGTTTCTACGACTCATTCTGAAGGAAGACCGGGCAACATCCGGTTCGGTCTACGTCGCAGGCCAGAACGTAGCCAACATCTCAAGCTGGCGGGTCCCCAAGCTTCGCCGTGGAATCGGCGTCGTTTTCCAGGACTTCCGCTTGCTGCCGCAGAAGAATGTCTTCGCCAACGTGGCCTTCGCCATGCAGGTGATCGGCAAAAGCCGGAGCATCATCCGGGAGACAGTTCCGGAAGTGCTGAAGACTGTCGGGCTTGAGGGCAAGGAACGCCGCATGCCCCATGAATTGTCCGGTGGTGAGCAGCAGCGCGTGGCCATCGCCCGCGCCGTGGTCAACCGCCCAGGCATCCTGCTGGCAGACGAACCCACCGGAAACCTGGACCCCATTACTTCGATGGGCATCATGGGCGTGCTCGACAAGATCAACCAGAACGGCACGACTGTGGTCATGGCAACGCACGACGACGACATTGTGAACGAGATGCGCAAGCGCGTGGTAGAGCTCCGGAACGGAGTAGTGGTCCGTGATGAGGCAAAGGCCCTCTACACTTCGATGATTCCGGTGGTCGGAGAGTCCCGGCGAATGAAGGACGCGAGCGATGCGGAAATAGACCGCGCGCAGGGGGTCCAGCAGTGAGGCTCGCTTTTATCCTGGGCGAGATCGGAAGCGGCCTGCGGCGGAACCTGTCCATGGTGATTTCCGTCGTCCTGGTGACTTTTGTCTCCCTCACCTTCGTCGGCGCGGCCGGCATGCTGCAGATGCAGATCAACCAGATGAAGGGTTACTGGTACGACAAAGTCCAGGTTGCCATCTTCCTCTGCAACGACTCCTCGACATCGACCGGATGTGCTTCGGGCGCTGTCACCAAAGAGCAGCAGGACAACCTCGCGAAGATGCTCGATTCGCCGGCGGTCAAGCAGTACATCAACGATTACCAGTTCGAGTCACAAGCCGATGCGTTCAAACACTTCAAGGAACAGTTCTCCAACTCTCCGATTGTTGATTCGGTAACCCAGGACCAGCTTCCTTCGTCTTTCCGGATTAATATGAAGGACCCCCAGAAGTACCAGATCATCAGCGAGACATTCTCGTCCCAGGCCGGGGTGGAGACCGTGAGCGACCAGCGCCAGGTCCTTGAACGAATCTTTGAGTGGATGAACGGCGCCTCCGTGGCGGCAATGGTGGTCGCCGGAGTCATGATCTTCTGCGCCGTCCTGCTCATCACCACAACCATCAGATTGTCCGCGTTCAGCAGGCGGCGGGAGACAGGCATCATGCGCCTCGTTGGTGCATCGAAGACCGTCATCCAACTGCCGTTCATCCTCGAAGGCGTCATCGCCGCCGTCGTGGGCGCAGTCCTGGCCTCCGGCACCCTGTGGCTGGTGGCCCAGTTCTGGCTCAATGGAGACTTGTCGCAGCAGTTCCTGAACACTCCGTTTATTTCCTCGACCCAGGTACTCGTGATTGCTCCGGTCCTGATAGCGTTGGGCGGCGGCCTGGCCGGGATCTCTTCACTCCTGACCCTCCGTCGATATCTCAAGGTGTAGCCATGAAGAGCACTGATCCCGAGCGAACAGGACAGCCGATGCCCCGGAAGTACCACGCTGCCATGCGGATGCGCATGGTTAGTGGCCGTGCCAAGGTTGCCGGCTCTGTGCTTGCCATCGTGCTGGCTGCGAGTTTTGGAACAGCGCCCGTGGCACACGCGGATGACCTCGATGACCAACAGGCCGCCCTCAACGCGGAATCGGCGCGCGTGCAGCAGTCGCTGGAATTCGTTGATGCCAATATCGCCAAGGCGGCTGGCGACCTTGTGGTGTACCAAGGACAGCTTCCGGGAGCGCAGCAGGCACTTCTCGAAGCCCAGGGCAGGGTTGCTACTGCGGTGAAGGAAGCTGATGCCCTGGCGGCGCGCGTGGATCTGGCTCAGCAGAGTAAAGCCCAGATCACCCAGCAGCTGGAAAACGACAAGCAAAAGATTACGGATACCAAGAAGCTCATCGGTCAGATCGCGGCGCAGGCATATAAATCCGGCGGCGTTCCCACGAACGTTGCCTTGTTGTTCGGATCGAACGACGGCGGCAACCTCACGGAAACCATGGACCTCGCCAACCAGGCGATGCGCAGCCAGAACGCCGCGATGACGAAACTGACGCAGCAGAGCGCGACGAACGTGAACTCGCAGGCCCGGCTCGCCGCCGTCGAGCAGGAAATCCGCGATCTCAAGGCGAAAGCAGACGCGGCACTTGAGCGTGAAAAGGTAGCCCGCGATGACGCCGCTGCCAAGAAGGCACAGGTGGACAAGCTCATCTCCGACACCACCCGTCTCAACGCCCAACTTCAAGCGGCCAAGCCCGGAATCCAGGCCCAGCTCCAGCAAGTGAAGTCGATGCAGGACGCCGTCGCCGCGGAAATCTCGGAGCGGGACCGCAAGCTGCGCGAAGCATGGTTGGCCGAACAACAGCGGCTGGCCGCAGCCGCTGCAGCCGCCGCCCAGGCGCAGGGCCAGGCCCCGCAGCCCTACGTCCCGCCGGTGAGCAATCCGCGCGGCAACTTCGGCTTGATCCACCCGGTACCTGGGAACATTCCCATCACTTCAGGGTTCGGTTGGCGCGCGACGCCGCCCGGAACCATCGATTTCTACGGCCAGGGCGGTTACATGCACACGGGCATCGACTTCGGTGCCCCTTGCGGAACGCCCGTATACGCAGCCGCAGCCGGCACCGTGTTTTCGGCAGGCTGGGGCAACGATGGTGGTGGCAACCGTGTCAAGATATCGCACGGAGTCATCAATGGAGATTCCCTGACTACGGTTTACTACCACAACACCAGCGTGGTGGTTTCTTCCGGGCAGCAGGTGAGTCAAGGCCAGCTCATTGCATATTCGGGTACCACGGGTAACTCCACCGGCTGCCATGTGCACTTTGAAACCTGGGTGAACGGGCAGGCTGTTGACCCGATGAACCTTCTATAGCCCACACGACAAGGTTCTGCTGGCGTAGACTAGTGTGATTCTTCGACAACCAAGGAGTTCTACCGTGCCCAAGGAAAGTGGCCGTAAGGTAGTGGCCACCAATCGCAAGGCTCGGCATGACTACCACATATTGGATACCTATGAGGCCGGCATTGCCCTCATGGGAACCGAAGTAAAGTCCCTGCGTGAAGGCCATGCGTCCATGGTCGATGGCTTCTGCACCTTCTACAATGACGAGTTGTGGATGGAGGGCATCCATATCCCTGAGTACAACCAGGGGAGCTGGACCAACCACGCGGCGCGCCGCCGTCGGAAGCTGCTGCTTCACCGCGAGGAGCTCAACAAGATCTCCGGCAAGATCCGCGAGACCGGGCTGACAGTAGTGCCGCTCCAGCTGTACTTCCTGGACGGACGAGCCAAAGTAGAGATTGCCTTGGCTCGAGGCAAGAAGGATTACGACAAGCGCCAGACCTTGCGCGAGCAGCAGGACAAGCGCGAATCCCTGAGGGAACTGCGTGAGCGCAACCGCCGCTGAGTTCGGCGAATACGGTCGGCAGTCGAAGTGTGTCCCGGAATGTCCGGGCGCCGCGATGCGTTATGATGATTAACCCGGCGGGTTTTAGGCGGTCGCTTTAGGGCGGGCTTCGTCTGCGGGGATTGATAACAAAATACGGGGATGATCGGTTTCGACGATGTTAGTCGCGACAGGTGAAGCGGGCCGAGGATGCAGAATTATCTCGTAAACGCTGTCTGCAAACCAATAAGTGCCAATTCTAAGCGCACTGACTTCGCTCTTGCTGCCTAAGCAGTAAGACAGTCCGTCAGCCCGAGGTTGCTATTGCCCCGGATCCTGGCGTCATTTAGATAGCCACTGCTGCTTGCCTTCGTCATCGAGGCGAGCGGGACTCTTAGATGACTGGGCCCGGATCAGCTACTTGTTCGCAGGATAGCTGGGGCCGAGAAAATCCGACGCGAACTGCGCCCGGAGAAGCCCTGACAACACGACATCGGACGGGGGTTCAATTCCCCCCATCTCCACTTTTTGTGATGAGTCGAGACATCCTTCACGGGTGACTCGACTCATCGGTAACACCCCGGTCTCTGACCGGGGTGTTTTTCTTTGTCTGGGTTGGTGGTCCCGGGCGGGGTTTCGCCACTCCAACCTGGTCTCAGTGGTTCGGACTCCGGGCTGCCGGCTCGTCATCCGAGCTGTCGACGCCGTTCGGGGGGCTTCCGGGTTCCCCGCCGGGATGTTTGGTGCCGGGTTTGCGATCAACCAGCCTTCGTCGCTGGTGTCCAAAGACCATCACGACGGCTACCAGTGCGGCCCCGACAAGGACCATCACGACCCAAATCCATTGTTGCCCGTCCACGTTCGCCCCAATCTCAGCCCGTTGGCTGGGTGCTGCGTTGTGCTACGAAAGGCCCTCGCTCCGTCGGCCCACGCTGGGAGGACAGGCCCGGTAAGGAGTCAGTCTTTCTCCTGATGGATTGCGTAGGCGATACACCGACCCCGGTTTTTGGAATGTGGGTAGTCCATTCAGCAAGCCCCCTTGCTTTTTGGCTGCGGCCCCTCGCCGGTCTGAGCCCAGTCGTGGCGATCCGCCCATCTGTTTGGCATGGACGCTCTCCGACACGATAGGACTCCGGGCCGTTGTTGTCTTGAGTAGTTATTACTCGTTTTCGGATATTCCTGCGAGACAACCATGCCGTGCCGCCGAGGGTGCTTATTAACAAGTACCAGGCACCCTGTCAGCGGATCCTTCAGGAAACGGTGCTCCGGCGGAGCTCGCTCTTGCGGATCTTTCCACTGGCCGTTCGCGGCATATCGTCCACGAACACCACAGTTTTCGGGATCTTGTAACGGGCCAGTTTCCCGGTCAGGTGTTCCTTGAGTTCGTCCTCGGTCAAGAAGGCGCCCTCGCGGAGCACCACCACGGCGCGTGGCACTTCTCCCCACTTCTCATCCGGCACGCCGATGACTGCCACGCTGCCCACGGCGTCGAGTTCGCTGATTGCTTGTTCCACCTCGGCGGGGTAGATGTTCTCGCCGCCCGAGATGATCATGTCCTTGAGCCTGTCCGAGACGAAGATGAATCCGTCTGCGTCCTTGTAGCCCATGTCTCCGGACTTGAACCAGCCGCCGTCTTCATATGATTCGGCAGTGGCGTCGGGCCGGTTCCAGTATTCGTGGATGACGTTGGGGCCTTTGATCTGGATTTCGCCCACCGTGCCCTGCTGGGCAAGGCCTCCGGCGACGTCGGCGATCCGGACGTCGCTGAAGAAATGCGGCAGTCCGGAAGAGCCCGCCTTGTCCCGGGACCTGGCGGACGGCAGCGTGGTGGCGCCGGGCGCCGTCTCCGTCATTCCGTAGCCGTTGGAGAAGCGCAGTCCACGCGCCTCGTACGCTTCCAGGACGCGCGTCGGAACTGCCGATCCGCCGCAGGTCAGCTTGTTGAGGGAGCTAAGGTCCGACGTCGGCCAGGCCGGATTCTCGCACAGCATCTGGTAGGTGGTGGGCACCCCGCTGATGGTGGTGGCCCGGTGCTGCTCGATGAGCTCCAGGGTGCGTTGGGGGTCGAACCTCGACTCCAGGACGACAGTTCCGCCCTTGAGGAGCGTTGGCAATACCCCCATGGCGAGTGAAGCGACGTGGAACATCGGCGAGATCATGAGGGCCACGTCGCTGGAGGAGAAATCGAAGTCGACAATCACGTTGATGCAGTTCCAGGTGATGTTGCCGTGGGTCAGGAGCGCACCCTTGGGGCGTCCCGTTGTTCCGGACGTGTAAAGGATCATGGCGCCGTCATCGAGCTCGACTTCCTCGTCCAGATGCAGGGGTGCCCCGGAGGCGACGACGTCCTCGTAGTCTTCCGCCGACGTCGGGGTCTCACTTACGGAAGCGGCGCTACGGTCGCCCGGGAAGGAATCGTCGACGACGACGCGCCGGCCCACGCGGGTGCCTTCCGCGCCGCTGGCCGCGAGGCCGTTGAGGCTCGCTGAGTGGATCAGCGCAACGGCTCCGCAGTCCTCAAGCTGGAAGTTGATCTCCGGAGGCGCCAACCGCGTGTTGAGGGGTACGAAGATCGCCCCGAGCTGCCCGCAAGCGAAAAGCGCTTCCAGGAAAGCGGGATGATTGTCACCGAGATATGCGACCCTGTCGCCTTTGGTAGCGCCCCCCGCTTTGAGGGCGTTGGCGAGCCTGTCCGATCGTTCGGCAAATTCCTCATAGCTGAGTTGGCGGTTTCCGGAGATCAGCGCAATCTTGCTTCCGGACTTCGGGCGGCGACGCTGCAACCACGAACCGATGCCAAAATTCTCCATGGCTGTCCTTTCTTATTCCCAAGCTAGACCCTTCCCGGCGTCAAGGCCGGACGGCCTGCAAATCGTTGTTCTTCGGTTCCCGGGTCAACAGGATGAAGATGATGGAGACGACGGACATCGCAGCCAGGTAGAACACCACCGAGCCTGTGTTCTGGCCCGAGTCCTTGAAGATCTGGGCCACGATCCCCGGCGTGAATCCCGCGCCGAGTAGCGTCGCGAGCTGGTAACCGAGTGAGGCTCCCGTGTAGCGGGAGGTGGTGCCGAACTGCTCGGACACGAATGCGGCCAGTGGCCCGAAGAGCGTTGAGTGGATCATCAGGCCGACGGTGAAGGCGACGAAGACCAGGAGGATGTTGTTCGAGGACAACAACTGGAACATCGGGATCAGATAGGCGATGAAGAGTACGAGCCCGCCGATCATCACGGGCCTCCGGCCCAGCTTGTCGGAGAGCCTGCCGCCAAGGACCACGAAGGCGATGGAAATGAAAGAAGCGGCGGCGAAGGCGTACAGCACCCCCTGGCGGTCGGCGCCCTTCGAGACGGCGAAGGTGACCGCGAAGGTTGCCAGCACTACTTGGAGGGCAAAGCCGGCGGCCCCGGCGAGCATGGTGAAGATCAAGGTCTTGGGCCGGCGGAGCACCTGGAGGAGCGGCATGACGGGCTTCGCGATGGATCGGTCGTCAGTGTTCCGGGCCGCCCTCTCCTGCTCTGCGATCCTTTCCTGCTCAATGGCGGCTTGGAAGATGGGGCTCTCCGAAACCTTTAGCCGGACGAACATGCCCACTGCCAGCAGGACAAACGAGAGCAGGAATGGAACACGCCAGCCCCAGGCAAGGAACTGGGAGTTTGGCAGGGCAGAGAAGGCGCCCATGATGAGGGTGCCGAGCACGGCGCCCGACGGAGCTCCGGCATTCACGAACGAGGCCGCGAACCCGCGCTTCCCCGATTCCGAATGCTCCAACGCCATCAAGGCGGCCCCGCCCCACTCGCCGCCCACGGCGATGCCCTGGAAAACGCGGAGCACAACGAGCATCACTGCCCCCCACGGACCGGCCACCGAGGCGCCGGGGACCAGGCCGATCAGTGCCGAAGCCAAGCCCATGACCAACATGGAGACGATGAGCATTCCCTTGCGACCCAGCTTGTCGCCGAAGTGCCCGAAGATGACTCCACCCAACGGGCGAGCTACGTATCCTGCGGCGAAAGTTCCGTAGGCTGCCACGACGCCAACCCAGTCGTCCATTCCCGAAAAGAAGACCTTGGGGAAGACCACGGCCGCGGCTGTGGCATAGAGCAGGAAGTCGTAGTATTCGATGGTGCTGCCCAGGTAGCTGGAAGCAATGACGGTGCGTGCTTCCTTGCGTTTGGTGGCCACGTCCATGGATTGAAGCTGCGATATTTGGGACATCGTTGTTCCTTAAAGCAGAGGGTGGGGGAGTGCCCGCAGCAGCGGGCTATTTGTAGAAGCGGGCTATTTGTAGAAGCGGGCGAGGAATTCGGCCACGACCGCGGGGCGTTCCTGGCCTTCGATCTCGATGGTGTTGGAGACCTTGATCTGGGCGCCGCCCTTGACCTCGGTGACTTCGGCGATGGTGGCTTGCATGCGGATCCGCGCGCCCACCTTGACAGGGGACGTGAAACGGACCTTGTCCAGGCCGTAGTTCACTTTGGTGGTGACGCCTTCGACGTCGAACAGCTCGCCCCAGAACGGGATGATGAGCGAGAGCGTGAGGAAGCCGTGGGCGATCGGGGCGCCGAACGGGCCGTCTTTGGCGCGTTCCGGATCGACGTGGATCCACTGATCGTCTCCGGTGGCGTCAGCGAACTTGTTGATTTGTTCCTGGGTGATTTCGCGGTATTCGGTGACGCCGAGATTGGTTCCGGCGAGGGTGAGCAGTTTGGCGAAGTCGACGACGAGATTTGGCATGGTTGCCTCCTGTGGTGGTTTTGGGGTTAGCGGGCGAAGGCGCTTTCGCCCGTGAGTGCGCGCCCGACGATCAGGGCGTTGATTTCGTGTGTTCCTTCGTAGGAGTAGACGGCTTCGGCGTCGGCATGGAACCGGGCAACATCACTCTCGAGCGTGATTCCGTTGCCGCCTGCCAGCTCCCGGGCAAGCGCGACTGTCTCCCGCATCGCCAGGCAGCTCTGCATTTTCGCCAAGGCGGAGTCCTGGTCGCGGTAGACCCCGCGGGCCTGCTGTTCGGTCAGCCTGACCACGAGGGACAGGCTTGCCGTGAGGTTGCCGAGCATGCGGGCCAGCTTTTCCTGCACCAGCTGGAAGGAACCCAAAGGGCGGCCGAACTGGTGGCGCTCGCGGACGTACCGGTGGGCTGCTTCGAAGGCGCCGGCCTGGATGCCGGTGGCAATCCAGGCGACGTCCGAGCGCATGGCCCGGAGCATCGCCGCTACATCCCTGAAGGAATTCACGTTGTGCAGGCGCATGGATTCGGGGACCCTGACGCCGTCGAGGGTGATGTGGGAGTTTTGCATCATCCGCAGGGAGGTCTTCCGGTGGATCTTCTCCAAGGCCACCCCGGAGGCTTCGCGGTCCACGAGGAACGCCTTGACCTGTCCGTCGCCCACGTCCCGTGCGAACACAGCGAGGACATCCGCCGTCGAAGCGCCCCCGATCCAGCGCTTGGCACCATCGAGCACCCAGGTATCGCCCTCACGGTGGGCCCTTGTGGAGAGCCCGCCGGCAATGTCCGATCCGGATTCCGGTTCGGTCAAGGAGAAGACGCCCTTGAGCGAGAAATCGACCACGCGCGGCATCCACTCGGCTTGTTGTTCTGCCGAAGCACCTACGCGGATGGCGGTGCGGAAGAGGCCGGCCTGGGCCGTGTACCAGGTAGCGAGCGAAGCATCCGTGCGGGCGAGCTCGAAGATCCTGAAGCCCTGGTAGATCCCGCGCGCCGGGCCGTCAGCCGCGAGTTCGGCCGGTTCCATGAGGTCCAGTTCGATGAGCGGCTGGACCAACTTGTCGGGGAACTCGCCCCGCTCCCAGTAGTCGGCCAGCAGCGGCTTCGCTTCGCGGTCCAGGAAATCCCGCAGTCGGTGCAGGACCCGGCGCTCGTCCTCGGTGAGGAGGGACTCCGCGTCGTAGTAGTCGCAGTCGTTGTAGAGGCGTTCCGCAACCGCGGTCTCCACGGGGGTGTCAAAGCTCAAGTCAGCCTCCCAGCCCGAGCAAGCGCACGGCGTTGTGCTTGAGGATCTTGGGACGGACCTCGTCCTTGAGCGGGAGGTCAGCGAAGGCGGCCAGCCATTTCTGCGGCGTGATGAGCGGGAAGTCCGTGCCGAAGAGGACTTTGTCCTGCAGCACCGAGTTGGACATGCGCACCAGTGACTCGGGGAAGTACTTGGGGGACCAGCCGGAGAGATCGATGAACACGTTCGACTTGTGCGTGGCGATGGAGTTGGCTTCATCCTGCCAGGGAACCGAGGGGTGGGCCATGATGATCTGCAGGCCCGGGAAGTCGGCGGCTACGGCGTCGAGCAGGAGCGGGTTGGAGTAGGCCAGCTTGATGCCGTAGCCGCCGGGCAGGCCGGCGCCCATGCCGTTCTGGCCGGTGTGGAAGATGGCTGGCAGGCCCAGTTCCTGCAATGTCTCCCAGAGCGGGTAGAACTGTTCGTTGGAGGGGTCGAAACCCTGCAGGCTGGGGTGGAACTTGAAGCCGCGGGCGCCTAGGCCGATCGCCTGGTACTTGGCGCCCTGGATGGCCTCGGTGCCGGTGCGAGGATCCACGCTGCCGAACGGGATCAGCACGTCGTTGTTCCTTGCGGCTCCCGCGATCAGTTCGGGAATGCTGTTGGGCGCGTGCTTGAGCTGGGTGCGGGCGTCCACGGTGAAGACGACGGCGGCCATGTTCAGTTCGCGGTAGACCTCGGCGATGCGGTCCAGCGAGGGCGTGCGGTCCTCGGCCTTGAAGTACTTGGCAGAGGCCTCCGTCAGGGCCGGTGGCAGGGATTCGTGGCCGTGGCCGTCCACTTCGAGATGGACGTGCATATCGATCGCTTCAAGTTTCGAGACGTCGATGCCGGGTTCGTAGTGCTGGGGTGCGGGCATGTCAGCGGACCTGTGAGGCGGCGGCCTCAGGCTGCAGTTCCGCGGGGAGCGCCAGGAATTCCTCGCCGACGGTCTGAAGCTTGTCGCTGAACAACGGGCCGAAGTTCTCCACGAGGTCCTGGTAACCCCAGCCGCCCTCGCGGTAGGCGGTCGCCGCGGCTTCGGGGTGGGTCCATAGCTGGAGGCGGTCTCCACCGGCGCCGATCGCCTGGCCGGTAATGCCGGCCGCCTCGTCGGAGGCGAGGAAGGCAATGAGCCCGGAGACGTCGTCGGCCGTTCCAAAGCCAAGCTCGTGGCGGAAGAAGTGCGGCATGGCCTCGCCGCGTTCGTCCGCCTCCACTGCTTTCCGGAAGTACGGGATAGTCTTGGTCATCGCCGTCGCGGCTACCGGAATCACGGCATTGGCAGTGACGCCGGCCTTCTTCATTTCCAGCGCCCAGGTCCGGACCATGCCCACGATTCCGGCCTTCGCTGCGGCGTAGTTGCTCTGGCCGAAGTTGCCGCGCTGCCCGGTCGGGGAGCCGATGGCGATGATGCGGCCGGCGATCCCGTTCTCCTTGAAGTAGCCAAATGCCTCGCGGGCGCACGTGAAGGTGCCGCGGAGGTGGACGTTGATGACCAGGTCGAAGTCTTCGTCCGTCATCTTCAGAAGGCTCTTGTCCCGCAGGATGCCGGCGTTGGTGACCAGGATATCCAGGCGGCCGAATTCCGTGACAGCCGCTTCCACCAGCTGCTTCGCCGCTTCTGTGCTGCCTACGGGAGCGACGACGGCGACTGCCCGGCCGCCGTCGGCCTCGATGGTCCGGACCGCTTCGCCAGCCACCTCGGCGTCGACGTCGTTGATGACCACCGCCGCGCCTTGGCGGGCGAGTTCCCGGGCGTAGGCGAGCCCCAGGCCGCGTCCGCTTCCGGTCACAATTGCTACTTTTCCTGACAGGCTCATCGCTGCTCCTTTGCTCGATCCCTGTGCATCCAGGCCTTCGGCGTGGGATGCTGTTCTGTATCCATGAAAATACGTATAGTTGAAAATGTCAACGATTGATTTTGAAGATTATTGGAGTTTGTTATGACGATCGAGGCGCAGGACGAGCAACAGGCTGCCACGAAGGACCGGCTGGTCGCCGCGCCTATCAGCCAGGATGTGGGTTTCCTGCTGGCCAAGCTCCATGCAAGCGGCTCGGTCGTGAACAACCGGGCGCTTGCTGAGTTCGACTTGAAGGAGAGGTCCTATTCGGTGTTGATCCTGGCCGACAGCGGGCTGGAGCCTACCCAGCGGGAGTTGGCGGACTTCCTCAGCCTTGACCCCAGCCAGATCGTCGCCTTGGTGGACGAACTTGAAAAGCGGAAACTGGTGGCCAGGGCCCCTGGCAAGCAGGACCGAAGGGCCAAGACAGTGACGGCAACGTCGAAGGGGAGCCAATTGCTCGCCCAAGCAGCCATTGCAGCCCGGCACGCGGAATCCGAAGTGCTGGCGGCGCTGGACGACCGGGAAGCCGCACAGCTTAAGGCGCTGCTGCGAAAGGCGTTATGGGGTTAGGCGTTGTTGGGTTAGCTGCTGAGGGGCCGGTTTCCCATTCATTAGTGCCGTGACAGAGTTCACCCACGGCGTAGGCCGGAACGGACTAACCGGAGCAGTGTATTCGTTGATATAGACACCACCGGTTACAGGAGGTGCACGATGAGTACGTTGCCGGAACAGACATTTCCCGAGGACATCCCTGACGCCCCGTCGGACGACGAAGCCTTGGACGCCTACTCGCGGACAGTGATGCACGTCGCAGAGACGGTCACGCCGCATGTTGCAGCATTGGAGATGAGCAGCGCCCGCAGGAACGGCCAGGTCAGGATCGGAAGTGGGTCGGCCGTGGTGTTCACGGGCGACGGCTATATGCTGACCAACGCCCATGTGGTCTCAGGCCTCCGCTCGGGGCGGGCAATATTCGCCGACGGAACCCATTCCGACGTCGAACTCGTCGGTGCGGATCCCTTGTCCGATCTCGCCATCGTCCGCGGGCACCACACGCCGCTGCCCGCCATCTTGGGCAACGCGGAGTCACTGCACGTCGGCCAATTGGTGATCGCCGTCGGTAACCCGCTGGGGCTGGCAGGATCAGTGACCGCGGGCGTCGTCAGCGGACTTGGACGTTCCATCCCGGTCAGGTCCGGCCGGCACAGCAGGGTCATCGAGGACGTCATCCAGACCGACGCAGCGTTGAACCCGGGCAATTCAGGGGGAGCCCTGGCCGACACCAGGGGGCGGATTGTGGGAATCAACACCGCTGTGGCAGGTTTGGGGCTCGGACTCGCAGTGCCCATCAACACCACCACTCAACGGATCATTGCCGCCCTGCTGAAGGACGGCCGTGTCCGCCGGGCATACCTTGGGTTGGTGAGTACCCCTATTCCGCTGGACGCGAGTGCGGTGATCCGGACAGGCCAGAAGGAAGCGCTCCGGGTGGTGGAAGTCATCGCCGGATCTCCCGCGGAGCGGGCGGGACTGCTCGCGGGCGACCTGGTCCTCAGTGCACAGTCGCGGGCCGTATCCAGTGCCGAGAGCCTTCAGAAACTCCTGTTTTCGCAGGCCATAGGGGAGCCGTTCCTCCTGACGGTCCTGCGCGACGGCAAAATCCACGCGATAGTGGCCGTGCCCAGCGAAATGACCGACGCGGATTCGTGAGGAGCCGCAGCCATGACGGAACCAGTCCGCTAAAAAGCCGGGGCCAAGGCTCCGGCTTTTTGCTACTTCTTCCTCATCCTCAAATGGGCCACGGGATCTACAGCGGCATCGGATTCGTGCTTGGCACGCTTCACTGCCCGTTTCTCCTTGATGGACTTGATACTCTTCTTCGTCTCGTGCTGGTGAGGCGCTTTGTCAGGCATGTCATGCTCCCTAACTACGGATCTTCCCTGCAGATCCTGCAAAGAGGGTCCTGAAAGGCCCTCTCCTTGTAAGCTACGCCTGTTTCAGGCGAAAGCAACCGGCCGCTGAACGCCCAAGGAACTAGGCTTCGGAAGCCGGGACGTCCACAACGCCAACGAAGCGCGAGCCGATTCCTTCGTACTCGCTGCGGACCTCGCCGGGCAGGATTCCGGGGACCTCGCTATTCCGGTGGTGACCACAGAAAACGTAGGTGAACTCCGGCCACCATTTCTTGGGACGCGCAGCTTCGGTGTAACCGCACACGACGCAGCTCAGGTGCACCCACACAGGACGATTGCCGGTGCGGTTGGCGCGGGATTGGACGAGCCACTGAGGTGGATTGTCTTGCAGCTCGTTCAGCTCGGCTTGTGAAAGCCGGGAGGGGATGCCGTGGCGTTGGGCCATTTCCATCGAGATATCAAGGGCCAATGCGGCGTCACGTCTGCTAATCACCATTCAACGATACGGGACTATCGCCGTGACAGGATCCGCAGGAATCCGGGCGACAGGGTTCTAGCAGGCGTAGGCTGTGCTCATGACCGACGCAGCGGCCCTGCTGCCAAGCACTCCGCTGCAAAGGCGGGTCCTTGTTGTGGCTATTGTGGCTTCCTTCATCGCCATTTTGGATGGCTTCGTGGTGAACCTCGCACTCCCGGCAATTGGCCGCGAGTTGGGTGGTGGCCTTGTCATCCAGCAATGGGTGGTGGATGCCTACCTTTTGACCCTGGGCGCGCTGATCCTGGTCGCCGGATCCTTGTCCGACCACTTCGGCCGCGCGCGCATCCTGGAATGGGGACTCGCCGGCTTCACCCTCACCTCCGTCACGTGCGGTCTTGCCTGGAACGGGGAGGTGTTGGTGGTATCGCGGGCCCTGCAGGGGATCGCCGGTGCCTTGCTTGTCCCGAGTTCGCTCGCGATGATCGTCACGTTCTTCTCCGGGCCCGCGCAGTCGAAGGCAATCGGCCAATGGTCCGGTTGGACCAGCGCGGCCGCTATCGTCGCCCCGCTGATCGGCGGCGCATCGGTCGATCTGCTGTCCTGGCGCGTCATCTTCTTTATCAATGTCATTCCGGCCGTCGCCGTCTGGCCGATCCTCGCCGGATTGCGGAAGTCCGATGCCGCGACGGACACGAGCAAGAAGATCGACTACCTCGGCGCGTTCCTGGCCATGGTGGGACTCGGTGGCCCGGTCTACGCGTTCATTGAACAAGGGCGCATGGGCTGGGGGAACATGGTGGTCTGGATGCCGCTCGCTGTCGGAGCCGTCGGCCTGGTCCTCTTCCTTGTCCACGAAGCCAGGACCCAGGAACCGATGTTGCCCCTGCGGCTCTTCGGCATCCGCAATTTCGGTTGGGGAAACATCGCCACACTGGCCATTTACGGCGCCTTGTCGCTCGGCTTCTTCGCCGTAGGCATCTACTTGCAGCAAGTGGGAGGAATGAAGGCGACCACTGCGGGGATCGCGTTGCTTCCCGCGACAGTCCTCCTGATGCTCACGGCCTCATTCTTCGGTGGACTGGCCGGAAAGTACGGTCCGCGGTGGTTCATGACGGCCGGACCGTTCATCTGCGGAATCGGTTTTCTCATGACCCTGGCCGTCCAGGAGCCCCTGAACTACTGGACGCAAGTGCTGCCCGGGCAGATCGTCTTCGGGATCGGCCTCAGCACCTTGGTGGCGCCCCTCACCGCTGCTATCCTCGGCGCGGTACCCACGGAGGAGGCCGGGATCGGCTCCGCGGTGAACAACGCCGTGGCCCGTATCGCAGGCTTGATCTGCATCGCTTTTGCCGGGCTCATCATCGGTCCCGTCTTCAGCCGCCAAGGCCTCATGAATGCCGTGGTGGTCACCGCGGTGCTGTTCTTCCTCGGGGCGGCGGCATCCGCCGTCGGGATTCGGAACCCGGTGCTGGGCGCTGCAGTGGTGGACTCCCCGGAAGGCCCAGCTCCCGACGACGGCGGGACGGCCGCCCAGCGCGCCTGAACAGCGCCTTCTAAAACACGGATTCGTCAGCGTTCCGCGAGGACGCAGCCTTCGTGTTCGACGTCGGTGGCCACCCACAATGCCGAGGCGACCTCATCGGCGAGATCGTAGTCGCGGCTGCCCGGGCCTTTTCCGATCCGGACCACCAGCGCACCGCCGAACGGTTTGCGTCCAATCACCTGGATGCTGGCATCGAGGTCGATTTCTTCGGCGGACAGGTAGCGCAGCAGCTCCGGGTTTTCGTCGCTGATCCGGGTGATCTTGCCGGAATGGCCGTCGTCGAGCTCTATCATCCGGTGCGCCTGCGGGAGGATCACTGAGCCGTCCGCTGCGGGGATGGGGTCACCGTGGGGATCGCGTCCGGGGTTACCCAGCTTTGCGGCCATGCGATCGATGAAGGTGTCCGAGACGGCGTGTTCGAGCATCTCGGCTTCATCGTGGACTTCATCCCAGCTGTAGCCCAACTCCCTCACGAGGTATGTCTCGATCAGGCGGTGCCGGCGGACCATGCCCAAGGCAAGCTGAATTCCCTGGGCGGTCAACGTAATGGCGCTGTAGGGCTGGTGGTCAACCAGGCCTTGGTCCTTGAGCTTGCGGACCATCTCCGAGACGGACGAATTGGCGACGCCGAGCCGCTGCGCGAGCTGTGAGGACGTGATGGGTTTGTCCTGCCACTCCGTAAAGGAGTAGATGACCTTGACGTAGTCCTCGATCGAGGAGGAGGGCGCACTGGTCTTCACGGTTCCAAGCCTATCGTGAACCGGCCGGATCAGACTTTCCGCGCCCGCCAGCTCTGCGTGAGATAGGGCAAGGGGATGGCCTCGTCTTCGGCATGTTCCAAATGTTCGAAGAGGTACCACCGGAGATTTCCCATGACTTTGGCCCGGGTGGCGTCGTTCGCCCTCAGGTAGTAGCTGCGCGACTTCACGAGTTCGAGGATGTCCGCCGGAGTCACGGGATCCTCCCAACGCGTCAGGTGGCTTTCGAGGCCGGCGAACTCCGGGCCCACCACAGGCCGGAAGTCCGGTTTGTGGACATCGCCGGCATGCATGATTCGGGACAAGCGATGGACCCAGGGCACTGAAGTGTCCAGCTGGTTCCAGATCAAGCCGATGACGCCCTGCGGTCGAAGGATCCGGGCGATCTCGGTGCTGGCGGCGAGGGGATCGCACCAGTGCCAGGCCTGGGCAACGCTGACGACGTCGAATGCTGAGTCCGCCAGTCCAGTTGCCTCGGCCGTGCCCTCCAAGGCGATCACATGCGGATACGTTTTGCGCAGCTGCATGAGCATGTCCGTGGAGGGGTCCACTGCGGACACCGCCAACCCGCGCTCGACGAGAAGAGCGGTGAACTTTCCGGTGCCGGCGCCGATGTCTGCCGCGTCCCGCGCGCCTACAGGTAGCAGCCAGTCGGCCGAATCCGCGGGGTAGCCGGGCCGCACGCGATCATAGTGCTCCCCGCCGTCCTGGAAACTCTGACCGAGTTCAAGGCGCCGTTCCTCGAAGAGCTTGGGGCCGGCTGACGTGCCTCTGGGTCGCGGGGACACGCGGGAACTCCTTCGTAGGACAGGAAAAATACCCTACGAATCTACCGCAATCAGTCGATGCTGCAGGGCGCGGCGCCCGCGGTCCCGGGAGTGTTGGGCGCCCACTCCGGGTAGCTGCGATGGTCGTTCGCCGGCACCCAGCGGCCGGCATCAACCACGTAGTCCCAGCCGAGGCCATTGCTCTTGAGCGCCCGGATGCCCGCGATGAGCCGGGTGGCGTCTTCCAAGCGCGACCCAACGCCGAAACTGGCGCGCAGGGAACCGGAGGGAAGGCCGAGGCGCTTGAGCAGCGGGTGGGCGCAAAAGCGTCCGTCGCGCAGGCCAATGCCGTGTTCGGCCGCAAGATAGGCCGCAACGAGTCCGGCGTCGTAGCCCTGGAGCGAGAAGTTCACGACGCCGATGGTGTCCTCGGGATCCGTGTCGCTGAAGATCTGGTGCACGGTGACGCCGTCGATTTCCTTGAGGCCCTCGACCAGGTGCGAGCGGATGGCGGCCTCGTGGGCGTGCCATTCATCGTGGTCGAGGCTGGCGATGACCTGGGTGGCGCGGGCAAGGGTGGCCGCGCCGAGTACGTTCGGTGAGCCGCCTTCGTGCCTTGCCGGGCCCGTGGCCCAGCTGACGGAATCCAGGCGCGCCTCGCGGACAGCGCCGCCACCTGCAAGGTGGGGCGTGCCGGCGTCGAGCCAGTCGGGACGGCCCACCAGGACACCGGCGCCGAACGGTGCATAAAGCTTGTGCCCCGAGAAGACCAAGTAGTCAACATCCGCGGCGGCGATATCGATGCGGCGATGCGGGGCGAGTTGCGCCGCGTCCACCACAATCCGCGCCCCGAATTCGTGGGCCAAGGCAGCGAGTTCCTTGATGGGCAGGATCTCGCCGGTCACGTTCGACGCACCGGTGACCGCCAGGAGACTGACGCCACCGTGGGAGAGCGCCGTGCGGACGTTGGCAACGGTCTCGGACAAGGTTCCCGCGGCAACGATGCTTCGGTGGGGGACGCCTTGCCACGGCAGCAGATTGGCGTGGTGCTCGATGTCCAGGTAAAGGACTTCGGCGGTGTGCCTGCCGTCCTCGACCGGCAAGCAGCCGGCCAGGAGATTGAGGGAATCGGTGGTGTTACGGGTGAAAATGACGGAATCGTCCGGCCTGCCGCCAACGAAGTCACGGACGATGTTGCGCGCGTTTTCGTAGACCGAGGTGCTGATTTGGGAGGCATAGCCTGCGCCGCGGTGCACACTCGCGTAGTACGGCAGGATTTCGTTGAGGTACGCGGAGACCACGGTCAGGGCAGGTGCGGAGGCGCCGTAGTCAAGGTTGGCGTAGCGGATGTGGCCGCCCTGGATCAGGGGTGCCTGCAACTCCGCGCCGGTGACTGCGGCCAGTGGGCGCGATGCCGGTGTCCGGGATTCACCGTGCTGATGCCCGGATTCGTGGTGCTGCGGGAGAACAGGAGAAGTAAATGTGGCTGTGCTCATGGGACCTCACTCAAGAGGGACCCCTGCGTACAGGGGGTCCGCGCTTGCCGCATCCGTTCCGGACCGGCCGGGTCGTCACCCGGGGCACCCCGCCGCGATGGAGGGTTGCCGGCCAGCAAACCGGGGTTTCGCGCTGGCACTCGTGACCTGTAAAGAGACTAGGACACCGGTAAGGCTCGTTCCAATGTGACCGGGATTGTTAAGCGGATTGTTACACGGCCGGAAAAATGTGCCTTCTGCCGAAGAAAGAGTGGCGGACGCCCCCAAAAAGGGGCGCCCGCCGTCGTTTATTCAGTGAAGAGGGTGACTAGAGGAGGTCGTCGAGCTCGGGGTTGAGCCTCTTGAGGACCTCGGAGTGCAGGATCGAGTTGCTCGCAACGGCGTTTCCGCCGAAGGGGCCATCCGTGCCGTCCAGGGACGTGAAGCGTCCGCCGGCCTCCGTCACGATCGGTACCAAGGCGGCCATGTCGTAGACCTGGAGCTCCGGCTCGGCCGCGATGTCCACGGCGCCTTCGGCCACGAGGCAGTAGGACCAGAAATCGCCGTACGCGCGGCTGCGCCAGACATCGTTCTCCAGGCCCAGGAAGTTGTCGAGCTTATCGTGCTGCTTCCACTCGGAAAGCTCGGAGTAGGAAAGCGAGGCATCCTCAAGCCGCGACACGTTGGAGACTTTCAGCCGGGTGGCTGCGGCCAGTGATCGGCCCATGTATGCGCCTGAGCCCTTGGCCGCCCACCAGCGCTTGCCGAGCGCCGGAGCGCTGACGAGCCCCACCACTACTTCGCCCTCGTCCACGAGGGCGATCAGCGTTGCCCAGACGGGTACGCCGCGCACGAAGTTCTTGGTCCCGTCGATGGGATCGATGATCCA
This sequence comes from Arthrobacter sp. efr-133-R2A-120, assembly GCF_030209835.1. Lineage (GTDB taxonomy): Bacteria > Actinomycetota > Actinomycetes > Actinomycetales > Micrococcaceae > Arthrobacter. The sequence goes on along the minus strand of NZ_JARVRF010000003.1, from coordinate 216,880 downwards.
ACGCCTTGAGCCGTGGCCCGTGCTGCCGAATTCTTCGCCGAGGACGGCGTCGCGGGGGCGGGAACGGGAGAGCTGCCCGCGGATTGCTTCCTCGGCGGCTTTGTCGGCATCGGTGACTGGGCTCAGGTCGGGTTTGGTCTCCACCTGAAGGTCCAGTGCCTTGAACCGCTCCATTGTCAGGGAATCGACGGAGTCGGCCAGGACATGGGCCAGCCGCAGGTCGTCGTTGTAGCTCGAATCGGGTTGGGTCATGGTTCCAAACTACCGTCTATTCGCCGGTGAGCCGGGGACGTAGCCCGGCATGCGCTGAGTTAGTTGACCGTACCCAGTTCCTTGGCCTCTTGGGCTTCCATGCGCGGGTCGGCACCAAGGAGCCTGCGCAGCGATGCGAGGCGGGCGGGGCCGGCCTCCCCGGCATGGCCATCGGCAACCCAGGAATCCAGTCCGCATCGAACGGCGGAGGCATCGTGCTTGCAGCCCCGCTCGCACGTTTCCGTTCCGGGCTCCAGATCCGGGAAGGCATGCAGGATGCGGTCAGGGTTCACGTGGGCGAGGCCGAAGGAACGGATGCCGGGCGTATCGATGATCCAGCTTCCGCCCGGGGAGTCGCTGAGCTTCAGCGCAAGGGCAGAGGACGAGGTGTGGCGTCCGCGGCCCGTTACTGCGTTGACTCCACCCGTGGCGCGTTCGGCGCCGGTCAGGGCGTTCACCATGGTGGATTTCCCGACGCCGGAATGGCCCAGGAGCACGGTGACCTTGCCGTCGAGGTAGTCCCGCAACTGGCCGACGGCGTCACCATCGAGGCGGGCGGACAGGCCGTCGTCGGAACGGGCGTCGATGCCGGAGGCGCCCGCGTCGGCCGTGCGGCTGATGATGATCGGGAAACCCAGGCTCACATAGTTGGCGAGCAGTTCCGTCGGATCCTTGACATCCGCTTTGGTGACGAGCAGCAGCGGCTCGATTCCGGCGTCGTACGCTGCCACCAATGCGCGGTCGATGAATCCTGTCCGCGGCTCCGGGTTGGCGGCCGCAACCACCACCACGAGCTGGTCGGCGTTGGCGACGACGGCCCGTTCGATCGGATCCGTGTCATCGGCACTTCGCCGCAGGAGCGTCTTGCGCTCCTCGACGCGCACGAGGCGCGCGAGGGTGTCCGGGGCTCCGGATACATCGCCGACGAGGGCCACGAAGTCTCCGGGAACCACGGGGGAGCGCCTGAGTTCCCGGGCGCGGGCCGCGATGACGATGCGCTCGTTGTCCGAGCTTTCGTCCACTATCGCGGTGTAGCGGCCGCGGTCGACTGTGATGATGCGCCCGATCACGGCGTCGTCGTGGCTGGGGCGGTCCTTGGTGCGGGGGCGTGTGCCCTTCTTGTTGGGGCGGATCCGGACATCGGACTCATCCCAGGAGCGTGCGTCGCGAGCCATCGTCAGTTGCTTGTCTCCGTTGAAACGGGGTCCGCAGCCGCTGGGCCGGCAGTGAGCATCGATGCCCAGATTTGCGGAAATTCGGGCATGGTCTTGGACGTCGTCGCGATGTCTTCAACCTGGACTCCCTCGACGGCGAGCCCCAGAATGGCGCCGGCGGTGGCCATGCGGTGGTCCGCGTAGCTGTGCACGACGCCGGCGTGCAGCGCTGCGGGCCGGATCACCAAGCCGTCGCTGGTTTCCTCGGCGTCGCCGCCGAGCCGGTTGATTTCGGCGACCAGCGCAGCCAGCCTGTCTGTTTCGTGTCCACGCAAATGCGCGATGCCGGTGAGCCGGGAAGGGCCGGTAGCCAGGGCGCACAATGCCGCTACGGTAGGGGCGAGTTCGCTGGTTTCGTCGAAGTCCGCGCCCAGGATCTCGGAACCGCCAGTGACGGTCAGCGTGCCGTTGTCCAGTGTGACAGTGGCACCCATGGTGGCAAGGATGTCCCGCCAGAGATCCCCGACCTGTGTGGTGTTGACCGGCCAGTTGGGGATGCGGACGGTTCCCTTCGTGGCGAGTGCCGCAGCGAGGAAGGGACCCGCGTTGGAGAGATCCTGCTCGATCCTCACGTCGAACGCCTGGATGGTGCCTGGGGAGACGCGCCAATGGTTCGGAACGGAGTCATCCACTTGCACTCCGACGCCGCGCAGGACCGAAACGGTCATGTTGATGTGGTCGAGGCTCGGCACGGGCTTGCCGACGTGCTCCAGGTGAAGGCCCTCTTTGAACCGGGCACCGACGAGCAACAGGGCGGAGACGAACTGCGACGAAGCGCTCGCATCGATCACCAAATGGCCACCGCGGACAGAGCCGGTGCCGGAAACCTTGAACGGCAGGGAGCTCGCCGATTGCCCGTCCAGTGCGCTGACGTCCACTCCGAGTGTCCGGAGCGCTTCGATGATGGTGCCCATGGGACGTTGGCGTGCGTGCGGATCGCCGTCGAACACCGAAGCACCGTTGCGGAGGGCCGCGAGCGGCGGCACAAATCGCATGACCGTGCCAGCCAGGCCGCAGTCGATGGCGGTCTCCGACGCGGCAGCCGCCGGGTCGATGGGGGTGACTTCAAGATCCGGGCCGTACTGACCATCGCCGGGAACCTCGGTGATGGTGGCGCCAAGCTGGCGCAGTGCCTCGACCATCAACGCGGAATCCCGCGAATGCAGGGGTGCCCGCAGCCTGCTTGGGCCGTCGGCCAATGCCGCCAGGACCAGGTAGCGGTTGGTCAGCGACTTCGAGCCGGGAACCGTGACCGTGGCATCCACAGGGCGGCTGGCGAAGGGCGCCGGCCACAAGGGGAGTGCGGAGGCTATGGTGCTCCCTGAATCGTCTGTCTGCGTGGCGGGGGTTCCTGGCATGCTTCCTTATGCTCCAACTGCGTTGTTTACGGCCTTGCGGACGGCCCGGTCTGTCTTCTTGATCTGCTTGCCCGTGGCGTTCTTGGCGTCCATGGCGAGGTGTTCGGCGCGCCATGCGAGGCTCGGTTTGCCGGCCGTGTCGACGGCGGCTAGGAGGACGCCGCCGGTCAGGGAAATGTTCTTGAGCAACTGGGCGCGGCGGGCGAGCCGGCCTTCCTTGGTGCTGATGTCGGCAGAACGCCACTCAACAAAGGTGTTCAGGACCGAAATGCCGGCAAGCAGGGTTGCCGAGAACCGTGAACATTTGCCGAGGGCAAGCAAGGCGCCTGCGCCCACCTGCGTGCCGCCGATGACCCGCGCCAGCATCTTCTCGTCCGCCGGGAAAGGCAACGACTCGGACGCGCGGCGGAGCAGCGGGGAGAGCTGCTTGGCAGTGTCATCCGCGTTCTTGAGCTTGTCCAGCCCTGCGACGACAAAACTGGAAGCCAACATTGGCCTGGCGAGAAAACGGACGAGGGACATGTTTTGCCTCCTGGATGGCGTGCCACAGTGTTCAGGTGGTGCTGCGTTCAAGTGGTGCGGTGTTCACGGGGTGCAGTCGGATCTAGTCTTGCATCTTTGCGGAATATTTGCCCGGAGCTTGCCGTTGTCAGAAGAAGGTGCGGTATGGGCTGGACCTTGGATTGTGGCGTGTGTGTCGTGCCGCGCTTTGTCACGTCGTTTGAGCGGAGATGGTTTTTTGGCCTTGGTTAAGGACCGCGAGGGACACTTGGCGCTTGGGCGGAAGCTGCCAGGGGACTCCCCGAGGGTGACAGTAGACTTGGATGCAATGAGCACCATGGATCCGGCCGCAGCGGCCATGTACAAAGCAGCGACGGAAGTCGCGGACGCAACGTCCGACGGCGACGCAACTGTTGAGGCCGGCGTCGAGATTGCGGTGGACTTCGCGAAGGAGACTCCCGAACAACGGAGGGCGCGCTTCGAGCGCGACGCCATGCAGTATGTCGACCAGCTCTATTCGGCTGCCATGCGCATGGCCAGGAATCCGTCCGACGCCGAGGACTTGGTCCAGGAGGCCTACACGAAGGCCTTCTCGGCGTTCCACCAGTACAAGCCGGGTACCAACCTCAAGGCGTGGCTGTACCGCATCCTGACCAACACGTACATCAACCTCTACCGGAAGCGGCAGCGCGAACCGCTCCAGTCGAATTCGGACTCCATCGAAGACTGGCAGCTGGCGCGGGCGGAATCCCATACGTCCACGGGGCTCCGCTCTGCGGAGGCGGAGGCACTGGATCATCTACCGGACTCGGACGTGAAGAGCGCCCTGCAGTCCATTCCGGAGGAATTCCGGCTCGCGGTGTACTTCGCTGACGTCGAAGGCTTCGCATACAAGGAAATATCAGACATCATGAATACCCCGATCGGGACGGTCATGTCCCGGCTTCATCGCGGCAGGAAGATGTTGCGCGATCTGCTGGCGGACTACGCCGCAGAACGGGGAATCAGCGCCGGCGCGGAAGAAAAGGCATTGGCCGTGGGCGCGGCCACAAGCAAAAAACAGGAGAAAAGGAAATGAGCTGCCAAGGATTGGGCGACTGCGACGATGCTCGGATGCAGCGTATCTACGAGTACCTGGACGGTGCGTTGACCCGCGAGGACATCGCAGAGATCAAGGTGCATCTGGAAGACTGCCCGGAGTGCACCGAGCAATACGACCTTGAGTGCGTCATCCGCACCGTGGTCAAGCGCTCCTGTACGGAAGCGGCTCCTGAGAATCTCAAGAACTCGATCCTGGACAGGATCCACGCTATGAAGTCCGTGGACGTCTAAGAGCCTGGAACGGCAAGGGCCCCGGAAACCTGATGGTTTCCGGGGCCCTCCGCATTAAGTCTTACGCTAAGCCGCTGGCTTAGGTGTTGGGACGCTTGCCGTGGTTTGCGCCGCCGCGCTTACGGTCACGACGCTTACGTGCACGCTTGCTCATAGCTGGCCTCCTTAGATTCTTGATACTCAATAAAGCTGCCCTCCAGTCTCCCACATCCGGGGGCCGCCCCGCGAACCGTGCCGGCCAGCCCCGCAGGGAATCCGGACTCAGCCCCGCAGGGAATCCGGACTGAGCCCCGCAGGGAACTGGCGGCTCAGTCCCGAAGGGAATTCCGGATGGAGATCCTGGCCTGGTCCAGGACCGTTCGCACGGTTTCAAGGGCCATCGGAGTCAGGGCCTTCGAGCCGGCGTGCTTTCGCAGCTCGACGCGGATGTCGTCCCGGAAGGACTGGACCATCATCTCGGCTTCCTTCAGGATGCGGTGTCCCTCGGGCGAGTAGCTTCCAGCCCACGACTGGAATTCCGCGGACTTCGCTGTGGCCCGCGCGGCCTCGGCGGTTGCTGCCAGGTCTGCGCGCAAGCCGCGCATATTGCTGCGGATGTCTTCTCGGAGATTATCGGCCAGCCGCCGCACGGAGGCAGAGATGTTGTCCTCGACATCCGCCAGTTCCTGCCGGCGGCTGTTGAGCTCCGCCAGTCCGGCCGCAGTGATGGAGTAGTTGGTGCGGCGCCCGTCGCTGCTGGTAGCTACGAGTCCTTCTTCCTCGAGCTTGCCAAGGCGCGGGTAGATGGTTCCGGCACTGGGCGAGTAGGTCCCGCCGAAGCGTTCGCCGAGGGCCTTGATGAGCTCGTAGCCATGCTTGGGGCCTGATTCCAGGAGTGCCAGCAGGTAGAGCCGGAGGGCTCCGTGGGCAAAGACGGGCGGCATCAGGCTTCCTCTTCTCCGGGGACTGGGTGCGTTGTTCCCGGTGCTGGCGCACTACCGTGGACGATGGACGTCTTTCCGGACACGGAATTGGTGCGCGCCACCATGAGCCGTTCGTCGGGGCCGACGATGGTCTGGACCCTGCCGCCTGCCTGGGCGTAAAGCTGGTCATCGATCATCACGGTCCCACCGGCCGTTTTGGCCACGATGTCCACGCCCACGTCATGCGGCAAGCGGATGGTGAGGTCGCCTGAAACGGAATTGGCTCCGAGATCCTGGGTAAAGCCGTGAAGGTCGAAGCTGAGGTCGCCGCTGACAGTATTGGCCCGGATGTTCTTGAAACGGCCCGAAGCCGTGACTTCGCCCGAGACGCTCTTGGCGGTCATGACGCCGTCGTGGTTCCGGGCGATGACTTCGCCGCTGACGGTGTTGACGTGAAGATCGCCCCGCGTGCCGTCCGCGAGCACGGACCCGGAAACCGTGTTGAGGCGGATGTGGCCGCTGACGCCGGACACCATGCCGTCACCGCCCACGGTTCCTGCTTCGACGTCGACGCCGGCAGGCAGCGCAATGCTGATGACGATCGTGTTGGTGCTGGTGTTGTTGACGGTCCCCATCAGGTTGCGGAACCAGCCCTGCGGGCCGTGCAACTGGTGGCGGACTTCGAGCCGGCCGTCAATGAGGCTCACGCTCAGCGGATCGCCGCCGATTTCCGAGACTTCGATCCGGGTGATTGCTTCGTCGTGGGTGACGACGTCGAAGCGGCCCTTGACGATCCCCAGCTTGAGTGAGCGGACGCCGTCGACGTCGATGGTCTGCGGACCGGTAACGGTCCAGTTTTCTTCTGACATGACCCCTCCAATGATGCGTCATCGCCAATGCGATATATCGCGTTGATGGATTCACGATATATCTCGATATCGAAGTTGGCAATGGGTCCCGCTTGGAGAGGGGGCTTTTGCCCCGGTTATTCCGGCTGGGCGATCCTCAGCCACTGGAACCAGCCGCGGTGCAACACAAGCCAGGCCATGAGCCCGTAGCCCGCCTGGCCCGGTGTGCCGCCATTCGCTGCGAGGTCCGTGCGCCATTGTTCGTGGTTGAGCAACGGCGAGAACGTGTCGACGTATTGGTGGTTGCGGCGGGTGGTGACGTCCGCAAATGCTGCGTTCAGTTCGGCGATCCTGCGGTTCTTGGCCGGGTCCAGCGTGGGTGGCGGACCGACGACGAACACTTCGATGTTGCTTTGGGACGCCCCGTCCAGGATATTGGCCAGATTGAGGCGGCTGCGTGCCGTGGAGACGCCGAATTCGATGTCGCGGCCGGACAAGCCGATCACGAGGCGGTTTTCGTGGACGTTGCTGAAGCGCCTCCCGGCTTCGTCGAGCCAGCGCCCCGCAAGGCCTTCTGTGCCCTCCATGGGGCAGGGAAGAGAGTAGCTCTCCACAAGAACGGAGTCCTGGGGAGTTCGCGCAAGAACCCGTCCGAGCCAGCCCAAAGCCCTGGGGTCACCGAGCCCGGCGAGTAGTTCATCACCAACAGCTGCGATGCGCAGCTTCCTGTCTTCCACAGTTACCTCTTCACCAAACGTTGCGGTCCTTGCACTGTGCCCGGCCGGGCGGCTTGATCACCGGACACTTGTTCCATTAAACAGAATTGCCCGGCTGGAAGCGGGTATTGAACCTCCAGCCGGGCAGCCTTCTTATATTAGGGCCTACTTGCGTTCGAATGCCTGCTTGAGCAACGTGGCCTGCTCGGCGCTGTGGCGCTTCATGGAACCGGCTGCCGTCGAAGCCGATGCCGGACGCGAAACGAGTCGGACCTTGCGGTCCAGTGCCTGCGGCAGGTTCAAACCGATGAACGGCCACGGACCCTGGTTGGCCGGTTCGTCCTGCGCCCAGACGATGTCGGCGTTCGGGTACTTGGCCAGTTCCGCCTCGATCTGGGCCTGGGGCAGCGGGTACAGCTGCTCCAGTCGGATGATTGCCGTCGAGGTGTCGCCGGTCTTCTGGCGGTTCGACAGAAGATCGTAGTAGAGACGGCCGGAAACCAGGATCACGCGGTCAACGCTCTGGGCCTGGAGGGGCTCGTGTTCGCCGATGACCGGCTTGAAGCCGCCCGTGGTGAAGTCCTCCACCGCGGAGGCTGCACCCTTGAGGCGCAAAAGCTGCTTCGGGGTGAAGATGATGAGCGGCTTGCGGGGACGGCTGTAGGCCTGCCGGCGCAACAAGTGGAAGTGCGAGGCGGCGGTGGTGGGGTTCGCCACGATCATGTTGTCCTCGGCACAAAGCTGCAGGAAGCGCTCGATGCGTGCGGACGAGTGGTCCGGTCCCTGGCCTTCGTAGCCGTGGGGCAGCATGAGCACGAGCGAGGAGCGCTGGCCCCACTTCTGCTCGGCCGAGGAGATGAATTCGTCGATGATGGTCTGCGCACCGTTGACGAAGTCACCGAACTGGGCTTCCCACAACACCAAGGCGTCCGGGCGTTCCACGGAGTAGCCGTATTCGAAGCCCATGGCTGCGTATTCGGACAACAAGGAATCGTAGATCCACAGCTTGGCCTGCTTCTCGCTCAGGTTGCCCAGCGGCATCCATTCGCTGCCGTTGGCGCGGTCGTGGAAGACGGCGTGACGTTGCACGAAAGTGCCACGGCGGGAGTCCTGGCCGGCAAGGCGGACGGGTACGCCCTCCATGACGAGGGAACCAAAGGCCGCGATCTCGCCGAAGCCCCAGTCGATGCCGCCTTCGCGGGACATCTGCTCGCGCTTCTCAAGGAGTTGCTTGAGCTTGGAGTGGACCGTGAAGCCTTCCGGAATATCGAGGTGCGCCTGGCCGATCCGCTGGAGCATTTCGGCTGAAATGGCGGTGGTGGCGGGCGCGTTGGTACCGAAGTCCGCCTGCTGGGCGATGGGGCGCTCGATGTCCGAAACCGCGGCGGAGTCCGCCGTGATGATCGGGATGGGCGAAGTCTGCGCGGCGTGGGTCTCCGCGAAGACGCGTTCGAGGCGTTCCTGGTAGTCGCGCAGCAACTGCTCGGCTTCGTCCTCGGTGATGTCGCCACGGCCGATGAGGGATTCCGTGTAGAGCTTGCGGACGGAGCGCTTGGCTTCGATCAGGTTGTACATGAGCGGCTGCGTCATCGAGGGGTCGTCGCCCTCGTTGTGTCCACGGCGGCGGTAGCACACCATGTCCACAATGACGTCCTTGTGGAAGCGCTGGCGGAACTCGTAGGCCAACTGGGCGATGCGCACCACGGCCTCGGGGTCGTCGCCGTTCACATGGAAGATCGGCGCCTGGATCATCTTGGCCACGTCGGTGGAGTACGTCGAAGAACGCGATGACGACGGTGCGGTGGTGAAACCGACCTGGTTGTTCACGATGATGTGGATGGTTCCACCGGTACGGTAACCGCGCAGCTGGGACAAGTTGAGCGTTTCCGCCACAACGCCCTGGCCGGCAAAGGCGGCATCGCCGTGAACCATGATGGGCAAAACGGGGAACGCCTCGCCCTGGTCCAGCCGGTCCTGCTTGGCCCGGACAATGCCTTCAAGCACGGAGTCCACCGCTTCAAGGTGGGACGGGTTGGCCGCGAGGTAGACCTTGGTCTCGTTGCCGTTGTCCGAGGTGAACGTGCCCTCGGTACCGAGGTGGTACTTGACGTCGCCCGAACCCTGCACGGAGCGCGGGTCCTGGGTTCCTTCGAACTCGCGGAACACCTGGGCGTACGTCTTGCCCGCGATGTTGGTGAGCACGTTGAGGCGGCCTCGGTGTGCCATGCCGATAGCGACTTCGTCGAGTCCGTCGTCGGCGGCGTCCGAAATGATGGTGTCCAGCAGCGGAATCAGGGATTCCCCGCCTTCGAGGGAGAATCGCTTCTGGCCCACGAACTTGGTCTGCAGGAAGGTTTCGAAAGCCTCTGCCGCGTTGAGCTTGGACACGATGCGCAGCTGTTCTTCGCGGCTCGGCTTGGAGTACGGGTGCTCCACCTGGTCCTGGAACCACTTGCGTTCTTCAGGCTCCTGGATGTGCATGTACTCAATGCCCGTGGTGCGGCAGTAGGCGTCGCGGAGAACGCCCAGGATGTCGCGGAACTTGAGCATCGGCTTGCCGCCGAAGCCGCCGGTGGGCCACTCGCGGTCCAGGTCCCACAGCGTGAGGCCGTAGGTCAGGACGTCAAGGTCCGGGTGCTTGCGCTGGACATATTCGAGTGGGTTCGTGTCTGCCATGAGGTGGCCGCGGACCCGGTAGGAGTGGATCAACTGCTGGATGCGGGCGACCTTGTTGATCTCGTCGGCCGGGTCCACCTGGAGGTCGGGGCTCCAACGGACGGGCTCGTAGGGAATGCGCAGCGCTTCGAAGATTTCGTCGTAGAAGTTCTGGGCACCAAGGAGGAGCTGGTGGACGAGCTTGAGGAACTCGCCGCTTCCGGCGCCTTGGATGACGCGGTGGTCGTACGTGGACGTCAGCGTGAGGATCTTGCTGATGGCGTTTTGGGCGATGATTTTCTCGCTCGCGCCTTGCCATTCAGCCGGGTAGTCGAGGGCTCCGACGCCGATGATGGCGGCCTGGCCCTTCGAAAGCCGGGGCACGGAGTGCACGGTACCGATGCCACCCGGGTTTGTGAGGGAGACGGTGGTGCCCGCGTGGTCGTCCGCCGTGAGCTTGCCGTTGCGCGCGCGCTTGATGAGGTCTTCGTAGGTGTGCCAGAACTCCGCGAAGTTCATGGTCTCGGCCTTCTTGATGTTGGGAACCATCAGGAGGCGCGTGCCATCGGGCTTGGGCATGTCAATGGCGATGCCGAAGTTGACGTGTGCGGGCTGCACGGCAACGGGCTTGCCATCTACTTCGTCGTAGTAGACGTTCATCGACGGGAACTGGGACAGGGCGCGAACCACTGCGTAGCCGATGAGGTGGGTGAAGGAGACCTTGCCGCCACGGGCGCGGGCAAGGTTGGAATTGATGACAACGCGGTTGTCGATCAGGAGTTTGGCGGGAACGGCCCTGACGCTCGTGGCGGTAGGAACCTCGAGGCTCAGGACCATGTTGGAAGCGATGGCCTTGGCCGGGCCACGGAGGACGGAGACGACGTCCTCTTCCGGCGGGGTGGGAGCCTTGGTGCTCTTGGGAAGCTGTGCCGGGATCGGCTGGGACTGGCTGCCGTCGGATGGCTTCTGAGCGCCGTCCTTGGCGACAGTGGCCGGAGCCTTCTTGACCGGTGCCGCAGGTGCGGCCGGAGCCGGTGCCGCAGGGGCAGCTGCCGGGGCAACCGCGGGCGCAACCGGCGTCATTGCCGTTGCCGCGGCCTGTGCCACGAGGGGAAGTTCGCGAGTGGGAGGGTTTGCAGGGGCTGCGGACGTTCCGTTGGAGGAAGTGCCGTCAGCGGTGTCGAAGGACTCGAAAAGCGGCCACCACTTGGCGTCGACCGAATTCTTGTCCTGCTGGTACCGCTCGTACAGTTCGTCAACGAGCCACTCGTTTCCGCCAAATTCCTCGGGTAGACGGTGGCTTGGCTGCTCTGGCACTTGAAATACGCCTCTTCCATGAGTGTTGATTTCCAGCTGGCCCGGGGAACTGCAAGGGGTGCAAAGGCGAGCCAGGGTCTGGGTCCCGCGAACTCAGACCCTAGCCAGTCTAGTGACGAGCGGAGGCTATCTGCCAATAGTGGTGACCTAAATCATGCCAATCGCGATATGGCCCGGCCTTTACGTCCTGGGAGGGGTCTTCTTCCACGGGTTTTTCCTACCGTTTGACGCGTCGGGAACCGTGCCCCTGCCGGTGAAGTCGTGCGCCGGCCGGACTGTAGACTTGAATTCTTATGGACAGTAATTCTAGGTGCCGGCCTGGGAGCTGCAGGGGAAGCCGTTCGGCAATCTCCGCGCAACGCACCCGCAGAGCCGGCAATGCCCGTACACATGCCCATCGCACCCCGGAGCTCTTGGCCGGCCGGTCGGCGGATCATTCATCCGCTGCGTCCGACCAACCCCCGCCGGGTCAACAAGCCTTTAGCCCTCCTGGTGCCCTGCTCCAGCCGTCCGCGCTATCCGGCGGCCTCTAATGGAGTGGCTTTTCCTTCTCGCCGGCATACTCCTGATTCTGGGCACCGGCTTCTTTGTCGCCGTCGAGTTCTCGCTCGTGGCACTCGACCAGTCAACCGTCCAAAGAGCGGTCGACGGCGGCGACCACGCCGCCGCTGCGTTGCTCAAATGCCTCAAATCCCTTTCCACCCAGCTCTCAAGCTGCCAATTGGGGATCACCCTCACTACCCTGCTGACCGGTTTCGTCATGGAGCCGTCCGTTGGCTCCCTATTGCACGGACCGCTGCTCTGGGCCGGGCTGCCTGAGGCTGCTGCGCAGTCCTTGTCGCTCGTCCTGGCCATGACGTTCGCCACCGCCTTGTCGATGCTGATCGGCGAACTCGTCCCCAAGAACATGGCCCTGGCATTGGCATTCCCGCTGGGCCGGGCGCTGGCCCGCCCGCAACTGCTGTTCACGGCCGTGTTCAAGCCCGCAATCGTTGTGCTCAATGGCTTCTCGAACAAGATGCTCAACCTCGTGGGACTCGAGGCCAAGGAAGAGATCTCCGGTGCCCGCTCGCCTTCTGAACTGGCCTCCCTGGTGCGCCGTTCGGCAGAGCTGGGAACCCTCGACGCCGGGACGGCCAACTTTGTTGCCCGGACCCTGAACTTCTCGGCGCGTACGGCGGCCGATGTCATGACCCCGCGCATCCGCATGGAAACCATCGATGCCGACCAACCGGTATCGGACATCATCGAAGCGGCCCGGCGGACCGGGTATTCGCGCTTCCCGGTCATTGGCGAATCGGCCGATGACATCCGGGGCGTGGTGCACATCAAGAAAGCCGTGTCCGTTCCGTCCGAACGCAGGAGCCGGCTCGAGGCCGGAGCCATCATGTCCGAGGTCCTGAGCGTTCCTGAGACCATCCACCTTGACGCCCTGCTCCTGGAACTCCGCGAGGGCAACCTGCAACTCGCCGTCGTGCTCGATGAGTACGGAGGAACCGCGGGAATCGCTACGCTTGAGGACTTGGTGGAGGAAATCGTCGGCGAAGTGGCGGATGAACACGACAGAGTCCGGCCCGGATTGCTCCAGAGCGCCTCGGGCGACTGGTATTTCCCCGGACTATTGCGTCCGGACGAGGTTAGCGAACAGATCCCGGGCCTCACGGTCCCCGACGACCCCGCCTACGAAACCGTGGGTGGTTACGTCATGAGCCAACTGGGACGGATCGCGATGGTCGGCGACGTCGTCGAGGCGGGCGGCGGCACGCTGGCCGTCACCCGGATGGACGGCCGCCGGATCGACCGCATTTGTTTCCACCCCACGGCGCCCGACACCAACGATGACGGCGACGACGGTGACGGCACCGGCGAAAATGGCACAGCGGAAAGCGATTCGGGCGGATGGCAAAGCAGGAAGCAAGCCGGCAAGCGGCTGGGTAGGGGCTCCGGCGGTTCGGCAGGCGATGCCGTTGGCAACCCCGTAGCCAAAACCAACCGCAAGGGACGTGCCGCATGAGCGACTGGGTAGGAATCCTGTGGCTCGTGGCGCTGTTGATCGGCAATGCCTTCTTTGTCGGCGCCGAGTTTGCCGTGATGTCCGCGCGCCGCAGCCAGATAGAGCCTTTGGCCCAAGGCGGTTCCAAGCGCGCGCAGACCACCCTGTATGCGATGGAGCACGTCTCGCTGATGCTGGCGTGCGCCCAGCTTGGCATTACCGTGTGTTCCTTGCTGATTCTCCTTGTGGCCGAACCTGCCATCCACCATTTGCTGGGGGCGCCGCTGGAGTCCGTGGGCATCCCTGTTGAATTGGCAGACGTCATCGCTTTTGCGGTTGCCTTGCTGGCGGTCACGTTTCTGCATGTGACCTTTGGCGAGATGGTCCCCAAGAACATCTCGGTTTCCGTGGCGGACAAGGCCGCCTTGCTGCTGGCGCCGCCGTTGGTTCACATCGCCCGTTTCGTGAAACCAGTTATCTGGACGCTGAACTGGTTGGCCAACCGCATTCTGCGCCTGATGAAGATCGAGCCGAAGGACGAGGTGACCTCCTCCTTCACGCTTGAAGAGGTGCAATCGATCGTCCAGGAATCGACCCGCCACGGGTTGGTGGATGACGACGCCGGCCTGCTGAGCGGCGCGCTCGAATTTTCCGAGCACACCGCGGCTCACATCATGGTGCCGCTCGACAAGCTCGTGATGCTCAAGCCCGGGTCCACGCCGCGCGAACTGGAGAAAGCGGTCAGCCGTACCGGTTTCTCCCGTTTCCCGGTGTTGGACGACGACGGCGAGCTGACAGGCTACCTGCACATCAAGGACGTGCTCTCGATCCCCGAAGAAGGACGCCGCTATCCGATTGCGGAAAGCCGGATCCGGTCCCTCGTGAACCTCGCACCCGAGGACGAGATTGAAGATGCCATGTCCGTGATGCAACGGACCGGCTCGCACCTGGGCAGGGTTGTGGGGACGGGCGGCGCGACCCTCGGTGTGTTGTTCCTGGAAGACGTGATCGAGCAGCTTGTGGGTGAAATCCGTGACGCCACCCAGGCCAGGGGAATCCGACGGCTGGGCGGAACCGAGTCGGCGTAACCTCTTGCTGGCCCCCGAGGGGGCCAGCAAGTCCCTCAGATTTTCTAAATAGGAATCATTCCCATTTGTGGGTACACTCATTTGAGTCCCTGTTGTGTTTGATTCGGTAGATCCGAGGTTTCCCGTGCGTCGTACAGCCGCCCGACTTTCCCTTGCCACCCGCCTTTCGCTTGCCGCTTCCGCCGGCCTAGCCGTCCTGCTTTCCGCATGCGCGGCACCCGCCGCGACTGCGCCGTCGTCGTCCTCCGGAGTGATCGATGTGGTGGCCTCCACCAGCGTGTACGGCGACATCGCCAAGAGCGTCGGCGGTGACAAAGTGTCTGTCACTTCCATCATCAGCAAGACCAGCCAGGATCCGCACTCCTACGAGGCAAGCACCCAGGACAAGCTGGCCGTCTCCAAGGCCCAACTGGTGATCGACAATGGTGCGGGCTACGACGACTTCTTCAGCAAGCTGGCCGATGACAGCAAGGTGGCGGCGGACAAAACCGTCACCGCGGTCAATGTTTCCGGGCTCCTTCCCACGGCGACGGCCGGCGCATCTCCCGCAGCGGTGCCGGAAGGGTTCAACGAGCATGTCTGGTACAACTTCGACGCGATGGCGAAAGTGGCCGATGCTGTCGCTGCGAAGCTCGGAAGCCTGAACCCCGCCGATGCCAAGGCCTTTACCGCCAACGCTGACAAGTTCAAGTCCTCGCTGACCGGACTCAGCGCCAAAGTCGCTGAAATCAAGTCATCCAAGGGTTCCGCTCCGGTCGCCATCACCGAGCCCGTCCCGGGCTACTTGCTTCAAGCCGCCGGCTTGGAGAACAAGACGCCTGAGGAATTCAGCCACGCCATTGAGGTCGGCTCGGACGTTCCGCCGGCAGCGGTCAAGGAAACGAGCGATCTGATTTCCTCGAAGTCCGTTCGCTTCCTCGCGTACAACGAGCAGACCGCCAGCGCCGAGACGGAAAAGCTGAAGGCCGCAGCAACTGCTGCCGGTGTTCCGGTGGTCGGTTTCACCGAGACACTTCCCGAGGGCAAGGACTACGTTGCCTGGATGACGGACAACGTGAGCCACGTTGCTGCTGCCCTGAGCAAGTAGACGGCGCCGACAAGTTAAGAACAGACGGGCCCCGCAATCGTCCTAAGATGTACAGGGCGGCTGCGGGGCCCTCTCTGTTCATCCAAGTGCAGGCCACCAGCAACATAGCTTCGCGAACCCCATGGATCGAGGAATCTTTTTGACACCGGTAGTGAGCCTTCGCGGCGCGGGCCTCCAGTTCGGCCAACGGGCCCTCTGGAAGGACCTCGACGTGGACATCCAGGCGGGTGAGTTCTTCGCTGTGCTCGGTCCCAACGGCAGCGGCAAGACGAGCTTCCTCAAGGTCCTGCTCGGCTTGCAGCAGCTTCACTCGGGGACGGTGACTGTGGCGGGACACCCCGTGGAGCGTGGCAGCCGGAAGATCGGCTACATACCGCAGCAGAAGTCCTTTGCTCCGGATACGCCCTTGCGTGCCAGGGACTTGGTTGCCCTGGGCGTCGACGGCCACCGCTGGGGCCTGCGGATCAAGGCCAAAGCCGTCAATGAGCGTGTCGACGCCCTCCTGGATTTAGTGGGGGCGAGTGATTACGCCCGCGTGCCTCTTGGTCAATTGTCCGGCGGAGAGCAACAGCGGCTCCGTGTTGCGCAAGCCCTTGCCGCCGAGCCTGAACTCCTGCTCTGTGACGAACCGCTGCTGTCCTTGGACCTGCATCACCAGCAGGCCGTGAGTGCCCTCATCAACCAGCAATGCCATGAGCGGAACAGCGCCGTGGTTTTCGTGACCCACGAGATCAACCCGGTCATCGACTACGTGGACCGCGTCCTCTACCTTGCCGGCGGCAGGTTCCGGGTGGGAACACCGGAGGAGGTCATGACCACCGAGGTTCTCTCCGAGCTGTACAACAGCCGCGTTGAGGTCATCCGCGCGAACGGCAGGATCGTCGTCGTCGGACTCCCGGACGCCACTACCCACTACCACGATGACGCCCACGCCGGTGTGGAAGAAGGCCACTAAATGGATCTCGGCAGCATCCTGCACACCATCTTCAACTTTGAAAACTACGGCGAACTGCTGGCGCTGGTCCAGAATTCCATCTGGGCCGGTGCGGTCCTTGGCCTGCTCGGCGGGCTCATAGGCACCTTTGTCATGAAGCGGGACCTCGCTTTCGCGGTGCACGGGATTTCGGAGTTGTCCTTCGCCGGCGCCTCCTTCGCCCTGCTCATCGGGGCGGACATCATTTTCGGTTCGCTCGCGGGATCCGTCGCGGCTGCGCTGCTTCTGGGACTCATGGGCGTCCGGGCGCGGGACAAGAACTCGATCATCGGCGTCATCATGCCGTTCGGGCTAGGCCTAGGCATCTTGTTCCTTGCCCTTTACCAGGGCCGGGCGGCCAACAAGTTCGGGCTTCTGACCGGCCAGATCGTTTCGGTGGACACCGTCCAGCTCCAGGTCCTGGCAGGCACGGCCGTGGTGGTCATGCTCGCCCTGGCCGCGATATGGCGCCCGCTCAGCTTCGCCAGCGTGGATCCCGAGATGGCGGAAGCCAGGGGAGTGCCTGTCCGCGGTTTGGCAATTGCCTTCATGGTGTTGCTCGGAGTGAGCGTTGCCTTGTCCATCCAGATAGTCGGCGCGCTTCTGGTGCTGGCCCTGCTGATCACGCCCGCGGCTGCTGCCCTGCGGGTGACCACTTCGCCGCGGCTCGTGGTCTTGTTGAGCGTGGTCTTTGCGATCACCGCGACTGTAGGCGGCATTCTCCTGGCGCTCGGCAGCAGGATTCCCATCAGCCCGTATGTCACCACGTTGTCGTTCCTGATTTATGTGGTGTGCCGGATCATCGGCAACGTACGCGCCAAACGCGGAATCAACGGCAGGGTAGTCCGTCCCCACGCTGCCATGGGCCAGGCAGTGGAAGACCAGCCGGTAGCCGGCTAGAGCAGGCCCGCAGCCTTCTTGGCAGTGCACTCAGGGCACAGCCCGAAAATCTCCACCGTGTGCGCCACTTCGGTGTAGCCGTTCTCGGCAGCCACGCGGGCCGCCCACGTCTCTACTGCCGGAGCTTCCACTTCAACGGCCTTGCCGCAATTGCGGCACAGCAAATGGTGGTGGTGGCCCGTGACCGCACAGCGGCGGTAGACGGCTTCACCATCGGCATTTCGAAGGACATCGATCAGGCCGTCGTCGGCAAGCGACTGAAGAATGCGGTAAGCCGTGGCCAGGGATACCGAGACGCCCTGGTTCTGGAGCAGCCGGTACAGTTCCTGGGTGCTCACGAAGTCGTCGAGTTCGTCCAGGGCGGCGCTGACGGCCAGGCGTTGCTTGGTGACGCGCTGCTCTTTGACGGCGGGATCCTTGGCGGCCGGAAGCGGCTCGGCTGAGGGCCCGGACGTGGCGGCATTGGCGCCCTGTGACATTCGTGGACTCATTTCGATGTGGATGTTCGCAAACACCAACGTTACCAGCCGGCCACGCTTGGACGCCGGTTCGTGGACACCATCGGAGGCCCGCCCCTAGGCTGGCTCCATGAAGCTCACCAAGTTCACCCACGCTTGTGTCCGTCTGCAAAAGGATGACCAGGTCCTCGTGATTGATCCCGGGACATTTTCGGAGTCCGAGGAAGCCCTTGCGGGCGCCCATGCTGTGCTGATCACCCACGAGCACGCCGACCACGTGGACGCCGACGCCGTCGTTGGTGCCCTCAAGGGAAACCCAGTGCTGCAGGTGCACGCACCCTCCGGTGTCGCGTCCCAACTTGCCGAGAAGGCGGGCGACGACGGCGAGCGTGTACACGCCGTCGAACCCGGCAGCTCCTTTGAAACCGGGGGCTTCGCGATCCGTTCCTTCGGAGGGCAGCATGCCCTCATCCACCCGCAGATTCCGGTGGTGGCCAACATCGGCTACCTCGTGGACGAAAATGTCTTCCACCCCGGGGACTCATTCGTCGTCCCCGATGGCATCGACGTGCAAACCCTGCTGGTGCCCATCCACGCGCCGTGGTCAAAGGTGGGCGAAGTGGTTGACTTCGTGATCGCGGTCCGCGCACCCAAGGCCTACCCGGTCCACGATGGCCTGCTCAACGAACTCGGACGCGGTTTGGTGGAAGGCCACGTAACCCGGATCGGCGCGAAGTACGGGACCAGCTATGCAAGGTTGTCGCCGCGCGAATCGGTGGAGGTCTAGCTCACTCCGCTGCGCCGCCTACATGCTGCTTGGCCACTTGCCCGTCTCGAAGAAGTCGGCCAGGACAGCCTCATACGGTGCAGGATCCAGGCCACGCTCGGCGATCCAGTCCGGGTTGTAGTAGCTCCCCGTGTAGCGATCACCGGCGTCGCACATAAGTGACACAACGCTGCCGCGCTTTCCCTGGGCCACCATCTCGCCGATTAGTTGGCAAACACCCCATAGGTTGGTTCCCGTGGAGGGCCCGGCGTGGAGCCCTGCCAGCCGGCGCAGGTGCCGCATGGCAGCCACCGAGGCGGCATCGGGAACCTGGATCATGGTGTCGATGACGGCCGGGACAAAGCTGGGCTCCATGCGCGGCCGCCCGATGCCTTCGATCCTGGATGGCATGCCCGTGGAGTAGTCCGATACGCCGTCGCGCCAGCCGGGATAAAACGCGGAATTTTCCGGATCGACCACGGCCAGCCGGGTTGAGTGGCAGTGGTACCGCAGGTACCGGCCGATGGTGGCGCTGGTTCCCCCGGTGCCGGCGCCCACCACGATCCACTCGGGCACCGGATGCTCCTCAAGCGCGAGCTGCTCGAAGATCGATTCCGCGATGTTGTTGTTGCCCCGCCAGTCGGTGGCGCGCTCAGCAAAAGTGAATTGGTCCATGTAGTAGCCGCCGGACGTCCGGGCAACCTCCTCGGCCATCGCGTAGACCTCCGAGGCGTGGTCTACGAGGAGGCAGGCGCCACCGAACTCTTCGATGAGCGCGATCTTTTCGGGGCTCGTGGTCCGGGTCATCACGGCAATGAACGGAAGCCCGATCAGCCTGGCGAAATATGCCTCGGACACCGCTGTGCTCCCGCTGGAAGCCTCCACGATGGTGGTCCCTTCCGTGATCCATCCATTGACCAGGCCGTAGAGGAAGAGCGAGCGGGCCAAGCGATGCTTGAGGCTGCCCGAGCGGTGGGTGGACTCGTCCTTGAGGTAAAGCTGGACACCCCAATGCTCGGGGAGCGGCACCGCGTAGAGGTGCGTGTCCGCCGATCGGTTGTTCTCGGCCTCGATGCGTCGGATTGCCTCGCTGGCCCATGCCCGGTCCTGGTTGCGTAGAGTGCTCACCGATCCAGCCTACCGGCGGAGGCTGCCGCCCAAGGATAGGCTGGTAGCCGGTCGGCAGCTGCATGGCGGCAGCTTCGAAATGGTTTGGTAGACGCAGCAAAACGAAGGAGATTTGATGGCCACCCTCATTGACGTAGCCGCGCTCAAGGACCGCGTGGATGCGGGCAAACGGACCGTGTTGCTCGACGTCCGGTGGGTGTTGGGCGATCCGCACGGTCATTCGCACTTCCGCCAAGCCCACATTCCCGGGGCAGTCTACGTGGACTTGCATAACGAGCTCGCCGATCCCACGGCCGAGGGCCAAGGCAGGCACCCGTTGCCCCCGACCGCTGCGTTGCAGCGGAGTGCCCGCGCCTGGGGAATCAACGACGGCGACACTGTGGTTGCGTACGACGACAGCGGCAGCACCGCCGCGGCGCGGTTGTGGTGGCTGCTCCGCGACGCCGGTTTCCATTCCGTCTTCCTGCTCGACGGCGGATTGGGTGCCTGGCGCGCTGCCGGCTACCCGCTGGCGCAGGACGAACAACCGCCGGTTCCGGGCGACGTCGTGCTTGGACACGGCCACATGGATGCCATCAGCATGGAGGATGCGGCTGATTGGCACAGCAGGGGAATCCTTCTCGATGCCCGGGCGGGGGAGCGCTACCGCGGCGAATTCGAACCCATTGATCCCCGCGCGGGACATATACCGGGCGCGCTGAGCGCCCCCACCAGCGGAAACCTCGGACCGGACGGCACATTCCTTCGCGCAGCGCAGCTCCGCAACAGATTCGCGGCCCTGGGCATCGACGAGGGCAGCAAGGTAGCGGTCTACTGTGGCTCGGGGGTAACGGCAGCCCACGAAATCGCAGCCCTCGAAATCGCGGGATTCAGGGCAGCCCTGTTCCCGGGCTCGTTTTCGCAATGGTCCTCGCTCGACGCCAACCCGGTCGCCACCGGTGCAGCGCCGCTGGGTACTCCGGGCCACTGAGACTTGGCCGCGGTGCAGCTGGCTGGCGTCACGGGGCAGAGTGGCAAAAAATCAGCCCGCGGGGGTAGCGTCGAGGCATGACTCCCGGACGCCCCGTTCCTCCGCCCCTTGGCAAGCCGCTCGTCGTGAGTGACGAGACAGCGGACCCCACCCCTGCCACGCCATCAACACGCGTGGCCGCGCAGCGCACTCCGACACTCGCGGCCGCATACGGCGCCACTTCTGCGGACAGCGGGCTTGTCCCGCTGACGGTGGCCCGCCGCGTTCCCAAGGAAGACGACGTCGAGATCGAGATCGATTTCTGCGGCCTCTGCCACTCCGATGTCCACGCGACACGGGGCGAATGGGGGACCCAGAACTATCCGCTCGTCCCAGGCCACGAAATCGTGGGCCGGGTCAGCAGGGTGGGCTCCGCCGTCGACGACTTCGCGCCCGGAGACCTCGTGGGAGTCGGTTGCTTGGTGGATTCCTGCCGCGAGTGCGATAGCTGCCTCGAAGGCCTCGAGCAGTACTGCGAACGCGGAAACGTCGGCACCTATGGGGTGAAAGACGCCCGGAACGGCGGCGCCATCACCCAAGGCGGTTATTCGACGTCGGTGGTGGTTGACCGCCGCTTCGTGTTGCGCGTGCCCGAGGGCCTTGACCCGGCCGCGGCGGCGCCCTTGCTGTGCGCGGGCATCACAACCTACTCGCCGCTTCGCTACTTCGACGTCGAGGAGGGGGACGTTGTGGGCGTCGTCGGACTTGGCGGACTCGGCCACATGGCGGTCAAGATCGCGAAGGCCATGGGGGCGCAGGTGGTGGTCTTCACCACCTCGGATGCCAAGGTCGAGGCGGCAATAGAGCTCGGTGCGGACGACGTGATCCTCTCGAAGGACCCCGAAGCCATGGAAGGCGCCGACCGCACTATCGACGTCATTATCGACACCGTCGCGGCGCCCCATGACCTGAACCCGTACTTCCGGACCTTGCGGCTGAACGGCGCCCTCTTCCAATTGGGACTCCCTCCCACCGCCATGCCTCCGGTCAGTCCCGGGGTGCTGATCCGACGCCGGCTCTCCTACGCGGGCTCGTTGATCGGCGGCATTGCCGAGACCCAGGAAATGCTGGACTTCTGT
The DNA here is from genome assembly GCF_030209835.1 of Arthrobacter sp. efr-133-R2A-120. Lineage (GTDB taxonomy): Bacteria > Actinomycetota > Actinomycetes > Actinomycetales > Micrococcaceae > Arthrobacter. Next base: position 195,304 of record NZ_JARVRF010000003.1, on the reverse strand, counting down.
GCCGAGCACGGCGTAGTCAGCGATGTGGAAGTCGTCACTGCCCGGCAACTCAACGAAGCCTACGACCGCATGGTTGCCGGCGACGTAAAATACCGATTCGTCCTCGATACCAAGACCCTTCAGCCCGCTTCGGAAAAGGCAGACGTATGAGCACCCTGTTTACCAAGATCATCAACGGCGAGATCCCCGGACGCTTTGTCTGGAAGGACGACGACGTGGTGGCCTTCCTGACCATCGCCCCGCTTACCGACGGCCACACGCTCGTGGTGCCGCGCGAAGAGGTGGACCGCTGGACCGACGTCCCTCCCGAGCTCCTCAACAAGGTCATGTCCGTCGCGCAGACAATCGGCAAGACACAAGTGGAGGCGTTTGGCGCACCACGGGCGGGACTGTCCGTGGTGGGCTTCGAAGTGGAGCACTTCCACGTCCACGTCTTCCCGGCAACGTCCCTGGCCGACTTCGACTTCGGAACCGTAGAGCACAACCCGGACCCTGCCCGGCTCGACGCGAACGCGGCGAAACTCCGCGCCGGCCTCGTCGCCGCCGGACACGGAGAGTTCGTTCCGGCGGACTGAGGTTTGCTCCTGGGCAACGCTCGCTCACCTTTGGCGGTGTTTTCCCGAACGCTCGCTTACCTTTGGCAAGGAATGCCTGTATAGGTGAGCGAGCGTCGGGGGAATTGGCCATAGAGGTGAGCGAGCGTCGGGGGAATTGGCCATAGAGGTGAGCGAGCGTCGGTATCCTCGTGGCAACCCGACGCATCCCGGGAGGAGCGGAGCGGGGTGGCGGGTATTTTTCCGCCCGTCACCGCGCTACGCGGGTGCCAGAGCCTGGTTGAGGACCGTCCGGATGCGCTTTTCCGAGACCGAGTAGGCCGTGCCGAGCTCGACGGCGAAAAGGCTCACGCGAAGTTCCTCGATCATCCAGCGCACCCGTGTTAACTCCGCTCCTGCGCGTCGGCCGGGCAACAGTGCGGAGACGGCGTCGTCGTAGTCGTCCTCCAGCGCCTGCACCACCGACATGTTCAGCCCGTCGCGCTGGACATTGTTCGGGAGCTTTTCGAGGCGCTTCTCGATTCCGGCCAAATACCGGGGCAACTGGCTCAATTGGGCGTAGCCCGTCCGTGCTACAAAACCGGGGAACACGAGTTGCTCCAGTTGGCTCTTCATGTCGTTGAGTGCACTGATCAAGGCGAGGCTCGTGCTGCCCTTGAGTTGCTTCTCGATCCGCCGGGTGCTCCCCAAAACGCGTTCGACGACGGCGGTCACCGTGAAGACGGTGTCGATCAGTTCCGCACGGACCAGCTCGTACAGGGCATCGAACGCCTCCTTGTCCCATGGAAGTTCGGCTGGAGTCAGTTTGTCGATGGCCGCCAGGACGCAGTCCGCGATCAAGGCGCTCACCGAACCATGGGGATTCTGGCTGAACGTCAACTTCTCCGTGTTGTTCAGATGTTCGAGGACGTAGCGGTCCGGGGCGGGAACACGCAGGGCGAGCAGCCGGATAACCCCGCCCCGCATTGCAGACTCCTGCTCCGCGCGGGTCTGGAACACGCGCAACGCTACCGATTTGCCTTCGTCCACGAGAGCGGGAAAACCCGTGACATCGTGCCCCTTTACCGTGCGCGTCACTTGGCGTTCGATAGCTCCGAAAGTCCACGCGGTGAGCCCGGTTTGCTCTGAGAGGAAACCGGTGGCCTGAGGGGTCGCGCCGCCGCTGCCGTTTCCACTGGGGGATCCGGCACCGCCGGCATGTGCAGCGCCCTTCGGACCGTTGACGCGTGCCGTCGTCGCGGGTGTTGCCCCGAGGGATTCGGCGATGGCACGGCGGGTAACCGGAGCCAGCTGCTCCTGGAGAGCGGCGAGGTCCTTGCCTTCGTCGAGCACCTTGCCGCGGCTGTCCACTACCTTGAAGCTGACACGCAGGTGCGCCGGAACGGCGTCCCAATTCCACGATCCCGGAGGAATGATGTGTCCCCGGATTCGGCGCAGCACCAGCTCAAGTGAGGCCTCAAGATCGTCCGAGGCAGGATCGAAGTCGGCCTCCAAGGCAGCCGCCGCTTGCCGGGCGACATCCGGGGCCGGCACGAAGTTCTTGCGGAGGTGTTTTGGCAGCGACTTGATCAAGGCCGTGACGAGCTCCACCCGCTGGCCGGGTATCTGCCAACGGAAAGCGGCGTCATCGAGCTGGTTGAGGAACAGAACGGGAACCTCGGCCGTGACACCATCCGAGGGATTGGGCGGCGAGCCGGGGGCGACTGGATGGAACTCGTAGCTCAGGGGCAGCTCAAAGCCCTTGTGCAGCCAGGTTTTCGGGTAGGCGGAATCATCCAGGGCTTCCGCGTCCTCGCTGATGAGCAGCGATTGGTCGAAGTCCAGCAAGGTGGGTTCCTGCTGGCGGGCTTCCTTCCACCATTTGTCGAAGTGGCGTTCGGAGACCACGTCCTTGCCGATTCTGGAGTCGTAGAACTCGAAAAGCGTGTGGTCGTCCACCAGGATGTCGCGGCGGCGCATGCGCGTCTCGAGTTCCTCGATTTCGAGGAGCAAGGCGCGGTTGCGGTGGAAGAACTTGTGGTGGGTCTTCCAGTCTCCCTCTACGAGGGCATGCCGGATGAAGAGTTCGCGGGAGAGCTCCGGATCGATCCTGCCGTAGTTGATGCGGCGGTTCGGGATGATGGGGACTCCGTAGAGCATCACCTTCTCGTGCGCCATGACTGAGCCCGTACGGCTGGACCAGTGGGGCTCGCTGTAGGAGCGCTTCACGAGGTCCGGTGCAACCTGCTCGGCCCACAAGGGATCGAACTTCGCCGCGACCCGGGCCCAGAGCCGGCTTGTTTCAACCAATTCCGCGGCCATGACGAAGGCGGGCGACTTCTTGAACAACGCCGAGCCCGGGAAGATGGCGAAACGGCTGCCGCGTGCTCCGGCGTATTCGCGCTTGCGTTCGTCCAGCATGCCGATGTGGCTCAGCAGTCCCGAGAGCAAGCTGATGTGGATTCCCTCGTTGTTTCCTACGGGGTCGGCCTCGCGCTTGTTGTCGATAGTGATGCCCAGCGGCTTGGCGAGCTGGCGCAATTGTTGGAAGAGGTCCTGCCATTCGCGGACGCGCAGGTAGTTGATGAACTCGTTCCTGCACAGCCGGCGGAACTGCGTGGAGGAGAGCTCCTGCTGCTTTTCCTGGATGTAGTTCCACAGGTTCAGGAATCCGGTGAAGTCCGAGTTCTCGTCCCGGAAGCGTGCGTGCTTCTCCGCGGCAAGCTGCTGCTTGTCCGTCGGGCGCTCGCGCGGGTCCTGGATAGTCAGAGCAGCTGCCAGGATCATGACTTCCTTGACACAACCGCGCTTTCCGGCCTCAACGATCATCCGGCCGAGCCGGGGGTCCACCGGGAGCTGGGCCAACTTCTGCCCGACGGCGGTCAGGCCGCCCAGGTTGTCGGCGGCGCCGCTCGTGCGGGCAGCGCTCAAGGCGCCGAGTTCGCGCAACAGCGTGACGCCGTCGTTGATGGCACGGGAGTCCGGCGGCTCAACAAACGGGAAGTTCTCGACGTCCTTGGGGCCGCGGGCTACACCCATGGCCGTCATCTGCAGAATGACGGCGGCAAGGTTGGTTCTCAGGATCTCCGGATCGGTGAACTGCGGGCGGGACTCGAAGTCTTCCTCGGAATAGAGCCGGATGGCGATACCCTCGGACACGCGGCCGCAGCGGCCGGAGCGCTGGCTTGCCGAGGCCTGTGAAACACGTTCAATCGGCAGCCGTTGCACCTTGGTGCGGTGCGAGTAGCGCGAGATGCGGGCCGTGCCGGTATCGATGACGTACTTGATGCCGGGAACGGTCAAGGACGTTTCCGCGACGTTGGTGGCAAGGATTATCCGCCTCTTGCCGCCCGGGTTGAAGACCCTGTGCTGCTCCTGCAAGCTCAAACGGGCAAACAACGGCAGGACTTCCGTGCCCGCCAACCTGCGGTTGGCTTGGATCCGGCCGTTCAAGGCTTCCGCGGCGTCGCGGATCTCGCGCTCGCCGGAGAAGAACACCAGGATGTCTCCCGGAGCCTCAAGCGCAAGCTCGTCGACGGCGTCGCACACGGCGTCGAGGGGATCGCGGTCTTCCTCAAGCTCGTCGTCGGACGCGTCTTCGTCTTCACCGGGTGCACCGCCGGCCGGTTGGGACAGCGGCCGGTAACGGATTTCCACCGGGTAGGTGCGGCCCGAGACCTCGATGATCGGCGCGGGTTCTTCTTCGCTGCCGAAATGCTTCGCGAAACGTTCGGGGTCGATGGTGGCCGAGGTGATGATGACTTTCAGGTCCGGCCTTTGCGGCAGGATCCGCTTGAGGTAGCCGAGGATGAAGTCGATGTTGAGGCTGCGCTCATGTGCCTCGTCGATGATGATGGCGCTGTACTTCCGTAGCAGCTTGTCCCGCTGGATCTCGGCCAGCAGGATGCCGTCGGTCATCAGCTTGATTTTGGTAGCCCTGCTGACTTCGCCGGTGAAACGGACCTGGAAGCCCACTTCCTGCCCGATCTCCACGCCCATCTCGAAGGCGATGCGTTCGGCAACGGTACGCGCGGCAAGGCGGCGCGGCTGGGTGTGGCCTATCAGGCCCTTGTCCCCGAGGCCGAGCTCCAGGCACATTTTGGGGATCTGCGTGGTCTTGCCGGAACCGGTTTCGCCGGCGATGATGGTCACTTGGTTTGCGGCGATGGCCGCCATCAAGTCCTCGCGGCGCTCGGAGACGGGCAGCTCTGCGGGGTAGGAAATATGAAGTGTCATGGCTGCTGACAGTCTACTGTGGCGGCGCGTCGCCTTGCATTGCGTGGTTCCCCGCGGCTTTTTCCAATCGCCCGGCCATGGTGCGGGCGTACTCCTTGAACTCTTCCGGAGAGATGATCTCGAAGTCCATGTCGAGCGCTGCGAGGTGTGCCGCCGGCTGCGCCAGACTGTCCCAGCCGGCGCGGAGCAGGGTGGCGTTCCCGCCGTCGTCGCTCAAGCTCGCGAGCTGCGGGCCGACGACGGCGGCCACCTCGCCGATGGGGGCGTGAAGGCGCACGACGACGTCGTAGCGGTAAGGCGAGCGGGTCACGGAGCGCTGGACGTAGTCCGCGAGGTCCTTGGCGGGCAGGGGGCGCGGCACGTACTTCTTCCGTTCAGCCGGCAACGAGGCGATGCGGTCGGCGCGGAACGTGCGCCAGTCTTCCCGGTCCACATCCCACGCGACGAGGTACCAGCGCCGCCCGGTGTCGACGAGCCGGTATGGTTCCACCAGGCGCCGCCCGGCGTCGCCGTCGGCCTTGACGTAGTCGAAACTGAGTTGTCGCTTGTCCGCGATCGCCGCAGAGACCACCGTGAGCTGTTGAGGGTCTACCGACGCCGCGTTGCTGGGCAGTGTGGTGACCGCGGCCTTGAGCATCGCGAACTTCGGGCGGAGACGTGAGGGCAGCACCTGCTCAAGTTTGGCGAGGGCGCGAACCGATGCTTCGCCGATACCGGCCACGGGACCCGCCGCCACCGAGCTCAGCCCCAAGGCGACGGCGAGAGCTTCATTGTCGTCGAGGAGCAACGGCGGGAGCTGGGCTCCGGCGCCCAGTTGGTAGCCGCCGGCCATGCCCGGCGAAGCATGGATGGGATAGCCAAGGTTCCGGAGCTTGTCGATATCGCGGCGGACGGTGCGCTCCGTGACACCCATCCGGTTGGCCAATGCCGGGCCGGTCCATTCGCGCCGGACCTGCAACAAGGACAGCAATTGCAGCAGCCTGGCGGACGTTTGGATCATGCATTGAATCTAGCCCACGATGCGGACAAAAGTCGTCCGTGTTCAGGGGCAGACTGTGCTTAGAAGGCGCGCAGTGTCCAGCATGAGTTGTTAGGCAGGTCCCTCGCGGTCCAAGGCTCGGAACGGTCGGGAAGGCGGCCGGGGCCGTCCCGAAGGACCGCTGAGATGGAAGCGGCGGCAGTGATGATGAGAATGATGAAGAGTAAGACTCCGATGAATTCCATGACTCCATCGTGTTCCTCATCCCCTTCAAGAAACAGTGGCAGAAACGACCCATTTAGGCAATTTTCTGCCACACTGGATCTATGTTGAAAACGGTGGCGATCATTGTTGTTCCCAACTTCTCGATCTTCGAATTCGGAACCGCCTACGAGGTGTTCGGGATTGACCGGGCGGACCGGGGGAGCGGCGTTCCCGGCTTTGACTTCAGGGTTTGTACTCCCGTCCCGGGAGACGTGAAGATGAAGTCCGGCCTGTCGATGTATGTCGACCTGGGGCTGGAGGCTACGGCCGATGCCGACCTGGTCATCATGGCCCCGTACGGACGGGATGAGGATGTTCCGGAATCTGTGTTGGATGCGCTGCGGGCGGCGCATGAACGGGGTGCCTGGGTCATGTCGATTTGCTCCGGGGCCTACGCGCTTGCGCGCGCAGGGCTCTTGGACGGGCGCCGCTGCACTACGCACTGGCACTATTCACAGGACCTGGCCAGTAGGTATCCGAAGGTTCACGTGGACGAAAATGTGCTCTACGTCCAGGACGGAACGATCATCTCAAGTGCCGGCACGGCGGCCGGCATTGACGCCTGCCTGCATCTGATTCGCGTCGAGCTCGGCGCCAACGTTGCCGCCGCCATCGCCCGCGACATGGTGGTTCCGCCGCACCGCGACGGCGGCCAGGCCCAATTCATCGACCGGCCCATGCCCACGTGCGGCTCCGCGCCCATGGAGGCCTTGCTTCGCTGGATGGTGGAGAACCTCGAGCACGAACACAGCGTCGGAGAGTTGGCGTCCCGGCTGCACATGTCAGCCCGGACCTTCGCACGCCGGTTCCGGGCCGAAACGGGTGCCACACCGGCGGCGTGGCTCAACTCGCAACGGGTGCTCCGGGCGCAGGAGCTCCTTGAAACCACGGAGTTGAATATCGACGAGGTCGCGCGCGAAGCCGGGTTCGGACATTCCGTGCTGCTGCGGCACCACTTCGCCAAGGTCCTGGACACGAGCCCGCAGTCGTACAGGAGGGCTTTCCGCGGCCAGCTGGCGGAGGTTGGCTAGCGGCGAAGGGTCTCCCGGCCCTCTACCTTGGCATTCTCAACGAGGGTGTGCCAAGGTCCGGTGACATCGGTCTCGGGAAGGGTGGCCCTGTGTTGTCCGGCGCGGATCGAATACATGAACCGGTCGGCTTGCCCGGACGCTTTCCCGGCTGCCCGCGCGGGCGTTTGCCCTTTGGCCTGCGCGCCGGATGGCACCTGGTCCCAAGGGCAGGCCTCCACGATCGGCATCCAGCGCCGTTTATCTTCGGAGGTGGCGGCATCCACGGTCCAGACGCGTGTGATCGCAGCGACGCCACCGCTGCGCTGGACAGTGATTTTCATGTTCTGCGGCTTCCACTGCTCTGAGAGGTGTTGCTAGAGCTTTACCTTCACAGTTTCCCATGCCTTACGGACTGCGTCATGCTCGTTTGAGCCGGCGCCGAAGAGTTCCTCTGCCGACGCCACTGTGGCCTTGGCGAAGCGCCCGAAGGTGCACGTGGCAGGCAGTGAGCCGCTAGTCAGCGTGTTGTACCAGATCTGTCCCGGGGCCTCCCACGCATTGCCACCCAGCTCCAGGGCGACAAGGGAGAACGCCCGGTTGGGGATGCCTGAGTTGATGTGGACACCGCCGTTGTCCGCGGTGGTGCGGACGTAGGTGTCCATGGAGTCCGGTTGCGGATCTTTGCCGAGCACGTCGTCGTCATACGCGGTCCCTGGTGCTTTCATGGACCGGAGCGCGGCGCCTTGGACGGCGTCGGTGAACAAGCCCTCGCCGATCAGCCAGCTCGCCTCGGCGGCAGATTGCTTTTTGGCATATTGCTCCACGAGCGCCCCGAAAACATCCGACATGGACTCGTTGAGCGCTCCGGCCTGGTTCCGGTAGGCGAGGGCTGCCGTGTACTGGGTGACGCCGTGGGCGAGCTCGTGCCCTATCACGCTGAGCGACTTCGTGAATCTCTGGAAGATCTCGCCGTCGCCGTCACCGAAGACCATTTGGCTGCCGTTCCAGAAGGCATTGTCGTACAGCTCGCCGTAGTGGACGGTGGCATCGAGTTTCAGCCCGGCGCCGTCGATCGAATTCCAGCTGAACGCCTCGGCATAAAGCGCGTGTGTCTCGCCCAATCCGTCGTAGGCCTCATCCGCGGCCGCATCGCCCGTCGCCGGACCCTTCTCCTTGCGGACGAGCTTGCCGGGCAAGGCTTCGGTGGAGTTGGCATCGTAGATGGTCCTCTTGGGCGGACCGGGCTTGGCCTGGCGCGCTGTGGGCACCGGGACCGGCACCGGAAGCGAGCGGGCGGCCTGGAGGTTCTTGATGTGGAGCAGGGACTCCTTGGCCGCGCGCGCAATCACCCTCAGGCGGGGCTCGTGCTGTGCCGCCAGCCTTCGCAGCATGTAGGGAGGAATGATGGAACAGATCACGGCGAACCCTTTCGTACCTGTTGGACGGGTACGAACAGCTTAGGAGCGGCCACTGACTTTATAGCCGGCCCGGCGCGGCATGTCCGCTTCACGACGACGATGAGGCCTCATGCGGGCATGCCGGCAACGGTTCCGCGTCGCCTTCGGGGCCCTTCAGGATCCGTTGCAGCTTGCCGAGGTTCACGATGCCATTGCCCCATGCCAGCTCGATTTCGTGGAGGGCTTGTTTGTTGCGGCGGGCGGCTTCACATTCAGGCATGGGTGTCCTCGGGTTGTGGGCAAAGGATGGTTGCGAGTTACCCTGCTGGGAGCCGCGAGAGTTTCCCGGCGAGGACCGGGGCCGTGGCATCGAGCTCGGGGAACGCTGCCGCGGGCTCCTCTTGAGGTGTCTGCTCAAGTCTTTTTGTCGTCTGCACAAGAACCTTGTGTTGGCAGACGGCCAAACGTGACGCAGTTTTCCACCTTTTGTTGCCTGGTACGGAACCTGCCAGGCGCAACGTGGCCACGCAAAGAAAAACCCCGCCGGTTCCTTGAACTGGCGGGGTTTTCTGTTGTGCCCTCGATAGGATTCGAACCTACGGCCTTCTGCTCCGGAGGCAGACGCTCTATCCCCTGAGCTACGAGGGCATCCGGGGCTCCCGTCCGTTGCCGGAGGGACGTCCACGAGCTTAGCAGGTCACCGCGCCGCAATGGAAACGGGCGCGGCGAGCCGTCAGTAGCCCGCGAAAGCGTCCACGTGGATTCGCCGGGCTCCGGCATGGCGGGCGGCGGAGCGAAGGGTGTCCACGTTTGCCGGAGACCCTGAGATATACACGTCCCGCTCGGCCACATCGGGGATGAGCTCACGCAGGGAGTCGCCGTCGATGCGGCTCCGCCCGGCGTCGTGCATGAACGACGGCGGCGGGGAACCGTCCGAAAGGCGGGCGATGACCCGTGCGCCCGAGGCCTCCAGGACATCGCTCCCGGCGAGTTCTGCGGCGCTGGGGGCGAGATACAGCACGACGATGTCCCTTCGCGCGGAGTCGCCGGACGCCAGCTGGGAAAGGAAAGGCGCAATCCCGATTCCCGCCGCGATGAGCAACACGGGTTTGCCGGCGTCGGGCGGCAGAACAAAGTCGCCACCCACCGCGGTTCCGCTGACGCACTCTCCAGGCTCGAGCGCGAGCAACGCGCGCTTGGCGGCGGAGACTGGTTCCGCCGTGCCGACGCCGAATGTCATCTCGGGCGAGTCGGGCGGGCTGGTGATGCTGAAAACCCGTCGCCGCCCTTTACCGTCCGAGCGCGAGTGCGGAAGGTTGAGTTCCATGAACTGCCCGGGGAGGAAACGGACGGGCCGTCGTGGTTCAAAGCGGAATTCGGTAGTGAACGGCGTCAGAGGACGCGAACCCTTGAACATCAGCATGATTCCGCCCCGCTGTCCCACGAGGAATGCGAGGAGGTTCCCGATCAGCAGAGCGAGTTCCGGCGAATTGGCCACGCCAGCCACGTTGTACGGCACAGCAAAAAACAAGGCCACGACGGCGGCCAGTGCCACTTGCTGCCAGCGGCGGGGAGGCAGGGTGAGGGGCTCGGTGAGCATGAAGCCGACGAAAAAGAGAAGCGGCTGCTGCGCGATCGGTTGCCACAAAGCGGGTCCGAAGGTCATGCCGCCCCGCAGGAGCACGGCGCACACCACCGACAGCGCCACCACGAGGAAAGCGCAGGCCATGAGCACCTTCAGCGTCCGGTACAGCACCAGCAGCACACCAGGGACCAAGAGCCACAACATGGCTGGAGTCGCTGCCCACCACGTGGCGATGTTCAAGCCGGTGAGCCCGGCGATGAAGGCGCCCGCCGCAGCGGGATTGAAAATGTGCCGGCCGCGGAAGGCCAAGACGTATTTGGATGCCGAGGCCAGGACGCATGCCACGGCGACTCCGGCGAGATCGGGGATCTGGACCGCGGGAATCAGCGCGGTGGGCCAGAACAGGAAGTACAACAAAAGGCCCGTGATGAGCGAGGATTCCGAGTGCGGCTGGACCTTGAAGAGCATGGCCATGAGCCGGTTGGATGCGTATGTCAGGCCCAGGCACAGCACAAGGTGGAAAAGCATTTCGGGCAGTCCGAAGCTCAGCCAGCCCAAGGCGTTCAGCACGAGGCTGTACGCCGCGAGCACGGCAAGGACCCACAGGATCAGCCGGTACATCGTGAAATGGCCGAGCCAGGCATCCACTCGCGCTTTGATGGCAATCATGAGAACAGTGTCCCTTCGAAGCCGGCCGAATAGGCGGCGTGTCCGTCCGAAAAGACCTTGAGCCAGGAGAACTCGAATTCTCCCTCAAGCACTTTCGGATCCACCATGAAGAGCGCCGTGGCCAGGGCATCGGCTTCCATTGCCGTTGCAGCCATCGTCCACGTGGCCACCACCGTCTCCACCGGGCGCCCGGTGGCGCCGTCGAGGACATGGTGGAGGCCGTCGCCCCACGCGCGGCGGTTGGCGGCGGAAGCGCAGAGCGCGCCGTCGTGGAGTTCGACGACGCCGATCGCCTGGGTGGGGTCGTAAGGGTGTTCGAGGCCCACGCCCAACGGCTCCGCCCCGGAATGAAGCATGTCGCCGCTGGCATCGACCAGGAACTCAGTGATTCCGGCCCCTCGCAGGACTGCAGCCACAATGTCCACCAATTGGCCCTTCCCGGCGGCTCCGATGTCCAGGACCACCGGAGCGGAAACGGACATCTCCGTGCCGCTCCATACGAGGACGTCTTCCCAGCGCGGTGCCGGCACCGGATGGCCGACGGGCCGCAAGGCATAGTCCGCCCCATAGCCCAGCCGCTCGAGGCTGCCGCCGATGAGGGGCGTCATGGCGCCGTTGCTGAGGCGGTACAGCTTCCTGAAAAGCTGTTCCAGTTCGCCGGCCCCGGCCGGGAGGGTGACGGTGCCGGGTTCACGGGCGAGCGCGGCAAGCATGGAGTCGTCCCGGAAGCGCGAGTAGCTTCGGTCGTAGTCCTCCACGACGTCGAGCAAGCCGGCGCGCACGTCCTCCGGGAGTTCCTCCGGCGTCGAGATTTCCCACGTGGTCCCGATACCGTCGAAGCCGAAAACGCTCCAGCCCGTGTGCGTCATGCGCCTATTTGGCCTCGGCCTTGATGGTTTCCACGGCCTTGTTGAATCCTTCGCTCGTCAGGGAGGAGCCGGCTACTTTTGAGACGTTGATCTCATCCAGTTTCTTGCCGACCACCTGCGCGGCGATGCCGTTCTTGAACTGCCCCTGGAATTCCTTGGTGTTCGGGTTGTTGGCATGGACGGTGATGTCCACCGCGGAAATAGTCCCACCAGCCAAGGTCAACTGGACGCCCACGGTTTCACCGCCGTTGGGTGAGATGTAGTCACCGTCCGCACTGTAGGTTCCGTCCTTGTACGGGCCGGAAATTGTGGAGGTCTTTTGCGGCGTGCTGCCTTGGGCCGAAGGGGCGCAAGCTGCCACCGAACTGGCCAGGGAGAGGCCGGCGGCGCCCACCAGGAGGCCCTTGCGGAGTGGCGTAGTCATGGTTCTGCTCGTTTCAACTGGACTCGTCAACTGGACAAGAAAAATGGTCAATGCAAAGTGCTCCGGACGGTGGCCGCCCGCACCATTGACGTGGATTTCAGCCTATCGGTTCAGTCTGGGAGCTCTACTGGCCGAAGCTGGGCGTCGGCTGGGTGCGCGCTGGTGCATGCGTGTGCGCATTACTAAGCATAAGAATTCCACCAGTTGCAAGCCCCACCGGTAGGCTAGACGGGTGACTCCCGAAGAACTCTCCGCCGCCATATCCGCCTGCCTGAAAGACGCTGTCGCCGCCGGCGAGCTCGCGCTTTCCGAATCTGCCCTCCCCGAGGACGTGCGCGTGGAGCGACCCAAGAACCGGGAGCACGGAGACTGGGCCACCAACATCGCCTTGCAGCTTGCCAAGCATGCCGGGACCAACCCCCGTGAATTCGCCACGATCCTGAGTAAGCGACTGGAGGCGATCGACGGCGTCACCGCCGTGGATATCGCGGGCCCGGGCTTCCTTAACATCACTGTGGATGCAGCCGCCGCCGGCGCGCTGGCCAAGGCCATCGTCGAGGCGGGAAGCTCCTACGGAACCAACCAGGCGCTCGCAGGCCACGTGGTCAACATGGAATTCGTGTCGGCGAACCCCACTGGACCGCTGCACATTGGCCACACGCGTTGGGCCGCCCTGGGTGATTCGATTGCCCGCGTACTCCGCGCCTCCGGTGCGGACGTCACCGCTGAGTACTACATCAACGACGCCGGCTCGCAGATGAACGTCTTCGCGAACTCGGTGCTGTCCCGCCTGCACGGACGCGGCGTTCCCGAGGGCGGCTACCCCGGTGAGTACATCCGGGAACTCGGCGACGAGGTCCTCAAGGCTCATCCGGCAATCCGCGAGTTGACCGACGAGGCAGCACTGCCGGTGATCCGTTCCGCCGCTTACCAGGCCCAGATGAAGGATATCAAGGACACCCTGGCCGAATTCGGCGTGGCTTTCGATGTCTTCTTCTCCGAGCAGGAACTGCACGACGGCGGTGCGATCGAGTCCGCCGTCGCCCGCCTCCGGGAGCAGGGCCACGTGTTCGACGACGGCGGGGCGGTCTGGCTGCGCACCACCGACTTCGGCGATGACAAGGACCGCGTCATGATCCGGGCCAACGGCGAACCCACGTATTTCGCCGCCGACGCCGCCTACTACCTGTCGAAGAAGGACCGCGGCTTCACGGAGAAGATCTACCTGCTGGGTGCCGACCACCACGGCTACATCAACCGGCTCAAGGCCATCGCCGCCTGTGCGGGCGACGACCCCGAGGTCAACATCGAGGTCCTGATCGGACAGTTGGTCTCCGTCAACGGCGCCAAGCTGTCCAAGCGTGCCGGCAACATCATCGAGCTCAAGGACCTTATCGAATGGCTCGGTAAGGACGCTGTGCGTTACTCGTTGGCGCGATTCCCCGCTGATTCGCCGCTGACACTGGACCCGGAACTGCTGAAGAAGAACAGCAACGAAAACCCTGTGTTCTACGTGCAGTACGCGCATGCCCGCTCCCGCGGCACGGCACGCAACGCGATCGAGGCCGGCGTGGACCACAGCGCCTTCGACGCCTCCCTGCTGGACCACGCCACCGAGAACGAGCTGCTGTCCTACCTCGGCAGCTACCCGTCCATCGTTGCCAAGGCCGCGGAGCTCCGCGAACCGCATCGCGTGGCCCGCCACCTCGAAGTCATCGCCGGTGCCTACCACCGCTGGTACGACGCTTGCCGCGTTTCGCCGCTTGGCGATGAACCGGTCCAGGACGTCAACCGCACGCGGCTGTGGCTCAACGACGCCACGAGCCAGGTGCTGGCCAACGGGCTTGAACTCCTCGGCGTTTCAGCTCCGGAACGGATGTGATCAGGGTGCAAAACAACGCCGCAGCCTCGCCCCTTGCCCCCGAATGGCTCGCCCTGCCGGAGGACACGAACGCGCTTCACGCACCGATGTGGGCCGAAGGAGTTCAGAGGAACGACGACGGCCAGCTCGCCATTGACGGGGTTCCCGTCAGTGAGCTCAAGGCACAGTTCGGCACACCGCTGTTCGTCATGAGCGAGGGTGATTTCCGTGCCCGCGCCCGCTCCTTCAAGGATGCCTTTGACGCAGCTTTCGAGGACATCTGCGGGGGAGTGGACGTCTACTACGCCGGAAAGTCCTTCTTGTGTACTGCCGTGGCCAGTTGGGTGGCCGAGGAGGGCCTGCGCCTGGACACCTGCTCCGGCGGCGAACTCGCCGTCGCGGCCCGCGCCGGCATCGACGGCGCCAATTTGGGGCTGCACGGCAACAACAAGTCCGACGCCGAGATCAACCGCGCACTGGACATGAAGCTCGGCCGCATCGTGGTGGACAGCCTCGACGAGCTTGAGCGGGTTGCAAAGATCGCCTCCGGACGCGGCGAGACGGCGAAGGTCATGCTGCGGCTGACTCCCGGTGTCCACGCCCACACGCACGAATTCATCGCCACGGCCCACGAGGACCAAAAATTCGGGCTCTCCATGGCCGGGGATTCCACGGAGTCCGCCGGCCTCTCGGCCGCGGAGGAAGCCGTCGCTGCGGCCACCTCGTATTCCAATGTGGAACTCCTGGGCCTGCACTGCCATATCGGTTCCCAGATCTTCGAGCCTGACGGCTTCGCCTTGGCAGCCGAGAAGCTTCTGGGATTCCTCGCCGCGATGCAAGCGAAGTACTCCATCGCCTTGCCGGAACTGGACCTGGGCGGTGGCTACGGCATCGCCTACACACCGGTGGACACCCCCCGCCCGCCGGCCGAAATCGCGCAGGCGATGGCCGCCGTCGTACGCTCGAAGTGCGCTGAACTGGGCATCACCCCGCCGCGCATTTCGATCGAACCGGGCCGTGCAATCGTGGGCACCAGCACCTTCACCTTGTACGAGGTCGGGACGCTGAAAACGGTCCGCGTGGACGCGCCTGCAGAAGCGCCTGTAGATGCCGGTGGCAACCAAAACGTTACGTTCCCGCGTCGCTATGTGTCGGTGGACGGTGGCATGAGCGACAACCCCCGTCCGGTGCTGTACGACGCGGATTATTCGGCCGTTCTCGCCTCGCGGAGCTCGGACGCTGCCCCGCAACTGTCCCGAGTAGTGGGCAAACATTGCGAGAGCGGCGACATAGTTGTTAGAGATGTATATCTGCCCGAAGACGTGGCAGCCGGTGATCTGCTCGCTGTACCGGGAACCGGCGCTTACTGCTGGGCCCTCTCAAGCAACTACAACTATCTGGCCAGGCCTGGCGTTGTCGCTGTGCGCAATGGATCCGCCCGGCTGATCGTCCGCGGGGAAACCGAAGAAGATCTCTTGAACCGCGACATGGGAGTGGCGAATGTCTGAAGTGCGAACCCTGAAGGTGGCCCTGCTGGGCTGTGGCAACGTGGGAGCCCAGGTAGCGCGGATTCTCCTTGACGACGCCGACGCCCTTGCGGCCCGCACCGGCGCGCGCTTGCAGCTGTCCGGCATCGCCGTGCGAAACCTTGATTCAGAGCGCGACGTCGAACTGCCGCGCGATCTGTTCACCACAGACGCCGACACCCTGGTCAAGGACGCCGATCTGGTGATCGAGCTCATGGGCGGCATCGAGCCGGCCCGTTCGCTCATACTGACCGCCATGCAGAACGGCGCCTGCGTCGTGACCGGCAACAAGGCGCTCCTGGCACAGGACGGCCCGACCCTCTACGAGGAGGCTGACAAGGCCGGCGTCCAGCTCTCGTATGAGGCCGCCGTCGCCGGAGCCATTCCGATCCTGCGTCCCATCCGCGACAGCCTCTCCGGCGACCGCATCACCCGGGTCCTGGGCATTGTCAACGGCACCACCAACTTCATCCTCGACCAAATGGACAGCACCGGTGCACAGTTCGCCGACGCGCTGGCCGAGGCCCAGCGGCTTGGATACGCGGAAGCCGACCCGACTGCCGACGTCGAAGGCCATGACGCCGCGGCGAAGGCCGCCATCCTGGCGTCGTTGTCCTTCCACACGCGCTTCGCCCTCGAAGACGTCTACTGCGAAGGCATCACGAAGGTCAGCGCAGCCGACATTGCCGCCGCGAAGGAAGCCGGCTTCGTCATCAAGCTGCTTGCCATCGCCGAGAAGATCACCAACGCAAACGGCGACGGCGGCATTTCAGTCCGCGTCCACCCCACCCTCCTGCCCCGCGAACACCCGCTCGCAGCCGTTCGCGGTGCGTTCAACGCCGTCTTCATCGAAGCCGAGAACGCGGGCCAGCTGATGTTCTACGGCCAGGGCGCCGGCGGAACCCCGACGGCGTCTGCCGTCCTGGGCGACCTCGTTTCGGCGGCCCGCCGTGTGGTGCTTGGTGGTCCCGGTCGTACCGAGACCACCACCGGTTACGTGCCCGCGCTGTCGATCGATGCCTCGACCACGAGCTACTACATCGGGCTCGACGTCGCCGACCAGGCCGGCGTGCTGGCCCGGATCACCCACATCTTTGCGGAGAACGGCGTATCGATCGAAATCATGCGCCAGACGATCCACCGCGATGCCGCCTCGAATGTTGAGTCGGCCGAACTGAAGATCGTCACCCACCGCGCATCCGAAGCCGCACTCGCGGCAACCGTCGAGGCCGTCAAGGGCCTGGACGTCATCAATTCTGTGACATCCGTCCTGCGGGTAGAAGGGGTCTAAGTGGCTCACCAATGGCGCGGAGTAATCCGCGAATACGCTGATCGTTTGCCTGTAACTGAAGCCACGAAGGTCATTACCCTCGGCGAGGGCGGAACCCCGCTCGTCCACGCGCAGAAGCTCTCCGAACTCACCGGATCCACCGTGTACCTGAAGGTGGAGGGCATGAACCCGACCGGTTCATTCAAGGACCGCGGTATGACGATGGCCATGACGGCAGCTGTCGAAGCGGGCGCCAAGGCGGTTGTCTGCGCCTCCACGGGCAACACTTCGGCCTCGGCAGCAGCCTACGCCACGGCCGCCGGGCTCAAGTGTGCCGTGCTGGTTCCCGAAGGCAAGATCTCCATGGGCAAGCTCAGCCAGGCCATCGCGCACGGCGCCACGCTCCTGCAGGTGGACGGCAACTTCGACAACTGCCTGGACATTGCCCGCAAACTCGGCGAGTCCTACCCGGTGTTCCTTGTGAACTCCGTCAACCCGGCGCGTATCCAGGGCCAGAAGACGGGTGCCTTCGAAATCGTCGACGCCCTCGGAGACGCCCCGGACATCCACGTCCTGCCGGTGGGCAACGCGGGCAACATTAGCGCGTACTGGAAGGGCTACAAGGAGTATTCCGCGCCCTTCGAGTCGGCAACCGCGGGCACCCTTCCCGCCGTCTCCACCAAGACGCCGGCCATGTGGGGATTCCAGGCAGCAGGCGCCGCACCGTTCGTGGCAGGCCACCCCATCACCGAACCGGACACGATCGCGACGGCCATCCGCATCGGCAACCCGGCGTCCTGGGACACGGCCATCGCGGCACGTGACGAATCCGGCGGATTCATCGACGCCGTAACTGACGAGGAAATCCTCGATGCCCACCGCTGGCTCTCCGCCAAGGAAGGCGTCTTCGTGGAACCCGGTTCCGCGGCAGGCGTTGCCGGTCTCATCAAGAAGCACGCCGCAGGCGAGGTTCCCGCCGGCAAGACGATCGTCATCACGGTCACCGGACACGGACTCAAAGACCCGCAGTGGGCCCTCCGCACCGAAGACGGCAGCGAGGTTCAGCCGGTCAAGGTGCCGAACGACGTCGTGACCGTGGCATCCGAACTGGGACTGGAAGAAAACTAAGAGTGGAAACCACGCAGCCCACCGCGACCGGTCTTAAGCTCGTCGCGGCAGGCCAGCAGCTGACCGTCAGGGTCCCGGGCACCAGCGCCAACCTGGGCCCCGGCTATGACAGCCTGGGCCTGGCATTGTCGATCTACGACACCCTGACCGTCGAAACTCTCACCACCGGAGAGCTTGAGTTCGAGCTCTCCGGTGAGGGAGCCGATACCCTTCCCCGCGATGCGAGCCACCTCGTCGTGCGTGCCCTAAGCACGGCTTTGGAGCGCCTCGGTTTCCGGCACAGCGGCCTCAAGATCACTGCGGACAACGTCAACCCGCACGGCCGCGGGCTTGGCTCCTCGGCCTCGGCAGTGGTTGCGGCCGTGACCGCGGCCAACGCCTTGGTGCCCGAATCCGCACAGCGCGACCGCGAATGGATTCTGCAACTCACGAGCGAGATGGAAGGTCACCCGGACAACGTCGCACCCGCGATTTTCGGCGGACTGGCCTTGTCGTGGCAGGACAGCGAGCAGTACAGCAGCACCCGCGCAGAAGTGGTCCCGTCGGTCATCCCGATCGTCGCCGTGCCTGACTACGAACTGTCCACCGAAACCGCACGCGGCTTGCTGCCGGCTTCCATCGGCCACCACGCAGCGGCCATGAACTCAGGACGCGCCGCGCTCCTGATCCACGCATTGACGGCCGACCCCCGTTTCCTGCTTCCCGGAACCGAGGACTATCTGCACCAGAGCTACCGTGCAGAGGCAATGCGGCCAAGTGCGGCGTTGATCAAGACACTGCGGTCTTCGGGCCATGCAGCCGTCGTTTCGGGAGCAGGACCCACAGTTCTCGCATTGGCCAACGGCGCGGACGAGGCCGAGACGATTGCCGAAATGATCATTGCGTTCACTGCGGACAACACTCCGGACGTGGCTTGGCGCGTGATGACACTGGCAGTGGACGTTGAAGGTGCTAGAGTGGACTTGCACCGGCGGTAGAACCGCGGGCAGTTCCCTGACATTGGATCCCGGCTTAACGCCGTTCCCGTCTCCTACTGTGTCGAAGTCTGCCGGTGTCGTCTCCTTATCGGCCTGTCGCAGGTGCCACAGAACCCTTTCTGTTACCCGAACCGTCAGCCCGCGCCCCGCCCGCCGGAGCATCGAAGACGTATTAGTATCCGGCCCTGCTGAAACTAAACCGGCAAGACCGAAATCACGGCTGCAGATCTGAACTGCAGTCCAGAACAAATCATCGCGTCCAGCTCTAGGTCTGGACGCCGTCGAGGGGGAAGGATCCTTCGTGACAGAAACCACTGAGCTGGCTTCAGCTGTGGACACCACATCTTCTGCAGCTGAATCAACGGCCGCAACCGCTAAGAGCAGCGGCCTTGCAGGCCTCAAGCTCGCGCAGCTCCAGGCTCTCGCCAGTCAGCTGGGCATTTCGGGCGGATCCCGGATGCGCAAGGGGGACTTGGTCTCGGCCATTTCAGCCCACCGTGCCGGCGCAACCACCAGCAAGGCTCCCACCGGGGCCAAGGCCGTAGCAACAAAGGCCGCGCCCGCAGCTCCGGAAGCTGAGACCGCTGCCGCAGCGTCCACCGAAGCTCCCGCGCAGGAAGGCACCCGGGCACGTGGCCGTGGCCGAAGCCGCCGCGCCACCAGCGACGGCGTTGTTGCCACTCCTGCCGCCGCGGAAACCGCGGAGGCTCCCGCCGTCGCCGTCGAGGCTCCTGGCGCTCCCGCCGCCGAAGCAAGCGAGGCGGCCGGCGAACGCCGCCAGCCGCGCACGCGGAACCGTCGTCGTGGCGAGGCCGTTGCTCCTGTGGAGACCGGTGAAGTCGCCGAGACCCGCGCGCCGGAGCAGCCCCAGGCCGAACAGCCCCGCGCAGAACAGCGTCAGGCTGAGCAGCGCCAGACGGAGCAGCGTCAGCCCGAGCAGCGTCAGCCCGAGCAGCGCCAGGCACAGCCGCGCCAGGGCGAGCAGGCCTCGGTCGAGGCCGGCGAACCCGCCCAGCGCGAACGCCGCGACAACACCCGTACGCGTCGCGAAGACACTACCGAAGGCGATGACGCCGGCAACCGCCGCAATCGTCGCAACCGCCGCGACCGCAACGATCGTCCGGGTCCTCAGGACAACCGTGACAACCGTGATGGAAACACCCGCAGCGACCGCTTCCGCGACCGCAACGAACGCCGCCGCGGCCGTGGCCAAGGCCCGGACGTCGACGACGTCGAGGTCACCGAGGACGACGTCCTGCTGCCGGTCGCCGGCATCCTGGACGTACTGGAGAACTACGCGTTCATCCGCACCTCGGGGTACCTGCCCGGCGCCAACGACGTGTACGTGTCCCTCGCCCAGGTCAAGAAGTACAACCTGCGCAAGGGCGACGCCGTGGTCGGCGCAATCCGCGCCCCACGTGACGGCGAGGACCGCAACCAGCAGTCCGCGCGCCAGAAGTTCAATGCGCTCGTCCGTGTCACGTCGGTCAACGGCAAGACGCCAGAAGAGCTCAAGGACCGCGTTGAATTCGCCAAGCTCGTCCCGCTCTACCCCTCGGAGCGCCTGCGCCTCGAAACGGATCCCAAGAAGATCGGCCCGCGCGTCATCGACCTCGTGGCCCCGATTGGCAAGGGCCAGCGCGGCCTGATCGTCTCCCCGCCCAAGGCAGGCAAGACGCTCATCCTGCAGTCCATCGCCAACGCGATCACCACCAACAACCCTGAGGTCCACCTCATGATGGTGCTGGTTGACGAACGTCCCGAAGAAGTCACGGACATGCAGCGCACCGTCAAGGGCGAGGTCATTGCCTCCACCTTCGACCGTCCCGCCGATGACCACACCACGGTTGCCGAGCTTTCCATCGAACGCGCCAAGCGCCTCGTGGAAATGGGCATGGACGTGGTGGTCCTCCTGGACTCCATGACCCGCCTGGGCCGCGCCTACAACCTGGCAGCACCGGCCTCCGGCCGTATCCTGTCCGGTGGTGTCGACTCCGCTGCGCTCTACCCGCCGAAGCGCTTCTTCGGTGCCGCCCGCAACATCGAGAACGGTGGCTCGCTCACCATCCTGGCAACCGCGCTCGTGGAGACCGGTTCCAAGATGGACGAAGTCATCTTCGAAGAGTTCAAGGGCACGGGCAACATGGAGCTCCGCCTGTCCCGCCAGCTGGCGGACAAGCGCATCTTCCCGGCCGTGGACGTCAACGCTTCGGGTACCCGTCGCGAAGAGAACCTGCTTTCGGCCGAAGAGGTCAAGATCATGTGGAAGCTGCGCCGTGTCCTGTCCGGACTCGAGACCCAGCAGAGCCTTGAACTCCTGACCAACAAGATCCGGGAGACCGGGAGCAACGTCGAGTTCCTCATGCAGGTACAGAAGACGACTCTTGGAGCCAAGTCGGATAACGACAAGTAGCTGTTTTAGGGGCGGGCGCTGGTTCGTTCGTGCGGTTGGTGCCGCGCGGATGTTCCGCCCCGCCCCTTCCCGTTGCAACGCGGGGTCAGATACGGCCCATCTTGGCCCTCGGCATGGGCCGTAAGTGACCCCGCGTTGCAGTTATTAGACTTGTAGAAGTCGAAAGAGGTTCTGAAAATGTTTGAGTCCGTACAGGGATTGCTTGATGAGCATGCTGCTATCCAGGCGCAGTTGAGTGATCCTGCCGTTTATGCCGACCAGGCTTTGGCCCGTAAGCTGGGGCGGCGCTCCGCCCAGTTGCAGGGCATCGTTGAGGCGTACAACCGTTGGCGCGGGCTCATGGACGATCTCGAAGCAGCCAAGGAAATGGCTTCCGAGGACGCCGAATTTGCCGCCGAGGTCGACGAAATCGAGGCGAAGCTTCCGGCAGCGCAGGAGAGGTTGCGCAGGCTGCTGATCCCGCGCGATCCAGACGACGCCCGCAACGTCATCCTCGAGGTCAAGGGCGGCGAAGGCGGCGACGAAGCTGCCTTGTTCGCCGGAGACCTGCTGCGGATGTACATGCGTTACGCCGAGTCCCGCGGCTGGAAGACCGAACTCATCTCGGCCACGGAATCGGACCTGGGCGGCTACAAGGACGTCCAGATGGCCGTCAAGGGCAACTCGAACGATCCCGCAGAAGGCGTGTATGCCCGCTTGAAGTTCGAAGGCGGCGTGCACCGCGTCCAGCGTGTTCCCGTCACGGAGTCGCAGGGCCGCATCCACACTTCTGCAGCCGGTGTACTGGTGCTCCCGGAAGTGGATGAGCCCGAAGAGCTCGAAATCAACCAGAACGACCTCAAGATCGACGTCTACAGGTCCTCGGGTCCTGGCGGCCAGTCCGTCAACACCACGGACTCGGCGGTCCGCATTACCCACCTCCCTACGGGCATCGTGGTGGCCATGCAGAACGAAAAATCCCAGCTTCAGAACCGTGAAGCCGGCATGCGCGTCCTTCGTGCCCGTATCCTGGCACACCAGCAGGAGCAGATCGACGCCGAGAACTCGGCCCAGCGCAAGTCGCAGATCCGCACCATGGACCGTTCGGAGCGCATCCGCACGTACAACTTCCCGGAAAACCGGATTGCCGACCACCGTACCGGTTACAAGGCCTACAACCTCGACGCCGTCATGAACGGCGACCTGGAGCCGGTCATCCAATCGGCCATCGAAATGGATGAACAGTCGCGCCTGGATGCCCTGGGCGAGTAACAGCCTGCAAGGATCTTCATGACGTTCTTTCCGGGCCAAAGCCTCGCCGACGCCGTCCGCGAGGCAACAGCCGTCCTGTCCGACGCCGGAGTCCCCACTCCGCGAGTGGACGCTGAACTCCTCGCGGAACACCTCCTGGGTGTCGGCCTCGGCCGACTGCGGGCCATGCTGCTAGGCGATTCCGAGGCCCCGGAAGGCTACGCGGATTTGGTGGCCGAGCGCGCACAGCGCGTTCCGCTCCAGCACATTACCGGCGTCGCGCACTTCCGATACCTCACGCTGGCTGTCGGCCCGGGGGTGTTCATTCCGAGGCCGGAAACGGAATCGGTGGTCCAGCTTGTCATCGACCACCTCCAGGGACTCCAGCACCCCAAGGTGGTTGATCTTGGCACAGGCTCCGGCGCCATTGCAGCTTCGATCGCCTACGAAGTGCCCGGGGCGGAGGTCCACGCAGTCGAATTCAGCACCTTCGCCCATGCCTGGGCCACCAAGAACCTGAAGCCACTCGGTGTGAAGCTCGTGCAGGGCGACCTCCGCAATGCCTTGCCCGAACACGACGGAACGTTCGACGTCGTCGTTTCCAATCCGCCGTACATTCCGGCTGAAGCCATTCCGAACGAACCCGAAGTGGCACTGCACGATCCGCCGGAGGCATTGTACGGCGGGGGAGCGGACGGAATGGAGCTTCCGACGGCGGCTGCCGCCTCGGCTGCCCGCCTCCTCAAGAGCGGCGGGTTCTTCGTGATGGAGCACGCGGAGGTGCAGGCAGGGTGGATTTCCGAACACCTGAAGGCTGCAGGCTGCTGGACGCAGGTCACTACCCACCTCGATCTCAACGGCAAGGAACGTGCCACGAGCGCAGTGTTGGCAATCGCTGCCTCCGGGAAATGAAAGAATAGCGCTGTGACCACAAGCTACAACTGCACGTCAGAGGAACAACGCGCCGAAGGCCTGGAGCATGCGCAGCGCGCCATCAGCGAGAAAAAGTGTGTCGTCATGCCGACGGACACCGTCTACGGCATTGCCGCCGACGCGTTCTCGCCGCAAGCCGTGACCATGCTGCTTGTCTCCAAGGGCCGCGGCCGCCATATGCCGCCCCCGGTGCTGATCCCGCGGCCCAATGCGCTGGACGGGCTGGCAACTGATGTATCGGAAGATGCCCGTAAGCTGGCAGATACCTTTTGGCCCGGCGGCCTGACGCTCATCTTCCATGCCCAGCCGTCCTTGGATTGGGACCTGGGGGAGACCCGCGGAACCGTGGCCCTGCGGATGCCCGACGACGATATTGCGCTTGAACTGCTCAACCGCACCGGCCCACTGGCAGTGTCCTCGGCTAATCGCACCGGTCAACCGGCCGCGCAGACAGCCGCCGAGGCGAGGACCCAGCTTGCTGAATCGGTCGAGGTATACCTTGAGGGTGGGTTCCGGCCCCTTGAGGGGTCCGAGTCCGTGGCATCCACGATTGTTGACGCCACCACCGTGCCACTCCGTGTGGTTCGCGATGGTGCCATTTCCCTGGAACGACTTCGCGAGGTTGTTCCCGGAGTGCTGGCCCTCGGGGAAGCCGCGCCTGAGCCAGCGTCGGAGGCCCCCGTCGCCGGCGAGGCTCTTGCTCCCGGCGAGGCCCCGATACCGGGCGAGACCGCTGTCCACACGGAGACCAGGGCCGAATGAGCCTGGTCCGGGACCGTGTCCCACTACTGGACGTAGACGTCACCGCCCTGTGCGCCGAGCAACTTATAGAAGCCATCAGCGGGTACGTTTCGGACGGCACTACCAAGGTTGTCCTCGGACACAATCTGCACAGCGTCACGTTGTTTCATTCGAGTTCCGACTTCCGGCATCTCTATGAACGCAGCGATGTGGTGCTCATGGATGGTGCGCCGGTCGCAATGCTCTGGGGGCTTGGACGCCGCGGAGGTCCGCGGGACGATGGCGCGGGGTTGATGGAATACCGTTTGGGATCCACGGACTGGGTGCCGGCGCTCGGCGGCGTCGAAGGACTACGCCGGATCGCCGTCGTCGGCGCCGGCCCCGAGGCCAACAGCAAGACGGTGGAACGCCTTCGCGAAATCGTGCCCGGCGCCGAGGTCTCCGGACGGCCCGGTGAGAATTGGAACGATGCCAGCGAAGCGGCCACCGTTGCTTGGCTGGCGGAATTCCGTCCCCAGCTGGTGCTTCTTGGCCTTGGAATGCCGTTGCAGGAATCGGTGCTGCACCGTCGCCTGGATGAGCTTCCACCCGCCGTCTACTGCACCGTCGGAGGGGCCATCGAGCAGCTGGCAGGCCTCCAGAAGCTCGCTCCACGCTGGCTGGGCCGCCTCGGGCTCGAATGGGCGTGGCGGCTCGTCCTGCATCCGGGACGCGTCGCTTACAGGGTCTTCGGCGAGCCGTGGGTGCTCCTCGGCCTGCTTTTGCGCCGTCGGCTCACAGGCCGGAAAAGCACGCCGCGCCCGGCGGACCGCTAGAACTTCTGATCCTCCAACGGGCCGAAGCCCTTGTCCCGCAAACCGGCGGAGAATGCCCGGAACCACTCCGCGAGCCCGCGGAAGTCACCACGGGGGAGGAAATAGCCCAAGTAGCCTCCGACGTCGGCCACCATCGACTTGCCGCGCCGGTAGCGGCGGATCAAATAGCCCCGGTTGCGGTAGTAGAAGTAGCGCTTGAACGCTGAATCCGGCACGATCACGTGCCAGCGCGCGCCGAAGACATGCTTTGTCTCGGAAAACGCATGCGGGTGGCTGATCCACGCCGTCGCGACCGTACCAAAGCGGATTCCCGCTTTCCGGAGGCGGATCATGAAGTCCACCTCGTCGCCCCGGATGAACAGCCGGATATCCGGCACTCCCACTTTGAAGAAGACATTGGAACGGATGAGCGCACCGTTGAAGAAGTGCCCGACGTCGGGCAGGAACCCCGCCTTCTCGACTTCGGCGCGGTCGTGGGTCACCTTGCCGTCAATCCGGAAGAAGAAGGAGAGCTTGTCCGGGTGTCCGGGCGCGACGACGAGCGGGACGACGGCATCGAGTCCACGGGCCTCCGCTTCGCGGACCAGGGTTTCGAGGCATTTGGGATCGCCGGGTTCGGCGTCATCGTCCATGATCCACACCCATTCGGCGCCGCTGGCCACCGCCTTGAGGATCGCAAGGGCGAAGCCGCCCGCCCCGCCCAGATTCGCCTCCGAGCGGACGTAGTCCACCTTTGGATGGCTTGACGCAAGCTCCCGCGAAGGGGTGGTTCCGCTGTCCACGAGGCAAATGGTGTCCACGGGCATCGATTGTTTGTTGATAGCGTCGAGCAGGACTGCTAGCTCTCCGGGGCGGTCAAAGGTCACAGCCGCTACGGCAACGGAGACAGTCATGTAGGGTTCCTTCCGGGCAGTTGCGGGGAGGGTCCTCCCGGCTCGCCCTAGGGGCGCGTGAAACGGAGCAAAGCCGCCGTAGCCGCTAGTATCTTGACAGAGTCCAACTGTAGTACAGCAATATTCGGCGGTGCGCAGAGGTGTTGCAGGTGTTGTGCCGGCAGCTAGTCGCCAGGGACAAAATCCACCACCACCGCCAACAGGAGCCGCCACGTGATCATGTATTCGCTCATGATGCTCACGGCTGCCGTCGTGTCGTATCTCGCTACGTGGGTAGCCCGCCAGATGGGTAACAAACTCCGGCTTTTCGCCCCTATCCGCAGCCGGGACATGCACTCGGTGCCAATTTCCCGACTCGGTGGCCTGGGACTCTTCGCGGGCTTCGCCGTGGCCCTCGTCGTGGCCAGCAATTCGTTCTTCGTGAAGGACATCTTCCACGGGAACGGTGCGCCGTGGGGAATCCTGGCAGGTGCCCTTGTGATTGTCGCGGTGGGTGTCGCCGACGACGTGATGGACATCCGCTGGTGGGTCAAGCTGATCGGCCAATGCACGGCCGCTACGATCGTCGCAGTCTGGGGGGTGCAGATGTCCGTCCTTCCCTTTGTTCCGGAGCCCATACGGATTGATGCGGAACCGCTGCGGATCGTCTTGACCGCCCTCCTCATCGTGACCACCATGAACGCCGTCAATTTCATCGATGGACTCGATGGCCTGGCGGCAGGCGTCGCCGCGATTGGCGGGGTTGCGTTCTTCCTGACGGCGTATTGGGTCCACCGGAATGCAACACTCACGGACCGCTCGGATCTGGCGGCGCTGCTGATGGCCATCATTGTGGGTTGTTGCATCGGATTCCTGCCGCACAACTGGTTCCCGGCCAAAATCTTCATGGGCGACTCGGGCGCCATGCTTTTGGGCCTCGTGATGGCCTCGGCCGGCGTGGTGTCCACGGGCCAGATCAGTTCAGGTCTTTACGACCGCGCGAATGGTATTCCCACCATCGTTCCCATTCTGTTGCCGTTCGCGATTCTGTCGCTACCGTTGCTGGACCTCGGCCTTGCGGTGTTGCGGCGTACAGCACGTGGCCAATCGCCCTGGTCGGCTGACCGAGGACACTTGCACCACAAGCTCATCGAGCTCGGCCACACCCACCGCACGGCGGTGCTCATGATGTACGTGTGGACCTGCATTCTGGCGTTTGGAGGCCTGGCGTTTGCGATCTTCCCCTGGCAGATGGTCCTCACCGTGGACATCGTGGCCGCCCTGATCATGGCCGGAGTGACAGCGTGGCCGTACTTTGCCCGAAAAGGGCGCGAAGCCCAGTAGACGGTGTGTGACAAGGGCGTTAACATCACAGTTCTATCTCATGTAGAATTTTAGGGCGGACAGTCACTCGCCCGCGCACCCACCCTTTTTGAGACTTTGGCATTTTTGCCACGACGATTGGCATCCCCATGACCTCCAACGCCGGCGGACAGCAGTCCGACTCGAGCGGCGTTGCTGCCTCACGCTCCACTTCTTCGCTCTGGCTGCGGCTTCTTTTCCTCAGCTCGACGGCGGCAGTGGTGGCTCTCGCTGCAACGTCGGTTGTCGCGGCGGTCATGAACGGTGGCGTAGGAGTGCTTTCTGCCGCATTCGGCGGGGCACTGGTCATGGTCTTTTTTGCCATCAGCCTCTTGATCGGCCATTTTGTCGGCCGGGATAATCCCTCCGGCGCGGTCGGCCTTTTTGTTGCCAGCTACTTTGTCAAGGTCGTCGGTTTCGCGGTGGTGCTTTTCGTCTTAGGCGCCCCCGCATGGCTGCACGGACGCTGGTTCGTGATAGGCGCCGTCGTCGCGGTTGTCTCGTGGCAAGCCGCCGAAATCTATGGCTTCAGTAAGGCCCGGCTGCAGATCTACAACGACCCCGCAGCAGGCAAGGGAGGCGACGATGTTCACTCCTAGGAACAAGCGACCCTCCGTCACACCCCATGCCGCAAAACCCGGCGATTCCACTGAGCAAGCGAGCGACGGAAGCGACGGCGGATACAACGCCGGAATTGCCGTCTTTAGCTACATTGTTGGCGGAATCATAGTCTGGAGTTTGATAGGCTGGGGTCTGGATATTCTGTGGGGGACTCGCTGGATTGTGCTCGTTGGCGCTCTGCTCGGAGCCGCAGGGGGGTTCTATCTTTCCCACATGCATGGCCTTACCAGTCAGCGGTCTTCATCTGGTGAGAGCAAAGCAGACAGCGGTCCGCCCCACGACGGGGACAGTAATGCCAAATAATTTCACACGGGAAATGGCTGCAGGAAACGCGGCCGGATCCTCAACAACGCCCAATGATGGACACTGCAGAGAGGAAACGCGTTGATCGCGCTTGCGCTCCCGGCCCAGGATTCAGGGACCTTCACTCCTCCCGGAATCGACCAAATGCACCTGCCGGCTATCCTGCCGTGGGGTGCGAGCGATGGCTTCTCCAAGCAGATGTTGCTGGTGATCCTGTCGGTCGTCCTTATCGCTTCATTCTTCATCGCTGCTGCACGCAAGCAGCAGTTGGTCCCCGGCAAGTTGCAGTTCGCGGGCGAGATGGCCTACGGCTTCGTCCGCAACAGCATCGCCAAGGACATTATCGGCGGCCGCGACTTCATGA
This sequence comes from Arthrobacter sp. efr-133-R2A-120, assembly GCF_030209835.1. Taxonomy (GTDB): domain Bacteria; phylum Actinomycetota; class Actinomycetes; order Actinomycetales; family Micrococcaceae; genus Arthrobacter. The sequence goes on along the minus strand of NZ_JARVRF010000003.1, from coordinate 166,922 downwards.
AGTACGTACCGCTCCTGTTCACCTTGTTCTTCTTCATCCTGGTGAACAACATCTACGGCGCCATTCCCGTGATCCAGCTCCCGAGCTTCTCGCACGTCGGCGGGGCCTACGTGCTGGCCGCGGTTGTATACGTCACCTGGATCGGCATCGGCATCAAGAAGAACGGCTTGAAGTACTTCAAGCTGGCCACGGTTCCCTCGGGCGTCCCGTGGTTCATCCTGCCGATCGTCGTACCGATCGAAATCATCTCGAACTTCCTGGTCCGGCCGGTGACGCACAGCCTCCGTCTCTTCGCCACCATGATGGCCGGACACCTCATTGTCATGATCGCCGGCTCGGGTATCGAGTTCCTTGTCATGCAGGAAAACGTCCTCCTCAAGGGCGCATCGGTGCTGGTCCTCGCAGGTGCCATCGCCATGTACATGCTCGAAGCCCTGATCATGGTGCTGCAGGCATACGTCTTCACCCTTCTGACTGCGATCTACATCGAAGGCGCACTCCACGCCGACAGCCACTAGGCACAACCCTTAATCTTCCCCCTCGGGGGTTGAAGCAAACCAAACAACCTGCCGCGACTGCGGCATCTTGAAAGGAATACAATGAACGGCGACATCAACGGCTCCCTTAACCTCATTGGCTACGGTCTCTCCGCCATCGGCGGTGGTATCGGTGTGGGTCTCGTATTTGCTGCTTACATCAACGGTGTTGCACGTCAGCCGGAAGCCCAGCGCGTGCTCCAGCCGATCGCGTTCCTTGGTCTGGCACTTACCGAAGCCCTCGCCATCCTCGGCCTGGTCTTCGCTTTCGTTCTCAAGTAAACAGCTAAGAACCAAGCGAACATTCAGAACCGAGTAGATAAGGACGGGTGAAAAATGAATCAGCAGATCATCTCAGCCGCCGCTCAAGGCGCCGCCGAGTCGGCTAATCCGCTCCTTCCCAACCCGTGGGAAATGGGCGTCGTCTTCGCCGGCTTCGCGGTCCTCTTGTACATCGTGGTCAAGTTTGTTGTCCCGATGTTCGAGAAGACCTTCGCGGAGCGCGCAGAGGCGATTGAGGGTGGCATTGCCAAGGCTGAAAAGGCCCAGGCTGAAGCTTCTGCAGCTCTCGAAGAGTACAAGCAGCAGCTCCACGACGCCCGCGCCGAGGCTAACCGCATCCGCGAAGAAGCTCGAGCTGAAGGAGCCCAGATCCTCGCGGAGCTGAAGACCAAAGCAGCAGCCGAGTCGGCACGCATCACCGAGCAGGCACACGCCCAGATCGAATCGGAGCGCCAGGCAGCTGTTGTCGCCCTGCGTTCCGAGGTGGGCACCCTGGCCACGACTTTGGCAGAGCGCATCGTTGGCGAATCGCTCAGCGATGACGAGCGTGCCGCCCGCGTGGTGGACCGCTTCCTCGCAGATCTGGAGACCCAGAGCGCAGGTGCAGCTAAGTAATGGCAGGTGTATCGAGCGAATCGCTGACCAAAGCGCTGGAGCAGTTGGAAGCCATGCTTCCGACGGCCTCGCTGCAGTTGGCTAGGGACCTCTTCGGAATCCTGGGAACGGTGGACAGCTCGGCTGGCTTGCGCCGCGCCCTGACTGACCCCTCCCGTAGCGGAGAAGAAAAGTCGGCGCTGGTCAAGCAGCTGGTTGGCGGGAAAGTCTCCGCTGATGCTGCGGAAATCGCGAGTGGATTGGCCAGCTCACGCTGGGCATCGGCACGCGATATCGGCGATGCACTCGAGACTCTTGCCGCCACGGTGGTCATCGCCGTGGCTGAAAACAAGTCGGCCGTTTCTGCCTCCGGAATCACGGGGCTGGAAGAGCTGGAAAACGATCTGTTTGCTTTCAACCAGACCGTTGCTTCCAGCCACGAGGTACAACGTGCTCTGGGAGAGTCGCAGGCAAGTGCTGCGGCCAAGATCAGCCTGGCAGGGAAGTTGGTTCCTGGCGCAAGCCCGGAGGCCCAGCTTCTCATCGGCCAGGCCGTGTCGCAGCCGCGCGGCGTCAAGCCGGGCAAGCTCATCGACAACTTCGCAAAGCTTGCAGCCAAGCGCCAGCAGCGCTGGATCGCAACTGTCCGCGTCACCCGTCCGTTGACGGATGCGCAGGCCAGCCGCCTGCAGGCCGGGCTTGATGCCCTCTACGGCCGCGAGCTGAAAGTCAACGTCAGCGTTGATCCGACTCTGATCGGTGGAATCCGGGTCCAGGTGGCAGACGAAGTGCTTGACGCTTCCGTCGTAGCCCGCCTGTCCGAACTCCGCCGGCAACTCGCTGGCTAGCCAGACAAGCACAACTTAACTGATACAAACACCGGTCATCGTGAGCAGCGATGATCACGAAAACAGGAGAGCAGGGACTGCAGATGGCCGAATTGACCATCAACGCCGACGACGTCCGTAATGCGTTGAACGAGTTCGCGGCGTCCTACGAACCCGGAAACGCAGAGCGCGTAGAGGTCGGCCGCGTGACCGCCGCAAGTGACGGCATCGCCCGTGTTGAGGGCCTTCCCTCGGTCATGGCGAACGAGCTGCTTCGCTTCGAAGACGGCACCCTGGGCTTGGCCCAGAACCTCGACGTCCGTGAGATCGGCGTCATCATCCTCGGTGACTTCACCGGCATCGAAGAAGGCCAGGAAGTCCACCGCACCGGTGAAATCCTGTCCGTCCCGGTAGGCGACGCCTTCCTGGGCCGCGTGGTTGACCCGCTGGGCCAGCCGATCGATGACCTCGGCGAGATCAAGGCCGAGACCACCCGTGCACTGGAACTCCAGGCCCCGGGCGTGACCCAGCGTAAGTCGGTCCACGAGCCCATGCAGACCGGTCTCAAGGCTATCGACGCCATGATCCCGATCGGCCGTGGCCAGCGTCAGCTGATCATCGGTGACCGCCAGACCGGCAAGACCGCCATCGCCGTGGACACCATCATCAACCAGAAGGCCAACTGGGCTTCGGGCGATGTCACCAAGCAGGTACGCTGCGTTTACGTCGGCGTCGGCCAGAAGGCTTCCACCATCGCCGCTGTCCGCCAGACCCTGGAAGACCATGGCGCGCTGGAATACACCACCATCGTGGCTTCCCCGGCATCGGACCCCGCCGGCTTCAAGTACTTGGCTCCGTACGCGGGCTCGGCCATCGGCCAGCACTGGATGTACGGCGGCAAGCACGTACTGGTGATCTTCGACGACCTGTCGAAGCAGGCTGAAGCCTACCGTGCAGTGTCCCTGCTGCTCCGCCGCCCGCCGGGACGCGAAGCGTACCCGGGTGACGTTTTCTACTTGCACTCCCGTCTGCTGGAGCGTTGCGCCAAGCTCTCCGACGAGCTGGGCGCAGGCTCGATGACCGGTCTTCCGATCGTCGAAACCAAGGCAAACGACGTCTCGGCCTACATTCCGACCAACGTTATCTCCATCACCGATGGCCAGATCTTCCTGCAGTCGGACCTCTTCAACGCCAACCAGCGCCCCGCTGTTGACGTCGGTGTATCCGTGTCCCGCGTTGGTGGTGCGGCACAGGTCAAGTCCATGAAGAAGGTCTCCGGTACCTTGAAGCTGGACCTGGCGCAGTACCGCGACATGCAGGCGTTCGCGATGTTCGCGTCCGACCTCGACGCTGCTTCACGCCAGCAGCTGACCCGTGGTGCCCGCCTGATGGAACTGCTCAAGCAGGGCCAGTACTCGCCGTTCCCGGTCGAGGACCAGGTCGTTTCCATCTGGGCCGGTACGAAGGGCTACTTGGACGATGTCCCGGTTGAGGATGTCAGCCGTTTCGAGTCCGAGTTCCTGGAGCACCTCAAGCACAAGTCCTCCATCCTGACCACGCTGGCGCAGACCAACGTCCTGGACGACGACACCGCTGAAGCGCTGAAGTCCTCGATCATCGACTTCAAGAAGGGCTTCTTCGGAGAAGGCGACAACCGCTTGGTTGGTGCCGGCCACGAAGAGCACGAAGCGATTTCCGGTGGCGAAGTCGACCAGGAAAAGATCGTCAAGCAGAAGCGCTAGAGCATTGGTTCCCGGGCCTGCGGTATCCGCAGGCCCGGGGCCTTCGCCAAAGCCTTAGCCGCTGATCCATCGGGATCTTAGGAAAGGAAATGTATGGGAGCCCAGATCCGGGTCTACCGCCAGAAGATCAGCTCGACGACGTCGATGCGCAAGATCTTCAAGGCGATGGAACTGATCGCTACCTCGCGCATCGGTAAGGCCCGCGCCCGCGTTGCAGCTTCGACGCCCTACGCAAACGCGATTACCCGTGCTGTTTCTGCTGTCGCAAGCCAGAGCGAAATCGATCACCCGCTAGTCACCGAGCCGGAGCAGATCCGCCGTGCCGCCGTCCTGGTTATCACCTCGGACCGTGGCCTGGCTGGTTCTTACTCCGCAAGCGTGCTCAAGAAGGCCGAAGGTCTCAACGAGCTTCTCCGTGCAGAGGGCAAGGAAGTCAAGACCTACCTGGTTGGCCGCAAGGCCCAGGCATACTTCGACTTCCGCAGCCGTCCGTACTCCCGCGTGTGGACCGGCGGAACGGACGCACCGGAATTCGAGACTGCCAAGGAAGTCGGCGCCGCTCTTCTCGAAGAGTTCGCCAACGACTTCGCTGAGGGTGGCGTGGACGAGATCCACGTCGTTTACACCCGCTTCAAGTCGATGGTGACGCAGGAGCCCACGGTTGTCCGTCTGCTGCCGCTTGAAGTTGAAGAGCAGGCTGTCACCGAGTCCGAGCTTCTGCCGCTGTACGAGTTCGAACCGGAATCGGAGCAGGTGCTTGACGCACTGCTGCCGCGTTACATCGAGTCCCGCATCTTCGCAGCAATGCTGCAGGCAGCAGCTTCCGAGCTCGCCGCCCGCCAGCGCGCCATGAAGTCGGCAGGCGACAACGCGACCGAACTGATCAAGAAGTACACGCGTCTGCGCAACACGGCCCGCCAGGCTGAGATCACGCAGGAGCTTTCCGAAATCGTGGCCGGCGCCGACGCCCTGAGCGCGTAGTTGCCGGTGCATGGTTCGGCGCAAGCCACACCTGCACCAAATAGATAAACTTAACCCCACGCCATCTACTGAGTGAAGTGAGAGAGATGACTGCCACCGCTACCGAGCACGCAGCCGCAACGGCCGGCGCCACCGGCCGCATTGCCCGCGTCATCGGCCCGGTTGTCGACGTCGAATTTCCGGCTGACGCAATCCCGTCGATCTACAACGCACTCACCACCGAGGTAACCCTCAACGGTGAGACCAAGACCATCACGTTCGAGACCTCCCAGCACCTGGGTGACAACCTTGTCCGTGCCATCTCCCTGCAGGCCACCGACGGACTCGTCCGCGGCACCTCCGTGCGGGACTCCGGCTCCCCGATCTCCGTGCCTGTCGGCGACGGCGTCAAGGGCCACATCTTCAACGTTCTCGGCAAGCCGCTGGACGTCGACGAGTCCGAGATCAACGCGGACGCTTACTGGCCGATCCACCGCAAGGCCCCGGCCTTCGCGTCCCTCGAGGGCTCCACGGAGATGCTCGAGACCGGCATCAAGGTCATCGACCTCCTCACCCCGTACATCAAGGGTGGAAAGATCGGTCTGTTCGGTGGCGCCGGTGTCGGCAAGACCGTTCTGATCCAGGAAATGATCACCCGTGTTGCCCGCAACTTCGGTGGTACTTCGGTATTCGCCGGTGTCGGCGAGCGTACTCGTGAAGGCAACGACCTCTGGGTTGAAATGGAAGAGGCAGGCGTCCTCAAGGACACCGCCCTTGTATTCGGCCAGATGGACGAACCGCCGGGAACGCGTCTGCGCGTGGCACTGTCCGCCCTGACCATGGCGGAGTACTTCCGCGATGTGCAGAACCAGGACGTGCTGCTCTTCATCGACAACATCTTCCGCTTCACCCAGGCCGGTTCCGAGGTCTCCACGCTGCTCGGCCGTATGCCGTCCGCTGTTGGCTACCAGCCGAACCTCGCCGACGAGATGGGCCTCCTGCAGGAGCGCATCACCTCGACCAAGGGCCACTCGATCACGTCAATGCAGGCCATCTACGTGCCTGCTGATGACTACACCGACCCGGCTCCGGCAACGACCTTCGCACACCTCGACGCGACCACGGAACTTTCCCGTGAAATCGCCTCCCGTGGTCTGTACCCGGCCGTTGACCCGCTGACGTCGACGTCCCGCATCCTGGACCCGCAGTACATCGGCAAGGACCACTACAACACGGCTGTCCGTGTGAAGCAGATCCTGCAGAAGAACAAGGAACTCCAGGACATCATCGCCATCCTCGGCGTTGACGAACTGTCCGAAGAAGACAAGATCGTCGTGTCGCGTGCACGCCGCATCCAGCAGTTCCTGTCCCAGAACACCTACACCGCCAAGCAGTTCACCGGCGTCGAAGGCTCCACCGTGTCCATCAAGGACACCGTGGAAGGCTTCACGGCGATTTGCGACGGCGAGCTGGACCACATCGCAGAGCAGGCGTTCTTCAACGTCGGTGGCCTGGATGACGTCGAGCGCCAGTGGGCCAAGATCCAGGAACAGACCAAGTAGTATGGCTGAGCTCGAGGTTGAGATTGTCGCAGCGGACCACTTCGTGTGGTCCGGTGCGGCCAAGATGGTCAAGGCCCGCACCAGCGATGGTGAAATCGGGATCCTGCCGGGCCACTCGCCGCTCCTCGCCATTCTGGCCGCGGGCGAGCTGGCCATCGAGCCGGTTACCGGAGACCGCCTTGCAGTAGTTGTGGACGGCGGATTCTTCTCCGTCGACAACAACCGCGTGGTGATCGTCGCTGACAACGCCCAGTTGGGCGATTCAGCTACTGCGGGGATCCGATAGCAAGACCTTGATGGACGATTCTGCTATTCCGTTCATCGCCTTGGCAACGGCGTTTGCGTTGCTGATCTTTACACTGTGCCTCGTCGGGGTGCGCCGCTTCAATTTGCGGCGCGCCCTCGGCACGGTCGACGCCTCCATTTGCACGGCTGGAAACAGCTGGCGGATGGGGGTTTGTCGTTATCAGGACTCGGAGCTTGAGTGGTTCCGCCTGCTGTCCCTCAGCTTCCGTCCGAAACATAGCTTCCGCCGCAGCTCTTTGGAGCTCCTTGGCCGCCGGAAGCCAACGGAGGAAGAGCTGACGAGGCTCCAACCCGACGTCGTGGTAGTCGAACTGCAGCATGAAGGCCAGCGGTTCATGCTGGCAATGAGATTTGATGCCTACGCCGGGCTGTCGTCCTGGCTGGAGGCCGGCCCAGTGGTGGGCGTCGGCACCTGGCGCTGAGGACAGTGGACTTCCTATTCAACATGAGACTTGTTGACGGTCCCTTTTACTGGACCGTCCTTGGTGCCGGAATTGCCGGGAGTGCCTTCCTCCTCCTGCGGCGGGACCGGCGCTGGTTACTTTCCATAGTTGTCTCGCTTGCGGTGGCGAGTGGAGTTGTCGCAGTCATCCACTGGCTCCTCGTCAACGTCCTCACCGTGTTCCCGGAGGACCTTCCCGTCGATGTCCTCATTTGGTCGACCGTTGCCTTCTCTGCGTTCGCCCTCTTCCTTGCCAGGCTCCCTGGTTCGTCGTGGCGCGGCAGGAGCGCCGCAGGGGTCTCGTGCGTCTCCGTGCTGCTCCTCTCCGCGCTTCAGATCAACAGCTACTTCGGGCTCAACCACACGGCGGCTGATCTCTTCGGCCACAACGTGGGGCGGATCCCGGAGCTTGAGGAGGGGTTCAAAAGGGGTGTTTCCGGAATCCTGCCGGTGTCAGCGCCTAGCGGGGGAATAGTCCGGAGGGCATCGATTCCAGGGATTGAATCGGGTTTCAAGGCCCAGGACGCTTTCATTTACCTGCCGCCGGCTTACCTGGCCGCCGATCGCAGCCAACTACCCGTACTGGTTCTCTTTGCCGGCCAGCCCGGACGTCCCGCCGATTGGCTGACCGGCGGCCTGCTTGAGCCGACCATGAACACCTTCGCCGCCCGGCACGGAGGCGTGGCGCCCGTCGTCGTGGTGGTCGATCCAAACGGTTCCGATACCGCAAACACCATGTGCATGGATAGCCTTATCGCACGTGCCGACACGTATCTCTCGATCGATGTTCCGCGCTGGATCAACCAGACGCTCGAGGTTTCCGCCGACCCGAGGAAGTGGGCTGTCGGCGGGTTTTCCTTCGGTGCAACCTGTGCGGTGCAGATGACTGCTTTGCATCCTGAAATCTACCCTTCCTTCATCGCCTTCTCGGGAGAGCGGGAACCTTCGCTTGGTCCTGATCGCCAGCGGACCATCCAGACTGCATTTGGCGGCGACTCTGCGGCCTTCGAGGCCCTGACACCGTTGAACCTGATGAAACAGCGGAGCTATGACGGCCATGCAGGCTACTTCGCGGTCGGGGCCGCGGACAGCGAATTCGTCCGTTACTCCACCGAGGTGGCGGCAGCTGCCCGCACCTCCGGGTTCGACATCAGGCACGCTTCGGTTGCCGGCGCCGGCCACTCGTGGGCAGTGGCAGTGCAAGAACTTCCATCCGCAATGGAATTCCTGGCCCCCCGCTGGGGGCTCGTTCAGTGAGTATCCAGGAAGCCCGATTGTCCAGAGACCAGGCGCCTGAACCCGAAGATGGCAAGCCCGCCCGGAAGATGGTGGCAGTCCTTGCCCGGGCCATGCTTGGCAACATTGCCGCCCATATTGGCGCGATCCCCTTCACCGTGATTGTGCTCGCCCTGTACCTGCTCACTCCGGCGATCTTCGACCCCGATATCGGGTACGGCCCGGATGCGTTGCGGCACCTCTCGAGCGTGAGCGGTGGGGGATTGAAGGCGGGGGACTGGTGGTCCATGTGGACCTCGATGTTTTTCGCCGCCAACCCCGTCGACTACGTCTCGAGCTCGTTGTTGTTCGTCGTGTTGCTGGGCTCTGCGGAGCGCAAGCTGGGGTGGTTCCGCACTGCGGCGGGCTTCTTCGGCGGGCAGTTTGCCACGGTCACTGCCTTTTTGCTGGTGGTCCAGTTGGCGGCCTACGCCGACGACGGTTGGCTGGGTCGGATGATGGATGCCAGGACCTCCGGACCCCTTCCGGCGACCCTCTTCGTCTCGATGGCGGCCAGTGGCCTCCTCCCGACTTTGTGGCGCCGGCGATTGAGGGCGACGGTCGTGTCCCTGGCGCTTCTCCTGGTCCTGTACGTTGGCGATCCCTCGGCTGTCATGGCCCTGACTGGTGCCCTGCTTGGCCTGGGGGCCGGTCTTTGGCTCCAGCTCGATCATGGCATCCAACCGAGCCACCGTGCGACCAGGCGTGAGACGCGAAACCTGTTGTCGCTCATGGTGGCGATTTTCGGCGTCGGGCCCTTGGTGGCGGGCGCCGTGAGGAGCCCCGCGGGGCCGCTGGCGTTGCTGCGCGAAATGGTGTTGAACCCTGTTCCGACGCTCAATCAGTTGCAGGCGAACTGCGGTGGAACCGTGGACATCAGCTGCCTCGAACTTGGACGCCAAGGCTACCCCGGGCCCGCCGGCGTGGCCCTCGCGGTGGTACCGGCATTGCTCCTCTTGATTTGTGCGGTGGGTATGCGCCAAGGAAGGCGCCTGGCGCTGAAAATCGCCATCGGCGTGCAACTTGGCGTAGTGGCGCTCTCCTTCGCCTACCTGGTGTTGTTTGCCAGCATTCCGCATTTTCCAGGCCGGGGCCGCACCGTCGTTTTGGGCTCCGCGGTGTTCCACATCCTGACCCTCGCCCTGGTTCCCTTTATCCTCGCGGTTCTGCTTTTCCTGTTCAGGGGAAATTTCGTGGTGGGCTCGAGGGCGCCGCTCCGCCGGAAGATGGCGTGGCTGGTTGGCACAACGTGGCTCGTATTGGCGAGTGGCTACACCGGGGCCTGGCTCGGCTCCGGCGGTTTGGCGCACGACGGCGGCATCCTGGGTCTTATTGCGGAACTCGCCCGGCAGTATCTTCCCTTGCCCATACCCACGGCATTTGGTCGCGTGTTCGCGGAGCGGAGTGCCGCGGAGTCAATATTGTTCGCGTGGTCAGGGATCATCTTCTGGCTCGTGGCCCTGGCAGCGGTGTGGACGCTGCTCCTCAAACGGCAGCACGGTCCTGGCGGTGATGATCCGGCTCGCTTGGCGGCCAGGGATTTGGTCAAGCGCGGCGGAGAGTCCCTTTCCTGGATGGCGCTATGGGAGCCGAACAAGTTCTGGTTCACCCCCGGAATGGACGCCGGAGTTGCCTACCAGCAGCACGGCAACGTCGCGCTGACCCTCGCCGGTCCGTTCGGTGATCCCGAACAAGCCGCTGCCGCGACCGAGGGTTTCCTCGACTACTGCGCGCACCACGCATTGGTGCCATGCCTTTATTCCTGTACTGAAGAGTTGTGGCCGATGCTGCAATCCACCGGATTTCGCCGAATCGCGGTCGCCCAGGAAACCCGGCTCTCCATCCGTGATCTCGAGTTCACGGGCAAAGCGTGGCAAAACGTGCGCACGGCCAAGAACCGTGCACTGAAGGCCGGCGTTGAAGCCCGGTGGGGACGTTATTCGGAGTTTTCGCAACACATACGCTCCCAACTCGGCGAGGTGTCGGAAGAGTGGGCCGCCAGGAAAAAAGTGCCTGAAATGGGCTTTACCTTGGGTTCCCTCGACGAGCTGATGGACGATGAAGTGCTTTGCTGCATAGCCGTCGACGGCAAGGGCTTTGTCTATGGGGTCACCAGTTGGCTACCGGTGTTCCGCGACGGCCAGGTGATCAGCTGGACATTGGATTTCATGCGCCGGCGCAGCGACGCCTTTCCTGGCCTCATGGAATTCATGATTGCCTCGGCAGTCCACGAGTTGCGGCAGGGAGTGGAAGTCATTTCCCTGTCGGGCTCGCCTTTGGCTGGGGACACCGAGGAATTCTCCCGTGGGGAAGCCGGCATGGCGGGCATTCTGGACCTCGTTGGCAGGACCTTGGAGCCTGTTTACGGATTCCGCTCCCTCGCCCGCTTCAAATCGAGGTTCCAGCCGGAGTACAGGACTTTGTATATGTATTACCAAGACAGCCTGGAGATTCCCGCGATCGGCGCCGCGCTAAGCCGCGCATATTTGCCGGGGCTGTCCGTCCGGCAAACTGCGAGGCTCCTCCGCACCCTCGTTGCTTGAAAACCCAACTGACTCGCATTTGTTGTCGTTTTGACGCCCCATAACGACAACTAATGCGAGCCAGTTGGGAAGAAAAAGGGGTCCCGCAGGTGTGCGGAACCCCTTCGGTGAATCCTTCAGGCAGAATTCAAACAGTCAGACTAGACGGCGGTTACGCCGGTGGCCTGCGGGCCCTTTGCGCCCTGACCGATCTCGAACTGAACACGCTGGTTCTCGTCGAGGGTGCGGAATCCGCCGGTCTGGATCTCGGAATAGTGGACAAAGACGTCGCCTTCGGCGTCGTCCGGGGTGATGAAGCCGAAGCCCTTTTCAGCGTTGAACCACTTGACGGTGCCCAGTGCCATTTTTGTTTCTCCTCATTGTGGAACTTTTAAGTCCGGCACACCGCGTGCCGGCCTTGGTTACTCCGCGAGAAGACCTGGTTTTCCGCCCAAGCCAGGCTTGGTTGGCTTCGCAGGAGCTTCACGCTCGCAACACGTCTTGCGAGCATGAATCACACCTACACAAAGACTGCTACAACACTTTCATGGCGAATACTGGAGGTCAACGGTCTGCTGGGGAATTCCGACAAAATTTAAGTAAAAAGAAGGTAACGGAAGAAAGCGCGCTTGCCACTGGATCCGGCATTGGGGGCCGCAAATTCGGGCTAGGCCAGCCAATCCACCTATGCCAGCCAATCACCATTGCGCAATACGCCCGCGAGCTGCAGTTCCTTGTCCACGACGACGAGATCGGCCCGCAGGCCCCGCCGAAGGCCGCCAAGTTCGTCGGACAGCCCCAGCACTGCGGCGGGAACCGCCGTCGCCGAGGCAACCGCGTCGGCGAGCCCGACGCCGGCCGCAACCGTGCGCCTGACGACGTCGAGCATGGTTGCAGTGCCACCGGCGATGGATCCCGTGGCATCCAAGGTAGCGACGCCGTCCGTCACGGTCACCGGGGAGGGGCCGAGCATGTAGTTTCCGTCAGAGAGTCCCGCTGCCGCCATTGAATCGGTCACGAGGACAATGTTTGGGGCGCCTACCAGCTGAAAAACGGTTGCGACAGTGCTTGGGTCAAGGTGGGTGCCGTCCGCGATCAGTTCCACCACGGCCTTGCCTTCCTGGGCGGTGCGAAGGGAGGCGGCCACGGGGCCGGGGGAGCGGTGGTGCATGGGGGGCATGCCATTGAACAAGTGCGTGACAGTCGGCAACGAGCTGACGCCGTCGAAACCAGCGGATTCCAAGCCCTCCCGCGCTGCGGTCAGGGAGGCGGCGGCCGTCGCGTCGTCGCAATCCGTGTGGCCAAGGGACGGCGTCACTCCGTGGAACGTCATCAGGTCCACGAGTGCCGCTGCGCCGGGAAGCTCGGGGGCGTAGGTCATGGTGGCGAGCTTGCCGGCGGCGGCTTCAACCAGCTCGGTCATGAGATCCAGGTCCGGCTCAAGTAGATAGGCGGGGTTCTGCGCGCCGCATCGTGCGTGGGAGAGGAATGGCCCCTCAAGGTGGATTCCGGCTACGAGCCCTTCATCGGCCAAGCGTACGAAAAGCTCGATGCCGCGGAGCAGGTCTTCCCGGGGTGCCGTGACCATGCTGGCGAGGAGGGTGGTGGTTCCGGAGCGGTGCAGGAAATCGATGGCCTTTCGTGCCGAGGACTCATCGGCCCCGGGGAAGTCGCCTCCATTGCCGCCATGGCAGTGCACATCCACGAATCCGGGAACGATGTACCGGTCCGTGGGGAAATCGGTCCGCGGAGTTTCCTCGAACCCCTCGAAGGCTGCTTCGTGGAATTCGGCCGCCGGCCCGGCGAAGGCTATGCGGTCGTCCTCCACCGCCACCAGGCCATCTTCGATCACCGCACCGTCGCTGACGATGGTTCCGGTAATCAGGTGGCGCACGGGCGCAGAGGAAGATACAGGCCGGTCTGGGACAGTCATGTTTTGATTCTAGTTGCCGGGGCCCACGCTTGACCTGGTTTACCAGGGATGAAGGTCCGGACAGCTAGAACAAGCGTGACTCGCTGTCGTCCACGCCGCGCATCGCGTCATAGTCCAGGGTGATGCAGTCGATTCCGCGGTCATTGGCAAGGACCTTCGCCTGCGGCTTGATCTGCTGGGCGGCGAAAATGCCCCGCACCGGGGCCAGCAGTGGATCGCGGTTGAGTAGTTCGAGGTAGCGCGTGAGCTGCTCGACGCCGTCGATGTCGCCGCGCCGCTTGAGTTCGACGGCGACTGTCCCGCCGTCGCCGTCCCGGGCGAGGATGTCCACGGGACCGATGGCAGTGAAGTACTCGCGCCGGATGAGCGAATAGCCGGCACCAAGGGTTTCGATCTGCTCGGCGAGCAGTCGCTGCAGATCAGCCTCGACGCCGTCCTTGATGAGCCCGGGGTCCGTTCCCAGGTCGTGGGACGTGTCATGGAGTTGCTCGTAGATGTTGATGATGAGCCGGTCGTCGGTCTTGGCCGACTGCACGGTCCACTGCTCCACCACGCCTTCCTCGACCTCGGTCTCCTCCGGCGTGGTCACCCGCAGGGTAGCGGGCGGGCTCATCCAGTTCAGCGGCTTGTAGGAGCCGCCATCGGAATGGACCAGCACGGAACCATCGGATTTGACGAGCAAGAGCCGGGTGGCAAGCGGGAGGTGGGCCTTGAGGCGGCCAACGTAATCTACGGAACAACGGGCTATGACGAGTCGCACCCGCTCCACTTTACTTCCTCTGCCGCTTACCCTGCCGCGCGCAACTAGCGACTGGGGCAGAATGGAGTCATGCCTCGCTCCAACCGCCCCCGACGCACCGAATCAGCCAAGGCAAGCTGGAAACGGACAGGCGAGTCGCCGGAACTGGATCTGGAACGTGCCCGTTCGGGCATTGCACGCAGGGAAAGCGCCCCCGACGGCGACTGGATGGTCCGGACCATGACCGCGCGGAATGCCGAGAAGACCTATATCTGCCCAGGTTGTTCGATGGCCATCATGCCCGGCATCGCCCACTTGGTGGTGTGGTCCGAGACCCACCTCTTCGGCGATGCCGCCGGGTTGGCGGAACGCCGCCACTGGCACAACAACTGCTGGACAGGCCGGACCTACAGGTACCGCTGAGCACTTAAACTTGGAAGCATGAGTTTCGATCCCGCTTCCCTCGTTTTCAGCCAGCCGGAGTCTGCCACGGACATCAGGGCATCCACGGTTTTGCCGGCGCACCGCGAGAACGTGGAGTTCCTCACCGAAGACGGCAAGCGGCTCGTGGGAGAGTTGGCGCTGCCGGAATCCGGCGAGATCTCGGCGACGCTCATCATGCTGCACCCCTTGCCGACGCATGGCGGATTCATGGATTCGCACGTCTACCGGAAGGCTTCCTATCGGCTGCCGGCACTCGCCGGCGTCGCGGTACTACGCTTCAATACGCGCGGGACGCATTCGCCGCGGGGTACCAGCCAGGGGCATTTCGACGAGGGAATCGGTGAGCGGTACGACGTCGAGGCTGCCGTTCGCTTCGCCGTGGAACGCGGGCTTCCGAACCGCTGGTTGGTGGGCTGGTCCTTCGGCACCGAGCTGGCCTTGATGTACGGGGCCGTTGAGCCCGTGGCTTCCCAAGTGGAGGGTGCCGTCCTGCTGTCTCCGCCGCTGCACCGGGCCACGGATGTGCATTTGAAGGAATGGGCTGCCTCGGGAAAACCGCTGACGGTCCTGGTTCCGGAACACGACGACTATCTTCAGCCCGCCGAGGCCGCCGAACGATTCAGCTTGGTGCCCCAGGCCCGGGTCTTGGGCATCGACGGCGCCAAGCACTTGTGGGTCGGCGAGAAGTACGCGGCCCGGGTTTTGGACGAAATCGTCGACGACGTGACGGAAGCCGGCTCAGGACCGGATGGCCTGCCGCGCCGCTGGACAGGTCCAGTGGCCACGGCCTAGTCGCCCCGGCCTAGTCGTCACGGCCTAGTGGCGGTCTTGGCGGACGATGAAGACTTCCTTGATCAGCAGCATGATGGCTGCCGCCGTCGGGATGGCGATCAAGGCGCCGAGCACGCCCAGCAGGCTGCCGCCCGCGATCACTGAGATCACGGCAACGGCACCGGGAACGGCAACGGCCTTCTGCATGATGCGCGGGGAGATGAAGTAGGCCTCGAACTGCAGGTAGGCGAAGTAGCAGATGGCGTAGACCACGGCGGTCTGCCAGCCGGCGGTCAGGGCTACCAGAATGACCACCACAGCGGCAATCATGCCTCCCACCAAGGGGATGAACGCAAGCAGGGCAACCACGAAGGCCAGCAGGACGCTGAACGGAACGCCCAGGATGCTCATGACGATGAAGGCGAACAACGCGTTGAGCAAGGCCACGCAAACCTGGCCGATCACATAGTTGCCCACGGAGCGCGTAATTTCCTCGGACAGCGCCTCCACGCGGGGCCTGCGCGACCGTGGTGCGAGCCGGTATCCCCATCTCTTCATGGCGGGCAGGGCGCCGAGGAAGTAGAGGCTGAGGACCAGGACGATAAGCGTCCCGAAGACCCCGTTGGCCACCGTGGATCCGAAACCGACGACGCCGCCGAAGATGCCGCCCATGGCATCGGGGTTCTTGACGAACTTGTCGAGTTCCTGGCTGATCTTGTCGCGAACGCCGAATTGGCTGTCAAGGGAGCGGAAGAAGTCCGAATCCACGAAGCCCCGGATCCAGTCCGGAGCCTGCCGGACGATCTGCGAGACCTGTTCCACGATGGTGGGGATAAGGGTGGCGAAAAACGCCGCCACTCCGGCAACGAGGACCCCGACGGCGATAACGACGCCGGCCGGGCGGGGAACCTTGCGGTTTTCGAGCCAACGGACCACGGGGTCCAGTCCCAAGGCAATGAACAGGGCCGTAACGATCCACAACAACAGTTGGACGGTACTGGTGCCGATGTAATACAGCATGAGGGCCACGCCGACGCCGGCCGTGCCCATGAAGCCGACATACAGCGGATGTTGTGCGGACATCCTCGGGCCGGGGGAGCCGAAACGCGGACCGTCGGATTCATCCGGGGCGGGCTCGGTTATTGCATCGTGCTCAAGCTCGGGAGGCATTTCGAAACGGACCCGCGGTTGGGCGCCCGGAATGGGCTGGCGGAGGCGGCGGACGAAGGATGCCATCAGGCCCTCGCCGTGATCCCTGCCGTCCGGGGCAGACCCGTTGGCCAAGCCACCCGGGGTCGCTCCGGGGCCTTGATCAGCGGTAGTGGGATCCTTGCGCTCTTTCACGTGCTTCAGCTGCCTTTTCGTTCCGCGGTCAGGCTCGATGAGTGCCCGATGTCATGTTGTTCGCCACACTATCAGCAGGCCGGAATTGGCGAATTCTAGGGGTTGAGCCGTGCTCCGGGAAGCCCTTTGCGAGGACCCCGAACTGACTCTTAGGTAACAAAACCGTTACCCTTGAAGTTCAACGACCGCTGATGATTGGTATTCCTGTGCGATTGAAGACTGCAGTTTCGCTGGTGCTGCTTGGCCTGCTGACACTGTTGGCCGGCATTGGCCAGCTGACCTTTTGGGCCCCGGCCGAGACGGTGATCGCGTCCGCCCCCGGCGACTCCCAAGCCGCTCCGCTGACCGTGATCACCCAAGACGTGTTGGCCCACAAGGGCGGTCCCAAACAAATCAGCATCAAGGGCGACGGCAAATTCGTGTTGGCTGTCGGACGGCCCGATGACGTCGATGCGTGGGTAGGCAAGACCGCGCACAACAGCATCACCGGTGTCTCCGAGGACGGCAAGTCCCTGCAGCTTGCCGGCACCGACGGCGAAGCAACCGCTCCGTCGCCTGCGGGATCGGATCTGTGGGTGGAAACGGAGAACGCCAGCGGACAGCTGGACTACACCTTCACCCCGCCCGCGAGCGGCAACTGGTCGCTCCTCCTGGCCAGCGACGGAACCAAGCCGGCGCCGTCGTCGGTCTCCGTCACGTTCGCCAACGATGCCACCATGCCGTGGGCCGTCCCGCTTATCGTCATTGGCGCGATCCTCATTGCCGCGGGCGCGGCGTTGCCGTTCGTCAACAAGTTCACTAGGGGCCGGGGCAAAGGCCCTCGCGCCAACGGTCCGCTGGGCGGCGGGAGTACGGAAGCCGAAAAAGAGACCGTCGGTGAGGACGCTGGGGCGCAAAGCAACAAGGACATCATTGGCGAGGACACCGCTGCCGAGGACACCAAGAAGGGCACGGGCGGGGGTCCCGCACTTCGTATTTCTCTTGTAGCTACCGCCATTGTGACGGCCCTCGTGGGTGTCACCGCGGCAGGCGCGCAGGCGGCCGAGACTCCTTCTCCTTCGGGGTCCGCGATTCCCTCCGGATCCGCGACGGCGAGCCCGGGAGTGACCGCCGGTGCGCAGGCCGTCCCCGTCTTGGTGGACGCTCAGCTCAAGCGCATCCTGGACCAGGTCGCGGGCGCCGTGGCCGCCGGGGATGCCGCACGCGATGCCTCCAAACTCGCTCCCCGGGTTGACGGCACGGAGCTTCAAGTTCGCACGCAGAACTACAAGATCCGGTCCCAGGTTGCCACGCACGAGGCGCGGATGCCCGTCCGGTCCAGCAAATTGCTCGGTAGCGTCATCTCCACCCAGCGCACCTGGCCGCGAACCGTGATCGCCTTGACCCAGGGCGATGGCAACGTGGTTCCCCAGGTCCTGACCCTCGTGCAGGCCTCGCCGCGGGAGAACTACAAGCTGAAGAGCACCTCCCCGCTTCAGCCGGGAACGTCCTTCCCGGCGATCCCCTTGGGCGGAACCGCGCAATTGGCTGCCGGAGACAAGTCCGGGCTGCAATACAGCGGGACCGAAGCGATGGCAGCCCTGGGCGATCGTTTGACCAAGGCGGATTCGGCGTTCAAGGACAAGCTCGTGGAAGGCACCAACTCGCCTTACATCGCAGATGTCCTGGACTACCAGGCGAGCACTGTGAAGTCCGGCACCAACGGCAATTTCACCTTCACGCACACACCCTCTCCGGCGGATACGGCCGTGTTCCGGACCTCGGACGGCGGTGCCGTGGTGGTGGGAAAGCTGGACTTCGATTTCACCAGCAAGCCCAAAGCCGACGGCGACACGCTGACCGTGGACAAAGCCGCGGCAGTGCTTGCGGGCGGGGATTCCACGAAAGTCGGCCTAGTGCAGACCTTCTCGGAGTCGGTGGCCATCTACATTCCACCGGCAGGCTCGACTGCTCCCATGAAGCTCGTTGCCGCGGTCCGCGGTCTGGTGGGAGCCAGCTTCAAGTAGGCAAATGCTGTTGGCGCAGCGGCTAGAGTGGACGGTATGAGTTCGCCAGGATCCCGTCCCGTCTCTCCAGCCGCCGCCAGCCAGCTCAACCTGCGCGGCGCCGTCGACCTCTCCGCATTGCGGCGTCCCGCGCCGGCGGCATCGAGCGGTGCCCCGGCTGCGTCGGGTGGGAGCCCGGGAAGCAGCCAGCCCCTTCGCGTAGATGCCACCGAGGCCAATTTCCAGGACCTCGTCCAGCTGTCCGCGCAGATTCCCGTCCTTTTCCTCTTGTGGTCCAATCGATCCTTGGAGGCTTCGACCCTCCTGCATAGCCTGGAAGGTGTCGTCGAAGGCTACGCCGGCAAAGTAGTGCTAGCCGCGGCGGACGTTGACGCGTTCCCACAGCTTGCGCAGGCATTCCAGGTCCAAGCCGTCCCTACCGCCGTCGCGGTCTTGAAGGGCCAGCCCGTTCCGCTCTTCGAGGGGCCTGCTTCGGACGAGGAAATCCGCAGCCTCATCGATGAGCTCCTCAAGGTGGCTGAAGCCAACGGCGTAACGGGCAGTATCGGTGCGGGTGCTGCCAGTGCGGAGGCCCGTCCTCTCCCGCCGTTGCACCAGGCAGCCTTCGACGCGATTGAAGCCGGGGACTACGCAGCTGCCGCCACTGCCTACCGCCAGGCGCTGGCAGAGAAACCCGCCGATGCCGAGGCGAAGGCCGGGCTCGCCCAGGTGGAACTGATGGGCAGGCTCGAGCTCCTGACGGCGACGGAAGCCGAAGCCATCCGTCAGCGGGCGGCAGAGGAGCCGGACAACATCGAAGTACAGCTCACGGTGGCCGACCTTGACATCTCGGGCGGACACATCGAGGACGCGTTCAACCGCATCATCGCCTTCATCGGCCGCAACTTCGGTCCCGAGCGCGAGTCGGCGCGCGTGCGCCTGCTGGAACTGTTCGACGTCGTCGGCATTTCGGACCAACGTGTGGCGAAGGCCCGGCAAGGTCTGGCGCGGGTCCTGTTCTAATGACACAGCCGGCGTTGTTCAGCCCGCTTCAATTGCGCTCCTTGACGTTGCCGCATCGTGGCTGGGTCTCGCCGATGTGCCAGTACAGTTGCTCGCCCGACGGCGGAGGCGGCGTGCCGAACGATTGGCATCTGGTGCATCTTGGAGCGTTTGCCACGGGCGGCGCTGCCCTCATCCTCACCGAGGCGTCGGCCGTCAGCCCGGAGGGACGGATCAGCCCGCGCGACGCCGGGCTGTACACGGATGAGCAGGCGGCCGCTTGGGAGCGGATTGTGGATTTCGTCCACCGCAACAGTGCCGTGGACGGCAAAATCGGCGTCCAACTGGCGCATGCCGGCCGCAAGGCTTCCACCTATTGGCCCTTCGCCGAAGAGAGCGGATCCGTAGCGGAGTCCGACGGCGGATGGGTCACCCGGGGCCCGGGGGTTGAGGCCTTTGCCGGTCTTGCAAGTCCTCTGGCGATGGGCGAGGCGGACATCCAAGCCGTGATTGCCGATTTCGCGGCGGCAGCCAGACGGGCTGTGGACGCCGGATTCGACACGGTGGAGATCCACGGCGCGCACGGCTACCTCCTGCACCAATTCCAAAGCCCCTTGATCAACAAGCGCGACGATGCCTGGGGCGGCAGCGAGGCGGCACGAAACCGCTTGATGCTTGAGGTCATCGACGCCGTGCGTGCGGTCATCCCCGATTCGATGCCGTTGTTGCTGCGGATTTCCGCCACTGATTGGGCTGAGGGCGGCGTGGACATTGACGCCTCCGTGCGCCTCGCGCGGGCGGCGTCCGAGCACGGCGTGGACTTGGTGGACGTCTCCAGCGGTGGCGCCGTGGCCCACCAACGGATCAAGGCCGGTCCCGGATACCAGACGGGATTCTCGGAACAGATCAGGCGCGAAGCGGGGGTTCCCACCGGGGCCGTCGGCTTCCTGACGTCCTCGGGACAGGCCGAACACACGGTGGCCACAGGCCAGGCCGACGGCGTATTCATGGCAAGGGCAGCCCTCCGCGATCCGCACTGGTGGCTTCGCGCGGCTTTTGAACTCGGATTCCCCTTGGAATGGGCGCCGCAGTATCAGCGCGCGGTTCCGCGGCACAGCTTCTAGGAGCTGCTCTTTTCGGGAGCGGACCCTCTCGGGAGCCAATCATTTGGCGATCTAGTCCTTTGGGATGAGGCCGCCCCGGAAAGGTGTCCCGTAGTTACCCCTCGGGGACGACCCCTGGAAGCGCCCCCGGGGCTAGGCTGGCTGCATGAATGTCCAGCTTCCCGGTCCGTCTCTTAATTCCCCGGTGCCTGCATTGGCCTTGCGCGGATTGGCAAAACGCTTCGGCGGCAAGATCGCCGTCGATGGGATCAGCCTGGATGTGCCGGCCGGCTCCTTCTATGGGGTCGTGGGTCCCAACGGGGCGGGCAAAACGACCACGTTGTCCATGGCCACGGGGCTCCTGCGGCCGGATTTCGGGACGGCCTACATCCATGGCGTGGACGTTTGGGCGAAACCGCTCGAAGCCAAGAAGCTCATGGGGATACTGCCCGACGGCGTCCGCCTCTTCGACCGCTTGACGGGTGAACAGTTGGTCACCTACGCCGGCTTGCTCCGCGGCATGGACAGGGACGTCGTTGCCCAACGGGTGGGAGAACTGATGGCCGCGCTGGACCTGAGCGGCGACGCCGGCACCCTCGTGGTGGACTACTCCGCCGGCATGACAAAGAAGATTGCCCTCGCCTCGGCGCTCATTCATGCGCCCAGGCTGCTGGTGTTGGACGAGCCCTTTGAGTCCGTGGATCCCGTCTCGGCAGCCAACATCAGGGGAATTCTTGACAACTACGTGGCCTCGGGAGGAACGGTCATCGTCTCAAGCCATGTCATGGACCTTGTGCAGCGCATGTGCGACCACGTGGCCGTTGTGGCTGCAGGCAGGGTCCTCGCCGCCGGAACCGTCGAAGAGGTCCGCGATGGCGCCACGCTCGAGGACCGTTTTGTGCAGCTGGTGGGCGGCGGAAACCAGACGGGGGGCCTGGAATGGTTGCGCACCTTCTGAGCCTGAAGTGGCGGCTCCTGCTGAACGGCTTCCGACGCAGCCCGGGCCAGCTCGTGGGAATCGCGATCGGCGGGCTTTATGCATTGGGAGTCGTCGCGACCCTGGTGGGGACACTCGTCGCCTTGCGGTGGGCCGACCCCGAGACGGCCCATACCGCCGTCGTCCTCGGTGGCGCCGCCGCGATCCTGGCCTGGGCAATCGTGCCCCTCATGGCTTCGGCAGCTGACATGACGCTTGACCCTTCCCGCTTCACGACGTCGGCGATCCCCATGCGCCAGCTGCTGACCGGGCTCGCCCTCGCCGGATTCATCGGCGTGCCCGGATTGTCCACGATGATCGTGGCGCTATTCACGGCGGCAACATGGTGGCGCAGCGTGCCGGCCGTGCTCGGCGCCCTGTTAGGCGCCGCGCTTGGCGTGCTGAGCTGCGTGGTCTTGTCGAAAGTCATCACGACGGCGACGGCCAGCCTCGCAGCCTCCCGCCGTTTCAAGGACGTAAGCAGCATCGTTGTCTTTGTGCCACTCGTGCTGATGGGACCGATCGTGGCCGGCGTCTTCAGGGGAGTGTCCGGTTCCACCGGGTATCTCCCCGAACTTGCCCGGACGGTCTCCTGGACTCCACTCGGAGCTTCCTGGTCGCTTGGCGGCGATCTGGCGTCCGGAGACGTTGCTGCTGCCGGCCTGAAGGCGTTGATCGCGCTGGCCACTCTCCTCGCGTTATGTGCCGCTTGGAATCTCCTGCTCAAGCGCGCGCTGGTCACTCCGCCATTCTCGGGCGGTTCAGGGAAACGCGGCGGGAAACTTGGCTTGTTCGGACTGCTGCCGGCAACTCCTACCGGGGCAGTAGCAGCGCGGGCCCTCAGCTACTGGATCCGCGACCCGCGCTACGCAGCCTCGCTGATCGTGGTCCCGTTATTGCCCGTCATTTTCCTGTTCCAGTCCGCTCAGTCCGGAAGCTACTCCATGCTGGTGATTCTGGGGCCAATGGCTGCCTTTGTCCTCGCATGGTCCATTGCCGCGGATGTCTCCTACGACAGCACCGCGTTCGCCTTGCATCTGGCCACCGGGGTCCGCGGTATCCATGACCGGCTCGGCAGGGCCTTGGCCTGCCTGGCATTCGCCCTCCCGGTGGTGTTGATCTTCGCCGTCGGGCCCTTCTTCCTGACGGGAGAATGGGGCTGGTTGCCGGGCATCCTGGGTCTTTCCCTGGGCGTGCTGTTCACGGGCCTGGGATTAGCCTCCATCGTCTCGGCGCGGTACGCGTCCACCGTGCCGTTGCCCGGGGACAGCCCGTTCAAGAAGCCACCGGGGAACGTTGCCCAGACGCTGGCTGTCCAGTTCGGGGGAATGGCGGTGCTGTTCCTTCTGGTCCTTCCTGAACTTGCACTGGTCATAGTCCAATCAGTCACGGGCGATCCGCTGTGGGGATGGATCAATCTGGCAATTGGTACGGTTCTTGGGACGGCCTTGTTCGTGGCGGGTGTCCGGGTCGGAGGACGCTGGCTTGACCGACGCGGGCCGGAGCTCTTCGCGCAATTGAGCGTCAACCGGTGATTACATGACCAACAATGACAAGTTATGGGACATGGGATAACCTCGAGTTTGAACCAGTCGATCCGGAAACACAGCTAGAAAGGTCGTGGACGATGGAAGTTGTCATCCTTCCGGGAAGCAAGCAGATCGGGGCGCTTGCCGCGGATGCCATCGAGGCGCTTCTCCTCCGAAAGCCGAATGCCGTCCTGGGCCTGGCCACAGGGTCTTCTCCGCTCCCTGTCTACGACGAACTGGCGCGCCGCCACCAGGAACGGGGACTCGACTTCAGCCAGGCGCACGCCTTCGCACTTGACGAATACGTCGGGCTCGAATCCGGGCATCCGGAGTCGTACCGGGAGGTCATACGGCGTGAATTCACGGACCGGGTCAATATCGACCCCGCCAATGTCCACAGCCCGGACGGCACCGCCACCGACCTTCCCGCGGCCTGCCAAGCCTACGAGGACTCCATGCGGGCACTTGGCGGCGTTGACCTGCAGATCCTTGGCGTAGGCACGGACGGCCACATTGGATTCAACGAGCCCGGCTCCTCGCTCGCTTCGCGGACACGGATCAAGACGCTGATCGAGCAGACCCGGAAGGACAACGCCCGCTTCTTCAAGAGCATTGACGATGTCCCGCACCATGTGGTGACTCAAGGCCTTGGAACCATCATGGATGCCCGGCATGTTGTCCTGATT
Source organism: Arthrobacter sp. efr-133-R2A-120 (assembly GCF_030209835.1). Classification (GTDB taxonomy): domain Bacteria; phylum Actinomycetota; class Actinomycetes; order Actinomycetales; family Micrococcaceae; genus Arthrobacter. Next base: position 143,362 of record NZ_JARVRF010000003.1, on the reverse strand, counting down.
GCCACGGGGGCGCAGAAAGCCCAGACCGTCAGGGACTTTGTGGAGGGACCGGTGGCGGCCATCTGCGCGGCATCGGTGCTGCAGATGCACCAGCACGCCACCATCATGATCGATGAGGCTGCGGCTTCCTCGCTCAAGCTCGCGGACTACTATCGCCACACCTATGACAACAAGCCGAAATGGCAGAGCATCTGACGCGGTGCATCGGATAGGGAAGCTGCAGCGGCTAAGATGGATGTCATGACGACGCTGCCTCCGGACCCATTCGAAAACGATCCCATGCGCGAGCTTTCCGGAGCCGGAACTTCCACTGCAACCATTGAGCGCGAGGAAGTGCGCCAGGAAGTGGAACCCGGTGACCGGGAGCGTTTCTCGCACTATGTCCGCAAGGAAAAGATCATGGAGTCCGCTATGACAGGCGAACCCGTGATTGCGCTGTGCGGTAAAGTGTGGACCCCTGGACGCGACCCGCAAAAGTTCCCGATCTGCCCTGAATGCAAAGAAATCTATGAAGGACTTCGCCCCGGTAACGACGGCGGAGACAAGGGCGGCTCGGGCGACTCCAAGTAGTAGGTAAGCCCCAGTAGTCGGGTATTTCCTGGTAGTAGGCGGGGGAGCGCTTTCCCCTGCCTGTTTGCTGCCCTGCGTGATTCGGCGCATCCGGAACAGATTGGTGTTTTTGTGGTTATTTGGGTTTCGCTGGCTGCAGCGGCCTTGCTTGGAATCGTTGCTGGTCGGGGGGAAACCGCGTGACTGAAACACTCTTCGGCGGCCCTGCGCTGCCTCCGGCTTATCCGGAACGCGCAGCCTGGGGAACCGCCCCGAAGCTGCGCGCCTGGCAGCAGGAAGCGCTGGATCTGTACCTGAACGCGAGCCCGCGCGATTTTCTCGCCGTGGCAACGCCGGGCGCAGGTAAGACCACCTTCGCCCTGCGGATTGCGTCGATACTCCTTGACAGTGGAACCGTGAACCGCGTGACGATCGTCGCTCCCACCGACCACCTGAAACGGCAGTGGGCGGACGCCGCGGCCAGGGTGGGCATTGCCATCGATCCGAACTTCAAGAACGCAGACGGCCAGCACGGCAGGGGCTTCGTCGGCGTCGCGGTGACCTACGCACAGGTGGCCAGCAAGCCCATGCTCCACCGGGCCAAGACCGAGGCCGCCCGCACGCTGGTCATTCTCGACGAAATCCATCACGGCGGCGAGGCGTTGTCCTGGGGCGACGGATTGCGCGAGGCCTTCGACCCTGCCGCGCGGCGCCTGGCCCTGACGGGCACGCCTTTCCGTTCCGACACCTCACCCATCCCGTTCGTCGAATACGCCGAAGACCGCGACGGCATCCGCCGCTCGAAGGCGGACTACACCTACGGTTACGGCAATGCCTTGAGGGACCACGTTGTCCGTCCCGTGCTCTTCATGGCGTATTCGGGCCAGATGCGTTGGCGTACCAGCGCGGGGGACGAAATGGCGGCTTCGCTCGGCGAAGCTGCCGTCACCAAGGACATCACCTCCCAGGCATGGCGCACCGCGCTCAACCCGGGCGGCGAATGGATCCCCGCGGTTCTTGCCGCCGCCGACAAGCGCCTCAGCGAAGTGCGCCGTACCGTGCCCGACGCCGGCGGCCTGGTGATTGCCACGGATCACGACGACGCCCGCGCCTATGCCGGTCAGCTCAAGAAGATCACGGGCCAGTCGCCCACGGTGATCCTGTCCGATGATTCCAAGGCTTCGCACAAGATCGAGGAGTTCACCGCCAGCGACAAGCGCTGGATGGTGGCCGTCCGCATGGTGTCCGAAGGCGTTGACGTCCCGCGGCTTTCAGTGGGCGTCTACGCGACGTCCACGTCTACGCCGCTGTTCTTCGCCCAAGCCGTGGGCCGCTTCGTCCGTGCCCGCAAACGCGGCGAAACGGCGTCGGTCTTCTTGCCGTCCGTGCCGCCCCTCATGGCCTTGGCCAACTCCATGGAAGCCGAGCGGGACCACGCACTGGACCGGCCGGAGAAGGAAGATCCGGACGGCCTCTTCAACCCCGAAGAGAACCTGATGGCTGAGGCCAACCGCGAAGAGAAGGCCTCGGACTCCCTGGAGAAGGGCAAATTCGAGGCCCTCGATTCGCAGGCATCCTTTGACAGGGTGCTGTTCGACGGCGGCGAATTCGGCACGGGAGCCGATATCGGCTCCGAGGACGAACTTGATTTCCTCGGGATCCCGGGACTGCTCGACGCCGAACAGGTGGGAACGTTGCTCCGGCAGCGGCAGCATGATCAGCAGTCGAGGAAGAAACGCCAATCTCCGTTGGCTGCCGCCGCGTCACCCGCTGTTCCGGACCACCGCATGCTGATGGACTTGCGCAACGAGCTCGCAAAAAACGTTGCGGCCTGGTCCGCCCGCACCGGTACCCCGCACGGCGTCGTTCACAACAAGTTGCGCGAGGTGTGTGGCGGACCGGCAGTCGCGCAGGCAAACGAGGAGCAATTGCAGTCACGGCTGCGCAAGCTTCAGGACTGGTTCATCGGACGGAAGTAGAACTTCCTGGCAGGGCTCCTGTCCTTAGCGCTGCCCCAGTTCGACGCCGTTTTCTTCCAGCTCTGCGTAAGTCTCGTCAAGATCTTCCGCGATTCCGGCGGTGAGATCACCGATCACTGTCACGGAGTAGCCCGCTTGCACGGCGTCCAGCGCGGTGGCCCTGACGCAGTAGTCCGTGGCGATTCCCACTACGACGACTTCTTCCACTCCGTGGCTCTGCAGCCAGTCATCGAGCCCGAGGGCGTCCTCGTCCAGCTCGACGGAGGGGACCGCGCCGGGCGTGAGCTCGCCCATGGGCACTTCGTCTTCAGGCGCGAGGACTCCTTCGAAGCCTGAATAGGCGGCGGTGTATTGTCCCTTGCGGAAGTAGGCCTGGACGTATTCGGCGTCGAGATCCGGGTGGAGTTCGGCGCCCTTGCTCCCGGCGCGGCAATGCGGCGGCCAACTGTCCACGAAGTCCGGGGTTTCCGAAAAATGGCTGCCCGGGTCCACGTGCCAGTCCTGCGTGGCCACGACATGGTCGAAATGCTGATGGTTCTCGTCAAGGTATTCGCTGATAGCGGCAGCCGTAGCGGCGCCGCCTTCCACGGCGAGGGAGCCGCCCTCGCAGAAATCGTTCTGGACGTCCACGATGATCAGGGCGCGGGACATTCAGTCCTCCTCGTAGACGGTGGGGATTGCGGGCTCGCCGCGCTGCAGCCTCCGGACTACCGGGGGGAGTTCGGCCATGGTGGCAGCGTGGCGTTCCTGTGCCCGGACCACGCCCTCGTGTCCGGTCCATCCCGGGAGCAGCTCACCGTTCTTGACGAACTGCTGGAGCAAGGGGCGGTCGTTGCCGTCGTCTTCAGGGCGGTGTCCTATGCCCACGATCTCCTGGGTTGCGATGCCGAGTTCGTTGAGTTTGCGGAGGGCGTATTTGCGGCCGCCCACGCTGGCCTTGTTCTTGGCTATTTTGGCCACGGAAACGAATTCACCGTCATCGTTGGTCCGGCTGACGAGTTTGTAGACCATGCTGGCCGTCGGAGCTCCCGATCCCGTGACCAGCGAGGTGCCCACGCCGTACACATCCACCGGGGCCGATTGCAGGGCCGCGATGGCGAATTCATCGAGATCCGAGGTGACGACGATCCGGGTGTTGGTGTTGCCGAGGTTGTCCAGCAGCTCGCGGACCCACTGGGCCTGGGCCACGAGGTCTCCGGAGTCCAGGCGGACTGCCCCGAGCTTGTCACCTGCGAGTTCCACCGCGGTGCGTACACCGACCTCGACGTCGTACGTGTCCACCAGGAGCGTGGTTCCCGGTCCGAAGGCCGAGATTTGCGCTTCGAAGGCTTCGCGCTCGGTGTCGTGCAGAAGCGTGAACGAATGTGCGGCTGTGCCCACGGTCTTGATGCCGTAACGGCGGCCGGCCTCAAGGTTCGAGGTACTGCCGAAACCGGCGATGACCGCGGCGCGGGCTGCAGCCGTCGCCGATTCCTCCTGGGTGCGCCGGGAGCCCATCTCGATGCACGGCCGGTTGCCGGCCGCGCTGGTCATGCGTGAAGCAGCCGAAGCAATCGCGGTGTCATGGTTGAGCACGGACAAGATGTACGTTTCCAGGATGCAGGCTTCCGCGAATGTGGATTCGACGATCAGGATGGGGGAGCCGGGGAAGTAGGCTTCGCCCTCCGGATAGCCCCAGATGTCGCCCGAAAACCTGTAGTCCGCGAGGAAGTCCAATGTCTGCCTGTCAACGACTTTGTGCTGATCGAGGAACGCGAGCTCGGCGTCTCCGAAACGGAAGTCCTTGATTCCCTCAAGCAGCCGGCCGGTGCCGGCCACGATGCCGTAGCGGCGGCCATCGGGCAAGCGGCGGGCGAAGGCCTCGAAGACGGAGCGCCGGTGCGCCGCGCCCGAATGGAGGGCAGCTTCCAGCATTGTCAGCTCGTAGTGATCGGTGTACAACGACGTGCGGGGGTGGTCCCAGGCGACGGATCTACTCACGAATTCACTCTAGTCCCCACCGGCTCCCACGTCTCGCTCCGCTCAACGCGGGGCCCTCGCCGGTGTGGGCCCACCCACCGGCTCCCACGTCTCGCTCCGCTCAACGCGGGGCCCTCGCCGGTCCACCGTCATTAGCTCGCCCAGACAACGCCATTAGAATGGACAGATGACCACTACCGTCGGCCCCGGCACAGCCCCCGGCACCTCTATAGCCACCTGTACGGGCACCAACACAGTGACAGACGCAGGCTTAAAGGGAGAGGAAAGGACGGACATCTCGGAGCAGTCGTCCACCGACCTCCTCAGCGCTGCTGACATCCCTTGGAACCTCGTAGTCTGGAACGATCCCGTCAATCTCATGAGCTACGTGAGCTACGTGTTCCAGAGCTACTTCGGCTATTCCGAGGCCAAATCAAACAAACTCATGCTTGAGGTCCACAAGAAGGGCCGTTCCATCGTGGCGTACGGTGGCAAGGAACAGGTGGAGCAGCACGCGGTTGCCATGCACGGCTACGGTCTGTGGGCAACGGTTGAAAAGGCAAGCAGCGGCGACGGCCGGGGACGCAAGGGCGGCGCACGTGGCTAAGGCTTTCAAATACGGACTCAAAGGCATTACCGGCTATCTTGAGCCCGCCGAGCGCGAACTCCTGCGCGGACTCCTGGACGATGTCATTTCGATGCTGGAACCAGAGCTGTCGAGGAACGAAGATCCTCTGACGGCCTTGATCGGCCTGGACATGAACGTCAAGGAACCGTCCGATCGCGCCCTTTTGCGGCTCTTGCCGAACGTCATGAAGAACGACGACGCCGCGTCCCTGGAGTTCCGCCAGCTCACCGAGCGCTCGCTGCGGGAAGGGAAAATCGGCGCGCTTCGGGCGGCCGCGATGGGCCTGGACCGAAACGAGCTCGTCCTCACCCGCGAGGAGGCGAAGCTCTGGTCCATGGCCCTCAACGATGTTCGTTTGGTGCTGGCGGAGCGCCTCGATATCCGCGACGAAGAAGATGCCGACCATGTCCACGCCATGCAGGACTGGTCGCAGGCCGAAGACGTAGAGAGCTACCTGGCGCTCGTCTACAACTTCACCACCTGGCTTCAGGAATCGTTGGTCCAGGCCATGATGGCCTCGATGGACCGGAAACCCTGAGTGGAATTGCCGGGGCTTGTGGCCGTCCGTGTGACAAAACAGACACGAGGCCCCCGCCACATGTCGTGGCTGCGGCACATGCCTTGGCTTATTCTCTAAGAATCATGAACTCAGCATCGGACCCGGTATCGGGTGGGGAGAGCGCCGCGGCGGCGCCGGAATCACAGCGCAAGCCGGAATCACAGTGCAAGCCGGAGTCACAGCGCAAGCCGGAATCACAGTGCAAGCCGGAGTCACAGCGCAAGCCGGAAACACTGAACAACCACGCACACAACCCCTTGCTGGGATCACGCCCCATCGGGGTCTTCGATTCCGGAGTCGGTGGACTGACCGTGGCACGGTCCATCATCGACCAATTGCCCCATGAGTCGATCATCTACGTGGGGGACACGGCCAACGGACCGTACGGGCCGCTCCCCATCGCCGAAGTCCGGGCCAATGCCCTCGGCGTCATGGACGAGCTCGTGGACTCCGGCGTGAAACTCCTGACCATCGCCTGCAACTCAGCCTCGGCCGCAGTCTTGCGCGATGCCCGCGAACGCTACACGGCCCGCTACGGGATCCCCGTCATCGAGGTCATCCAACCCGCAGTCCGCCGGGCGGTGGCCGCGACGAGATCCGGCAGGATCGGCGTGATCGGGACATCGGCCACAGTGGGTTCCCGCGCTTACGAGGACACCTTTGCCGCAGCCCCGGACCTCAGCATCACCTCGGTAGCCTGCCCTGAATTCGTGAGCTTCGTGGAGGCCGGCATTACGACCGGCCCCGAGCTGCTGGCAGCGGCCCACGAATACCTGGAACCGCTCAGGGATGCCGGCGTGGACACCGTGGTGCTGGGCTGCACGCACTATCCCTTGCTCACTGGCGTGATCTCCTACGTCATGGGGGACGACGTCACTCTTGTGTCGAGCGCCGAAGAGACCGCCAAAGACGTTTACCGCGCCTTGGCCACCCACGGGATCCAGCGGACCGATGCCGGCTTGCCCCGGCACGACTTCATGGCCACCGGCGACGCCGTGCAGTTTGAAACCCTGGCGCGCCGTTTCCTCGGCCCGGAGGTCCTGTCCGTGCGCCACGTGGACCATGTGGCCGCCCAATACCCGACCGGAAGCCTCGCCCGCATCACCCCGGAAATGTTGGAGGCCGCCCGCGCAGGCGGCCATCATGCGAGGACGTCCAATTTCGTTGACCCTGCAGCCTTCACCGTGAACGACTTCGGCGCGGCCCGCGGGGGCCGCATCCAGTGAAACTGACCATTGTTGGCTGCACAGGTTCCTTCCCCGGTCCCGGGTCGCCGGCGTCGTGCTATCTACTGACCGCGCACGACGGTGAGCGACAGTGGAAGATCGTCATGGACCTCGGCAGCGGCGCCCTCGGGGCCATACAGCGCTACACGGACCTCGAAGACATCGACGCCATCTTCCTGACCCACTTGCACCCGGATCATTGCATGGACCTTTGCGGACTGCACGTGGCCGTACGCTGGAAGCCGGGCGGCTGGGGGCGGGACAGGATCCCCGTCTGGGGGCCGGCCGCGACCGCCGACCGCATGGCCACCGCCTATGGGCTCGATCTGGACCCGGGAATGCACGAGGAATTCGACTTCAGCAACTGGAGCGAACGCCAATCCGTGCAGCTCGGACCGTTCACCGTGACGCCGTTTGCCGTGAACCACCCTGTGGAAGAGGCCTACGCCTTGCGCGTGGAGGTCACCGAGCCGGACAAAGAAGGCAAAGCGGTGAGCCGGATCCTGACGTACTCGGGAGACACCGACTCGTGCCAAGGCCTTGAGGATGCTGCCCGCAATGCCGATCTCTTCCTGTGCGAGGCCGCCTTTGAAGAAGGGCGCGACGACGACATCAAGGATGTGCACTTGACCGGCAAGCGCGCGGGCCAGGCGGCGACAGCCGCCGGAGCCCGACGCCTCCTGCTGACTCACATCCCTGTGTGGACATCGCAGACCAAAGTCATGGCAGAGGCGCGTCCCGAGTTTGCCGGCGATGTCGCCGTCGCGGTTGCCGGAGTCCACTACACCGTTTGAACCCGCAGTCCAGCTGAGTAGTCCGGCGTGGGCCACCGGATCGCTAAGCTTGCAGTATGACTTCCGAAGCCACATCTGTCCCCGTCATCCGTGCCGACGGCCGTACGCCCGATCAACTCCGTCCCATCAGCATCACCCGCGGCTGGTCCAAGCAGGCCGAAGGTTCGGCCCTGATCGAATTCGGCAACACCCGGGTGCTGTGCACGGCTTCCCTGACCGAGGGCGTTCCGCGTTGGCTCAAAGGCGAAGGCCGGGGCTGGGTCACGGCCGAGTACGCCATGCTGCCGCGGGCCACGAACACCCGTTCCGACCGTGAGTCGGTCAAAGGCAGGATCGGCGGACGCACCCACGAAATTTCGCGCCTGATCGGCCGCTCGCTGCGTTCCATTATCGACACCAAGGCCCTGGGCGAGAACACGATCGTGCTGGACTGCGACGTCCTGCAGGCCGACGGCGGCACCCGCACCGCCGCGATCACAGGCGCCTACGTAGCGCTCGCAGAAGCGATTCGCTTCGCCCGCGAGAACAAGATGATCGCCAAGAACGCACAGCCGCTGATCGACACGATCGCTGCCGTCTCCGTGGGAATCATCGACGGCATCCCGATGCTGGACCTGCCGTACGTCGAGGACGTGCGCGCCGAAACCGACATGAACGTGGTGGTCACGGGCTCCGGGAAGTTCGTGGAAGTCCAGGGCACCGCGGAGGGAGCCCCCTTCGACCGCGATGAACTGAATGCCTTGCTGGACCTCGCCCTCATCGGCACGGGCGAGTTGGCGGCAATCCAGCGCGAGACCCTGGCCGAGGCTCCGTGAGCGGGGCAACGACGCCGCGGCTCGTTCTCGCTACCCACAACAAAGGAAAACTGCGCGAACTCAGGGAACTGCTCAGGGGGCAGGTACCAGGACTCGACGTCGATACCCAAGTGATTGACGCGGCCGCGGCCGGCGCTCCCGATGTTGCCGAGACCGGCGTGACGTTTGCCGAGAATTCGCTGCTCAAGGCACGGGCCGTGGCTGAAGCCACGGGAATGGTAGCGATCGCCGATGACTCGGGACTGGCCGTGGACGTCCTGGGTGGGGCTCCGGGTATCTTCTCTGCCCGCTGGTCCGGCCGGCACGGTGACGACGCCGCCAACCTGCAGCTCTTGCTGGCGCAACTCTCCGACGTCCCCGACGCGCACCGGGGAGCCGCGTTTGTCTGCGCCGCGGCGCTTGCCGTACCGGCCGCCGTCGACGGCGGGGCGCGCGAGGTGGTCGAGTACGGCCAGCTGGAAGGCACTCTTTTGCGTGAACCGCGAGGCGCGGGTGGATTCGGTTATGACCCCGTACTCCAGCCGCAGGGGCTGGACCGCAGTTGCGCGGAGCTGAGTTCCGAGGAGAAGAACGCCATCAGCCACCGCGGCAAGGCGTTCAGGGCGCTGCTACCGGCTATCGTGGACGCCCTGCGCTAAAACTCCTGTAGGTATTAACGAGAGAGGCACCCCGCAGGCGAACTGCGAGGTGCCTCTTCTGTTGAAGCAACGGGCTTAGCGCTCGCCGTGCTTTCCGGCTTCGCGTCCGTCGACCAATTCTTCGGCGGGTGCTGCTCCGCCGTTCGTTGCCTTGCGCTTGGCCAGCAAGCCGCGGATGACTTCCACGGCCACGGGGACCACCGAGATCAGGACGATGACCACGAAGATGATGTCGAGATTGTCCCGGACCCACGGAACCTTGTCGCCGAGCAGGTAGCCGAGCAGCGTGACGCCACCGCCCCAGAGCACCGCCCCGATGACGTTGAAAATGAAGAACTTGCGCTTGTCCATTTGCGCGACGCCAACAATCACCGGGACGAAGGTGCGGATGATGGGCACGAAGCGGGCCAGGATCAGGGCCTTGCCGCCATGTTTTTCGAAGAAGGCATGCGCACTCTCGACGTTTTCCCGCTTGAACAGCTTGGAATCAGGCTTGTTGAAGATCGCGGGTCCGGCTTTGGAACCAATGAGGTAGCCACTCTGGTTGCCGATGATCGCAGACACGACGATGAGGGCGGCGAGTGCCCAGATATTGAACTTGATGGTATCCGTGGCGACCAGCAGCCCTGCGGTGAAGAGCATCGAATCGCCGGGCAGGAAGAAGCCCACCAAGAGTCCCGTCTCGGCGAACACAATGCCGCACACGAGCAGGACTACCCATGGTGCCAAGGCGGGGTCGGCCAGGAAGATCTGGGGGTTCAACCAGTCGGGGAGGAGCGCGGACATATGCGGCTGCACCTGCCCTGCACCCCCCAAAGCGGATACGGCAAAGTCGTTCATCGCAGAAAGGGTCACCCTTCAAGGGTACGGGACATCCGCCGTCGGGCCCTTGAGACATCCGCTGGGGGTGTCTGACAGACACTGCCACCTTTCCCCGGACGTGGGTAGCGTGGTGGACATGGGCAGAAGAGACGAAAACTTCTGCGTCCGCACCTAACTGAACATGAGTGACGAGGAAGAACTGTTGAAGCGAGACGTAGCCATATCCAGGACACCGGCGAAGGTCGCCGCCGGGCCAGCCCCGGTGTTCCCGTGGGGAGGTCTTCTGATCCTCGCCGCGGCAGGTTTCACTGCCGTTACCACCGAACTCCTCCCGTCCGGACTACTGCCCCAGATCAGCCGGGACCTGGGAGTAGATGAGGCGGCCGTAGGTTCCCTGACTGCCGCCTATGCAGCAGTCATCGTGTTTACAGCGCTTCCCTTGTCGAGGCTGCTCGGCGGACGGGTCCCGCGCAAGGGGTTGTTGATCGGCACGGTGCTCGCGTTCGCCCTAAGCAACGTGCTGTTGGCTTCCAGCCCGAGCCTGGGCTTCGCAGTTGCCGCGAGGCTCCTCGGGGGTGTGGCCCACGGGATGCTGTGGTCAAGCATGGCCCCCTACGTTGCCAGGATCGTTCCGTCGCACTCCGTCGGAAAAGCAATGGCCGTGGTCTTCAGCGGCAACAGCATCGCGCTGGCTGTCGGCGCTCCGATCGGCACGCTCATGGGCTCGGTGCTTACATGGCGGGTTTCCTTCCTTATCCTGGCCGGAGTCGGTGCGGTTCTCGCGTTGCTGGCCGTTTGGGTGCTCCCCTCCGCTCACGACGAGGACAGCAATACGACACCGACTCTTCGCGGAGCACTGAAGCTGCCTGGCGTGATCGCGGTGGCCACAGCCTGGCCGCTCTTGCTTTTGGGTCACTTCACCCTCTTCACCTACATCGCGCCGTTCCTCCACGTCTCCGGCCTGCCGGATGCCTTCACGAGCATTTCCCTGTCCGTGGTGGGGACTGCCAGCCTCGTGGGGATCTGGATCGCGGGTCTCACTGCCGATTCCCATCCGCGGCGCTCCCTGATTTCCGCGGTCGCCCTGCTCGTGCTGGCCTTCGGCCTCTTGCCGCTGCTTGGCGGCACGTGGGTGGGCGAGCTCGTGCTGGTGACCGTGTGGGGTACCGCCTTCGGGGCCATCGGCATCTACAACCAGGCAGCAATCCTTCGCGCCGGCGGAGAACACAGGGACGCCGCGAACGGCTTGACCGTGGTGACCATTCAACTGGGCATCGCCGTCGGCGCCGGATATGGCGCCCTGGCCCTGACCACTGTCGGCGCGCTGTGGGTGCCGCTAGCCGCAGCCGTCCCGACGGCGGCAGCGCTCGCAATCATCCTGGCCAGCCGCCGCGGCGGCTACCCCGCCGGTCCCCGGGAAGCACGCACTTCACCAGTCCACCTGTAACCTTGACCAGTGGCATTGGACTTTACGGCGATCGACTTTGAAACTGCGAACGGCTTCAGGGGTTCTCCGTGCTCGGTCGGGCTGAGCAAGGTCCGCGGCGGCGTCGTGGTGGAGGAAGCTTCATGGCTCATGCGGCCGCCGGAAAACCACGACCACTTCGAGTACCACAACACGCGGATCCACGGCATTCGCGCCGAGGACGTCGCCGGCGCTCCACGCTTTGGCGAACTCTTCCCTGAAATCGGGGCTTTCATCGGCGGAGACATCCTTGCCGCCCACAATGCGGCGTTCGATCTGGGCGTCATCCGTTCCGGACTCGAAGTTTCCGGCCTGCCTGGCCCCGCATACGAGTACGTCTGCACGGTGATGTTGTCCCGGCGCTGCTACTCCTTGGTATCCAATTCCTTGCCCTACGCGGCAGAGGAGGCGGGCGTGCCCCTCGTGAACCATCACGACGCCGCGGAGGACGCCCGGGCCTGCGCCGGAATCCTGGTGGACATCGCGCAGAGGAACAACGCCAACAGCATCGCCGAGCTGTACTTGTCCCTCGGCCTGGCCATTCCCAAACAGCAGGCATTCCAGCCAGGAGACGGACTGTCCAAACAAACGCTCGCTGCGCTCGCGGGCGTCGGTGGAGTGCGCGACGCGGTCGCCGGCCGGGCCGGCGTCGGGAATGGCGCCGGCCAGCTTGGACGCGCCTGGAGCAATTGGCCTGAAGAAGGCACCAATCCGGAGCCCAACCCTGCAGCGGAACCGGGCCACCCCCTGTTCGGGCAGACCGTCGTCTTCACAGGTGAGCTTGCGATTGCCCGGCCGGAAGCGAAACAGCGGGCAGCGGAGATGGGTGCGCGTCCGGAGAGCCGCGTGACCGGGAGGACCACGGTCCTCGTGGTGGGCGACGGCTTTGTAGCCGGCGATCTCCGGAACGGTCGCCTCACCGGCAAAGCCAAAAGGGTCCTGGAGTTGCACAGCCGCGGCCAGCAGATCGAGGTGCTGTCCGAGGGGGAGTTCCTGCAGATGGTCGGCGGACGCTAGCCACGTCGAATTTCACACGGAGCAACAAAGCTTCCCGTTGTGTCGCGGCGCTCCTAGCCTTGAGCCATGACACAGGGAAAACAGGCCGGCACTGCAGGGTTGACCGCAGCTCCCGCACCCACTGGATGGCGCGCCGTCTTCGCTTTCCCCAATCCGGTCAATGAGTACGCCGCGAGGATCACGGCCGGCCTGGTGGTTGTTGCGGCAGTGGCCACCCTCGTGAGCGGCCTCGGCTGGGGACTCGTGTTGATCGCCGCCGGCTTCTGGCTGCGGGTGTTGTTCGGGCCGAGGATCTCGCCGTTCGCCTTGCTATCCGTCAAAGTCCTGGCACCCAGGGTGGGTCCTGCCAAACTTGTCCCGGGGCCGCCCAAGCGTTTCGCGCAGGGAATCGGCGCGGTGCTCAGCACCGCGGCCGTGGTCCTGTTCTTCGCCGGTTTCGCTTCAGGTGCCTGGATCCTGCTCGCCTTGCTGATCGTCGCGGCGTCCCTCGAATCGTTTGTGGGATTCTGCCTGGGCTGCGCCATTTTCGGGTTCCTGCAGAGGCACGGCCTCATCCCCGAGGACGTCTGCGAAGCGTGCAACAACATTGCGCTTCGCAGGCTTTGAACCGTTTGGCTCTTAGCCCACCGTGACGGCGATGAGCCGTTGCGCCATCCCGCGGATGACCTCAGGGGCTTCAAGGGCTTCAAGCCAGTCCGAGGGCAGTGCCTCTTCCCCATGGAGTGCCCCGAGGATATTGCCGGCGATCGACGCGGTGGAGTCGCTGTCACCGCTGTGGTTCAGCGCCACCGCTATGGCCTGGCGGAAATGGGCGGCCGGATCGCGCTGAGCTTCTGCCGCGGTTGCCAGCACCGCGTAGAGCCCGACGGCGAGTGCCTCCTCCGCGACCCAGCCCTCGCCTAGTTGCGCGGTGAGTTCTTCCGGGCTGAGCAGCGTGCCGGTGGAAGACAGTTCCAGCGCCTCCCGGAGGCGCCCTAGGAGCTCGGGATCTGGATCCGGCAGTGCTGACACCACGCTCAAGGCATGCTCAGCCGCAGTCCGCACATCCGAGCCCGCGGTCACCTTGTGCACGAGCACGCTGAAGGCACCCGCGCTTTGCCGCGCCGAAGGGTGTCCGTGGGTCAAAGACGCGGCATCCGTGCTCAGCTTGTAGACTGCGGCCTCGGAAATATGCGGGACAAGGCCAAACGGAGCGGACCGCATGACCGTGCCGCAGCCTTTGGATTCCGGATTGACGGGCCGGAACTTGGTCCCCATCTGGCCCGTAGCGAGCCCGCTCAGGCACGCTTTGCCCGGATGCCTGCGGTGCCGGAGTACCTCCTGGCTGTCGATCCACCGCGGCTGGGGAGCGGGAGCAGACGCAGGCAACGCCACACCCTGCGTAGCGAGCCATCGCAGGTAGGCGAGCCACAGGCACGCCGTTTCATCAGCTGCTACGCCGTCGTTGGCCCACTCGAGGGCTTCCACGAGGCCGTCAACGGTGTACAGCGTCATCTGGGTGTCGTCCGAAAAGTGGCTGCCGCCGTCGAGCTGGCCAAAAGAGGTGAGGCCCGCGGCGCCGAAGCGGGAACGGATGGTGGCTACGTCGTCGAACTCCACGGCGTAGCCGAGCGAATCACCCAAGGCGCCTCCCAGCAGGCAGCCGTGAACCCGGGACTCGAAGGACGGCATGGTGGAGGGGGACGGTTCAGCAGTCATAGTGGTAATTTACCGTGGCTGCATCGCTGGCCTTCACCTGCCCGCTGATACGGTGGCTCGTGAACCAGGAGGCATGATGCGTGAACCCGCGTGGCGGAAAACCGGAAAGACCCCGGACTACAGATTCTCGCTCGCGAATGAGCGCACCTTCCTCGCCTGGATCCGTACTTCCTTGGCGCTGCTGGCTGGTGCCGTCGCTATCGATCAGCTCGCCCCGAACATCGCGCCGCAGCCCGTGCGCATTGTCTTGTGCGTCGTGCTTTCCATGATCGGCGCCGGCCTCGCGACGCTTGCCTACCGCCGGTGGGCGCAGATGGAGGCGGCCATGCGCAACGACGAAGCCCTGCCGTTCTCACGGGTCATGCTGCTGATGACGATCGTGGTTGCCGTGGCAGCGTTCACCTTTGCCGTGCTGATCCTGGTGGCGCGTTGAGCATTGAAGCCAGGGATCGGGGGCTGCAACCGGAGCGCACCACGCTGGCTTGGCGGCGGACCCTGATTTCGCTTCTCGTGGTGGACCTCTTCATCTGGCGCCGGTGGTTGACGGCCAAGTCCGGCGCGGGGCAACTGCCCACCGGGATACCGGGGCTCGATTATCAGGGAATCTGCGCCTTGACGGCCGCCGCTGCGACGATCGTCCTGGGCTCCGTTGTTTGGGTCAGGTCCCATCAGTTGCACCATGGCGCGGAGGAAGCGTCGGCTATCTTGATGCTTGCGAGCGCCCTGTCCATCATCGCGCTCGCCTGCGCTGCGGTCGCCGCAATCGCGTTGGGCGGCTAGGCTCGGATTCAGGAAGCGCCCAGACTCGGCTGACAGGATGCTGCGGGGCAAGAGTGCGGTCCGCTGCAGGGCTTCTTGCCGTGCCAGGAGTGCTCGCCTCCGCAACAGACCACCCGAACTTCGAACAAAGGAATCCCTCGACATGACCACAACTGTGTCCGCTCCCTCCTCCCGCGGATCCCGGCTCCTAGCCCGGGCGTCCGCTGAAGCTCTGGGGACGCTGTTCCTTGTGGTTATTGGCTTGGGCGTGCTGATCTTCATCAACCCCCAGGCGGTTCCGATGCCGGCCTCATTGGCCAGCGGTCTGACCGTTACTGCTGCCATGCTCGCCTTCGGTTACTTGTCGGGCGGGCACTTCAACCCGGCCATCACGGTTGGTCACCTGGTTGCCGGCCGGATGAAGCTTGTGGATGGGGCCGCGTACGTTGGGGCCCAGATTGTGGGCGGCTTGCTGGGCGCGTTGGCGATTTTCGCCGTCGTCCGAACCGTTCCCGGGATCACTGACAGCCGGACCGTCTTTGACACGGCAACCTCCGGCTTCGGTACGCATTCGAGCTTCCAGGTTCCCGTCACCGGCGTGATGCTCATAGAGATCCTGGGTGCTGCGCTCCTCGTGGGTGTCTTCCTGGGCGCCACCGCGCGTCGCAATCCCGGCAAAATCGCAGCACCGTTCGCCGTCGGCCTGACAGTCGCAGTCCTGCTGCAGCTGGGCCAATCCACCGGCAACCTTGCCTTCAACCCCGCACGTGCCACCGCCTCCGCCATCTTCAGCTCGAGCTGGGCAGTGGAGCAGCTCTGGCTCTTCTGGGTCGCGCCTGTGGTGGGCGCGGCGGTCGCAGGCCTCATCTTCCGCGGCTTCGGCGAAACTGCTCCGGCGGCCGTGCCTGAGGTCGAAGAACCGTTGCCGGCCGACGGCTGGGACGAAAAGTCCGACGACGACGCTGAAGCTGCTGCCCCGGAAAGTGCGGCCGAAGTTTCCACGCCGGCTGCTGCGCCCGCCGCGACGCCCGTCGAAGCGAAGCCCAACGGCGACCCCGCCCGTGAATTCTTCGACGGCAAGCGGGACTGACGCAGGAATTCAGCTGCCCGGAAGCCCATGTTAAGGCCGGTGCCGCCGCGCCGCGCCAATAATGTCGGTGCCTCCAGTTAGCTTGAAAACATGAGGCTTTTGCACACTTCGGATTGGCATCTGGGACGCTCGTTCCATGGCGTCGGGATGCTTGACGCCCAGCGCAATTTCATCGAGCAATTGCTGGCAGTCGTTCGGGAACAGTCGGTGGACGTCGTCTTGATTGCCGGGGACGTCTACGACCGTGCGCTGCCCGGCCTGGATGTCGTGAAGCTTCTCGACGACGCCCTCGTGCGGATCACGGATGCCGGAGCCAAGGTGGTCCTGACAAGCGGCAACCACGATTCCGCGATCCGCCTTGGTTTCGCCTCACGCCTGCTGGAGCGCGGGGGAGTCCATTTGCGGACCCGGGTAGAGGATCTCGATTCCCCTGTCCTGTTTCCGCTGGATGGCGAGGACGGCGCGGCTCAGCCGGGTGCGCCCGTGCTTGCCGTCTATGGGATTCCGTACCTTGAACCGCGGCTTGTCGCCGAACGGCTCGGTACCCAAACACCGAGCCACTTTGACGTCACGCAGGCCGCGGTCCAGCTCATCCGTGAGGACATTGCCCGGAGAAGCGAAGCAGGGCCGGTGCACTCGGTTGTGCTGGCACATACCTTCGCGAGCGGCGGCATCACCTCGGACAGCGAACGCGATTTGAGCATCGGCGGTTTGGGGGCAGTGCCCCTGGATCTCTTCGATGGCTTCGGCTACACGGCCCTCGGACATCTGCACGGGCGACAGGAACTTTCGGAGCACGTCCGCTATTCAGGTTCGCCGCTGGCGTACTCGTTCTCGGAGGCCAAGCATCGGAAGGGTGCATGGCTGATTGATGTCGGCGTCAACGGTGTTGAGAGCGTCGAGGAAGTTCTATGGAGAGCTCCACGGGAGCTGGCCATTCTCCGGGGGAAGCTCGCTGAGCTTTTGGAATCGGAGGAATATTCCTGGGCCGAGACTGCGTATTGCCAAGTCACCCTCACGGACTCCTCGCGGCCGGCGCAGGCTATGGAACAGCTCCGTGCCCGTTTCCCGGACACGCTGGTGCTGGGTTTTGACCCTGAAGACGCCGCGGGAAAGGTCAAAGCCAGTTACAGCAGCAGGCTTGCAGAGGCAGAGGACGATCTTGGTGTTTGCTGCGGCTTCCTCGACCATGTGCGCGGGAGGCCCGCTGACGACACTGAACTTTCCGCCCTTCGTGAAGCCCTGGAATCGGTCCGGCTGGAAGGAGCAGAGCTGTGAGAATCCACCGCCTTGAAATTGAGGCTTTCGGTCCGTTTGCCGGGCTTCAGTCAATCGATTTCGACCAGCTGGGTGCCCAGGGCCTGTTCCTCTTGAATGGCGCCACCGGCGCGGGAAAGACGAGCGTGCTCGACGCTATCTGCTTTGCCTTGTATGGCTCGGTGCCGGGCGCCCGCCAGGACGGCAAACGCCTGCGGAGCGACCACGCGGAACCGGCTGCGGAGCCCCGGGTGGTCTGCGAATTCTCGGCGCGCGGCAGGCGCTTCGAGGTCACCCGCTCCCCGGCATGGGACCGGCCAAGCGCCCGTGGACGCAAGGGATTCACCACGCAGCAGGCCAAAACGCTACTGCGCGAACGGGTCAATGGTTTGTGGGAAGAAAAGACTTCCCGCAACGACGAAGCCGGCATGGAAATCGGTGACGTCCTGGGCATGGACCGGGAACAGTTCACCAGGGTGGTCATGCTCCCGCAGGGAGACTTCGCGGCTTTCCTGCGTTCCAAGGCTTCCGACCGGCTGGATCTCCTGCAGAAACTCTTCGGAACCCAGCGTTTTGAAGCGATCGAGCAGCAGTTGGTACTCCAGGCAAACGCCGCGCGAGCAAAAGTGCAGGACAACCAGCACGGACTTCAGCTTCTCGTGCAGCGGGCGGAGTCAGAGTACGCGCAACTGGGCATCGAAGAAGCCAGCGATCCGGGTCTCGATGACGCAGGATCCAACGAGTCCACGCCCGAACTCCGGCTAGGGACCCTCGAGGCCCGGGCCCGGGCCGAATCTTTGGAGCGGCAGCAAGCTGCAATCTCTGCCGATGCCGTCCGGCTTCAGCTGGCAGACAAACTCAGCTCCGCCCGGGAACGGGTTCAACGGCACGCGAAGCTCGACGCCGCCACGCGCCGGCGCGAAGTCCTCGCCACACGTGCGGCTGAAGTGCAGGAATTCCGCGAGCGGCTTGGACGCCACCGCAAAGCCGCCGTCCTCGGCGGACAGCTCAACGCCGTCGACCGCGCCGCGAAGGCCTTAGACCTCGCGGGCGCGAAGGCGGAGTCGGCGACGGCGAAGCTTCTTGCCGCCTCTCTGGACGCAAGCGACCCCGGAGCGTCCCTGGCCAGGATTCAAGAAACGATGGCCATTGTGGAGGCCCGTGTCGGGGACGAACAGAAGCTCGAGGACATCACTGCCAGGCTTGACGCGCTTGAGCTGGCGGCAGGACAACGGGAGTCGGCCAAAGCAGCGCGGTCCGTCGCATTGGCCGGTCTTCGCGCGGAGGCGGCTGCCTTGGAAGGCGAGTTGGTCCCGCTGGAAGCGGCCGCTGTGGAGCTGCCCCTCCGCGAAAGCGAAGCTGCAGCAGCGCAGAACACGGTCAAAACCGTAGCCCGTTACACAACCGCCCTTGATTCCCAGTCCGCGGCAGTGAAGCGCCACGCGTTGGCCCGGGCCCTCTCCCAGGACCTCCGGCAACTCTGGCTGGATCTCCGCGAATCCCGGCTGGCCAATGCCGCTGCCGAACTCGCCGCAAAGCTGCACGACGGCGAAGCATGCCCCGTCTGCGGAAGCTCCGAACACCCGTCTCCGGCGCCAGCCGGGCTAACCGCCTTGGCCCTTGCCGAGGAAGAGCAATCCGCCCATGAACGCTATGACGAGAGCGAGCACGAACTGTTGCAGGCGGCGGCCGAGCTCGCGTCCGCCGAGCAGGAAGTTGCCGTGCTCGCCGCCCAAGGCGGAGACATCGATCCGAAGGAAGCCGCTTCGGCGGAGGCCGTAGCCAGAGACGCCCTGGCCTCGGCACGTTCCGCTGTCGACGGGCTCAAACGGGGCAAGACCGACCTTGCACGCGCGGCGGAGCGCATTGCCCGCTTGGAGGAAGAGCAAGTCCAGGAGGACACCGCCGCGGCGCAGGCTGCGTCCTCCATGGTCCTGCTCGACGAACAACGCGAGTCCCTGGAGACCTTGCTTCGCGGCCTTCGTGATGGCTTCGACACACTGCGCGAGCGGATTGAGGCATTGACCGGGCAACGCGAGCTCCTGCAGTCCGCTGTGGCCGCGGGAGTGCAGTTGGAACGTGCCCGGGAGGCTTCGGATGATGCTTCCACAGCCTTGGAAACCGCCCTGTCGGCGAACGGATTCGACACCGCAGAGGCCGCGCGGCTCGAAATCCTCGACGAGCAGCATGCCGCGAGGCTCGATGAAACCATCAGGGCCGCGGAGACCGAGAGCGCCCGACTCGCGGAGCTCTTCGAGTCCGAGGAACTCGTGCTCGCTGCCAAGGAAGCGCAGATCGGCGAGGTGCCCCTGACCGCCGTCGAGCTCGCCGCCCTGGAACAGGAGGCCGGACAAACGGAAGAAACGGCCCGCCGGCTGGATCTAGCTGCGGGACTCGCTGCCAGGACGATGACCAGCCTGGCGGCGATCCGCTCACAGTACGAAGACGCTGCGGCATCCGGGCGCGGCCCCCGTGAACGCGCCCGGGTACTCAACGAGCTCGCTGAAACCGCCAGGGGAGCAGGCGATAACGGCTACAAGATGAGCCTCAACAGCTATGTCCTCGCTGCCCGCCTCGAACAGGTCGCGGCGGCGGCGTCGCAGCGGCTTATCGCCATGAGCGATGGCCGATACACCCTGCAGCACACGGACGCCAAGGCTGCCCGGGGCGCCAAATCCGGTCTGGGACTGGAAGTCGTGGATGAGTGGACAGGCCAGCGGCGGGACACCGCAACCCTGTCCGGAGGGGAGTCGTTCATGGCTTCGCTCGCGTTGGCCCTGGGGCTCGCGGATGTGGTCCAACAGGAGGCCGGCGGTGTAGACATCGAAACCTTGTTCGTGGATGAGGGTTTCGGGAGCCTTGACGAGCAATCCCTTGAGCAGGTCATGGATGCACTGGAGGGACTGCGCGACGGCGGCAGGGTCGTCGGACTGGTCAGCCACGTTGCCGAGATGAAACAGAGGATCAGCAGCCAGCTGCAAGTGATCAAAAACCGGAACGGTTCCACCGTGCGAATCGTCGACGCCGCGGCAGCCTAGACACCGGTTCAGGCTGCGGGCTCGTGTATGCGGCCCGCTGGAGCAGGCGCAGCCGTCCGGTAGACTTGGAGGGTTACACCGGGTCGCGCGCATCGGGAGGAGGGACGATGCGCACCATTCAGCGAACCCGGAATCATGAGCTCCTCCCCACAGAACCCCGCGGCGAACACCGCACTTAAGCCTCACCCTGAATTTCCTTCTGCGCCACCGTCGGCCCAGTCCCCGTCGGCGGAGCCCCGTCGCTCGCGTCTACCTGGGCGCTTCGCCCGCTTGCCCGAGCTCGCTGGCCGGAGCTTCCTCCCGCTGGGACTCTTTGCGAGGCTGCCCCTTGCCATGCTGACCGTCGGCACCCTCACGCTGGTCACGGCCGTCAGTCATTCTTACGCTATCGGCGGCCTGGCTGCCGGAGCAGTCGGAATCGGATCGGCCTTGGGCGCGCCGGTGCTCGGCTCGCTCGCCGACCGCTCAGGCCAGCGCCCGGTTCTGCTCGTGGCCGCTGCTGTCAACGCCATGACAGTCATCGCATTGCTCGTTGCGGCGTACCTGACGCCAGATTTCAACACCCCCACGGACGCGATTGCCATATTGGTGACAGCGTTCCTCGCCGGGGCGAGTTGCCCGCAGGTGGGGCCCATGGCCCGTGTCCGTTGGATGGCACTGACCACTAGGAACCTGAACACCCGGAATTCGATCCCCGGAACCGGGGCCAATGCCGCCGCTTCTGGAAGCGTGGCATCCAGCCGCGCAGACCTCGACACCGCTTTGTCCTACGAGGGAACCGCGGACGAGATCACTTTCGTCCTCGGTCCGGCGCTGGTCGGCATTCTGGCGAGCCTCGTAGCGCCTTGGCTTCCGCTCGCATTGGCGGCGGTCCTTACGGCCACCCTCGTGCCGGCTTTCGCCGTCCATCCCTCACAATTGGCTGTGGTGCCGGCAAAGCGCAAGGCGCGCACCGCCGTCGGGAGCGTCCCTGCAGAGCAGCAGTCAAGGGTCCGTTCATTGGCCTGGCTAAAGGTCGCCGTTCCGGTGCTGGCCATGGTCTGCATGGGAACATTCTTTGGTGCAACCCAGAATGCGTTGAGCGCTTTCTCCGCCCAGTTCGCCACGGCGGAAATTGCGGGGCTGATGTATTCCGTCATGGGCCTGAGCTCCGCCGTCGCTGCGCTGTCTGTTGCCTATTGGCCGCAGCGCTTCGGACTGACCATCCGTTGGGTGCTCGCCGCGGCCGCGATGACGGCGTTCTCCCTCCTGTTGTTCCTTCCCGCCGGGATCTGGCCGATGGCCGTCGTTCTGTTGGTGCTCGGAATTCCCGTGGGACCCGTCATGGTGACGGTCTTCAGTATCGGGGGAGTCGTGGCACCGGCCGGCCGGATGGCGACGGTCATGACGGCCCTGGCGAGCGGCATCGTGGCAGGTACGGCGCTGGGCGCCTACCTTGCCGGCCAGTTGGCCCAGACCCAAGGACCCGGCGCCGCATTTGTGGTGTCCACGTCCGCTTCGGGTGCGCTTCTGGTGCTCGGCATCGTTGCCGGGCTGGTCCTCCGGCGCAGGCCAAGCACGCAACCATAACGACGCTCGCTCATTTATGGGCCATTTTTTGGGAACCCTCGCTCAGATCATCTGCGAGATGGTTCCCGGGTTTGGCCCTATAAGTGAGCGAGCGTTGGAAGAAACCGGACGAACGCACGCATCAAAGCGTGAAGGCTCAGGGGTCCAAGGGACGGGTCCTTACGCCAGTTGGGACTCTATCCGGGCCGCGCTCGCCGCCAGTGCTTCGCCGACGGCGGCCTGGTCCTGTTCGCGGCGGATGTAGACGACGGCGATCGCGGCGGGCCGCCCGCCCGGCACCCGGATCGGGGCGGCCAAGGATGACAAGCCGGCGATGACTTCGTCGTGGCTCGCGGCGTAGCCGAGCCGGCGCGCTTCTGCCGCTTCCGGTCGATAGGGCAGGCCCGGAGCGCGGGCGGACCATTCCTCTTCGCTCATGGTGGATTGGATCGCGATTCCAGGCGCCCCGGTATTCACAGGGTGGCGTGTGCCGGGATGCTGTGCCAGGGTCGCGGCTGAGTGGCGGGGCTCGACCGTGACCAGCGTGACGCAGTCCTGATGATCCCAGACCGCTACGAATGCCGTCATGTTCAGGGCGTTGGCAAGCTGGGTCAGTTCCGGGAGGGCGGCCGTCTGGAGGTCGCGGGAGACACCCCGGGCCAGCACCGCAAGGCCGGGACCGGGCTGAACGCGGCCGGCGTCGTCGCGCACTAGCAGGGAATGATCCTCCAGCGTGCGAAGGATCCGGTAGGCCACCGAGCGATGAACGCGCAGGGCGCCGGCGAGTTCTGCAATGGTCAACGGGGCCTCGGCTGCCGCCAGGATTTCGAGGGCCTGGATTCCGCGGGAGAGGGTCTGCGACGGCGAGACCGTCGCGGTCGTGCCCTGCAGACTTTTCGCGGCGCTGGGAGACATCATGCGCTCCATCCTATGTTGGGGCCTAACGCGACCGGCCCGCCGTCTTGTGCTGTCACTCACAAGAGACTATGGTTCTGTATGAGAATTTGTTATTCAAATATAGAACAAATTCACATATAGAACAATCGCCAGCCAGGAATCAACGATGATTGCCAAGTCCAGCCACAATGCGGAGCCCGGTCCCTTGAGCCGCACTTCGCGGCCGCGGGCACATCATTTCCGCGGCAGCCTGGGCCGCTTCGCCACAGGTGTCGCCATCGTGACGTTCGACGGCGCCACCAAGCGGCACGGTATTACCGTCAACTCCTTTACCGCCGTATCCATGGAACCGCCGCTGGTCCTGGTCAGCATCGCCCGCAACGCCAAAGCCCACGATGAGCTGGCCGGGCGCCCCTTCAGCGTCAATATCCTGGGCGCCGAACAGAAGCAACTCGCCCTGCATTTCTCGGGCCGACCCGGGCCCGAGCCCCTTTGGGTAGAAGGCGACACGGCGCCCCGGCTATCCAACGTCCTTGCTTATTTCGAATGCACGCCCTGGGCGGCTTACGACGGCGGAGACCACACCCTCTACCTGGGTGAAGTGGCGGACTTCAACTACCGCAGCGGCGACGCGCTCGCGTTCGCCAACAGCTCTTTCACCACTATCCCGGAAAGCCAATTGGGAATGGAGGATCTTCTGTAGTTGCCGGCGCCCGTCGGCGCCGCATCCGTATGCCGTTTCAGCTCAACCATCATTGGAGACAACCATGGGAATCCGGACCGGACAGCAGTACCTGGACAAGCTCAACTCGATGAACCCCCACGTCCTGATCGACGGCGAAATGGTCACCGAGAAGATCGCCGACCACCCGTCCTTCAGGAACGTGGCCCGCACGTACGCGAAGCTCTTCGACATGCAGCATGACCCGAAGTATGCGGACGCCCTCACCTACGAGTCCCCGACGACGGGTGACCGGGTGAGTGCCTCGTTCCTCGTGCCGCGCAGCAAGGAAGACCTCGAACATCGGCATGCAGCGATCCGCACCTGGGCGGAGTACTCCCTTGGGTTCCTGGGCCGGACGGGTGACTACATGAACGGCGCCCTCACGGCGCTCGCGGCCGCAGAAAAATGGTTTGCCCAGGCCGATCCGATGTTCGGCGAAAACATCCGCAAATACTACGAGCATTGCCGCGAGAACGATCTCCTTGCAACGCACACGCTGATCCCGCCGCAAGTCAACCGTTCGGTGTCAGGTTCCGAACAGCTCGGCGGGCAGCTCTCCGCGAGGGTCGTCGAGGAGCGGGAAGACGGCATCGTGGTCCACGGCGCGCGTATGCTCGCCACGATCGCACCGATCGCCGACGAGCTTCTCGTGTTCCCTTCGACGCTCCTGCGCTCGACGCCGGAAGATGCTCCCTACTCTTACGCGTTCGCCCTCCCGAACGATGCGCCGGGCATGCGTTATCTGTGCCGGACCTCGCTCTACAACGGCGGAGGCACCCACGACGAGCCGCTCGCGAGCCGCTTCGAGGAGATGGACGCCGTCGTCGTTTTCGACCACGTGTTCGTGCCGAACGAGCGCATCTTCATGCTCGGGCATCCTGAACTGTGCAACGCCTTCTACTCCGAGACCGGTGCCGGCGCCCTCATGACCCACCAGGTGGTCACGAGGACCATCGCGAAGAGCGAGTTCTTCCTCGGCCTGGCCTCGGAGATCGCGGCATCGATCGGGATTGACGGATTCCAACACATCCAGGAGGACCTCGCGGAGCTGATCGAGACCGTCGAAATCGGCAAGGCGCTCATGGTGGCCGCCGAAGCCCAGGCAGCTCCAAGCCCGGATGGCGTGTTCTTGCCGCATTGGCCCACCCTGAATGCGGCTCGCAACTGGTACCCCAAGGTTGCCCAGCGGTTCCCCGCCATTATCCGGAAGTTCTCGGCGTCGGGCCTCATGGCGCTGCCAGGCGAAGCGGACGTGGCGAGTGACGCGTTGCCGGACATCGAGCTATACCTGCAGGCGAAAACGTTGACCGGGCCGGAGCGCGTGCGCCTCTTCAAGCTCGCTTTCGATGCCAGCATTTCCGCGTTCGCCGGGCGCCAGGCCCTGTATGAGTACTTCTTCTTCGGTGACCCTGTCCGCATGGCAGCCGCCCTCGTGAACAGCTACGACCGCGAGCCGGCCCGTGCCCGGGTGCGGGAGTTCTTGGAGCGGAAGGACTGAACTCGCCACGGCACGTAGGACGACGACGGCGAGCTATCGCCGTCGTCGTTCGCACTCCGACGCTCGCTCACGTATGGCTGGAAATTCTCCGACGCTCGCTCACGTATGGATGGAACAACCGCAACCCTCCGGCAAATTTGCGAATTACCCCGCCTGCTCCAAAAGCCGCACCGCGTCGTCGTCGGTCAATTGCTCGAAGTGCTCGTAGAACGCGCCCACGGCGTGGAACTTGCCTGGCGTGTGCAGGCACATCATGAAATCGCACACCCGGCTGATGGACGCTTGGGCTTCAATGGATGACACGGGGACGGCCGCCACCACAGTCGCCGCCCCGCCCGCGCGTACGGCCTCGACGGCGGCGCGCATCGTTGCGCCCGTGGCGAGTCCGTCGTCGACAAGAACCACAGTCTTGCCCTTGAGGTCGAAGTTGATACCGGGGTAGGTCTTCACTCGCCGCAGGAGTTCTCCCCGCTCGCGTACCTCCACAGCGTCGAGCGAAGCCTGGGTGATTCCGTGCCGCAGCATTCGTTCGCCGAGGGGCCGGTTGAGGATGCGGACGATCCTGCCATTGGACCAAGCCAAGGCGCCGAACGCTGTTTCTTCACGCCCAGGGATGCCGAGTTTGCGCACCAGGATGGCGCCGTATGGCTGGAGGAGCTCGACGGCGGCAGTGGCCGCCACAGGGACCCCACCGCGGGCGAGGCCCAACAAGATGGTGTCCGGCCGTTGCCGGAGCTGCGGAAGCCCTGCTGCCACGCGGCGTCCGGCGTCCGCACGGTCCTTGAAGCGCATGCCCATTCGTCCCACTTCCACGTCATCCAGCGCTGAATCAAGCCTACCTTTCTTGCCGGGACCGCTCCGCGCTGCCACGATGGGCCATGTGAACAAGCCCATCGGTTACTGGACCAAACGCTTGGATGCCGCATTGGAGGCGCATCTGGACAGCACGTTGGCGAGGTTGAAACTCAGCCGGAGGCAATGGCAGACCCTCAACGTCCTGGCCGAGACACCCCTCAGCCCCGAGGAACTTGACGGAATACTCAACCCATTCTGGGGCGGCGACACACGGCGTCGCGACAACGAACTCGCCGCGCTCGTAGGCCGCGGAATGATCATCATGGTGGATGATCGCCTCAGCCTCAGCGAACTGGGCCACGCAAAACAAACGGAAGCCCAACGGCTCGTTGAAGACTCGCGCCGGGATCTCTCGATGGGTATCGGTATCGACGAATACGCCATGGCCGTCAGCGTGCTCGAGCGCATGACGCTCAATGCGGAGCGGCTGGCCGGCTAAGGCAGCCGCTCCGCCACTATCAATCGCTCCGCCACCCCCCTAGACGCCGAGGAACGCCACCGCGGCGTCCTTGAAAACCCGGCTGGTCACGGCGTTGCTGTGGTTCCGCCCCGGTACGAGCAGTTGTTCGACCATGCCTCCGGCGTGGGAAGCGATCGAAGCGAGCTCCGGCATGGTAATGGCGCGCTCGTCCTTGTCGCCGGCCACCAGGAGCATCGGCATGTGGGGCACGGCTTCGGCAGGATCGAAGGGTTCGCCCTTGATGGCTTCGATGAGCGACAAGAGCGCAAAAAGATCGTTGCTCGGCAAGAGTTGTGCCATCTTGAGCAACCCTGCGGTGGACTCGTCTTCGATGGGTGTGCCGTCCGCAAGGTAGCGCTGGGCTGCCGCGAGATCGAAGGACGCCAAGGGGTCCTCCTTGTTCGGGCCGCCCAACACCAGCCGGTGCACGAGTTCGGGCTGGGTTGCACCGAATTCCCAGGCAAGCCGGGAACCCAAGGAATAGCCGATGACGTCGAGCCCGCTGGTAGGGTCACCGGCGCGCACGGGGCGCGCACCGGCGTCGGCGACTATCTGGAGCAGGTCCGCGCGGATCCGGCTCGGGGAGTAGGAGTCGAGGTCCTCAGGGGAACTGCTCTGGCCGTGCCCTGGAAGGTCCACGGTGATGACACGCCTGCCGGCGGACTTAAGGGTGGAAATCCAGCCTGTGTCGCCCCAATTGAGTTTGGTGGACGAGGAGAAACCGTGCAGCAGCAGGACCGGGCGCAGACCCGCATCGGTGCCTTCGGCGGGCTCATGGACTTCCACGAAAAGATGCGGATCTGTTCCTTCCACAGTGTGGATGTGCTCTTCCGTGTGCCTGCCGCTCATGGTGTCAGTCCTCATCAAGTACAGCGCTCAGGCGGACCCGGCGCTTCGGTGCGTCATCCTTGGGAACGGTGCCCACGATGCCGGCAGTATTGTCCGGCACCTCGAACACCACCAGCGGCTCACCGACGTTGATGGTCTCGCCCGGCGCGCCGTGGATACGGATCACTTTACCCGCCTGCGGGCTCGGCAACTCGAGGGCCGATTTGCTCGTTTCCAGCTCCACGAGCGGCTGGTTCCGTTCCACCTGGTCGCCGGGGGAGACGAGCCAGTCCAGCACGGTCGCTTCGATGAGGCCTTCGCCAAGATCGGGCAGGGGGAAGCTGATTTCAGCCACGTCGATACTCCAGTACTCGTTGGATCCCCAGGAGGATGCGGTCAATGTTCGGAATGTATTCGTCCTCCAGGTCGCCGGAGGGGTACGGCACATCGAAGCCGGTGACCCGGTCGACGGGCGCCTTGAGCGTGTCGAAGCAGCTTTGCGTGATCAGCTGGGCCACTTCGGCCCCCAACCCGGAGGTCAGCGGAGCCTCATGTACGACGACGGCGCGCCGCGTCTTTCCGACGGAAGTCGCCAGTGCTTCGGCGTCGATCGGCTTGAGCCAGCGCAGATCGAGGACCTCGACGTCGATTCCGTCCTCTGCGGCGAGTTCGGCAACCTGCAGGCACCGGGCAACCATTGCACCCCAGGCTACGAGGGTCAGGTGGCGGCCCGGCCGGACAACGCGGGCGCCGGTGAGGGTACCGCCGTCGGCTGCGTCGACGTCGCCCTTTTGCCAGTAGCGGGATTTCGGTTCCATGAAGATCACCGGGTCCGGCCGCGAGGCCGCGTGCTTGAGCAGGTGGTAGGCATCGTGCGGGTCCGACGGCGAAACAACCTTGAGTCCCGGAACGTGCGCGAAGAGTGCCTCGAGGCTTTCGCCGTGGTGTTCGGGGGCGCGGATGCCGCCGAAGCTGGGCACCCGGAGCGTGATCGGCATCGGCAAGGTGCCGCGGCTGCGGTAGTTCATCCGGGCGATCTGGCAGACGATCTGGTTGATGGCGGGATAAGCGAAGCCATCGAACTGTACTTCCGGAATGGGGTGGAAACCGGCCATGGCCAGACCCACGGACATGCCCAGGATGCCCGATTCCGCGAGCGGCGTGTCAAACACCCGGGGTTCTCCGTGCTTGGCCTGCAACCCGTCGGTGATACGGAAGACTCCACCCAATCGGCCGCAGTCCTCGCCGAAGACCACCGTTTTGGGATCGTTCGAGAGGATCTCGTCCAACGCGCGGTTGAGGGCCTGCTGCATGGAAAGCTTGACGGACTGGTTCTCTGTCGCTGCCCTGGCTTCGAGGGTGGCGGTGGTGCTCTCATACATGTTCGGACTCCTCGCGCCAACGGATGGCCTGGGTTTCAAGGGCGGGGGTGGTTTCCTGGAAGACGAAATCGAACATTTCGTTGCCGGGCCGGGGCCCGAGGGCTTCGATTCCGGTGCGGATGGCTTCTTCTTCTGCCAGGGCTTCCTGGTTGGCGGCCGTGAAGAATGCCTCGTCGGCCACGCTTTCGGCCAGCAAACGCTTGCGGTGGCGTTCCAGTGGGTCCTCGCCGGCGTCGATGCGCTCGTCGTCGAGGCTCCGGTAGCGCCCGGGGTCGTCGGCGGTGGAATGCGGTCCGCGGCGGTAAGTCATGGCCTCAACCACAACCGGACCGTTCCCGCCGCGGCAGTGGGCGAAGGCGTTGCGGGTGGCCTCATAGACAGCGACCACATCGTTGCCGTCCACCTGAATGCCGGGGATTCCGTAGCCCGCGGCTCGTGCAGCTACCGAGCCGCCAGCCACTTGCCGCTCGGTGGGCACGGAAATCGCCCAGCCATTGTTCTGGATGAAGAAGACGACAGGTGCTTTCATCACGGCGGCAAAGTTCATGGCCTCATGGACATCGCCTTGGGAGGAAGCGCCGTCGCCGAAGTAGCTGAGGGCCACTCCGTGCCCACCGCTCAGGGTCTGGCCATGGGCCCAGCCGACGGCATGAAGTACCGAGCCTGCCACGACGGCCTGGATGGGAGCGAGACGGCTTGCCAGGGGATCGTACATGCCGCCGTGCCACGTTGCTTTGTGGGTGGACATGTACGCCACCATGTCCACGCCCATGGTCCTGGCGACACCCATCTCGCGGTACGTCGGGAAGGCGAAGTCGCGAGCAGTGTCGAGGGCGTAGGCGCTGCCGACCTGGGCGGCTTCCTGGCCGAGTTCCGGAGCGTAGCCGGGGATGATTCCCTGGCGCTGCCAGGCAACGGCCGAGGTATCGAGGTATCGAACGGCAGCCATCAGGGAATAGAGCTCCCTGAGCTGTCCGGGGGACAGGGGTGCGGCGTCGGCTGCGGCCACGACGGGAAGAGATGAGTCCATGGACGTGACCGTAGTCACTGTTCGGAACGTAGGCAATCCGCCTATTCAGGCCTAGTCAAACTGCCAAGAACTGTCAGTCTTCGCTAGGGGGCACATAGCAATTTGTGCACCTCTTGCCCACCCAAGTAGCTCGCAGTTGTTGTCGTTATGAGGCGTCAAAACGACAACAACTGCTGGGCCCACGCCGCCAGGGTTCCCTGGCCGAGCTTGCGAGGCGAGGGTGGCGGTGGGGCTAGTTGGGTTTGCCTAGGCGTTTCGTGCGGACTTGACCTTGGCACCGATCCTGCAGGCCACGGCGATGCACGCGATCAACAGGAACGTGCCGATCAACTGGCCGGCGCTCTCGGCGTTCGAGAAGCCCACCGCGAAGATCAGGGCAAGCAATGCCAGTCCGAATACCGTGAGGAAGGGGAATCCCTTCATGCGAAGCGGCAGTTCGGTTCCTTCGCGGTCGGCGCGGCGGCGCAGGATGAACTGGGACACGAGTGCCGTTCCCCAGACCACGAGGCAGGTGGAGCCTACGAGGTTGAGCAAGGCCGGAAGCACATGGTCGGGGAAGAGCAGTTCCAGGATCGTGGCGATGAAACCGAAAGCAACGGAAACCCCGACGGCGGCCATGGGCACCTGGGCGCCGCGCAGCCGCGACAGGAAAGCAGGTGCTTCGCCGCGTTCAGACAAGGAGAAGACCATGCGCGAGGCACCGTAAAGGTTTGCGTTGAGCGCGGAAAGCAACGCCACGACGGCAACGAGGGTGATGGCCGTGCTGGCTCCCGGGATGCCGGCAAGGTCCAGGACACCGGCGAACGGCGACTTCAAGCCTTCGGAATCGGAGGGCAGCACTGCTGCGATGACGAAGACCGAACCGATGTAGAAGACCAGGATGCGCCACACCACCGTGCGGATGGCCTTGCCGACGCTGTGTGCGGGATTCTGCGTTTCCGCCGCGGCCACGCTCACAATTTCGGTGCCGCCGAAGGCGAAAATCACCACGAAGAGCGCCGCGGCAATTCCAGACCAGCCGGACGGTGCAAAGTTGCCCGTGAGGTTCCCGAGGCCGGGGGAAGTTACGCCGGGGAGCCAGCCGAACAGCAAGGCCGCGCCGATGACGAGGAAAGCGACAATGGCTGCGACCTTCAGGATGGCAAACCAGAATTCGAACTCACCGAAGTTCCGGACCCCGGCGAGGTTGATCGCGGTAAAGGCCACCATGAACACCAAAGCCAGCGCCCACACGGGAATGACCGGCCAGACGGAGAACAGCAGCCCTGCTGCACCGAGCGCCTCCGCGGCGATGACCACCACCAGCTGCAGCCACCAAAGCCAGCCGACCGTGGATCCGGCCGTCTTGCCCATGGCCTTTTCCGCGTAGACCGAGAAGGCGCCGCTGTTGGGGTTCGCGGCTGCCATCTCGCCGAGCGCCCACATCACGACGATGATCAGGGTGCCTGCCACAAGGTAGGAGATGAGTACTGCCGGGCCGGCCGCGTGGATTCCGGCGCCTGAGCCAAGGAAGAGTCCCGCGCCAATGGCGCTGCCCAGGCCCATCATGGTGAGCTGGCGCGGCTTCATCGAGTGGCCAAGGCCTCGCGAAGTAATGGAGGGTCGAACAGCGGTGGACTTCGTTGTCATTCGTGTTTGCCTTCTTGTGGATGGTTTGTCGACTGGTCCTTGTAGGACTTATCGAATTTACCGCTTCCAAAGGAAAGTGGCGAAAAACACTCGTGAGAGGATGGTTACAAGCTGGTGTGACATCTGGGCATGGAGTGCCGATTTGTACAGCTCATGGGCGGAAGTAGGAAAAACTGATGGTTGTGGACGAATTGGATGCCAAGATTGTCCGATTTTTCACCGACTCCCCGCGGGCGTCTGTCTTGGAGGCATCCAGGGTCTTGAAGGTCGCCCGCGCCACGGTCCAGTCCCGGCTGGACCGGATGGCTGAGCGCGGGGTGGTGGCACCCTGGGTTCCGCAGCCCGATCCCGCCGGCTTTGGCTATCCCGTGGTCGCCTTTTGCTCCCTGACCATCAACCAGGATTTGGGGCACGACGCCGTCGTCGAAGCCCTGGCTGCCATTCCCGAGCTCATTGAGGTCCATACCGTTTCCGGCAGTTCGGATCTCATGGTGCGGGTGGTGGGCAAGTCGAACTCGGACCTGCAGCGCGTGCTGGACAAGCTCATTGCCACCAAGACCGTGCTCCGTTCGTCCTCGGTGATTGTCCTGAATACTCATTTCCAAGGCCGCACCTTGCCGCTCCTGGAAGCTGCCGCCAAGGAGAATGCGGGCTGAAACATTTGGACACTGTCCTCTAACAGTCGTACCATTAGTTCTAGTCATCTTGACTATAACTAATTTTCCGGTCCCTACGGCAAAGAAGCGGGGTGAATACCGTGTACGCCACCTCCGCCAATGTCGAAGAGCGCAGGCTCGCGCCGCCGTCGTTGGCCATATCAACGGTGATCTTCGCCCTCCGCCCGAGCGAAAGCTCCGGCCGCCCCACGCTGTGGTTGCCGCTGGTGCGTCGCATCCGCGAACCGTTCAAGGACATGTGGGCGCTGCCCGGCGGACCGCTGCAGCACGACGAATCCCTCCAGGACGCCGCGTCCCGGAACCTGCGCGAGACCACGGGGCTGGCTCCCCAATACCTCGAGCAGCTCTACGCCTTCGGCGGCCTGCATCGCTCGCCTGCCCAGCGGGTTGTCTCGATTGTCTACTGGGCCTTGGTGCAGCCCACGGAAGCCGCTCTCGCCGACGAATCCGAGAACGTTCGTTGGTTCCGGGCAGACCGGCTCGCGGAACTGGCGTTCGACCACAACGCGATCGTGGACTACGCCTTGTGGCGGCTGCGCAACAAGATGGCCTACGGGTCCATCGCCTATCACTTGCTGGGTGAATTCTTCACCCTGGCACAGGTCCGCGAAGTCTACGAGGCTGTCCTGGACCGCCAGCTCGATCCGGCGAACTTCCGCCGGCAAATCAAGGGAACACCGGAAATCGAAGAAACCGGTGAATACCTCCAGGGCGGAAAACACCGCCCGCCCCGCCTCTACCGCTTCACCGGCACGCCCGGACTCGGGCCAGACAACAGGAGTACACCATGAGCAGCGTCAACACAGCTATCCAGCTGATCACGCGGGAAGAAGCCGAAAGCGGCCGTTCCGCGGCCGGGTCGACGTGCAGCCCCGCCCTGGCGAAGGGCCCGTGGGAGTACGACCTCGCCGAAGCCCTCGCAGGCATCCCCGCTTACGGTCCCGGCGCGTCCAGTTCCGACGACGCTCCGAAAGCCACACCCCGCCAAGGCCAGTTGCCCGAAGAGTACAAGTTGGCCAGCGACGCCGAGCTCGACGCCCGGATCCGCGCCGCCAAGGAGACGCTGGGGGACCGGGCTGTCATCCTGGGCCACTTCTACCAGCGCGACGAAGTTGTCCAGTACGCGGATTTCGTGGGCGACTCGTTCCAGCTCGCCAACGCTGCCCTGACCAAGCCTGATGCCGAGGCCATCATCTTCTGCGGCGTGCATTTCATGGCAGAGACCGCCGACATCCTGTCCAGCGAGGGCCAGGCCGTGATCCTGCCGAACCTGGCCGCCGGCTGCTCCATGGCGGACATGGCAGACGAGGACTCGGTGGAGGAATGCTGGGAGCAGCTCGAGGAGCTCTTCGGGACCGCCCCCGATTCCGATGGCCGTGCGCCGGTCATCCCGGTGACCTACATGAATTCCTCGGCCGCATTGAAGGCCTTCTGCGGACGCAACGGTGGCATCGTCTGCACGTCCTCCAACGCCAAGACGGTGCTCGAATGGGCCTTCGAACGCGGCCAGCGGGTGCTTTTCTTCCCCGACCAGCACCTTGGCCGCAACACCGCAAAGGCGCTCGGCGTGCCGCTGGAACAGATGCCCATGTGGAACCCGCGCAAGGAACTCGGCGGAAACGACGAACAGACCCTGCTGGATTCCCGTGTCATCCTCTGGCACGGCTTCTGCTCCGTCCACAAGCGTTTCAACGTGGGCCAGATCGAGAAGGCCCGCGCCGAATTCCCGGGCGTGAACGTCATTGTGCACCCCGAATGCCCCATGGAGGTTGTCGACGCGGCAGACGGCGCAGGCTCCACCGACTTCATCAAGAAGGCCATCGCCGCCGCAACCGAGCCCACCACCTTCGCGATCGGTACCGAGATCAACATGGTGAACCGCTTGGCCGCGGAGAACCCGCAGCACACCATCTTCTGCCTCGACCCGGTGATCTGCCCTTGCTCCACGATGTACCGCATCCACCCCGGCTACCTCGCCTGGGTACTCGAGGAACTGGTGGAAGGCCGTGTGGTCAACCGCATCACGGTGGACGACTCGGTCAAGGACAACGCCAAGATCGCCCTCGAACGCATGCTTGCAGCACGGCCGCTCTAGGTCACACCCAGTACCAACCAGTCGAATCGAGCCTCACATGACTGCAGAACGCATTCCCGGCGCTCCGGCGCTGCGGCGACTCGTCGTCGTCGGAAGCGGCATCGCCGGCCTCTACTCCGCGCTGCTGGCCGCCGAGGCCGGTGCGGAGGTCGTCCTGCTCAGCAAGGGGGCGCTGGCGGACAGCAACACCTTCTTCGCCCAAGGCGGGATTTCGGCAGTGCTGGAGGAACCCGCCCCCGGCGATACCGTCGCCGCGCACATCATGGATACCCTCAAGGCCGGCGCCGGGCACTGCAATGAGGAGGCCGTGCGGGTGCTGTGCACAGAAGCGCGCCTCGACATCAGGGGGCTGGAGCGTTTCGGTGTCCGTTTCGACGCGGACGACGACGGCGATCCCGCCTTGGGGCTCGAAGCCGCCCACTCCGCGCCGAGGATCCTGCACACCGGAGGAGACGCCACCGGTGCCGGGGTCGCGAACGCACTCATCCTGGCGGTCCTTGACGCGCAGGACGCCGGGAAAATCCAGGTGCTGGGACATGCGCAGGCGACTTCCCTGCTCCAGTCCGAGGGGCGTGTCACGGGCGTCGAATTCCTACGCAACGGCCGCCTCGAGAGCGTGTTCGGCGACGCCGTGCTGCTTGCCACCGGTGGGGCGGGGCAGCTGTTTGCCCAGACCACCAACCCCTCGGTGGCAACGGCCGACGGGCTCGCGCTCGCATGGCGGGCAGGCGCCGAGCTCGCGGACCTGGAGTTCTTCCAGTTCCACCCCACGAGCATGGTCCTTTCCGCTGCCGGAAAGCCAACTTCCCTCGGCACCGATCCGCTCCTCATTTCCGAAGCCGTCCGCGGCGAAGGCGCCATCCTGGTGGATGCGAACGGCGAACGATTCATGCCCCGCTACCACCCCGACGCCGAACTCGCCCCGCGCGACGTCGTCTCCCGCAGCATCGCCCTCCACTTGGCGTCACTCGGTGATCCCAACGGCCACGTCTTCCTTGACGCCCGGGTCGTGGAAGCGAACAAAGGGCAAGGCTTCCTTGAGAAGCGCTTCCCCACGCTCAGCGCCCGGACCCGCGAAGCCGGCGTCGACTGGACCCTGGAGCCAGTTCCGGTTGCCCCTGCCGCCCACTACTGGATGGGTGGGGTGGTCACGGATCTCCACGGCCGGACGTCTGTACCTAGCTTGCTTGCCGCCGGCGAAGTTGCTTGTACCGGGGTGCAGGGCGCCAATCGCTTGGCTAGTAACTCGCTGCTCGAAGGGCTTGTCTTTGGACGGCGGGCTGTTGAAGGGTTCCTTGGGTGGGCGCCGCCGAATGGCATCCCTCTGCGTGCTAACTCGGCCGCGGGCGGCCTCGCTTTTACGCACGCTGCCGGGACACCGCACGACGGCGCTCAGCGCACCAACGCTGCAGGGACACCTTCAGACGAAAGCCGTCTCACCCCGTGGCAGCCTGAGCTCGTCCCGGAGCCTTTCTCACGGACCGCCCTTCGGCGGCTTATGACTGCCAAGGCGGGGGTGCTTCGGACCGGGGGGTTGCTCCGGGAGGCTGCTGAGGGACTCAACGCTTGGGCCGACGTCGTGCTTCCTGAGAGTGTGCCGGACTCAGTGGATTCCTTGGTTCATGAGGATGCCAATTTGCTCCTTGCCGCGCAGTTGTTGGTGCGGGCTGCGGGCGCGCGGCGGGGGTCGCTGGGGGCGCACTATCGGAGTGATGCGGTCGAAACCCAACGCGAAGAAATTGTTCAGAGATACACGATCCGCCGGAAAGCGAGCCTCGTCAATGACTAGCCTGACCCTCCCCGCAGCACCCGTCCGGGACATCCTGGAGCGGGCTTTCGCGGAGGACGCGCCGAGCGGCGACATCACCTCGCAGCTGCTCATTCCCGCCGAAGCCCGGGCCACCGCCGTGCTCAACGCCAGGGTTCCCGGGGTCTTCAGCGGAGGAACGGTGTTCCGTGACGCCATGCTGTTCGTCGACCCGGACACCGAGGTGGAACTGTTGCTCGAGGACGGTGAAGCGTTCGACGCCGGAACCCACCTGGCGCGGGTCAGCGGCCGCGCCCGCTCGGTGTTGCTCGCCGAACGCGTCGGGCTCAACCTTGCCCAGCGCATGAGCGCCATTGCCACAAAGACCGCAGAGTTCGTCAAGCTCGTCGACGGAACCAAGGCCCGCATCACGGACACCCGGAAAACAACCCCCGGGCTGCGGGTGTTGGAACGCTACGCCGTACGCTGCGGCGGGGGAGCCAACCACCGTTACAGCCTGTCCGATGCCGTTCTGGCCAAGGACAACCACCTTGCAGTGATGACCGGTGGCGATTCCGCCAAGCTCACCGCACTGCTCAAGGCCGCCAAGTCCCAGCTGGGCCACACCACGCACTTCGAGGTGGAAGTGGACCGCGCCGAGCAGATCGAACCCGTGCTCGCGGCCGGGGTAGACACGATCATGCTGGACAACTTTTCCCTTGAGGAGCTCCGTGCCGGTGTGAAGCAGGTGGCCGGCCGCGCCGTCGTTGAGGCGAGCGGCAACGTCAACGTGGACACTGTGGCGGACATCGCCGCCGCGGGAGTCGACGTCATTTCCATCGGCGGACTCACCCACAGCGTCAACGCGCTGGATCTCGGCCTGGACGTGACGCTCGACGTGGCACCGGACCCAACCTCAGGTATCGGCTGACGCCATGATCTTCCTCGACGCGGCGGCGACCACACCCGTCCGTAAGGAAGTCCTCGAAGCGATGTGGCCGTATTTGACGGGGGAGTTCGGCAATCCCTCGAGCCATCACGGCCTTGGCGAAGCGGCTGCGAACGCGTTGTCCCGGGCACGCGCGGCAGTCGCGAAGGTCCTGGGCTGCCGGCCGGGGGAAATTACCTTCACTTCCGGCGGTACCGAAGCCGACAATCTGGCCGTGAAGGGGATCGCCCTCGCACGGCGAGCCGCGGATCCCGCCCTGAACCGGATTGTCGTCAGCGCCATAGAGCACCCCGCCGTGGAGGAATCCGCGCTCTACCTGCAACGGGTCCATGGCTTCGAGGTGGACGTGGTCCCCGTGGACGGGCACGGTGTGGTGACGGTTGAGGCGCTCCGGGCTGGCCTGAGTCCGGAGACGGCCCTCGTCAGCATCATGTACGCCAACAACGAGATCGGCACCGTGCAACCCGTGCGGCAACTCGCGGAGGTCGCCGCGGAACACGGCGTGCCGTTCCACACGGACGCCGTCCAGGCCGCGGGTTGGTTGCCTATAGGCGTCAAGGAACTGGGGGTCGATGCCCTCAGCATTTCCGGCCACAAACTCGGCGCGCCCAAGGGTAGCGGCGTGCTCTATGCCAAGGGAAGGCTCAAGCTGGAGCCGCTCGTCCATGGCGGCGGCCAGGAGCGGGGCAAGCGCTCCGGGACCGAAAACGTGGCGGGAGCTGTCGCGCTGGCCACGGCACTCACGCTCGCCCATGACGCGCAGTCGGAACTCGCCGTACGTGTCTCGGCGTTGCGGGATGCCTTCATCCGCGGTGTCCTTGGGGCCGTGCCGGGTGCCGTGTTGACCGGCCACCCTTCGCAGCGCTTGCCGTCCGTCGCGTCTTTCTGTTTCCCCGGCACCAGCGGGGAGTCCGTGTTGCTTGAGCTTGAGCGGCTTGGTGTGGTTTGTTCGAGCGGCTCGGCCTGCGCCGCTGGATCCGACGCTCCCTCGCCGGTCCTGCTGGCCTTGGGAATCGAGCCCGAGGTGGCCCACACTGCAGTGCGCTTCAGCTTCGACTCCACGGTGACGTCAGCGGAACTTGAGCAAGCCGCGGAAGCCGTGGCTGCCGCCGTCGGGAGTGTGCAGGGGCTCGGTCGCCGCTGACTGTCCCCACCCCAAGTAACTCGCATTTGTTGTCGTTCTGAGCCCTCAAAACGACAACAAATGCGAGTCAGTTGGGAGTCAGACGTGGCGGGCCCTGCGGAAAATCCAGTGCCGCAGCATCGTGAACCGCACGGCCGTCGCGACGAACCCGGACAGCGTGGTTGTCCAAAGGTCCTCGGCGAGGGTGGCTTCGGGGCGCAACGCATGGAGCACGCCCAGGCTACCGCCCGTGATGATCAGCGCCACGGCGATCACGATCAGCCCGTTCAGATGATCCTGCGTTCTCTTCCGGTTGCCTGTGATCTTGAAGGTCAGCCGCCGGTTCAGGGCCGTGTTCATGAGCGAGGTGATAATCAGTGCCGCGGCGTTCGCGGGTTGGGGTCCCATCCACGGGCGGAACAGCGCGTACAGTGCCAGCGAGGTGACGGTACAGATGATCCCGACGCCGGTGAAACGGATGAGTTGCCTGACCACCGGATAGCGCAGCACGCCTTTGCGGCGCTTACTTGTATTTGGCCTGGGAAGGGACGTCTGCCGCGTCTCAATTGCCGGCACGGCAGGAGGCTCCATGGCTCAAGCCTGTCATATCAAGCTGGGAATTTTCTCCCAAGTTGCTGCTATGACGGGGTTGCTGAGCTCTCCGATGCCGTCAATGCGGCAGGTCACGGTATCTCCGGGCTCGATCCTGGTGCACTCGGCCGGGAAGCCGGTGAGGACCAGGTCGCCCGGGTGCAAGGTCATGAAGGAGCTGAGGTAGACAAGGATCTCGTCTACCTTCCACCCGAGGTCCGCGGTGCTGGCCGTGCCCAATTCCCGGCCGTTGTGCACTATGCCGATCGAAAGATCATCGTCATTGAGGTCCGTGACGATCCACGGTCCCGCAGGAGTAAACGTGTCCTGGCTTTTCGCGCTGATCCACAGTTCGTCGGTCTTCTGCAGGTCGCGCGCTGAGACATCGTTGCCGATCGTGAAACCGAGGATGGCGTCGCGCGCGTTGTCGAGTGTGAGCCCGCGGACTTTGCGCCCGACGACGACGGTCAGTTCCGCTTCGGGGTCCACGTAGCCGACGTCCGAGGCGAGCTCGATGGCGTCGCCTGGTCCAATGACGCTCGTGGCGGCCTTGTGGAACGCCTGCGCAGGCAAGTCCCGGCCCGGCTGGCCCGTGTTGTGCGCCATGCCGAAGACGTTGGCGGGAACGGACGGCGCAAGGAACATGAACGCATCCTCGGAGACCTGAGAGCCTGTAACCCAACCCGGCCGCCCTGCGCTGCTGCCATTTGCCGGCGAGCCTGGGAACGGGCTGTCCACCACAGTCCAGCTCCGGCCTTCCGCGGAAGCGAAGTCGACGGCGTAATTCGCGACGAAGAAGTGTTCGTCCGGCGAGGTGGGGGAGAGCGGGCGGACGCGGGCGATCCGGCGTGCACGTGAGGAAGTCATGAAGACATCCTATGTCCTCGCGCCTGTTTGGACGGAGGTTTAGACGGGCAGGTAGAGCTCCCCCACCGGGATATCCGCGGCCAAACGATTTGCCGGCCCGGCCAAGGGGCACGCCCAGGCCTCGTTGTAGGCGCAGGACGGGTTGTAGGCGAAGTTGAAGTCGAGCACGAATTCCTGTTGCCCGGATCCGCGAAGGCCGTGGAAAGCGCCTTTGATGGTGTCAAGCAAGTACCGGCCGGCGCCGTAGCTTCCTCCTGGTTTGCCGGCTGTGGCGTCGCGGAAAGGCACGAAGATGCCGCCGCCGTAGCTGCGGAGGCGCCACACAGCCAGAGAGCCAAGCTCGTCGAGGTCGAAGGTACCGAGCCGGACAAACGGCACCACGCCGTCAGTTCCGGTGTGCACGTTCATCTCCTGGCCCGCTCCTTCCGGAGAGAGGGCAGCATAGCGGCGGAACCGGGGATCGTAGTCCGCGGTGCGCAAGCCCGAGAAGGACCTCTTGCTGGCGGGAGTCAGTGCCGATGCCGGGTGGGTTCCGAACATGCGGTCCCGTTCCTGGCGCCAGTAAACGTGGGCTTGGAAGGGATCGTCCACCGCGATCTTGCGGACGTCGTCGTACAAGGCAAACGTGCGCAAGCGCCAGTCCGCGATGTCCACGGCGGAGATGCCCTCCACATTGTTTTCGTCCTCATCAAGCTGATCGGGAGCCATGCGTCCAGCCTAGTCCTACGATGCGGGCTGAAGCGGCGGCCCGGAGTGCACCGGCGGGGTTTTCAGGTGCGAAACGCCGATCCGGACGGGCAGGCGGCGGCTCCGCGCCGTTAGGCTGGTGCGCATGAGAGCAAAGCGGATCCCGTCGAAGTTTTCAGTCGCCGTCCTGGGTGCACTCATCGTGGTCGCCGCGGCTGGCTGTAGTTCCGAGGGCAAGGGCGGACCGGTCTGGACGGCCGGGTCCAACAGCGCGGCACCCGGGAGCGCGACGCCGTCGGGCTCCAGTGCGGCCCCGCCGTCGGGCGGCTCCACGGGGAGCCCCTCCGCAGGAACTACAGCGACGGCGGGGGCCACGGCCTCGGCGTGGAAGACGTACTCGGATGCGTCCAAGAAGGTCAGCTTCGATCTTCCGAGTGACTGGATTGCGCAATCGGTCACGCCCGACGCCGGTTCCATGCCCGGCGCCCTGAAGATCGAGGTCAAAGACGCCAAGGGAGGGTACCTCGCGACCCTTCACACCGGACTGGCCTCGGCGAGTCCGGCCGACTGCAATCCGGCCGCCAAGCGTCCCTACGTGGTGGTCAGCAGCGTGCCCATTGACCTTCCCCATGCCGACGGCGATTCCACGATCCCTCCGCACGTGGTGTTCCGGGTCATCCAGGGCTACAAATTCTTCGGTTCGTACGGCATCACCAACTTGGTGGCCGGAACTGATGGCCAGGCCTGCCAGCTCCGGAACCTTGTGGTGGGGCCGGCAGGAAAGGGCAACTACTACTTCGGGGACATGCCCGCGGTGCATGCTTTCGCCACTGACGAAGTAGTTGCTCCCGCGAAGTCCTTTGACACCTTGGACCAGGCCGCCAAGTACGTTGACCAGAGTTCGGAATTCGCCAACGTCCAGCGGATGCTATTGTCTCTGAAGGTCAATCTGTAGAACGACGATTGACACCAACAGATCGGCGACATCGGGGGGTTGTCCAGCCGCAACACTCCGGAGATCCATGGAACGCAACGTGGCTGCCCAGCTCGTTTTCAAGACCGTCGCCAACACCAAGGTGGCAATGGCGATCGCCGTGGCCAGCAATCCAGGCTACGACTCGTTGACCGAAGAGCTGTCAGTCACGGTGGAAGGCGAAGCTGTTCCGCTCACCGAGCTGACGGACCATCACGGTGGGCGTTTCCACTACATGGAGTTCGCCGAACCGAGCGAAGTAACGGTTGACTACCGTGCCTCGGTGGAAGGTTTTGGTGTCCCGGATGAGTCCTCCCGGATGGAGCTCATCCGCTATGTGCGCCCCAGCCGCTATGCCGAGTCCGATCGACTCCTTCCGACGTCGTATGCCGAGTTCGGCGGTCTGCACGGCGAGGAGCTATTGCAGGCAGTC
The DNA here is from genome assembly GCF_030209835.1 of Arthrobacter sp. efr-133-R2A-120. Classification (GTDB taxonomy): domain Bacteria; phylum Actinomycetota; class Actinomycetes; order Actinomycetales; family Micrococcaceae; genus Arthrobacter. The sequence goes on along the minus strand of NZ_JARVRF010000003.1, from coordinate 102,076 downwards.
CGGAACTGGGTCCACGATGAACTCCGGTACATCAGCGGTTCCTCGCGGGGAACGGATGGAGCGGTGGAAACGCTCCTGCACCGCAAAGGTGTTTGCCGGGATTTCGCCCACCTTGCCATTGCCCTCCTGCGCTCCAAAGACATCCCCGCCCGGCTCGCGGCGGTCTATGCGCCCGGGTTGAGCCCCATGGACTTCCACGCCGTGGCTGAGGCCCACATCGACGGAACCTGGTACGTGATCGATCCCACAGGCCTGGCCCCGCGCGAATCCATGCTGCGCATCACCGCCGGACGCGATTCCTCGGACACCGCGTTCCTGTCCACGGTGGGCGGCAGCCTGTCGTTGAAGAGCTTGAAGGTCACCGCTGTGGTGGCCGACGAGCTGCCGGATGAGGATCCGGCAAAGCTCGTCGTCCTCCGCTAGTTCTCGCGCGGCTATTTGCTTGCGACGAACGCTTGCAGCTTATCCGTCAGGCGCAGAAGCTCACGTTGTTCGTCGGCCGTCAGGGCCGGCGCCACAAGTTCGGCGATGTCGCGGACGTGCTCGCGGCCGATCTCCTTCTGTAGTTCCTGCCCGGCCGAGGTGAGCCCCAGCAGGATCCCGCGGCCGTCGTCGGGAGCGATGCTGCGCTCCACGAGCCCACGCTTCTCCAGCCTGTCAACCAGCCGGCTCAGGCTGGATTGGCTGAGCAGGACGTGATCGTTGATCTCGTTCAGCCGCAGCTTGCCCGTGGGGCAGCGGGACAGAGTGAACAGGACGTCATACTCCTTGATGGGCAACTTCTTGAAGGCCGGCCCGGCCTGGAGCCGGCGCATCACCGCCACCTGGGAGCGGAACAAGGACTCCCAGGTTTCGGCGGCGAGGCGCACGGCGGACGAGGTGGGCGCCGTGGTGGTCACGGGGTCCGCCCTACGCCGCCACTGACAGCATCGGCTGCGTCGTCCTTGGCCGAGGCGATCACGGAGGCTGCCAACCGGGATGCATGGGTGGGCGCGTCAGGGACGTGGGCCGGCTTGCGGTCCTCGAATTCCTTGCGCAGGACCGGCAGGACTTCTTCGCCGAAGAGATCCAGTTGCTCCAGGACGGTCTTGAGCGGCAGGCCGGCGTGGTCCACCAGGAACAGTTGGCGCTGGTAGTCGCCGAAGTACTCGCGGAAAGTCAGGGTCTTTTCGATGACTTCCTGTGGACTGCCGACGGTCAGCGGCGTCTGGGACGTGAAGTCCTCGAGCGAGGGACCGTGGCCGTACACCGGTGCATTGTCGAAGTAGGGGCGGAACTCCTTCACGGCGTCCTGGGAGTTCTTGCGCATGAAGAACTGCCCGCCGAGGCCCACGATGGCCTGGTCAGCGTTGCCGTGGCCGTAGTGCTCATACCGTTCGCGGTACAGGCCGATCAGCTGCTGGTAGTGCTCCTTGGGCCAGAAGATGTTGTTGGCGAAGAAGCCGTCGCCGTAGTAGGCGGCAAGTTCCGCGATCTGCGGGCTGCGGATGGAGCCGTGCCAGACGAAGGGCGCGACGCCGTCGAGCGGGCGGGGCGTGGAGGTGAAGTTCTGCAGCGGGGTGCGGTACTTGCCGCTCCAATTGACGGTGTCCTCATCCCAGAGCTTGCGCAGCAGGGAATAGTTCTCGATAGCGAGCTCGATCCCGTCCTGGATGTTCTTGCCGAACCAGGGGTAGACGGGGGCGGTGTTGCCGCGGCCCATGATGAGGTCCACTCGACCATCCGCCAGGTGCTGGAGCATCGCGAAGTCTTCGGCGATCTTGACAGGATCGTTCGTGGTGATCAGCGTGGTGGACGTCGACAGCGTGATGCGTTCAGTCTGCGCTGCGATGTACGCCAGTGTGGTGGTGGGGGACGATGAGAAGAAGGGGCGGTTGTGGTGCTCGCCGATCGCATAGACGTCCATGCCGATCTCTTCGACCTTCTTGGCGATGGCCACGGCGGCCTTGATGCGCTCGTTCTCCGTGGGGGTGTGGCCCGTGGTGGGGTCAGTGGTGATGTCGCTGACGCTGAATACGCCGATCTCCATGATGTACCTTTCTGCCTGCCCGATTGGTGTCCGGGCTCTGCCAACAGTCTATCCTAAAATAGATGCATTTGCATGTATCACTGCCTGCAACAGGGTACGGCATCATTTTGTTCCCGGTGTGTCGCCCTACTCGGCGGGGCTGGAAGTGGATCGGCGGCCCGAGACTTTGGGAATCATTCCGGTGGTCCAGTCCAAGTGGTCGCCCGCGCCATGGCCGGCGATGCCGTCCTTCACGACGTCGGGGCGTTGCGTGAGTGCCCTGAGCAGCGACTTCTTCTCCCGACGGCCCTCGACCAGCTTGTAGAGGACGGGCACCAGGACAAGCGTCAAAGCCGTGGACGAAACAAGGCCACCGATGACAACGATCGCGAGCGGGCGGGAAATGAACCCGCCGCCGCCCGTGAGGCCCAAAGCCATGGGCGTCAGCGCGAATACGGTAGCAAGCGCCGTCATGAGGATCGGGCGCAGCCGCTGCCTGGCGCCGTGGGTGATGGCATCCGCCACGCTCATTCCCGGGCGGCCATCGTGTGGTTTGCGGTACTGGTTGATGAGGTCGATCAGGACGATCGCATTGGTCACGACGATTCCCACCAACATCAGCATGCCGATCAGGGAAGGCAGTCCGAGCGGAACACCCGTGACCAGGAGCAAAGCGATGGCGCCCGTTGCCGCAAAAGGCACGGACACCAAGAGGATGAGGGGCTGGATGAGGGACTTGAACGCGGCCACCATGATGACGTAGACAATGGCGACGGCTGCCAGGAGCGCGAGGCCGAGCTGCCGGAACGAGTCCGCCTGCTGCGACGTGGCGCCGCCGATCGTAGCGGTAACGCCTGCCGGCAGCTGCACGGAGGCGAGCCGTTCACTGACTGCCGTGCTGACGGCACCAAGGTTGGAGCCCGACGGCGTGACGGTCACCTTCGCGCTCCGCTGGCCGTTGCTGCTGGTGATGGATACCGGAGTGTCCACTTGCTCCACCGACGCGATGCTCGACAGCGGGACGGGCCCGGCCGGCGTCGGGAGATTGATGCCCCTGACGTCGGCGATGCTGGTGAAGTGCGTGCCTTCGCCGATCTGCACCGGGAAGTCCGTGGTGTCGATGCGGACAGTGCCTGCGGGGATGGGGCTGACCGTGGACGCCAGGACGCCGGCAACTTGCTCCTCGTTCAGCCCGGCGGCGACGGCCTTGGCGCGATCGACCTTCACCTGGACCACGGACTGGCTGGCATCCAGGTTGGTGGCTACCTCGGCGCTCCCGGGCACGCCGTCCATGGCTTTCGCCACGGCGTCGCTCGCGGTCTTGAGATCCGCCGAGTTGGCGGCGTTGATGGTGATGTCCACACTGGAAGAGGTGCCCAGACCACCTTGCTGCGCGCCAACAGTGACCTTCCCGGCAGCCGCGGCGCCCGCGAGCCGGGACCGGACCGTGTCCTGCAGTTTCTGCTGGTCAGCCTTGTCGTCCGTCACCACGGTGAACGTCGAGTTGGAAGCGCCACTTGAGGTGAGCGCGGCGAAACCCGTTTGGGCGTTGCCCGAAGTGACCTGGACGTCCTTGATGCCGTCGATCCCGCGGAGGACCGATTCCACTTGCGCCGCGGCTTCGCCGGTCTGCGCCAGGCTGGCGCACGGTCATGCTGTTCTGGCCGGAGTCACCGAGCAAGTCCGTGGCGAGCAGCGGGGACATGGCAGCGGTTCCGCCCAACACCAGGACGGCGGCGACGATCGTCATGACCGGGTGCTTCTGGGTTTTGAGCAGGATGGGCAAATACCCGCGCTGCAGGCGGCTGCGCTGCTCGGCCTCGTGTGCCTTGGTTCGGGTGTCTTCCGCGGCACGCACGTCCTCCGCGTCCGCGGCCGGCGACGGCGACTTGAGGAACCAGTAAGCCAGGACCGGAACGATGGTGAGGGAGACGAGCAACGAGGACAACAGTGCGATGGTCACCGTCAGGGCGAAGGGCCGGAACAATTCGCCCGCCAGGTTGCCCACAAAGGCGATCGGCAGGAAGACGGCAACCGTGGTGAGGGTGGACGCTGTGATGGCGCCGGCAACTTCGCGGATGGAATTGAGGATGGCCCCGAGCTTGTGCTCGCCGTAGCTGAGGTGCCGTTTGATGTTCTCGATCACCACGATCGAGTCGTCCACCACGCGGCCGATCGCGATGGTCAACGCGCCGAGGGTGAGGATGTTGAGCGAGTAGTGGGTCGCCGATATTCCAATGAACGTGATCAGGAGCGACAACGGAATGGAGACGGCCGTCACGAGCGTGGAGCGCACGGACATCAGGAACACAAGGATGACCGCCACCGCGAAGCCAAGTCCAAGAAGGCCTTCCGTGGTGAGGTCCTTGATGGATTTTTCGATGTACGGGGCTTGGTCGAACACCGGCGTAAAGTGCGCATTGGAGCCGAGTTCGGCTTCCATCTGCGGAATGGAATCCTTGACGGCGTGCGAAATGGCGACCGTGTCGCCGTCGGGCTTTTTCGTGATGGACAGGGCGAGCGTCGGCTTCCCGTTGGTCCGGGTAATCGAGGTTGCGGCGTCGTCCTGGATGCTCACGTCGGCAACGCCGCCGATTGTGGTACCGGCCTTCGCCCCGGTAAGCGGCAGGCCCTTGATGACGTCGAGGGAGTCCACGGGGCTGCCGATCTGCAGGGAGAGAGTCTTGCCCTGATCATCGATGGTTCCGGCCGGGACCAGCGTCCCGTTGTTCTTGAGGGCGCTCGTGAGCGACTGGACTGTGGCGCCGTTCGCGGCCATGGCCTGGGCTTTGGGCTGGATCAGGATGTGCTGCGTGGCTCCACCTGTCACGTCGGCGCTGCGGACCCCATCCAGTTTCTGGAGTCGGGGCACGCTCAAGCGCTGCAGGTCTGTATTCAGCTCACTGAGGGGCTTGTCCGAAGACACTGCCAGGTACACGATCGGGAAGTCGCTGATGCTGCCCGCAAAAGACCGGGGCTCGACGTCGGCGGGCAGCACGCGCTTGGCGTTGGAGATGGCGCGATCGATCTGGTTCCGTGCGCGGTCCAGGTTCGAAGCGTACGTAAACACCATGGTGATCTGCGAAACACCATTCCGCGACGTCGACGTGGTCGATTCCAGGCCCTCGACACTGTTCAGCGCTGTTTCGAGCGGGCGGCTGAGTTGCTTGTCGACAACTTCCGGTGACGCGCCCGGCATGGCCGTGATCACTGAGATCTGCGGGAACTCGATCGAAGGAATGAGCTCCTGCTTGAGGGACGACATGGTGATCACGCCGAACACCGCCGCGAAGACGGTGATCAGCGCGATCAGTGCCCTGTTCGCCAGTGAAAGTTTTGCCAGACGGAACATTGCACTGTCTCCTGGGATCTACGGTCTGTTTCTTGTCTCGAACCGGCCGCAGCCCGGACGGTTGCTAGTGCTGGACGGCGTTTGCAGGCTCAAGTTGGAGAGAACGGGAGGTGCTCGCTTCCAGCTCGGCCGCAAGTTCCGGATTGTCGTTCAGTTTGACGCCGTAGCCGGGCATCATTTCCTTGAGTTTGGACTGCCAGCCCTTGAAGTTCTTCGGGAAGGACCGCTGGAGCATCTCGATCATGATGGGGACGGCGGTGGATGCGCCGGGAGATGCGCCGAGCAGTGCTCCGATGGAGCCGTCACGAGCCGTGATGACTTCGGTGCCGAACTGCAGCACTCCGCCCTTCTTGGAGTCTTTCTTGATGATCTGCACCCGCTGGCCTGCGGTGATGAGCTCCCAGTTGCCGCCGTCGGCCTGGGGGTAGTACTCGCGGAGGGACTCCACCTTGGCGTCGTGGCGCTTGGCCACTTCCTTGATCAGGTACGCAGTCAGGTCCATGTTGTCCTTGGCCACCGCAAGCATCGGGATGATGTTGCTGGGGCGGATGGACAGCGGCAGGTCAAGGTAGCTGCTCGTCTTGAGGAAGTTGGTGGAGAAACCGGCGTACGGGCCGAAAAGAAGTGAACGCTTGCCGTCAACGTAGCGGGTATCAAGGTGCGGCACGGACATGGGCGGGGCGCCCACGGAGGCCTGGCCGTAAACCTTGGCGCTGTGCTGGCCGGCGATGGCCTCGTCGGTGCAGCGGAAGAACTGCCCTGACACCGGGAAACCGCCGTAGCCCTTGCTTTCCGGGATGCCCGATGCCTGGAGCAGGTGGAGTGCTCCACCGCCGGCGCCGACGAAGACGAACTTGGCGTGGATCTGGCCGTGCTCGCCGGAAGCGGGGTGCTTGAGCGAAAGGTCCCAACCGCCGTCGGAGGCTTTGCTCACGTTGGTGACGTCGTGGCCATAGTTGACTTCAACGCCGTTGTCGGCGAGGTAGCCGGTCAGCTCGCGGGTCAAAGCGCCGAAGTCGACGTCGGTGCCTTCCGCTGCGCGGGTGGCGGCAACGCGCTGCTTGGCGTCGCGGCCCTTGACGATCAACGGGGCCCACTTGGCGATCTGTGCCTGGTCTTCCGTGTATTCCATGCTGCGGAAGAGCGTTTTGGGCTTGAGTGCCTCGTAGCGGGTCTTGAGGAAGTCTGCGTGCTTGTCGCCGATGACGAAGCTCATATGGGGAACGGTGTTGATGAAGCCCTTGGGGGAGCCGATCAACTTATTGTCCACAAGGTGGGACCAGAACTGGCGGGAGAGCTGGAATTGCTCGTTGATGTGGAGGGCCTTGGACGGGTCAACCGAGCCGTCCTTCGCTGCGGGCGAGTAATTAAGCTCACAGAGCGCTGCATGCCCGGTTCCCGCGTTGTTCCACGGTCCGGAGCTTTCCAGGCCGGCTTCGTCGAGTCGCTCAAAGAGGGAGATGGTCCAGCTGGGTTCGAGTTGCTTGATGAACGCACCCAGGGTTGCGCTCATGATCCCGCCCCCAATAAGGACGACGTCAGCGTGGTGTGTCTTGGAAATGAAGGTCACGATCTATCTCCGATAGCGGCGGCACTGGCTGTCACAGAATATCCCCGCGTGGGCACATAACTGAAATTGCGGCGGGACGTCAAGACTTCAGGCGAACGTTTGTAAAAACTTCGTTTAAGACAGGCGACGCAGGGTACTTCTCGACGCGGTCGGAAAGGGCCAAAGCCGAGATTGGGAAAGCGATGGGTACTGCAGGGACGGTCGCAGCGATCTGGGCATTGATGGTCTGGTACTGGGAGTTGCGGTCGGCGCCGTCGGGGAGTCCCCGGGCCCGGTCGATCTTTGAGAACACCTGTGGATCGCTGTAGCCGAACTCGCCGTTGTTCTCTCCGAAGAGGGTGCCCACGAAATTGTCCGGGTCAGAGTAGGCGCCATTCCAACCGAGCAAATGGAGCGCATGGTCACCCGGGGACTGGACCTTCTGGAGGTAGCCGTCATCCCAATTCACCGGTACGGGCTTGATGTTCAGCCCGATGGCGGTGAGCTCTGCGCTGATCTCCGCGTAGATCTTCTCCGGAGTGGGAAGGTAGGCACGCGTGACGTTGAGCGGATAGTAGAACTTGAGTTCCTCGCCTTTATAGCCGGACTTGGCGAGCAGCTGCTTGGCCTTGTCCGGGTCGTATCCCAAGGACGGTGCGTTGTTGTTGAAGCCGCTTAGCTTGGGGGGAACGAATTGGGACGCCGGTGAGGTGTTGTCGATGAAGAACTTGTGGATGAGGGTGTCTTTGTCGATGGCCATCTCGATTGCCTGGCGCACCCCAAGGTTCTGGAGGGGCGCCACGGACTCGTTCATCCCGAGGTACATCACGGAGAACGGATCCCGTTGGACAATTTGCATGCCCTTCTTGACCAGTTGGTCGAAGGTGCCGGCGGTGACAAGGTCGTATCCGTCGATGGTTCCGGCGAGCAGGGCCTGGAGCCGGGCCTGCGGGTAGTCGAACGGAATGAAGTTGACCGTGGCTATCTCTCCGCGGTCGCCCCAGTAGCCCTTGTAGCTGGTGAGCGTGATGCGGTCCTTGCCCCAGGAGGAGAAAACGTAGGGGCCCGTGCCCACGGGGTGGGAGGCGTATGCCGACGCCGGTTGTCCTGACAGTTTCCTGTCCAGGACGTTGGCATTGCCGTCGGCCAACGCTTTCGGGGACGACATTGCGAACGCCGGCAGCGTCAAGGCCTGCAGGAAGCCCGTGAAGGGCTTGGTCAGGTTGATTTGGACGTGGTCGGGAGAGACAACCTTGCAGTTCTTGAAGAGCGAAAGCGAAGCGTCGTCCGAGAAGGATTTGAAGACGCTCTTGAATGCGATGCCCGGTGCCTGCTGACGCACGCTTGCCGGGAAGTTGAACCAACGGTTGAAGTTGCCGCAGACAGCGGCGGCGTCAAAGGCGGTTCCATCGTGGAAGGTGACCTTCGACCGCAACGTGAAGTCGTAGCTGAGTCCGTCATTCCCTTGCGACCAGGACGTGGCCAGCAGGGGAGTCGGTTGGCCGGTGGACGAGTCGACTCCCACGAGGCCCTCCATCACTTGCCGCGTGATGCGATACGCCTCGGAGTCGTTCGTCAGGGCGGGATCCAGGCCAAGGGGCATCGACGGGGTGCCAAAGTTGAAGGTCTTGCTCGGCTCCGCCGGAGCGCCGCCTGCGGCCGATGTGGACGGTACCGGTCCAGGACTTACCGTGCACGAAGTCAAGGCCACGGCCAGAAGGCCTGCGCCGATTTGTAGCGTGACTCGGCGAAGCTTGCTGCTTACCACTCTTGTCCCCTCAAGGCAGTTGGACGGGCTGGGGCCCGCGGCAGCCGGACCGCAGTCCAGTCTAGTTCAGGGCCCTGAGTCCCGGCTGGAAACGGAAGTGCCCCGGCCAATGACCGGGGCACTTCCTGAATGTGCGCAAGGGGGGACTTGAACCCCCACGCCCGAAGGCACAGGAACCTAAATCCTGCGTGTCTGCCAATTTCACCACTCGCGCTGGTGCTGGTACCCGGACCGGGATTCAGGTTACCCTGCCCCGGTCATATACCGGCCTCTATTGTACCCGCGGTTTTGCATCAGCCGTTCCAGCCTCGCCTACGCGGCCGCGCGGTGCCTACTAATCGAGTTTGAGGTCCCTGCGCAGTTTTGCGACATGGCCGGTGGCCCGCACGTTGTACTGGGCCACGACCACCTTGCCGTCCGGATCCACCACTATCGTTGAGCGGATCAGGCCTTGGTACGTGCGCCCATAGTTCTTCTTTTCGCCCCAAGCCGCATAGGCGTCAGCGACCTGGTGCCCTTCGTCGGACAGAAGGGGAAACGTCAGTGACTCTTCGGCCACAAACTTTTCCAGATCCTTCACGGTGTCCGGAGAGATGCCAAGGACGTCGTAACCGGCAGCCTGGAGGGTCGCGAGGGAGTCGCGGAAGTCGCAGGCCTGCTTGGCGCATGCCGGTGTGGAAGCCGCGGGGTAGAAATAGATGACCGTATTGCGGCCACGGTGCGAGGCCAGGCTGACTTCGCGACCCGTGTGGTCCTTGAGGGTGAAGTCCGGGGCAGTGTCGCCTGGAATGAGTCGTTCAGCCATTTGTGCTCCTTGCTAGCGTCCGCGACCACTCAGCTTAGTGACGAGTTGGCCGCTTCACGAATTGAACCCCGGCCTGATCTGCGCCGGGCGGTCTATATACTGGCCCTTATGCCTGATATGGAACGGTGGCCCACCGGGCGCCTGCTCTCCACGGCCGCGCGCCTCGTGGAGCATGCCTGGAACGAGAAACTGCGCGGTATGGATCTGACCCATGCCGGGGTCATTGTCATGGAAGTTCTTGCCGTCAACGGACCGACCACCCAGTCGATGCTCGCACAGATTGTCCGGGTTCAGGCGCAGACAATGGGGAAGACGCTTACCAGGCTGGAGACCCACGGCCACGTCAGCCGCGCCCGCAGCATTTCCGACCGCCGTAGCCAAGTGGTCAGTTTGACCGAAGCGGGGGAGCGCACCCTCGGGCTAGCCACGCAGTTGGAACGCGAAGTGCTTGCACCTGTGCCGGTGGACACGGCCAAACTGCGGCGGGAACTCCAAGCACTCGTACGCGAACTGGCGAACAACCATTCCTCGGCTGTTGTAAGTGACATTGTGGCCGCAGTGGATTCAGGCGCGGCCCCGGGCGAAGTTTCCAACTAAGCTTCCGCAGCTCGCTCCGGTGCCCCGGCCCGGCCTGGGTGAAGCCTGCCGAAAAGCAAAAAGATCCCTGGACGGCCATTCAGCCATCCAGGGATCTTCCCTTTGGTGCACCCCCCGGGACTTGAACCCGGAACCCATTGATTAAGAGTCAATTGCTCTGCCAATTGAGCTAGAGGTGCAATTGTTTGTTGCCGCGATGCAAAGAAATAACCCTTGAGCGGCCGCTGCCGCTCAAGGGTTCTTCCCTTTGGTGCACCCCCCGGGACTTGAACCCGGAACCCATTGATTAAGAGTCAATTGCTCTGCCAATTGAGCTAGAGGTGCATTTGTCGATTTCGATCAGCTGGGGGCTTTTCTTCCCTCGTTGATCTCCGCAACGACATGTAACTCTACACGACACTTGCCGAAGTGTGAAATCGGCGTGGGCGTCCTGCTCGCCCCTAGCTGGCAGCCTTCAGGACCAGCGCAAAATCAGGGTTTTGGTTGTTGCTGAGGACCCAAAGTGTGCCGTCCGGAGCATGGGACACGTCCCTTAGTCGTCCGTACTGGGCTGTGAGGTATGCCACGGGATTCCCCGCCGTTTCTCCGCTCAGCGGTACCGTCCACAAACGCTGCCCGCGCAGCGCGCACGTGAACGCAGTTCCGTTCACGATTTCGAGCCCGCTCGGCGAGGCATCCGCCGTCGACGGCCAGACCACCTTGGCATCGATGTAACCGGCGCGGCCGGGCGCCCCGGTCACTTGTGGCCAACCGTAGTTGCCGCCCGCTTCGATGAGGTTGAGTTCGTCGTTGACATCGGGTCCGAATTCGCTCGACCAGAGCCTTCCCGAGCTGTCCCAGGCCAGCCCTTGCACATTGCGGTGTCCGTAGCTGTAGACCGGGTTGTTGCCGAACGGGTTGCCCGGCGCCGGCTTCCCCTCGGGGGTAAGCCGCAGGATCTTGCCGCCAAGCGCATTGCGGTCCTGTGCTTGCTCCGGGTGCTGCGCATCTCCCGTGCCGACATAGAGGAACCCATCCGGGCCGAAGCGGATGCGCCCGCCATTGTGGGTCGATGCTTTCGGAATGCCGGCGAAGATGACTTCGGGTGTGCCGAGGCTCAACCGCCCGTCCGCAGCCTGCTCAAGGCGGGTGCGCGAAATCCTGTTGTCCGATTCGCCGGTGAAATAGGCGTAGAGCAGCCGGTCGCTGGCGAATGCCGGGGAGAGTGCCAGCCCCAACAGGCCGCCTTCGCCGCCGGGTACGACGCCGGGAAACTCGCCGACCGTCGTGGCCCGATCATTCCTGACCGATTTGACGAGCTTGGTGTCCCGTTCGGAGATGATCGCAGTGCCGTCGTCGAGGAACACGATGGACCACGGGATTGTCAGATTGAGGTCAAGCTTCCGAAGCAACTCCGGTCCGCTGCCTTGGGTGCCGGGGGGCTGGGCCGCGCGTGATTGGCTCGCGGACGACGTAGGCCCTGGTCCGGGGGTGCCCCCTGTGCAAGCGCTCAGCAGCAAGGCCGCGAGGCATGCCACCGCTGTCACAGTCCGGACAAGTGCAAGGCGGGACCGGAGAATGCTCCCCGATCCCGCCTTTGCCTGATTCATGAGTTCCAGGCCCGTGCCCTGGGGCTTCAGGTCCCTGGGGCCCTCAGCGGCGGTTCCTGCGAGGCGGCCGGAAACCTGCTGCCTCGGCGTGGGCGCTCGAAATAAACCAGACCTCCGCCTTGACTTCGTCGTAGGACGGGCTGTCTTCATCGTGGTAGGTCATGGTGTCCGCGTTGCCTTTGACGGTGTAGCCATCTGGGCCGCTCCCGTCCGCGCCGGCCGCGGCCGAGCCTTCACCGTACGGCTGCTCGGCGGCGAGATGCCCGCCCAACGGCGGCGCGCCGGTTGAATCCTCGGCTGGGGTGGTTGACTCAGGCGTCGAGACCGCGAGAGTTTCGGTCCGGTCTTCTTGCACCCCTTCCGCAGCAGCGTCGGCTGCCTCCGCAGCGGCGGATTCCGCACCGGGAAGCGTGGGAGCATGGGCGTCGGTGTACTCGCGGTGGTGAATCGGAGCGGGGGGCACAGGTGCGCCGCCTTCGCTCCAGGTCGCTTCCCACTCGGCGCTATCGGCCAACTGTTCCGGGGTGGCTGGTTCGGTGCCCGACGACGCCGGAACGCCGGTAGCGGCCGGAACAGAGGGTCCGGCGTCGGCCGCCGTAACGTCGTCGGCCGTCACGCCCCCTTCAAGTTCAGGCTCGGCGGAAACCGTCCCGGCGTCCTCGGAAACCGCGGCTTCGGAAACCGTCTCCTCGGACAGCACGGGTTCCGAGAGCGTGGGCTCCTCGAACACGGGCTCCTCCACCGAGGCTCCGGTCGCCGGGGACTCTTCCTCGGCGGCCATTCCGGTTTCGAGGGGAGGGACAGGGCGCTCCCAGTCGTCGACGTCGACGCCGCCCGCCTCGGTTGCCGCTTCCGGCTCGGGTTCCGGCTCCGGCTCGGGCTCGGCTTCGGGTGCGGCCGCGCGCGACTCGGCCAAGTTTTGTTCGGCGGTCGCGGCCGCTGCCACCAAAGGGGCCGAACCCGTCAAGGCGGCTGCTGTGACGTCCATCTGTGGAGAGGAAACGGTCGGCGAGGGTGAGGACGGAGCCATGACGCCGGAGGAAGACTTCGCGCGGTTGCGGCTCAAGAGCCACCAGACAATCGCGACGATCAACACGATGACGATGACCGTGATCAACCATTCCATGGGTGGAGCCCTTCTGTTCGAGTGGCGCAGTTGTCGTGATTTGACGTTACGTCCGCGTCACGAGGCTGTCTAGGTTAGTCAATCGATTCGCGGCCTTTAGGACTCGCGCGATCCTGTCGGCCGGAGATGCAGCCGATAATGGGACCGATATCTCACATATCGAGACGACCGTCCATTATTTGAATGAAATATTGAATGAAATAGCGCTGAATTCTCGTTAACCGCTGATCATGTTCGTTGGCCACAGTCCAAGAGTCATAGACTCGTGCCCATGAGTGACCACACCCCAATTGCGACAGACAACCAGCCGGACATCAAGCCACGCAGCCGGGTCGTAACGGACGGCATCCATGCCGCCCCCGCGCGAGGCATGTTCCGGGCCGTCGGCATGGGCGATGACGACTTCGCCAAGCCCCAGATCGGCGTCGCGAGCTCGTGGAACGAAATTACGCCGTGCAACCTCTCGCTGAACCGACTCGCCCAGGGCGCCAAGGAAGGCGTTCACGCCGGCGGTGGGTTCCCGATGCAGTTTGGCACCATCTCCGTTTCGGACGGCATTTCCATGGGCCACGAAGGCATGCACTTCTCCCTTGTTTCGCGCGAAGTCATTGCCGACTCCGTTGAAACCGTCATGCAGGCTGAGCGCATCGACGGTTCCGTCCTGCTAGCCGGTTGCGACAAGTCCCTCCCCGGCATGCTGATGGCAGCCGCCCGCCTGGATCTCGCCAGCGTCTTCCTTTACGCCGGTTCCATCATGCCGGGCTGGGTCAAGCTCGAGGACGGCTCCGAGAAGGAAGTCACCCTCATTGACGCCTTCGAAGCCGTGGGCGCGTGTGCTGCCGGCAAGATGAGCAAGGGTGACCTGGATCGCATCGAACGCGCGATCTGTCCGGGTGAAGGCGCCTGCGGCGGTATGTACACGGCGAATACCATGGCGTGCATCGGCGAAGCCCTCGGCATGTCACTCCCGGGCTCGGCAGCCCCGCCCTCCGCAGACCGCCGTCGTGATGACTTTGCCCGCAAGTCCGGCGAGGCAGTGGTCAACCTGCTCCGCCTCGGCATCACCGCCCGGGACATCATGACCAAGAAGGCGTTCGAGAACGCCATCGCCGTCACCATGGCCTTCGGTGGTTCCACGAACGCCGTCCTGCACCTGCTCGCGATCGCCCGTGAAGCCGAGGTCGAACTGACCCTGGACGACTTCAACCGCATCGGCGACAAGATCCCGCACCTGGGTGACCTGAAGCCCTTCGGCCGCTATGTCATGACCGACGTGGACAAGATCGGCGGCGTGCCGGTCATCATGAAGGCGCTGCTCGACGCCGGCCTGCTGCACGGCGACTGCCTGACGGTCACGGGCAAGACCCTCGCCGAGAACCTGGCCTCCATCAACCCGCCGGATCTCGACGGCAAGATCCTGCGTGCGCTGGACAACCCGATCCACAAGACCGGCGGGATCACCATCCTGCACGGTTCCATGGCCCCGGAAGGTGCCGTCGTGAAGAGTGCCGGCTTCGACGCCGATGTCTTCGAAGGAACCGCGCGCGTGTTCGAACGCGAGCAGGGTGCACTCGACGCTTTGGACAAGGGCGAGATCAAGGCCGGAGACGTCGTCGTGATCCGTTACGAAGGTCCCAAGGGCGGCCCGGGCATGCGTGAGATGCTCGCCATCACCGGCGCCATCAAGGGCGCGGGCCTCGGCAAGGATGTTCTCCTGCTGACCGATGGCCGCTTCTCCGGAGGTACCACCGGTCTCTGCATCGGGCACGTTGCGCCTGAAGCCGTCGACGGCGGACCCATCGCCTTCGTCAAGGACGGCGACAAGATCCGCGTGGACATTGCCGCCCGTTCGTTCGACCTCCTGGTGGACGAAGCCGAACTCGAGTCCCGCAAGATCGGCTGGGAGCCCCTCCCGGCCAAATTCACCAAGGGCGTCCTGGCCAAGTACGCCAAGCTGGTCCACAGCGCCTCCACAGGCGCCTATTGCGGTTGACGCTAAGTACCCCATGCCTCCAGCGGTGACAAGGCCGCTGGAGGCGGCAGGGCTTAATGCGGCAGGGCTTAATAAGGGCTGGTCCGAGGGGCCCCGGCCGGACGGCGTTCACGCCGGAGGGTGGGGGTAGGACCAACCCGTGGACAATGGGGTCCACATAGTGAGATGAGATCTTCACCGTTTGACACTTATCTCACAAAGAGGGAACACTGAACGCATGATCGCATTCGTTACTGTCGGCGCCACCGTGGGCACTGTCGTACTTACCAAGCGCGTGGCTTCCTAGCCCGACTGGTAACGAACCGTCACGCGCAACCCCTCGAAGAGCCGCAAGGCTGAGGGGTTTTTTTATTTCCCACAGGGGACGGCGCATTTAGCAACAACCGCATGAACGCAGTACCCAAGCAGTAACTTTCACTAATTGAAGATCCCCAAAGGAAGAGTCCGATGAGCAAAGGATCGCCGATCAGCCCCTCGCTGATGGCTGCAAAGTCCGCTGGAGCCCCCAAAGCTCCGGAAAAGGTCGACCGTCCGGCAGACGCCGTCGTCGACAATGCTGCAACTCTCTCTCCTGTACTCGGGCCGAACAACGTTGTACCCCCAACGGTGATGACCGGCTCGGAAGCTATTGTCCGCTCGCTCGAAGAACTCGGCGTGGACGATATTTTTGGTTTGCCCGGTGGCGCGATCCTCCCCACCTATGACCCTTTGATGGCCTCCAAGATGAATCACGTCCTGGTCCGTCACGAACAGGGAGCCGGCCACGCAGCCCAAGGCTACGCCATGGTTACCGGACGGGTTGGCGTCTGCATCGCCACCTCGGGCCCCGGTGCCACCAACCTCGTTACCGCCATCATGGATGCCCACATGGACTCCGTGCCGCTCGTGGCCATCACCGGCCAGGTATCGGCTTCTGTCATTGGCACGGATGCCTTCCAGGAAGCGGACATCGTCGGCATCACCATGCCGATCACCAAGCACTCCTTCCTGGTGACGGATCCCAACGACATTCCGCATGTCATGGCCGAGGCTTTCCACCTTGCAAGCACCGGGCGTCCCGGTCCCGTATTGGTGGACATCGCCAAGAACGCCCAGCAGGGCACCATGACCTTCTCCTGGCCGCCCAAGATCGATTTGCCGGGCTATCGTCCGGTGGTCCGCGGCCACAACAAGCAGGTGCGCGAGGCTGCCCGGCTGATCGCCGCGGCAAGCAAGCCCGTGCTGTACGTGGGTGGCGGAGTGGTCAAGGCGCATGCTTCGGCCGAATTGCGCGAACTCGCGGAGCTCACCGGAGCGCCCGTGGTGACCACACTCATGGCCCGCGGCGCGTTCCCGGATTCCCACCCCCAGCACGTCGGCATGCCCGGCATGCACGGCACGGTTTCCGCGGTGACCGCACTGCAGCAGTCCGATCTGCTGATCACCCTTGGTGCGCGCTTCGATGACCGGGTGACGGGTGTCCTGAGCACCTTCGCTCCGCATGCAAAGATCATCCACGCGGACATCGACCCCGCGGAGATCTCCAAGAACCGCGTGGCAGACGTTCCGATCGTGGGTTCCGTCAAGGAAATCATTCCGGAATTGAGCGAGGCCGTCCGGACCGCTTTCGAACAATCCGGCACTCCGGACCTCGACGGTTGGTGGGCGTTCCTGAACAACCTCCGCGATACCTACCCCCTCGGTTGGACCGAACCGGAAGACGGACTCAGTGCCCCCCAACGGGTCATCGAACGCATTGGTGCGCTGACGGGTCCGGAAGGAATCTACGTTGCGGGCGTTGGCCAGCACCAGATGTGGGCCGCGCAGTTCATCAAGTACGAGCGTCCCCACGCCTGGCTGAATTCCGGCGGTGCGGGCACCATGGGGTATGCGGTGCCGGCAGCCATGGGCGCCAAGGTCGGCGAACCCGACCGCGTGGTCTGGGCGATCGACGGCGACGGCTGCTTCCAGATGACCAACCAGGAACTGGCCACCTGCGCCATCAACAAGATTCCCATCAAGGTTGCCATCATCAACAACTCCTCGCTGGGCATGGTGCGCCAGTGGCAGACCCTCTTCTATGAAGGCCGCTACTCCAACACCGACCTGAACACCGGCCACGACACCGTCCGTATCCCGGACTTCGTCAAGCTGGCAGACGCTTACGGCTGTGCCGCGTTCCGTTGCGAGCGGGACGAGGACATCGACGCCACCATCCAGAAGGCCTTGGAAATCAATGACCGTCCCGTGGTCATCGACTTCGTGGTCAGCCCGAACTCCATGGTGTGGCCGATGGTCCCCTCCGGAGTCTCGAACGACCAGATCCAGGTTGCCCGCAACATGACCCCGGAATGGGAAGAGGAGGACTAGCCATGAGCCGCCACACACTGTCCGTTCTGGTCGAAGACAAGCCCGGCGTGCTGACCCGCGTGGCCAGCCTCTTCGCCCGGCGGGCCTTCAACATCAACTCCCTGGCCGTCGGCCCCACCGAGGTTTCCGGGATTTCCCGGATGACCGTCGTCGTCGACGCCGATGGCGACCTCATCGAGCAGGTCACCAAACAGCTCAACAAACTGATCAACGTGATCAAGATTGTCGAGCTGACTTCAGAATCTTCCGTGCAACGTGACCACATCCTGGTCAAGGTACGTGCGGATGCCGCGACACGCCTGCAGGTCACCCAAGCTGCAGACTTGTTCCGTGCCTCAGTGGTTGACGTTTCCACAGACTCGGTGGTCATTGAGGCAACCGGTACCCCGGAAAAGCTCGCAGCGCTGCTTTCAGTGCTTGAGCCGTTCGGCATCCGCGAAATAGTGCAGTCCGGCACCTTGGCCGTTGGGCGGGGATCCCGCTCCATGAGTGACAGGGCTTTGCGCAGCGCTTAGGCACTGTCCTAGGTACTGCGTAGTAGCCCGATACCGAACCACAGACAATATCTACAAAACCACTCAAGAGGAGTTACGCAAGTGACTGAAATGTTCTACGACGACGACGCAGACCTGTCGATCATCCAGGGTCGCAAGGTTGCCATTGTCGGCTACGGTTCCCAGGGCCACGCCCACGCGCTGAACCTGCGCGACTCCGGCGTCGAGGTTGTCATCGCGCTCAAGGAAGGCTCGAAGTCGATCGCCAAGGCCGAGGACGTAGGCTTCACGGTCAAGAACGTTGCCGACGCCGCCGAATGGGCCGACGTCATCATGATCCTGGCACCGGACCAGCACCAGCGTGCGATCTACAACGACTCCATCAAGGACAAGCTGACCGCAGGCAAGGCCCTTGCCTTCGCCCACGGCTTCAACATCCGCTTCGGCTACATCGAGGCGCCCGAGGGCGTTGACGTCATCCTGATCGCCCCGAAGGCTCCGGGCCACACCGTGCGCCGCGAATTCGAAGCCGGCCGCGGTATCCCGGACATCATCGCCGTCGAGCAGGACGCTTCCGGTTCCGCTTGGGAACTGGCCAAGTCCTACGCGAAGGCGATCGGCGGCACCCGCGCCGGCGTCATCAAGACCACCTTCACCGAAGAGACTGAAACCGACCTCTTCGGCGAGCAGGCTGTCCTGTGCGGCGGCGTCTCCCAGCTGATCCAGTACGGCTTCGAGACCCTGACCGAAGCCGGCTACCAGCCGCAGATCGCCTACTTCGAGGTTCTTCACGAGCTCAAGCTCATCGTTGACCTCATGTGGGAGGGCGGCATCGCCAAGCAGCGCTGGAGCGTTTCCGACACCGCGGAATACGGCGACTATGTCTCCGGCCCGCGCGTCATCGACCCCCGGGTCAAGGAAAACATGGCCGGCGTCCTCGCCGACATCCAGTCCGGCGCTTTCGCCAAGCGTTTCATCGACGACCAGGACAACGGTGCAGTCGAGTTCAAGGAACTGCGCGCCAAGGCAGAGCAGCACCCGATCGAGGGTGTCGGCCGCGAGCTGCGTTCCCTGTTCTCCTGGCAGCAGCAGGACGAGGACTACGTCGAAGGCTCCGCAGCCCGCTAATCAAGGCACCCGTTGAGGCCGCGGCAGGAGCCGTAGCAATTCAACACAGAACGCCGTTCGGGATAGGCTCGAAATGAAGCCGCCCGGCATGGAGGCCGGACCCGGTATACCGGGTCCGGCCTTCGTCGTCAAAGAATCGTTTCACCAAAACCCCACCTGAAAAAGAGAGCTAAAGAGGTCACCGGTGACTAGCACCAAACCAGTAGTACTCCTCGCTGAGGAACTTTCGCCCGCCACGATCGAGGCCCTTGGTCCGGACTTCGAAATCCGCCAAACCGACGGTGCGGACCGGTCCCAGCTGCTCTCCGCAATCGTCGACGTCGACGCCATCCTCGTGCGTTCAGCCACCCAGGTGGACGCCGAGGCAATTGCCGCAGCCAAGAACCTCAAGATCATCGCGCGTGCAGGCGTCGGCCTGGACAACGTGGACATCAAGGCCGCCACCCAGGCCGGCGTCATGGTGGTCAACGCCCCGACGTCGAACATTGTGTCCGCCGCCGAACTCACGGTCGGCCACATCCTCAGCCTTGCCCGCCACATTCCCCAGGCCAGTTCCGCCCTGAAGGGCGGCGAGTGGAAGCGCTCCAAGTACACGGGCATCGAACTCTTCGAGAAGAAGATCGGCATCATCGGCCTCGGACGCATTGGAGCGCTCGTGGCTGCCCGCCTGCAGGGCTTCGAGACCGAGATCCTCGCCTACGACCCCTACATCACCTCCGCACGCGCGGCGCAGCTCGGCGTCAAGCTCGTCACCCTGGACGAGCTGCTGGAGAAGTCGGACTTCATCACCATCCATATGCCCAAAACCCCGGAAACGGTGGGCATGCTGGGCGCCGACGCCTTCAAGAAGATGAAGGAAACGGCCTATGTGGTCAATGTCGCCCGTGGCGGCCTGATCGACGAGGAAGCCCTCCACGAGGCCTTGGAAGACGGACAGATCGCCGGCGCAGGCATCGACGTCTTCGTCAAGGAACCGAGCACCGACCTTCCGTTCTTCGGCATGGACAATGTCATCGTGACGCCCCACCTGGGTGCCTCCACGGACGAAGCCCAGGAAAAGGCCGGCGTCTCCGTGGCGAAGTCCGTGCGCCTCGCCCTCGCCGGCGAACTCGTGCCGGATGCCGTCAACGTCGCCGGTGGCGTGATCGCCTCCGACGTCCGCCCCGGAATCCCGCTGATCGAGAAGCTCGGCCGGATCTTCACGGCCCTGACCCATGCATCCCTGACGCAGATCGACGTCGAGGTCGCGGGCGAAATCTCCAGCCTGGACGTGAAGGTCCTTGAGCTGGCAGCGCTCAAGGGCGTGTTCGCCGACGTCGTGACCGAGCAGGTCTCCTACGTCAACGCACCCGTCATCGCCGAGCAGCGCGGCATCAACACCCGCCTGATCACGACGCCGGAAGCCGAGGACTACCGCAACGTCCTGACCATCCGCGGGGCCCTTAGCGACGGCTCCCAGATTTCCGTAGCCGGCACGCTCACCGGGCCCAAGCAGGTCCAGAAGCTCGTGGGCGTCAACGGCTACGATGTCGAAATCCCGATCAGCGAGCACTTGGTGGTTGTTTCCTACGCGGACCGTCCCGGTGTCATCGGCACCATCGGCCACATCCTGGGCATGAACAACATCAATATCGGCGGCATGCAGGTGGCCCGCCAGAGCGAAGGCGGCCAGGTCCTGGCGCTGCTCACGATCGACACTTCGGTGCCGCAGCAGGTCCTTGAAGCGATCAAGGCCGGCATCGGTGCCGACATGGTTCGTGAAGTCGACCTGGAGGACTAGCATCCGAACCGTTTGAGCTAGAAACGTGTGCCGCAGTTCACATCGGCCACATATTATTGGCCGGTCTGCCTACAATGGCTTGGTCCGAAATTCGGAACCGGCGGCAGGCCGGCCAATATCTTTTGCACGCACCCGGTGGATTCCTATTGCCTCGGCATGGTTCCAGGGACAGCAGTGTGCACACCCGCAATCCAGGACTCAGGGAGCCCTATGAACGCCGTCCAGAGGTTCATCCGAAGCCGCGTGCTTCTGTTGACCGCGGCCATTTTGATCGTCGCCATGTGTTTGTCCGTATTCATCCAGAGCCAGTCGCAGGCCGCGCTGAACCGGACAGTGGATGAGAACTCACGCGGCCTGTACGACATCCTGGTCCAGGCCAAGTCCGCGGACACCAAGGACGGCGGGGCGCTCCTCCAGCCGGACATCGCGAACGGCCAGGGCGGCATCAGCTTCCCGCAACTCGAGAAGATCCGTGGGCTGAGCGGTACGTCCGTCGCGGCGCCGATCAGCCTCGTTTCCCGGGTGACGCAGAACTTGGAAACCCCGCGGCTTGATGCCATGGATTACCTTGGCTACAACGCGGGGCTGGCTGGTGGGGCCACCGCTGGAGATCCGACCGGAACTGACTCGAAGAACTGGCCCGCGCCAGAGTCCGTCCTTCCCGCGCAGCCCAAAAAGTACCGCCTGACGGCCACTGCCGTGAGCTCCGATGGAGTGTCCCAGCAAACCCTCTTCCAGACCAGCGCTGAAGGCACGCTCGGCAAGGGGCAGGTCATAGAGCAGCAGACTGCCGGGGGCAAGAGCATCCGCATCGCCGGCCCGGGAGGGGAGACCGGCATCAAGTTCCCTGCGCCTGCCGGTGGTTCGGAACACAACCTCTTCAACCTTTCGGTGGCCCTGCCCATGGCTCCCCAGGTCACAGAGTCTGTCGTCGCCGTCGATCCGACAGCTGAACGCGCCCTGTTGGGCTCGGCCGGAGACTTCCTTGCACCGCTGCAAAAGGCTCCGCCGGCCGACACCCGCAACGCCGGTGCCATCGGTCGCTACTTCGAACAACTCTTCGCCAAGAGCCCTACGCAACAGGAACTCGAACAGGGCCCGGATTTCATGGGCGTCAAGCTCAAATACTGGGCACCCCTCATGACCCAGTACCAACAGGCAAAGCTGTCCGGCCAGATCACCGATGCCTCGCAGGCCATTCCTTTGATCGTCCGGCAGGGAACCTCATTGGATCTGAAGTATTCGGTCAAGATCCAGGAAATCGATGATTCGGGCAAGGTCGTCAACGACGTCGGCACTGTCTCGCGTTCCTTGGACAAGGACTACCTGCCGTTCGTGTCAAAGTCGCCCTTCGCCCTCGAATGGCCCGGATCCACGGACCACAGCCAGTTGCTCGGCAACACGGGCAACTTCAGCCAAGGCCTGTACCAGCCGGCCCAGTGGAGCACCGACTTCGCCGCGGCACCCAAGTACAAGGACGGCGAAACCTCCGCGAATGGAGCCGTCGGCAAGTCCGCCACACCGGGGGACTGGGTGACGGTCAACAAGCTTCCCGAGAAATCGGCTTTCGGGGCGATGGTGGACCAGAGCCAGCGCAAGCCGGTCGACGAGCGCTCGTACCGGGAGAACCTTGCCACGGGATCGAAGCCCGCTACCCCACTGCCGATGGTCTACGGGACATTTGATCCCGCCCAGGTCCAGAAAGCGGCGGGCGACGTCAACAAGCTGCCCTTGGGCGGTTATGACCCGGCCCCGATGACGCTCCAGAAGGACGCTTCGGGCAATGACACCGCGGCCAAGGGCCTCAAGCCCTCGCTGAGCGCCACGGGCTTGGTCAGCCAGTCTGCCGGTGCCATTACCGACTACTACGGCCTTGCCGCAGCGCGCGGTTACGATTCCAACGCCAACGTGATCGATGCCATCCGGGTCCGCGCCAGCGCGCCAGGCAACTGGAAGCAAGCCCAACCGGAGGTCGACAAGCTCGCGGCCCAGATCCGCGACATGGGGCTCGAAGCCACAGTGGTGGCCGGCTCCGCGCGTGAAGACGCCAACATCTTCGTGCCCGGATACTCGAAGGACGACGCCGGCAAGGAATCCGCGCTGGGCACCGTCCAGCAGTCCTGGGTTCGGCAGGATGCCGCCGATGCCGTTTCCGGCTCCCTGACAGGCACCAACATCACCCTCCTCTTCCTGACGCTGTGCGGGGCCACACTCCTGACAGGCGCTTCCACCGTCAGCTATATCCGCCAGCGACGCAGCGAGGCGGGGATCCTCCGCGCTATGGGCTGGACCCAAAGGAAGATCCGCAGTTGGGTCCTTGAGGAGTTCGGTATCGGTGCGGGGATCGTTGCCGTGGCAGGCATTGCGCTGAGCCTCCTGAGCTGGAACCTGGCTACGGTCATTGTTTCCGCATCCGTGCTGTTCATCTACTGCGCTGCCGCCTACATCGCGGCCCAGCAATTGCGGCACCGGGACGTCGTCGACCAGGAACCCCAACACGATGAACGCCTGATCGCGGTGGATTCGCCGCTGACGTTCGCGTACCGCCAACTGGTCACGCACCGTTTCAGCTCAGTGGCGCTGGCCGTGGCCGTGGGCGTCTTCGGGGCGGCCGTTGGTGCCCTGATCGCCTTGCTCATCGACATCCCGCGCGCGGCTGGAGCGAGTGCCCTCAGCGGGCTCGCCTCCGCCACCATCGCGCTGCCAAGCGTCATCCTGGCGGTCTCCGGGGTGCTCGTGGGCCTCGTGCTGACCTTGGTCACCGGTCGCTTCGAACTCCAGGCCAGGCGCGAGCAGCTCGGCACGCTGCGGGCCATGGGCTGGAACCCGGACATGCTGGGGCAGGTCAGATTCTTCGAAAATGCCTTGGTCGGAGCCGTGGCCCTGATCCTGGGCGTCCTGGGGGCGCTGGGCCTGGGCCTGTTGCTCGCTCCTTATGCCGCACTTTGGGCCGCCTTGGCCGGAGTGTTGGCCGTAATTTGCTGGATTCCCATTGCAACGAAAGTGGTCAAATGACTGACAATCTCGAACCCGATCTGACCGCGACCACGGAATCCACCGACGAGTCGTTCCAGACCCGCGCCAACACCATCGTCCGGGCAGCGGACCACGGTATGCCCCTCCAGTTGAGCAACATCACCATCCGCTACGGCGGTGACAAGGGTGGCGCAGAGCCGGTGACCGTCGTCGAGGATTTCAACCTGACCCTGCACGCCGGTGAGATGCACTGCGTCGCCGGGCGAAGCGGCTCAGGCAAGACCAGCATCCTGACGGTGGGCGCGGGACTCACGCTTCCGACGTCGGGCCGTGTCCTCTGGGAGGGCGACTCCCTCGAGAAAATGGGCGACGACGAAATCGCCGACCGCCGCCGCGCGCTGATCGGGTATGTGGACCAGGGCGGTGCCTTGATCGACGGCATGAGCGCCTTGGAGAACGTGCTGTTGCCGGCTGTTCCCGACGGCGAAGTGGAGCAGCGCACTGAAATGGCGAAGGACCTGCTGGACCTGGTGGGGCTGGGCCGGCGCATGCGCCACCGTCCGGCGCAGCTTTCCGGCGGTGAGCGCCAGCGTGTCGCCATCGCCCGCGCCCTGATCCTGGGCACCCGTGTCCTCGTGGTGGATGAGCCAACGGCCAGCCTCGACCGCACCTCGGCAAACCGCATCATCAGCATCCTGAAGGACACCACCAGTGACGGGATTGCCGTGTTGGTGGCCTCGCACGACCACGAGCTTGTCAGGCTCAGCGATACGCTGACTGAATTGAACTAGTCCCCACCCGCCACCCTCGCCTCGCAAGTCCCCAGCCGCCCCCTAGCTTCGCAAGCTCAGCCAGGGAACCCGGCGGCTGTGGGCCCACGGCCAGGGAACCCTGGCGGCGTGGACCCCGCCGATGCCTCCGGACCGGCCGTCATATGCGGCCGGTCCGGTCTTTCCATCTCCAAGAGAAGGTAACTTCGTAGAGTGACGTCTCCAGATAAACCCCCGTTCTACATCACCACCGCCATTACGTACCCGAACGGCGAGCCGCATATCGGGCATGCCTACGAGTACATCGCCACCGACGCGATGGCCCGGTTCAAGCGCCTCGACGGCTACGACGTGATGTTCCTGACCGGTACGGACGAACACGGCATGAAGATTGCCCAGGCCGCGGAGAAGGAAGGCATCACGCCCAAGGAACTCGTGGACCGGAATGCCGAAATCTACAAGGCGGCCCACGCTGCCTTGGGCATCTCGTACGACCGCTTCATCCGCACCACGGACGCCGATCACTACGCCGCTTCGCAGGCCATCTGGAAGAAGATGGAAGCCAAGGGGGACATCTACCTGTCCAAGTACGAGGGCTGGTACTCGGTCCGCGACGAGGCCTACTACACCGAGGACGAGACCGTACTGAAGGACGACGGCGTCCGCTACTCGCGCGGTACCGACACCGAAGTGACGTGGACCGCGGAGGAGAGCTACTTCTTCCGCTTGTCCGCCTACCAGGACAAGTTGCTCGCCTTGTACGAGGAGCAGCCGGAATTCGGCGCCCCCCAGTACCGCTTCAACGAGGTCATCAGCTTCGTCAAGCAGGGCCTGCAGGACTTGTCCATCAGCCGGACGACGTTCGACTGGGGCGTCCCGGTGCCGGGGAACGACAAGCACGTCATGTACGTGTGGGTTGACGCCCTGACCAATTACCTGACGGGGGTCGGCTACCCGGATGCCGATTCGGAGGCGTTCCGTAAGTTCTGGCCCGCGGACGTCCACATCATTGGCAAGGACATCTCCCGGTTCCATGCGATCTTCTGGCCCGCCTTCCTGATGAGCGCCGGCCTGGAATTGCCCAAGCGCGTCATGATCCACGGCTTCCTGACCAACAATGGGGTCAAGATGTCAAAGTCCCTCGGCAACGTGGTGGCCCCCAAGGATTTCGTCGAGCAGTACGGCCTGGACCAGGTGCGTTTCTTCTTCCTCCGCGAAGTGCCCTTCGGCGCCGACGGCAGCTACAACCACGAGGCGATCGTGGGCCGCATGAACGCAGACCTCGCCAACAACTTCGGCAACCTGGCACAGCGTTCGCTGTCCATGGTGGCCAAGAACTGCGAAGGCAAGGTGCCGGTGCCCGGCGAATTCTCAGCTGAGGACTCCGCGCTGCTGGCCCAGGCCGGCGAACTGCTGGACGTGGCCCGGGCCGCTTTCGAGAAGCAGGAATTCAACCGTGCCCTCGAGGCGATCTGGGCCGTGCTGGGTGACACCAACGCGTACTTCGCCGAGCAGGCCCCGTGGGTGCTTCGCAAGACCGACGTCGAGCGCATGAACACCGTCCTCTACGTCACGCTGGAGGTTGTCCGGATCGTGGCGATCCTCGCCCAGCCGGTCATGCCGACGTCGGCCGCCAAGCTGCTTGAGGGGCTGGGACAGCCGGAAGGCGAGGCCCGCCAGTTCGCGGCCATCGCTGCTCCGATCGTCCCCGGCACGGAGCTCCCGGCCCCGGCCCCGGTCTTTCCGCGTTACGAGGAGCCCGCCGAGTCCTAGACGCTCGCTCACTTACACCGCCTTTTTGGCCAACGCCCGCTCACTTTTGCGGTGCGTGACACCCCCTCACCCCGCCGGGTGAGGGGGTGTTCCTTTTACCGTCCCACGACCGGTCGGTGTCCGGAGGCGGGTTCGGCCGGTCACATGAGTTCCAAGTGGTGCCCTCCCGCCAGCGAGTGGAGATCCATCCGGAGCAGGTAGCGGCCGGTACAAGGCTCACAGCTTGCCGCCTGCAAACGCGTACCTGCCACTCGCGTTAATCAGGAGACGGAAACCTAGCCTGAAAGGCAAGCGAACTGATGACACTTTCTGGGGAGTAACTGTCAAGATTCATCTCGCTGGTTGAGGTCTCCCGTACTTGTCTTTCCTGGGTCTCGAAGACGGTTACTCCGCAAAGTCTGGTCAGCTCGAACCTGATTGTGGTTGGAGGGACCGAAATGAAACGAACTATTGCCACCATGGGGGTTGTGGGCCTGGGATTGCTAGGTGCCACAGTGTCGGCGAATGCCGCACCCTCGGACAAGATCACCATCTGCCACGCCACCCATTCGGCGTCGCACCCTTATGTAGCAGTGACCCTCAGCTTGTCGGCGCTGTCCGGTCATATCGCAGACACCGCCGACATCATTCCCGCAAACGCCGGCAGCTTTATGCCCAACGGGCAAAACCTCACTCCGGAGAACATCGCCATCCTTAACGCTGGCTGCGTCGTGGCGGCCCCGCCGGTGGCGAGCCCGCCGGTGACCACCCCGCCGACGGACCCGGTGACGAGTCCGCCGACGGACCCGGTGACGAGTCCGCCGACGGACCCGGTGACGAGCCCGCCGACGGACCCGGTGACGAGCCCGCCGGTGACCGACCCGCCGGTGGAGCAGGTGGGGCCCGTGACGCCGCCGGTCGTCACGCCTGTGGTTCCACCCGTCGCTGTGCCGGCAGCGCCTGTGCCTGCAGCCGTCACTCCGGTCACGGCCGCGACCGCGCCGGACCCCGCAGTAACCAACGTGGGCTACAACGTCCAGACGGCCGTTGGCGGTAAGGCGGACGCAGGTATCCCCGGATGGCTTGCCGGCCTGACTGCTCTCTTCAGCGCAGTGGCCGCGTTTGTCGTCGTGAGGAGCGGGGTTCGGGCCCGCAAGGCAGACCGCTAGGCAAACCCGGCTGGGTGCCGCAATCTGATGGGCGGCACCCAGCCACTTGCTCCACTATCTCCAGGAGTGATCATGGCCAGTCACCGCTACGCGCGGCAGTCCCGCGCAGTCGGTATCCGTGGCCTGCTCATCAGTTCCAGAGATCTTCTGGTGTTGGCGGTCTGCGTCGGGGGGCTGCTTGCGTCCTGGCTGGTCTACGGCGTCTCCGGGCCCGGGAACCCGGCCGCGTTCGGCGCGGGGCCAACGGCAGGGACATCCCTCGTAGCCGCGCCGGCCGTCCCCTCGGCTTCGCCCCGGAGTTCCGCGCCCGATTCCGTTCCGGGGAGCCGGGCGCCTTCGTCGCCTGCTCCTGCGAACAAGCCCGGGGGGAACAGGGCGGCAGTTGGCGCTCCTGCGACTGCGCCTGGAACGCCGCCTCTTCCTGCGGCGTCGGCCCCATTGCAGATTACGTACCCGGCCGTCGGCCTGGATGTGGCGGTTCACCCGCTGCGACCGGACCCCGCTGGCGGGCAGAGCATTGAGCCGCCGGAGACGATGGATGCATATTGGCTCAGTACGTTCGGAACCCCCGGAGCGGGCTCGACGAATACCACCTACGTGATCGGGCACAGTTGGGAGGGCCTCGATGCGCCCTTCAACCATCTCAGCTATGCGGCGGCCCCCGGGGATGAGCTCAAAGTCGTCACGGCAAGGGGAACGATGACATACAAAGTCGAATCCGTTACGACGTACACAAAATCGACTTTGAAAGACAGTCCCGTCTGGGCGGCGGTGCCCAACCGACTGGTCCTGATCAGTTGCTACACCCAGGATCTCTGGGGCAAAAATGTCGCCGTGGTCGCTTCACCTGTTTCCGGCAAGTAGCTGCCCGCGGAGGGAAGACCCTCGACCGCCCAAATGGTGAGACGATTTTGACCAGAATGTGGATGCATTGGCAGTCTGAAAACATGAGCGCAACGCACCCCGCCGCAACGATCAACCTGGCTGTCATCCCCGGCGACGGCATTGGCCCCGAAGTCATTGCCGAAGCCCTCAAGGTCCTGGAAAAGATTGTCGCCGAAGAAGGCGTCACCCTGGAGCAGACCGAATACAAGCTCGGGGCCCAGCACTGGCTTGAAACCGGCGAAACACTCCCGGACGAGGTCCTGGCCGATCTGCGTACCCGCGATGCCATCCTGTTCGGCGCCGTCGGTGCGGCGCCGGGAGACACCCGCATTCCGTCAGGCATCATCGAACGCGAAATGCTGCTCAAGCTCCGCTTCAGCCTTGACCACTTCGTGAACCTACGGCCCTCGCGGCTTTACGGCACAGTAGGCAGCCCGCTGGCCAACCCCGGCACCATCGATTTCATCGTGGTCCGCGAAGGCACCGAGGGTCCGTACGTCGGCAACGGCGGTACGCTCCGCGGAGGGACCCCCCATGAAGTTGCCACCGAGGTGTCGCTCAACACGGCCCACGGCGTCGAGCGCGTTGTCCGTGACGCGTTCCGCCGCGCCAGCGAGCGTCCCCGCAAGCATGTCACCCTCGTCCACAAGCACAATGTCCTGGTCTTCGCAGGCCACTTGTGGAAGCGCACTGTCGAGGCCGTGGCCAAGGAATTCCCCGAGGTCACCCATGACTACCTGCACATCGACGCTGCCACCATCTTCATGGTGACCGACCCCTCCCGCTTCGACGTGATTGTCACCGACAACCTCTTCGGCGACATCATCACTGACCTTGCCGCGGCCATCACCGGCGGCATCGGTCTCGCGGCCTCGGGCAACATCAACATGGACCGCACAGCCCCCTCCATGTTCGAACCCGTCCACGGCTCCGCCCCGGACATCGCCGGACAGCAGAAAGCGGATCCAACTGCCGCCATCCTGTCCGCGGCCCTGCTGCTTGACCACCTCGGCTACACGACCGCCGCCCGCAGGATCGAAGCCGCCGTCGTCGCCGATATCGAAAGCCGCAATGGCGAGAGCCGCAGTACCGCGGCCATCGGCGACGCCATCGCTGCCGCACTTTAGGGCCTGTGCTGGCACTTTAGGGCCTGTGCCCGGGCGTAAGCTTTACTTGAATTATTTACTGCTGCCGTGGTCCGTCGCTGAACCATATCCTCCAAGAGATGGTTCGCTCTGCCAGGTAGCCGACTGGAGGAAACATGACTCAGACTGCCCACGGCGTCGAATTCAGCCAGCAGCTCTCGGAGACCCCGAAGTCTGCTGAGGAGCGTGCAGCTATCCTGGCAAACCCGGGATTTGGCGACTACTTCACCGACAACACCGTCATTGTCGACTACAGCGTTGACACAGAGGGCAAGGGCGGTTGGCACAGTGCCCGCGTCGAGGCCTACGGACCGATTTCCTTGGATCCTTCGGCGGCAGTGCTGCACTACGGCCAGGAGATCTTCGAAGGCCTCAAGGCATACCGCCACGCTGACGGCTCCGTTTGGACATTCCGTCCCGAGGCCAACGCCGCCCGCCTGAACAAGTCGGCCCGCCGCTTGGCCCTCCCGGAACTGCCCGAGGAGTACTTCCTCGGCGCCATCCGCGAACTCGTGCAGGCAGACAAGGAATGGGTTCCGTCCGGCGACGGCGAAGCCCTGTACTTGCGCCCGTTCATGATCGCCACGGAGGCGTTCCTGGGTGTCCGCGCAGCCCGCGAGGTCTCCTTCCGGGTCATCGCTTCTCCGGCAGGCAACTACTTCGGCGGCGAACTCAAGCCGGTATCCATCTGGATCTCCCGTGAATACGCGCGCGCCGGCCGAGGCGGAACGGGTGCGGCAAAGTGCGGCGGAAACTACGCAGCTTCCTTGATTGCCCAGATGGAAGCCGAGGAGAACGGCTGCAAGCAGGTCCTCTTCCTGGACCACTTCAACGACGACGCCGTCGAGGAACTCGGGGGCATGAACGTCTTCTTCGTCATGAAGGATGGCTCACTCGCCACTCCGGCGCTTACCGGAACCATCCTTGAAGGCGTGACCCGTTCTTCCGTCATCCAGGTGGCGAAGGACATGGGCCGCGAGGTTTCCGAGCGCAAGATCACCCTCGCCGAGTGGCGCGACGGCGTGGCCTCCGGCGAAATCGCCGAGGTCTTTGCCTGCGGAACCGCGGCCGTCATCACGCCCATCGGAGTACTCAAGGACAAGACCGAGTTCATCGGCTCCGAGGACGCCAAGGCAGGCAAAACCACCATGGCCATCCGCGAGCAGTTGCTCGGCATCCAGACCGGAACGGTCGAGGACAAGCACGGCTGGCTCACCCGCCTGGCCTAAGTCCCCACCGCCTCCCAAGCCTCGCAAGCTCGGCTCGGGTCCCTCGCCGGCGTGGGCCCTGTCTTTGAGAGCGCCCGACGGCGGCCCCCCACTTTGGTGGGCGGGTCGCCGTCGCTGTTTAACCCGCGAACTCAACCCGCGAACGGGGTGTTACCGGGGCTGGCTTGCCGGATCCGCGGTTCGATGAGCGCTTCCATCTTGGCCTGCAGATACTGCTGGCCCGCGACGGACGGGTGATCGCCATCTGGACCAATGAGGTCCGCGGCGTCGTCCATGATCCAGCCGAGGTCGATCGGATCAACGAAGTCGGCGCCGGCTTTCTGGGCAGCGGCCCTGTCCTGGTCGCGGATGTTGAGCCTTTCCGCCTCGGGGGTGCTCGTGTACGACGGCGGCCCGACCACCACGATGTCGGCGTCGGGAGCGCGGGACTTGACTGAGGCAAACGCCCGTGCGGCCGCAAGCTCGGTTTCTCCGGGAGTGGTGCCCATGTCATTTTCGGAACCAAAGAACAGCACCAAGCGCGTCCCGTCCGTTACCGACGTTTCCACTTGGGAACCGAAAGTCGATCCGTTGTCGCCGACGCTGACATAGCCGCTGCCATCATGCGCGGCATTGACGATGGTCGCGTGGAACTGTTGAAAACCGGGATCGTTCTCCACCAGATTGGGCCAGGCATCGGCAGGGGAGGTGCCGTGTCCCGTGCTGAGGGAGTCTCCGATGATCACCACGGCGGGCTGGACCGGTCCCGCGGCCCGTGCTCCAGTGTCGGAGGAAGAGGCGCTGAGGACGGCAAGGACGGAAAGGCAAACGGTGGCGATCGCCGTCGTCGTCCGGAGAAGTCCATTTCCCCGGGTTTGACTCCGCAGCAATCCGATCACTCCTCCGCAACTGTCCACATGCATCCGTCCCAGTGCCTTGGCACCATGCTACGTCGTGCGCCCTCTTTGACTCTTGGCATCCGGGGTCCGTTCCCGGGTCCGGCCCCTTGGCGTGTGCCAAGATGGAGACGTGAATCCGGTCAATGACGCCTCTTTCCAGAACACCAGTCCATTCACCCGCTCGCGGCTCGCGCCCAATCCGGGTCCGATGAGCCTCGACGGCACCAACTCGTACGTCATTGCCGCCCCGGACGCTGCCGGAGTTGTCGTCGTCGATCCCGGGCCGCGCGTCGAATCGCACCTCGCGGCCTTGGCCACGAGCGGAACGGTGGAGCTCGTTCTCATCACCCATCGGCACAAGGACCACACCGAGGCCTCTGCGCGCTTCCACGAACTCACCGGCGCGCCCGTCCGCGCGGCGGATCCGGCGCACTGCCACGGCGGCGAACCGTTGCGCGGTGGCGAGGTCATCGAGGCTGCAGGCGTTGAGATCCGCGTGCTTGCCACGCCGGGCCACACCTCGGATTCAGTCTGCTTCCACCTTCCGGGCGACGGACCGGATGGCTCGGTGCTGACGGGCGATACCATCCTGGGGCGGGGCACCACCGTCCTGGACTATCCCGATGGAAGGCTGGGGGACTACCTTTCCAGCCTCGACACACTCGAAAGCCTTGGTCCGGCAACGCTGTTGCCCGCGCACGGGCCCGTCCTGCCGGCTGTGGACGCCGTGTGCCGCGAGTACAGGGCTCACCGGGAGATGCGGCTGGATCAGATCCGTGAAGCCTTGGCGCGGCTCGGCGCCCAGGCCGAGGTCCAGGCTGTCACCGATGCGGTGTATCCCGACGTCGATCCTTCCGTGCGGTGGGCAGCTGAAACTTCGGTGGCGGCGCAATTGGACTATCTGCGCGGCTAGCGGACCCGTCCGGAGTGCGCGCATAGTGCCCGCCGGCGGACGGTACGCTAGAACCCATGCGTATCGCCCGGTTTGTTGTTGATTCTGATCCCGTCTACGGCGTCGTCGAAGGTGAGCCCGGCAGTGAAGTCATCACTGTCATCCACGGCGACCCTTTCTTCAACGGCGTCGAGCGGACCTCGGTCCGCCACAAGCTGGAAGACGTGCGCCTGCTGGCACCGATCATTCCGCGCAGCAAGGTCATCGGCGTGGGACGGAACTTCGCCGAGCACGCCCGGGAACTCGGTAATGAGGTACCGCAGCATCCCCTGCTGTTCCTGAAGCCGAACACCGCCGTCGTCGGCCCCAACGATCCGATCGTGTTGCCTGAGTTCTCGGAGGAAGTTTCCTTTGAAGCGGAACTCTGCGTTGTCATTGGCCGTATTTGCAAGGACGTGCCCGAAGACCGCGTGGACGATGTCATTTTCGGTTACACCTGCGGAAACGACCTCACGGCCCGCGACGTCCAGAAGACGGACCTGCAGTGGGCGCGTGCCAAGGGCTTTGACACCTCCGCGCCGCTCGGCCCGTGGATCGAGACGGAACTCGACCCCGAGGACCTTGCCATCAAGGGCTGGCTCAATGGTGAACTCCGCCAGGACGGCAGCACGAACCAAATGATTCGCAGCGTGCGCGAGCTGGTATCGATCGTTTCGCAGGCGTTCACCCTGCTTCCTGGTGATGTCATCATGACCGGAACTCCGGCCGGTGTCGGCCTGGTCCAGGAGGGCGACCGCTACGAGATCGAGATCGAAGGCATCGGCCGCTTGTCCAACCCGGTAGTCCGCCGGTAGAGGTCTGGCGGTCCGCCCCGCAGGCCGCTTCCGGTCAAGCGGCACTGGCCGTTTCGTCTAGCGCCACGCGGTAAAGTTGGAACCACTATGACTACTGTTGCTGCGTCGAACTCTGCCGCCATTCCTGCCGTGACCGCCGAAACCCCGGTCCGCGTCCGGTTCTGCCCCTCACCCACGGGAACTCCGCACGTTGGGTTGATCCGTACGGCCCTCTTCAACTGGGCCTATGCGCGGCACACCGGTGGCAAGCTGATTTTCCGGATCGAGGACACCGACTCGGCCCGCGACAGCGAGGAAAGCTACCACCAGCTGCTTGACGCGCTGAAGTGGCTCGGGATCGACTGGGACGAGGGCGTCGAGGTTGGCGGGCCGCACGAACCGTACCGCCAGTCGCAGCGCAGCGACATGTACCAGGACGTCATCGCCAAGCTCAAGGCCGGCGGTCACATCTACGAGTCGTACTCCACTCCGGAGGAGATCGAGGCGCGGCACCGCGCCGCCGGCCGGGACCCCAAGCTCGGTTACGACGGCTTTGACCGCCACGTCACCGAAGAGCAGCTCGCCCAGTACAAGGCCGAGGGCCGCAATGCCGTGTTGCGCCTGCGCATGCCGGACGAAGACCTGACCTTCAACGACCTCGTGCGGGGGGAGATCACGTTCAAGGCGGGATCCGTGCCCGACTTCGCCGTGGTCCGTGCCAACGGCGCCCCGCTGTACACACTGGTGAACCCCGTTGACGACGCACTCATGGGTATCACGCACGTCCTTCGCGGCGAAGACCTGCTCAGCTCCACTCCGCGGCAGATCGCCCTTTACCGCGCCCTGTACGCGATCGGCGTGGCCGAGTACATGCCGGAGTTCGGCCACCTTCCCTACGTCATGGGCCAGGGCAACAAGAAGCTTTCCAAGCGCGATCCGGAATCCAGCCTGTTCCTGCACCGTGAACGCGGCTTCATCCGTGAGGGTTTGCTCAATTACCTGTCCCTCCTGGGCTGGTCCCTGAGCGCCGATGAGGACATCTTCAGCGTGGAGCAGCTCGTTGCGAACTTCGATATCCACGATGTCCTGGGCAACCCTGCGCGCTTCGATATCAAGAAGGCCGAAGCCATCAACGGAACGCACGTGCGGATGCTCACGCCGGAGGATTTCCGTCAGCGGCTCGTTCCCTACCTGCGTGCTGCCGGCTTCGTGGGGGAGATCCTGACTCCGCGCCAGGAAGAGATCCTTGCCGAGGCCGCACCGCTGGTCCAGGAACGGATCGCCCTGCTGGGCGAGGCTCCGGAGATGCTTGCCTTCCTGTTCAAGAACGACGACGCGATCGACGTTGCCGACGACGCCCGCAAGGGTCTCCCGGAGAACCTGGGCGAGGTGCTGGACGCTGCGCTGGCAGCGCTGGAACCGCTCGCGGACTGGACGGCAGAAAGCATCCAGACAGCGCTCAAGCAGGCCTTGGTGGAGGACCTCGGCATCAAGCCGCGCCTTGCGTTCGGCCCCGTGCGGACGGCAATCTCCGGCCGCCGCATCTCGCCGCCGTTGTTCGAATCGATGGTCATCCTGGGCAAGGACTCCTCGCTCACCCGCCTGCGCTCTTTCCGCGGCTAGTTCAGGCACGCCGTGATCAACGCACTTCATGAGTCATTCGGCACGGTCCGGGGTGTCCTGTTCGACATCGACGACACCCTGGTGGACCTTGAGTACGCCATGACCACGGCTTTGCGTGACGTGAGCGAACACCTCCTGCCCGGACTGGACCAGGCCGGGTGGGAGAAGTTCGGACGGATCTTCACGCACGAAACCACGCATTTCTATGACCGGTACCTCGCCGGTGAATTGACGTTCAACGAGCAGCGCCTCCTGCGTGGCCGCGCGGCCCTGGGGCATTTCGGCGTGGAACTCGGGGGAGAGGACTCCCATACCTGGCTCAATGACTATTCGCGCCTGCAGCCCAGTTATGTCAGGGCCTTCAGCGATGTCCTGCCCGTCCTCGACGCCCTGGACGCCGCGGGCATCCCGTATGGCGCCGTGAGCAACAATGTCCATGACTACCAGCGGGTGAAGCTCGACAGTGCTGGACTCGCACGGGTCTCGGTCCTCGTCGGCACGGACACCGTGGGCGTGCCCAAGCCGGACCCCGCCATTTACCTGGAAGGGGTCCGCCGCCTGGGCACTACTCCGGCTGAGACCCTTTTCGTGGGAGACAACCGCCTTCTCGATGCCGACGGCGCTAACGCCGCCGGGTTGCTGGGCGTCTGGCTGAACCGCGCCGGCGAGCTCGCCTCCGACTTTTCCGGCCGGCAAATAGACTCCTTGACGCGACTGCTCGCCTGAGCCGCAGCTACGCCTCCAGCCGGAACTTCCGCAGGAAAAAGAACGCTCCGACGGAACCGGCGCCAAGGACGCCCACAATTCCGATCGCCGTGCCAGTATCCGACTTTTCGGTTATGCTCGACGGCGACACCGCCGCAGCACCCTGATGCAGTTCCGCGGTGCCCGCGGCGATTCGCGCATTTCCGTCCGCGAGTTTGTCGGCACCGGTGGACAACTGGGCCGAGCCGGCGGCCAGTTTGGCATTTCCATCGGACAACTTGGAGGCACCGGCTGCCAATGCAGTGGAACCGTCCAAGAGGCCGGGGGAGTAAGGATCAGCGGGGCTGCCCTTGATTCCCGTCATCAACGAGTCCGTGCCCGCCGCCAAGCGCGACGTTCCGTCTGTCATGCTGGCAGTGGCCTTGAGGAGACCTGGGTGCTCAGGGTCGCCCGGTACGCCGTCCATGCCCACGCGGATCTTTGCTGTTCCATCGGCGAGCATTTGGGTTCCCAGAACCACGCCCGGGGACGCTGGATCCTGGCTGTTGAGTTTCTGGGCGAGAGTGGCGAAACCTGCCGTCAGCTTCCCGGTGCCTGCAGCCAGCTTCCCGGTGCCATCGGCGAGCCGTTCGGTGCCGCCGTGCAGTTGCGCCGCTCCGGCCGAAAGCTGGCCCGCCCCGGCTTGCAATTGCGAGGCTCCGGCGTCGAGGCGATGCGCGCCGTCGTTGAGGGCATTGATCTGCGCCTTCAGCGCCGCCAGGGGCACCACGCCCTGGACGCCGTTGGCGGCGTCGGCGAGCTGCTGGAGCCCTTGGGCCAACGCAGCCGAGCCTGTTCCTTTGGTGGGATCGTCTCCGGCTCCCGGATACCCCTTGAGCTGATCGGTGCCTGCCGCGAGCCTGGCGGCGCCCGCGTCGAGTTGCGCAGCACCGGCGTCGAGCTGGGCGGCTCCGTTGTTGAGCTGGTTCGCGCCGTTGTTTAGTTGGGTGGCGCCGTCGCCGAGATTGTTTTCGGCGTCTCCGCCCGGCGTCGGAGTCAGTGCTGCGGAAAGTTGCAGGGCACCTGCCGCGAGCTTCTGCGCGCCGTCGTCCACTTTGTAGACTCCCGGCGCAAGCTTGGCGTTGACGTCATTCTGGATCTTCACGGCCCCCGTAGCGAGTTTGTCGGCGCCGTCCTTCAACTGCTGGGCTCCCGGGGCAAGTTTGCCTTGGATTCCGTTTTGGACCTTTGACGCGCCATCAGCCAGCTTGGCCGCGCCCGTCCCGGCTTCAGCGGCTCCGCCTGCAAGCCTCGCCGCGCCGTCCCTGAGCTGGCCCGCGCCCGCGGATGCCTGACCTGCGCCGTCATCCAGTTGCGCCGACCCTGCCGCGATCTTCCCAATGACCAAGGTGTAGAAACCGAGGAGCGCGATCAGCAGGAGTGCGAGTACGGCAATAGCGATTATCTGGGCACGGCTTCGTGTACTGGTCGAAATGGCAGGGTTCGGTGTCATGGGCAATTCCTCTCGATGACTTCCCGGCAGCGGCGCTGCTGCCAGGGATCCCCCCATGTGACGCAGCTAACAGGCGGTTTGGCCTGCAGCTGCGCCACGAAACAAGTGCGTGACGTTGGTTACCGATTGGTAACTTACCGAGAGTAAAGCTAAGGCCCTGCCGATTGCAAGGGTTTTTTTGTCCACGCCGGCCGATCGCCGGGGGTGCCGGCCAGGGCGATGAGGGCGTGCGCGGCCGATTTGTGTGCATCGAAAGTCTCGGGTAAAGTAATTACTCGTGCTGAGGGGCACGGAGCGAAGGTTTAGGCCTTCGAATCCGGCCTAAAAGTGCCAATGGGATATGGTGTAATTGGCAACACTACGGTTTCTGGTACCGTCATTCTAGGTTCGAGTCCTGGTATCCCAGCTCTGAATAATCCGCATATATGTGCGGGAATTTGGAGTTTCGAAACGGTTCGCCGATTTGAAACAATGCTGAATGTATGAAATACTCATTCAGCTTGAATGCCGGAAGCGGTATTCAATAAAGCAGTAAAACAAAGTACAAGGCCCCATCGTATAGCGGCCTAGTACGCCGCCCTCTCACGGCGGTAACGCGGGTTCGAATCCCGCTGGGGTCACAAAATGAATCCTCCGGAACCACCAGGTTCCGGGGGATTTTTCTTTCCCAAGGTGCGGGTGAGACGTCGGACCGCGTACCTTTCTCCCCTTGTTTGCAGCGTGAAAGCTAAGCAATGACGCGACTTGCCGTGTCGAAGGCGGTTCCCCGTGTCAAAAGGGGGGAGGACGGTACCGGGGCAGCTCAGGTGGTCTTCTGGAGGGCTTCTGCGGCGTCCCTGACCTTGATGAGCGTGCGCAGGTTCCGTGTGGTAGTGCTCGCCTTGTAGCGGGTCTTTGCGGAGAGCTTGCTGAAGGGGCTGTCCAACGTGCCTCCCGCCGGGGCGAGCCATGCCGAGGCCTCGGGACCCAGCCGGACGTGCTCGACGCCGCCCTGCCCTGGGGGGCCGAGGGCTGTGCCGGCGTCGAATAGCTCGTCCAACATGGCAGTGTCCGAGGCGAGGGTGATGTAGCTGTGCGTGGTTTTGTCGTCGGCGGGATAGGGGCAGGCTTCCACCAGTTCGGCAACGCGTTCCGCGGTCAGGACCACCACCCAGGCGTCATAGCCAAATGCTTCCCTCAAGCATTTCTCGAACTGCTCCTTGACTCCCGCCGAATCGAGCTCGCTTTGGAGCACCACGTTGCCACTGGCCAGCAGGGTCTTGACGTCGGTGAAGGGGTACGCCTTGAGGGCTGCTTTAAGGTCGGCCATCTTGATGTTGATCCCGCCCACGTTGATCCCGCGCAGGAATACGGCAAAGCTGTTCATGCGCCCACCCTACATGCGCCCGTCTACAGGAGGGGTGCCACTGCTAAGCAGGCGGGAAATGGGAAGCGCCTAGTCGTTGTTCTTGCGCAGGGCCTCGGTCAGTACCCGGGCGGCGTTGCAGACGACTTCGGCGTGGAGGCGTCCCGGCTGGCGGGTCAGGCGCTCAATGGGGCCCGAGATGGACACCGCAGCAATGACCCGGCCGGAAGGGCCGCGCACGGGTGCGGAAACCGAGGCGACTCCAGGCTCGCGTTCGCCGAGGCTCTGGGCCCAGCCCCGGCGTCGTACTCCTGCCAGGACCGTCGGCGTGAAGCGGGCGTTCTGAAGTCCGTCCAGGAGGCGGTCGTGGTCTTCCCACGCCAGCAGGATCTGGGCGGCGGAGCCGGCCTTCATGGAAAGCTGGGTGCCCACGGGAATGGTGTCGCGCAGGCCGATCGGGCGTTCGGCCGAGGCAACGCAGACGCGCCAGTCGCCCTGGCGCCGGAAGATTTGAGCACTCTCTCCGGTGGCGTCGCGCAACTGGATCAAGACCGGGCCCGCAGAAGCGATGAGCCGGTCTTCCCCGGCCGCCGAAGCGAGCTCGACAAGGCGGCTGCCGAGGACAAAGCGGCCTTGGATGTCCCGGCTC
This sequence comes from Arthrobacter sp. efr-133-R2A-120, assembly GCF_030209835.1. Lineage (GTDB taxonomy): Bacteria > Actinomycetota > Actinomycetes > Actinomycetales > Micrococcaceae > Arthrobacter. The sequence goes on along the minus strand of NZ_JARVRF010000003.1, from coordinate 63,195 downwards.
ACGAGGCGGTGATGGACGAGCGCCAGCGCCAGCCGGTGAACGGTGGGACGGGCCAGCCCTGTTGCTGCCACAAGTTGGGCCAAGGTGGTTGGCCCCGCCTCAAGTGCGTCGAGCACTTGGGCCGCTTTATCGATGACGCCGACTCCACTAGAATTGTCCATGTAATGATATTGCCGTCTCAATATCTGAGATGCAAGTTGTTTCACTGGCGCAGTTTGGATCGCTGATGTTCAGTGGAAGTAGTCAAGCCAACCGCAGTGAAGGGAGCAGGCCGTGGGAAAGACACTGGCCGAGAAAGTTTGGGATGCGCACGTGGTGCGCAAGGGCGAAGGCGAAGGAGCCAACGCCCAGCCCGATCTTCTGTTCATCGACCTGCACCTCGTGCACGAGGTGACCTCGCCGCAGGCCTTTGAGGGCTTGCGCCTGGCCGGACGCCCCTTGCGCCGCCCCGACCTCACCATAGCCACGGAGGACCACAACACGCCGACGCTGGACATCGACAAGCCGATTGCCGATCTGACCAGCCGCACGCAGATCCAGACCCTGCGCAACAACTGCAAGGAGTTCGGGGTTCGCCTGCACTCGCTCGGCGACGCCGAGCAAGGCATTGTGCACGTCGTCGGCCCGCAGCTGGGCCTCACCCAGCCCGGCATGACGGTGGTCTGCGGCGATTCCCACACCTCAACCCACGGAGCGTTCGGCGCGCTGGCCATGGGCATTGGCACTTCCGAGGTGGAACACGTCATGGCCACCCAAACGCTGTCCCTCAAGCCTTTCAAGACCATGGCCATCAACGTTGAAGGCACCCTGCGCCCGGGCGTTTCGGCGAAGGACATCATCCTGGCCGTCATCGCCAAGATCGGTACCGGCGGCGGCCAGGGCTACGTCCTGGAGTACCGTGGCTCGGCCATCCGGGCGCTCTCCATGGATGCCCGCATGACCATCTGCAACATGTCCATCGAAGCCGGTGCCCGCGCTGGCTTGGTGGCTCCGGACCAGACGACCTACGACTACATGTACGGCCGCCCGCACGCCCCGCAGGGCGAGGAGTGGGACGCCGCCGTCGAATACTGGAACACGCTGCACACCGACGACGACGCCGCTTTCGACGTCGAGGTTGATCTCGACGCCGATACCTTGGAGCCGTTCGTGACCTGGGGGACCAACCCCGGCCAGGGCATTTCGCTCAACGAAGCAGTACCGTTCCCCGGGGACTTCGGTGACGAGAACGCCAAGCTGGCTGCCGAGCGCGCACTGCAGTACATGGGCCTCGAAGCCGGCACGCCCATGAAGGACATCCGGGTGGACACGGTCTTCCTCGGATCCTGCACCAACTCCCGCATCGAGGACCTCCGTGCCGCCGCCGATGTCATCCGAGGGCGCGAAAAGGACCCCAAGGTCCGGATGCTCGTGGTCCCCGGCTCGGCACGCGTCCGCCTTGAGGCCGAAGCCGAGGGCCTGGACAAGGTGTTCAAGGAATTCGGCGCTGAATGGCGTTTCGCCGGCTGCTCCATGTGCCTGGGCATGAACCCGGACCAGCTGGAACCGGGGGAGCGCTGCGCATCCACCTCGAACCGCAACTTCGAGGGTCGCCAGGGCAAGGGCGGCCGCACCCACTTGGTGTCGCCGGTAGTCGCTGCAGCCACGGCAGTACGCGGAACGCTGAGCTCGCCTTCGGACCTGGAGCCTGCCTCTGTTTCCGCATCCACCACCACCGACGCCGCCTAGGAGGATCCCCATGGAAAAGTTCACCACCCACACCGGCATCGGTGTCCCGCTGCGCCAGAGCAATGTGGACACGGACCAGATCATTCCGGCGGTCTACCTGAAGCGGATTACCCGCACCGGTTTTGAAGACGCCCTGTTCGCCGCATGGCGCAAGGACGCATCGTTCATCCTGAACCAAGAGCCCTTCAGCACCGGCTCCGTACTTGTAGCAGGACCCGATTTTGGTACCGGTTCCTCCCGCGAGCACGCAGTCTGGGCATTGAAGGACTATGGGTTCAAGGCCGTACTCTCCTCCCGGTTCGCCGATATTTTCCGCGGCAACTCGGGAAAGCAAGGCCTCCTGGCGGCCGAGCTTGCCCAGGACGACATCGAGCTCATCTGGAAAGTGCTCGAAAACGCGCCCGGCACCGAAGTCAAAGTGGACCTCGTGTCCAAGACCGTTGAGTGCGGTAACGTCGTGGCACCCTTCGAGATCGATGACTACACCCGTTGGCGCCTCCTGGAAGGCCTGGATGACATCGGCCTGACGCTCCAGCACGAGGAAGACATCACGGCCTACGAGGCCACAAGGCCTTCATTCAAGCCGAAAACCTTGCCGGCGCGCACCCAGTAGGGCGGCGGCACACGGCCGGAGGCTGCCTGAGTAGCTTCTGCACCTTGAAAGGACCGGCGCACCCGATGGAACGGGTGCGCCGGTCCTTTTCGTGTGCGTGCGCATTTCGCGGGATATTTTCATGGCCTGATCCCGGCGTTGTGCGCCCTCCATGGTCGTCGTTGGGGTTGGAATGAGGGGTTATCCATGGATCGGGCACGAACGCGGGGTCACTTACGGCCCATGCCGGCGGCAACATGGGCCGTAAGTGACCCCGCGTCGCTGAAAGCCAGCCTTCGCCGCGCCCCGGCATTTCGAATCGGTAACGCCAGCTTTTATGCTTAGCTGGAGCCTTCGTAAGTGTGGGGGCATCAACTCGTGAGGAAACCGGTATAGATGAGTAGTGTTCTGACAATCCGCGGCGGCGTCCCTTTGACCGGCCGCGTCACCGTCAGAGGTGCCAAGAACCTTGTTCCCAAGGCCATGGTGGCTTCCCTCCTCGGCAACGAACCTTCGGTGTTGCGGAACGTCCCGGAAATCAAGGACGTGGAGGTGGTCACCAGCCTGTTGCAGCTCCATGGCGTAACTGTCGAGAAGGATCCCGTCACCGGCGATCTCACCCTGGATCCCAAGAATGCGAAGACGGCATCCAGCACGGCGATCGATGCCCACGCCGGGGACTCCCGTATCCCGATCCTGCTGTGCGGTCCGTTGATCCATGCCATCGGCGAAGCCTTCATTCCCGATCTCGGCGGCTGCAAGATCGGCGACCGGCCGATCGACTACCACTTGAACGTGCTCCGCCAGTTTGGCGCCGTCGTCGAAAAGCGCCCGGGCGGCATCCACATCTCCGCTCCCAAGGGACTCCACGGCGCAAAGATCTCGCTCCCGTACCCGTCGGTGGGAGCCACCGAGCAAGTCCTGCTGAGCGCCACGCGCGCCGAGGGCATCACCGAACTCAGCGGTGCCGCCACCGAACCCGAAATCATCGACCTGATCGCTGTGCTGCAGAAGATGGGTGCCATCATAAGCGTCCAGACCGATCGCACCATCCGGATCGAGGGCGTCCGGGACTTGGGTGGCTACGACCACCGCGCACTGGCGGACCGCAATGAATCGGCGTCGTGGGCTTCGGCCGCCTTGGTGACCCGCGGGGACATCTTCGTAGAGGGCGCTTCCCAGCGGGACATGATGACTTTCCTTAACACCTACCGCAAGGTGGGCGGCGGCATGGATATCCGCGAGGACGGCATCCGTTTCTACCACCCCGGCGGAAAGCTGAGCCCGCTCGTCCTTGAAACGGATGTGCACCCGGGCTTCATGACCGATTGGCAACAGCCCCTGGTGGTCGCCCTGACGCAGGCGGAAGGCGTGTCGATCGTCCACGAAACCGTGTACGAGAACCGCTTCGGCTTCACCGATGCCCTGACCCGCATGGGCGCAACCATCCAGGTCCACCGCGAATGCCTCGGAAGCGTGCCATGCCGCTTCGGCCAGCGCAATTTCCTGCATTCCGCCGTCGTCTCAGGACCCACCCCGCTGAGGGGCACCGATATCGACATTCCCGACCTCCGTGGCGGATTCAGCCACCTTATTGCGGCGCTCGCCGCGACCGGCACATCCAGGGTGACCGGGATCGACATCATCAACCGCGGCTACGAGCGCTTCACTGAAAAGCTCGCTGGCCTGGGCGCCGATTTCGACCTCACCGAATCCAAGTAACGGGGGAACACCTTGAAGGAATCGGCCCAGAGCCGTGCCATGTTCGCTGTTCTTGCGGGAGTGGCGCGACCGCTCATGAACATCCTCATGGCAAAGAAGTGGGAGGGGACCGAAAAGCTCCCCGCGGGTGGCTTCATCGCTGCTCCGAACCACTGCACCGAGATCGACCCCATTGTCGTGGGCCACATGCTCTACAACATGAAGCGTCCTCCGCACTTCCTCGCGAAAGCGGGCCTCTTCAAGGCCCCCGTCCTGGGTAGCCTGTTGCGCGCCACGAACCAGATTCCAGTGGAGCGCTCGACGACGGGGGCGAACCGTTCGTTGCAAGCCGCCCAGGAAGTGGTGGATGCCGGCGGCGCCATCATCATCTATCCGGAGGGCACCCTGACCCGTGATCCGGATTTGTGGCCGATGAAGGGCCACACGGGAGCCGCACGCCTGGCAATCCAGACCGGAGCTCCCGTGGTTCCCATTGCCCATTGGGGTGCCCAGGAGGTGTTCCCCCGCTATGCCAAACGCCTGCATGTCTTCCCACGCAAGACATCCCGCATCCTGGTAGGCGAACCCGTGGACCTCAGTGCTTTCCAAGGCCGGCCGCTGGACCGGGCCACCCTGGTTGAGGCGACGGACATCATCATGGACGCCATCACGGAGCTTCTTGCTACCTTGCGCGGGGAAGAACCGCCCAAGGAACGCTGGGACCCTGTTGCCCACAACCAGTCGAAGCACGGTCGCTTCCAAGCGACTGAAGAAACGTCCGGCACCAATGGCACGGACGGACAGCAGTGACCTCGGGGGATGAACTCGTGGCCGACACAGCTGTTGTCGCCGTACTTGGCGCGGGATCCTGGGGCACGACGTTCGCAAAGGTCCTGGCGGATGCTGCAATCGCCACCGGTGCGGAGCGCAGTATCCGCATTTGGGGCCGTCGGGACGAAGTGGTCGCCCAGATCAACGCGGAGCACCGCAACCCCCAGTACTTGAAGGACATCGCGCTGCCCGATTCCATCACGGCCTCGACAGATGTGGCCGAGGTCCTTGCGGGCGCGGGAATCGTGATCCTCGCCGTGCCGGCGCAGTCCCTTCGGCTTCAACTGCGCAAATGGAAACCGCTCGTGGCCCCGGGCGCCGTGGTCGTTTCCCTCATGAAGGGCCTTGAACTCGGCACCGATTCCCGCATGAGCCAGGTCATCTCCGAGGAACTCGATATTCCGCAGGAACGCGTGGCCGTTGTTTCGGGACCCAACCTGGCAATGGAGATCGCGCGCCAGGAACCGACGGCTTCCGTGGTGGCATGCAGCGACGAAGCCACCGCCGCATCGTTCGCGCTCTACTGCACCGCACCGTACTTCCGCCCCTACACGAGCAACGACGTGGTCGGCGTCGAAATCGGGGGAATCGTGAAAAACGTGATTGCCCTTGCCGTCGGAATCTGCGAAGGCAAGCAAATGGGCGACAACACCAAAGCATCGGTGATCACGCGCGGGCTTGCGGAGACCTCGCGGCTGGCCCTTGCTTTGGGTGGCGAAGCGCGCACGATGGCGGGTCTTGCCGGACTGGGAGACCTCGTGGCCACCTGTTCTTCGCCCCTGTCCCGGAACCACACCGCGGGGCGGTTGCTCGGCGAAGGCTTGACCCTTGAACAGGTCACCGAGCACATGACGCAGACGGCGGAAGGCATCAAATCCGGGTACGCTGTCTACGAACTAGCCGGAAAACTCGGTGTCGACATGCCGATCACCGCGGCCGTGGTAGCCGTCCTCGAAGGCAAACTGTCCGTTGATGAACTTGGGCCCAGACTCCTGGCCCGCTCCCTGAAGTCCGAAGGCGATTACTGACTGTGACCGAAGAATCCCTGTCCGCCGGAACTGCTGAGTCCGCCGGAACTGCCGAGTCCGCGAAGCCGGCCGAACATCGGCGCCCGCGCGTCGCCGTGCTCTTTGGCGGCCGATCCAGCGAGCACGCGGTCAGCTGCGTGACGGCGGCCGGCGTCATGGGCGCCATCGACAAGAGCAAGTACGACGTCGTCCCCATCGGGATTGCCAAGTCTGGCCAGTGGGTGATCCCGTCCGCTGACATCAGCCAATGGTCGCTGAGCGCCTCGGCCTTGCCTGAGGTGGCGCCTTCCGGGAAGACCGTAACCCTCGCTGAGGTGGGGGGAGCCCACCAGCTGATCGTCACGGCACCGAATGCGGTGCCCGAGGAACTGGGCTCCGTGGACGTCGTGTTTCCGCTCCTGCACGGCCCTTGGGGCGAAGACGGCACCATCCAGGGCCTACTGGAGCTCTCGGACACCCTTTATGTGGGAGCCGGGGTCCTCGCATCCGCCGTCGGCATGGACAAGCATTACATGAAAGTTGTTTTCGAGGCCGCAGGGCTCACCGTGGGACCGTATGTCGCCGTCACTGATCGTGAATGGATCAACGACGCCGAAGCCGTGCGCAAGCGCGTGGACCGCCTCGGCTTTCCTGTCTTCGTGAAGCCCGCCCGCGCCGGTTCCTCAATGGGGATTTCCAAAGTGGATTCGATGGATGACTTGGACGCGGCGATCGAAGAAGCACGACGGCACGACCTCAAACTGGTGATCGAGGCGGGCATTGTCGGCCGCGAAATCGAGTGCGCCGTCCTTGAAGGACGTGGCGCTGCGGCGCCGCGAACCTCCATGCCGGGGGAAATCGCCGTTGCTCCAGGCGAACACGAATTCTACGACTTCAATGCCAAATATGTGGAGGACGGCGCGGCAGCTCTTAGCTGCCCGGCCGACATTCCGGACGAGGCCATTGCGCGCGTCCGTGAGCTCGCGGCGGCTGCGTTTGATGCGGTCGGTGCCGAAGGCCTCAGCCGCGTGGACTTTTTCTACACTCCGGACGGCGAACTCATCATCAACGAGATCAACACGATGCCGGGCTTCACCCCGAAGAGCATGTATCCGCAAATGTGGGCGGCTTCCGGACTGGGTTACGCCGAGTTGATCGACGAGCTCATCTACCTGGCGCTCAACCGCAAAACCGGCCTGCGCTGACAGCCGGCTGGGGTTGACGACGTCCCCGCGCTGATAATCAGCCTGGGCTGCCTTTGCTACTTGCCCGGGGTGCTCGTCGGCAGGTTCTGCAGCAGCTCAGGCTGACCGATGCACTTGCGTACCGCTTTGATTTTCGCCGCGGCTGGCGCCAGATCGGCAAGGACCGTGGCGGAGCTGATCTTGTTCGGGTCCATGAGGATTTCGGTCGCGGGCTCGCGACCGTAGGTGGTCAGGGTCCAGACCGGGTCGCCTTCCTTGATGACCCAGTCGACGTCGTTGACAGTGACGCAGCGGTCCGTGGTGGGGCCCGGCACGTTGACGCCGCAACGCAGAATCAGGACAGACGGATCGCCCCACGCCGCCGTGGCCTGGCTGTTGGTCTTCCGAAGGGCGGCGTCCCCGATGGTGTCCGGGAGCGACACCATCATGGGTGCGCAAGCGGCGTTCGCGGCATCAGCGGCGGGCTTGACGTCGACGACGGGGGAGCAGGCCGCGAGCGTAAGAACCGAAACCGCGGCGGCCGTCAGGGAGCAAAGGGCGCGGACGTACACAGCGGCTTTCGTTTGTTGCATTGATCAAGCCTATCTCGGCTGCGGCAATCCGAGGATCGGGAAGCGGGCGCCAAGGGACAGCCTTTGTTGTCGGCGGTTCGCGATAGCGTAGAGCTGTGTCCATTGAACAACAGACTGTCGGCGAGCTCTCCGAAGGCGAGCTTCTCGCGCGCATCTTTCCGCGCCTGAACCACAGCAACAGCGTGCTGCTCGGGCCGGGGGACGACGCCGCCGTCGTCGCCGCCCCTGATGGCCGGACCCTCATTTCCATCGACACCCAGACCCAGGACCAGGACTTTCGCCTGGAGTGGAACAACGGATACCGGACTACGGGGTATGACGTCGGCTGGAAATCGGCGGCTCAGAATCTCAGCGACATCAACGCAATGGGTGGTACCGCCGTCTCCCTCGTCGTCAGCTTGACCATGCCGCCCGGCACCCCGGTGCCGTGGGTTGAGGATTTCGCGGATGGCCTGACAGCCGGCATCGTCGGCTTGGGGGCTGGCGATTGTTCAGTTGCCGGGGGAGACCTGGGCCGTGGCCGCGAAATCGCGGTGACCGTCGCCGTCGTCGGGACAATGCACGGGCTTCCTGCTGTCTTGCGCTCCGGGGCTTGTCCTGGGGACACCCTGGCCCTTGCCGGAACTGTTGGCCGCGCCGCCGCGGGACTGGCGCTCCTTGAAAGCACCATACCCGTGGGCAATCTGAACCCTGCCCAGCGCGCACTCATGGACAGCCAGTGCCGGCCGCAGCCGCCTCTCGCCGCAGGACCGCAGGGTGCCAAGGCAGGAGCGACTGCCATGATGGACGTCTCCGACGGGCTGTTGCGCGACGGCGCCCGCCTCGCCGAAGCCAGTGGCGTCGCACTCGACCTCGATCCCATCGCGCTCAAGGCCCTCGCCACACCCTTGGAAGCTGCCTCGGCTCCTCTGGGCCTCGATCCCATGGACTGGATCCTGGGTGGGGGAGAGGACCATGGCCTGCTGGCGACATTTCCAGCAAATGTTCAGCTACCTTCCGGCTTCACTGCGATAGGCTCGATCCAGGCCGTTGCCGAAGGACAGCACAGCGGCGTCCGGATAGCGGGAATGCCCGCTGACACCGTGGGATGGGATCACTTTGCAGACTAAGATTGCCGCCAATACGCACGCCATGAAGCGGTGGCTGGGCAAAGCGGAGACGACGCTCGGGAACCACAGCGACCGCCTCAACGCCATCAACATCTTCCCGGTGGCCGACGGCGACACCGGCACCAACCTCTACCTCACCGTCCGCGCCGCCGCGGCAGCATTCGCCAGCGGTTCCACTGTGGATGAACCGGCAAACGACGTCGGTGCTGTCCTGGCCGCGGCCGGACGGGCGGCCATGGAGCAGGCCCGGGGTAACTCCGGGACACTCTTTGCCGTCTTTTTGTGCGCACTGGCTGAGCCGCTGGGCGGGCACACGCGCCTTAGCGCGCCGCTGCTTGCCGCAGCCCTGAACCGGGCCCAGATCCGGGCTTGGTCGGCCTTGAGCGAGCCGGTGCCCGGCACCATGCTCTCCGTTCTCGAAGCTGCCGCAAGGGCAGCGGGTGAGTGCGATACTGCGCACAACGGCGATGACAGCAACCAGGCCTTGGGCCTGGCGCTCGATGCCGCCGTCAATGCCGCGCTGGATGCCGTGGTGCAAACCGAGGACCAACTTGCCCCGCTGCACGCCGCCCATGTTGTGGACGCGGGCGGGGTAGGCATGTTGTTGATCCTGGACTGCCTGCGTTCGGCTGTGCTCGGCGAAGAACTCCAGGATGAGCTCCTGGACGGGCTGCACGGCTATGACCTGCAGGATCCGCATATCCACGCCGGAATGCCCGACGACGACGGCGTCGAGGTCATGTGCACTATCAGCCTTTCACCGCTGGCCGCTGCCACGCTCCGTCAGCGCTTGGACGAACTCGGCGACTCCGTGATCATGAGCCAGGTAGGCAGCGCGAGCCACGCCGGCAGCCCGGCAGGACCGGACGACGCCGGGTACGACGATGATGACGACGAGGACGCCGCAGAAGTGAGCTACCGCTGGCGCGTGCACGTCCACGTTCCGGAAGCTGAACCCGCCGTCGCTGTCATCCGCTCACTCGGGGACCCCACCGACATTTCCGTCAGCCAACTGTCGATGCCGCGCGACCCAGGCCTTCCGGCAGGCCAGCACGGGCATGAATACTGAGCTTCAGCTTCCCCTTGAGCGGAGGATCGGCAAACGCTCCGCTTCCGTCATCGAGAAGCACCTTGGCCTGGACACTGTCGGGGAGCTGCTGAACTACTTTCCCCGCCGTTACTTGAGCCGTGGGGAGCTGACGCCCATCAGCAAACTGCCGTTGGATGAAGAGGCCACCCTCATCGCCAGGGTCCTGTCCAACTCAACCCGGCAAATGCGGGCAAGGCGGGGATCGTTGACGGACGTCGTGGTCACGGACGAGGCCAGCGGTGAGCAGATTCCGGGAACGTTAAAAATCAGTTTCTTCAACGGCTTCCGCGCCCGCAGCGAACTCCAGCCGGGGCGCCGGGTGATGTTCTCCGGGAAGGTCAGCCGCTACGGCGGATCCCTGGGCATGACCAATCCGGACTTCATGCTGCTCGACGAGGACCCGGAGCTGGCCGGTTCCGTCGATCCGGAAAAGCTCGCGGCCATGCCCATTCCCGTGTACCCGGCCACCGCGAAGCTCACCAGTTGGTCCATCCACAAGGTCATCACCACGCTCCTGGACACCATCGATGTGGACAGCATCGAGGATCCGCTGCCTGCCGACATCGCGTCCCGGGAGAAATTCCTGGGAGTAGGGGATGCGTACCGGCTGATCCATTCTCCGGAAACAGCGGCGGACTGGCAGCGCGCCCGTGACCGGTTCCGCTACCAGGAAGCACTGGTTCTGCAGACTGCGCTGGCGCGGCGCCGGGCCCAGTTGGCTGCCGAGGAGGCCACCGCCCGTCGGCCCCTGCCCGAAGGGCTCCTTGCTTCCTTCGACCGGCAACTGCCATTCACGCTGACGGCAGGCCAAGCCGCGGTCGGTAAGACGCTCTCCCACGAGCTGGCACAGGACTCGCCGATGAACCGCTTGCTGCAGGGCGAGGTCGGTTCCGGAAAAACGATCGTGGCCTTGCGGGCCATGCTGCAAGTGGTGGATGCCGGCGGGCAGGCTGCACTGCTTGCACCCACGGAGGTCCTCGCGGCACAGCACTTCGATTCCATCCGGAGGACCCTGGGCCCACTGGCCCGCGACGGTTTGTTCGGGGGCGCCGGGATGCTGGGCGGGGCCGGATTGCTGGACAGCGGCCCCGGATCGGTCCAAGTCGCCTTGCTGACAGGCTCCATGCCGGCGGCCGCCCGCAAGCAAGCCATGCTGGACGCGGCCTCGGGCAACGCCGGGATCGTGATCGGCACCCATGCGCTGCTGAGTGACAAAACATCGTTCCAGGACCTGGGGCTGATCGTGGTGGACGAGCAGCACCGCTTTGGGGTGGAACAGCGCGACGCCCTGCGTGCCAAGGCCAACCGGCCGCCCCACCTCTTGGTGATGACCGCCACTCCGATTCCGCGCACCGTTGCCATGACCGTCTTCGGCGACCTCGAAACGTCCGTGCTGGACGAACTCCCTGCCGGCCGGGCGCCCATCTCCACCCACGTCGTCGGGCTCGCAGAAAATCCGGGCTGGGCGGCGAGGATCTGGAAACGCTCGCGGGAAGAGATCGACGCCGGCCACCAGGTGTACGTCGTCTGTCCCAAGATCGGAGACGACGACGACGGCGACTTCAGCCCGGGCGAAGCAGAGCCAAGCGACGCCGAACTTTCGGAAGAGGGCCCCGCGCGCGAGCTCGCCTCGGTGACCGCGGTCGTCGAAACGCTCAGCCAGGAGCCCGCCCTGCGCGGTGTCCGGGTGGAGCCCCTCCACGGACGGCAGGATCCGGCGCTCAAGTCCGAAACCATGGCCTCGTTCACCGCCAACGAGACCCAGTTGCTGGTGTCCACCACGGTCATTGAAGTGGGCGTGGACGTCCATAACGCCACGCTGATGGTGATCCTCGATGCTGACCGCTTCGGTATTTCGCAACTCCACCAGCTGCGCGGGAGGGTGGGCCGCGGCGGTCTCCCGGGGACGTGCCTTCTGGTCACGACGCTCGAACCCGGCCATCCAAGCCGCAGGCGCCTCGATGCCGTTGCTTCCACTACCGACGGCTTCGAGCTTTCCCAGGAAGACCTGAAGCTACGCCGGGAAGGCGACATCCTGGGCGCCTCCCAATCCGGCGGGCGCTCCACCCTTAAGCTGTTGCGGGTCCTGGAGCATGAGGACGTGATCGCCCGTGCCCGAACCGATGCCCAGTGGCTCGTGGCGAACGACCCCCTGCTGGAGGGGCAACAAGCCCTGGCCGCGGCAATTGACGAATATCTGAACCCCGAAAAGGAGGCGTTCCTTGAACGCGGCTAAGGAATCCATGCCTGAAGGCGCGCCTGTGTGCGGCGCCCCGGGAGTTGGCCGGTGAGCCGGATCATTGCCGGCATGGTCGGCGGCAATCCGCTGGTCAGCGTCCCGGGAAACGCCACCAGGCCCACGACGGACCGCGTCAAGGAGGCCTTGTTCTCGCGGCTCGAAGCCCTCGACGCGATCGACGACGCCCGGGTTTTGGATCTTTATGCGGGTTCGGGCTCGCTAGGCATCGAAGGTGCCAGCCGGGGCGCGCGCTCGGCCGAACTCGTGGAGTTCGATGCGCGCGCCTCCGAGGTCTGCCAGCGAAACGCAGACATGGCCAACCAAGTGCTCGGACGCAGGATCGTCTCGGTCCATCGTTCCAAAGTGGAGTCCTTCCTGGAACGCGCGGCGGATGAGGTCCTCTGGGACCTGGTGTTCCTGGATCCGCCGTACCCTTTGGATGAGCCTTCCCTCAAGGCTGTCCTGGCCAAGCTTGCCTTCCACCTCGATGAAGGCGCCGTGGTGGTCGTCGAGCGTTCCTCACGGTCACCGGAACCGGACTGGCCGGACACCCTCGAACGGTTTGCCGACAAGAAGTACGGCGAAACCAAGCTCTGGTTCGCCGAACCCGTCTAGCGCATGCTCGGCGACGCTGCGCTAGCCCGATAACCGGCGCTAGCCCGAAATCCGGTCCAGCTCCACTCCGCTCAGTACAGCCGCCGGATGCGGCCCCCGGGCCAGGAGTTCCGCTGTCCAGCCGGCTGGCCACGGCCGGCGCGTCCCCACCAGGATGATGTTGCCGGGGTACCGGCCGGCGAACATGCCGCTCTCGGCGAAGGCGGCAACGTCGGGCATCGCCCGGCGCATCGCGGCGACCTGGCTGCGCACCAGGGTCAAGGCCGCTTCGTCGCCGACATTGACGATGAGCACCCCGTCGGGCCGGAGCCGCGCCGCGGCCTCCTCATAGAACTCCTGGCAGGCGATATGCGCCGGAGCCTCGGGACCGGAGAAGATGTCCAGGATCACGACGTCGAACTCGAGTGCCGCGGGCAGTTCGGCGAGGGTTTCGCGAGCGTCGCCGATATGGGTCTCCAAGCGGGTGCCGTGCGGCATGGGCAACTTCTGCAGCACGAAATCGAGCAATTCACGTTCGAGCTCGACGGCGTGCTGTTCCGAACCGGGCCTCGTCGCCTCGATGTAGCGGGCCAGGGTCAAGGCCCCCGCGCCAAGATGAAGGGCAGTGATGGCCTGTTCGGCCGGCGCGGCCAGATCCACCACATGGCCGATCCGCCGCAGGTACTCGTAGAAGATTTCCGCGGGTTCCGCGAGATTGACATGGGATTGCTCGGCGCCGCCGATGCGCAGGATGTAGGCACCGTCGATCAGCGCGTCGGCCTCGATCGCTGCATGCTGCCCGGTGGTCCGCAGGAAACGCCGTCCCTCGTGACTTTGGCCGGTGGACACAGTCAGAGCTTGTCCCGCAGGGTGGCCAGCCTGGCGGCCGCTTCTTCCAATGCTTCGGTCTTCTTGCAGAACGCGAATCGGAGAAGGCTGCGCGTCCTTTCCGCGCCTTCCGGGTGGCAAAACACCGGGACGGGGATGGCAGCCACTCCTACGAGCCCCGGCAGTCTTCGTGCCAGGTCCACGGAGTCGCTGATGCCGAGGGGCGCGGTGTCCACATTGATGAAGTATGTTCCCTGCGGCGTGTAGACATCGAAGCCGGCGGCCCGCAGTCCCTCAGCGAGGATGTCCCGCTTGTGCTGGAGAGCGGACGCGATGCCGGCGTAGAACTCATCGGGCAGGGCGAGGCCTACGGCGATTGCACTTTGGAAGGGAGTGCCGGAGCTGTAGCTGAGGAATTGTTTGACGGTGCGGATCGCTGCCACGAGGTGGGCCGGTCCGCTGAGCCAGCCGATCTTCCATCCGGTGAACGAAAACGTCTTGCCGGCCGAGGAAATCGTGACACTTCGTTCGGCTGCTCCGGGGATGCTGGCGATCGGAAGGTGCCGCACCCCGAAGGTGAGGTGCTCGTAGACCTCATCGCTGAGGATCACGGCATCGTATTTCCGGGCGAGTTCGACGATTCGTTCCAACACCTCGCGAGGGAATACCGCGCCCGTGGGATTGTGCGGGTTGTTGAGGAGCACAAGCTTCGTACGCTCGCTGAATGCCGATTCCATGGCGTCCACGTCCGGAAGGAAGTCCGGCGCCAGCAAAGGAGCGGTCACATGCTTGGCCCCGGCAAGTCCAATGATGGCGCCGTAAGAGTCATAGAAGGGCTCGAAGGTCAGCACCTCGTCGCCCGGTTCGATGAACGCGAGCAATGAGGCGGCGATGGCTTCAGTGGCCCCGGTGGTCACAATGACCTCGGTCTGCGGGTCCGGGGTCAGTCCGTAGAAGCGTTCCTGGTGCGCGGCGATGGCTTCGCGAAGTTCAGGGATGCCTTTGCCTGGTGCGTACTGGTTGGCTCCCGCCGTAATGGCTGCTTGGGCTGCTGCCTTGATTTCCGCAGGCCCGTCCTCATCCGGGAATCCCTGGCCCAGGTTGATGGCGCCGGTGGATATTGCCAGGGTGGTCATCTCTTCGAAGATGGTCACTCCGAGGCTGCCGTCGGCCGAAAGCAGGTTTGCTCCGCTGGCGGCTCGTTGCCAAGGGGCGACGGACGTGTTCTCGCTGAGAGAGGCCGGGCTCGTCACTGTGGGGTTGCCTTCCTGGGTGCTGGCATCCGGCTCGTCCGGCCCGCCGTTTCAGCCATGGTATCGCCATAGTGCCTGCGGCCCCGGATGGGGTAGGTTCGAACCATGAGACGCGCAGTGTGCCCTGGCTCCTTCGACCCCATCCACAACGGACATTTGGAAGTCATCGCAAGGGCCGCCGGCTTGTTCGACGAAGTCGTCGTCGCGGTGTCCACCAACTACGCGAAGAAGTACCGCTTCAGCCTGGAAGAACGCATGGACATGGCGCGGGAGACCCTGGCTTCGTTGCGGGGCATCATCGTGGAGCCGATGGGTGAGGGACTGCTCGCCGAATACTGCAGGCACCGGGGAATTTCGGCGATCGTGAAGGGCCTGCGTTCGTCTTCCGATTTTGACTACGAACTTCCCATGGCCACCATGAACCGCCAATTGTCCGGCGTCGAGACTGTCTTTCTTCCGGCGGAGGCCCATTACCTGCATTTGTCCTCCACGCTGATCAAGGAAATTTCCCTCCTTGGCGGCGATGTCTCCGATTTCGTGCCCAAATCGGTGCTCAAAAGGCTCCTGGCTGGCGGGTCGGCAGCGGAGTAGCCCCGCAACGGGTAAGCTGGATCGGTACCTCGGGCAGAACGCGTTGCAATTGACCCGGTTTGAGTCCGTTCGCGCGTTCAGGCTAAGATGGTACGTCGGTCATATGTTCTACAGGAGTTCTCATTAAGCGAGATGCAAGTTCGCCTTTGACGCTGGACGTCAAGGACCTCGGACGTAGTCCAGGAAGCATGCGGACGCTCACGGAACATGTACCCGCGCCAAGTGACCTTGGCGTGGCACTCATTGGCGTTCAGGAAGGCTCGGATATCGAGCTCGACTTGAGGCTTGAGGCCGTACACGAAGGAATTCTGGTATCTGGAACCGTATTCGCTGAAGTCAAGGGCGAATGCGGACGATGCCTGGATCCCCTTGCGTATGACCTTGAGGTCAATGTGCAAGAACTTTTCTTCTATGAGGGCGTCGAGCTTTCGGACGAAGAAGACGATGAAGAGCAACGTCGAGTCGAGCACGATCTAATCGATCTTGAACCGGTGTTGCGGGACGCGGTTGTAACCATGCTGCCGTTCCAGCCGGTGTGCCGGGAAGACTGCCAGGGCCTCTGCTCAATATGCGGAGTGCGTCTGGAAGACGAGCCGGGGCACCACCACGAGGACCTGGATCCTCGCTGGGCTGCCCTAGCTGAACTGGCTAAGACCGACCGGCAAACTGATTAGTAAGTGCTGACTAAAAGAGAAATGAGATAGCCGTGGCTGTTCCCAAGCGGAAAATGTCTCGCGCAAATACACGCGCCCGCCGTGCCCAGTGGAAGGCAACTGCCCCCAACCTGGTCAAGACCATCGAAAACGGCCAGGTTGTTTACAGCCTGCCGCACCAGGCAAAGGTCGTAACCGACTCCGCCGGGACTGCGCTGTTCCTTGAATACAAGGGCCGCAAGGTCGCAGACGTCTAAATCCGCCACAAGGCTGACAAGGATGTCTTCAACTGAAGAGCTTCTGAAGCGTCTCGGTGTCTCCATTGACGCCGAGACGCTTCGTCTTGCTCTGACACATCGTTCATACGCGTATGAAAATGGCGGGATTCCCACCAATGAGCGCCTCGAATTCCTGGGCGACTCCATTCTGGGCTTTTCCGTGACCGATTCGCTGTACCGCGACAACCCGGCACTGCCGGAAGGCGAACTCGCCAAGCGGCGCTCCGCCGTCGTCAGCACCCGCGCCTTGGCGGGTATCGGCCGGGACCTCGGCATCGGAGAATTCATCTACCTCGGGCAGGGCGAAAGACTCACCGACGGCAAGAACAAATCTTCAATTCTCGCTGACACCATGGAAGCGCTCATTGGCGCAACCTATCTTTCCAACGACATGGAGACCGCCCGGCAACTGGTCATGCGGCTCGTTGGCCCGTTGCTGAAGGACGCCGCAGCCCTTGGGGCCGGCACCGACTGGAAGACCAGCATGCAGGAGCTTGCCGCGAGCCGTCAGCTCGGGTCCATCTACTATGCCGTCGAAGGCTCCGGTCCGGACCATGCACGCACCTTTGAGGCAGTGCTCCAGATCGGCGGCACCGCCTACGGCAAAGGCTCGGGCCACTCCAAGAAGGAAGCCGAGCAGGAAGCCGCCGCGGATGCGTGGCGCACGCTGAACAGCAAAGTCACGCTGAACAGCAAAGCCGACGCTCCAGCCGATCCTGCGCACAGCGCCTGAGTCCGCGTGCCGGAACTGCCCGAAGTCGAAGTGGTCCGCCGTGGCCTGGCACGTTGGGTACGAGGCCGGACCATCACGTCCGTGGACGTCCTGGACCCCCGCTCTATCCGCCGCCATGCGCTAGGCACGGAAGACTTTATCGGCAACCTTGAGAACTCTACGGTTTTGGACGTCGTCCGCCGGGGTAAGTTCCTGTGGATGCCCCTGCGGACCGAGGAATCCCGCAGCGCCGCTGGCACCGCCGGCGACGTGTCCGCCGAGGCGATGCCCGGCGTCGCGCTGATGGCGCACCTCGGCATGAGCGGGCAACTCCTCATGCAAGACCCCGGGGTTCCCGATGAGAAGCATCTCAAAGTCCGCCTCCGGCTCAGCAGTTCCGACGGCATGCCCGAACAGCTGCGGTTTGTGGACCAACGGATCTTCGGCGGACTGTTTGTCACCTCCCTTGTACCGACGCCCGACGGCGGGCCCGGGGGCCAAGGCGAGACACCCCTCCCGGAAATTGCCGAAGAAGCCTCCCACATTGCCCGTGATCCGCTGGATCCGCACTTTTCCTTTGACGATTTTTACCGCAAGATCAAGGCCCGCAAGACCGGGCTCAAGCGTGCCCTGTTGGATCAGGGAGTTATTTCGGGGATAGGCAACATCTACGCCGATGAGGCCCTTTGGCGGGCCAAACTCCACTATGCCAAGCCGACAGACACCCTTAAGCGGTCCGATGCCGTGAGGCTCGTCGATGCCGCCAAGGAAGTCATGAGCGACGCCCTGGCGGCTGGTGGGACGAGCTTTGATTCGCTTTACGTCAATGTCAACGGAGCGTCGGGATACTTCGCCCGGTCCTTGGATGCCTATGGCCGGGCGGGCGAACCGTGCAGGCGTTGCGCCGCTGTAGGGTTGCCGGGTGTGATCAAGCGCGAGCAATTCATGAACCGCTCTTCCTACACTTGCCCAATCTGCCAGCCGAAACCCCGCAACGGCCGCTGGTAGCGGCCCGGAAATCCGTTAGACGTACCTAAAACAGGTAGTGCTACGCTACTCAATTCCACCTTCCGGCTGACAGACTGCCGCCATGAAAGCCTGGGCTGTCCGGATCGCCGGATGCCACTGGTTCGGAGACGAGGGATGGGGGCGCCTGTGTACATTTCAATGGCTGACCGCACCGGCGGTAAGACGGATCCCAGCACGGCACGCACGGAACTGCAGGCCGGCCCGGGGGTGGCCTTCCGGTTGTCGCCGGTCATCCTCTGGCTTGGAATCGTCAGCATGGTCACCGATATTTCCTCGGAGTCCGTCTCGGCCATCCTCCCGCTGTACGTCACAGGGTTCCTAGGCCTCTCCACCATCGCTTACGGCTTCATTGACGGGCTCAACCAGGGCGCCAGCGCCATCGTGCGAATTGCTGCCGGCTGGGCATCCGACCGCACCGGGCACCCGAAGCGGGTGGCCATGGCCGGCTATGGCCTGTCGATGCTGGCACGGATCGGGCTCCTGTTCGTCGGCGGATTCTGGTCGCTCATCGGGGTCGTCGCCGGCGACCGCATCGGCAAGGGCATCCGCACGGCGCCGCGGGATGCCCTGATCTCGGCGGAAGCCCAGCCGGAACATCTGGCCAGATCTTTCGGTGTGCACCGGATGCTGGACAACATCGGCGCCGCAACAGGGCCGTTGCTGGCGTTCCTGGTCCTCCTGCTGATCCCGAACGGGTTCGGCACGGTTTTTGTGGTCTCGGTGGCGTTCGCCGTGATCGGCGTAGCAGTGTTGGTCTTGGTGGTGCCGGACCGGAGGACGCCGCGCGCGGCAGAGGCGCGGACAAGCGCACGTCCTGCCTTTAGATGGAGCCAGCTGAAGGAACCCGGACTCACGAGGCTTCTTGTGACGGCCGGGCTGCTGGCCTTGCTGACTGTTGGAGACGGTTTTATCTACCTCGTCCTGCAGGACCGGGACTCGTTCGCCGTGCAATGGTTCCCGCTGCTTTACGTGGGAACGAATATCATCTACCTTGTCCTGGCGGTTCCGATCGGGCGGCTTGCGGATCGCTGGGGCCGGGTCCGGGTGTTCCTCGGCGGCCACCTTTCCTTGCTGGCCTGCTATGTGCTGGCGGCGGCCCCCTTCGGAGGGATCGGTGTCACGGCGGCTTGCCTGATGCTATTGGGGCTGTTCTACGCCGCAACCGATGGAGTGCTGGCAGCGCTCGCCAGCCGCTTGGTCAGGCCCGAGAAGGTGGCCACCAGCATCGGCGCCGCCCAGACTGTCGTCGCCCTGTGCCGGATGGCGGCGTCAGCGGGCTTCGGGATCCTTTGGTTCGCCATCGGAGCGTCCGCTGCCATGCTGACAGCCGGCGTCGTGTTGGCTGCGGTGCTGGCGGCCACGGCAGTGCTCATGGGCACGTCCCGGAAACGGGAGGCCGACGCATGACACCGCGCAGCCGGATACCGGCCGCGGAACGGAGGGCTGCAATGCGGCCCACCACTCAGGGACGGACCGGCGAAACAACCGGGCAACGGTTGATGATCAGCAGGCAGCGCGTCATAACGCTGCTGGTGATCACAGTCACCGCGATCGCGGCGGCTGGAATCTATGCGGCGCTGGAATTCCAGGGTGCCAAAGCGAGCCAAGCCGCGCCGCCCCCTGTTGAAGTCACCACGTCGCAGGCCTTGCCGGTTGCACCTTTCGTTCTCTTCCGCAACACCGCCCCGGGCCAAGGCTTCGGCGAGGCTGCGACAGTACCGTTGACGGATCCGGGTGGCCCGAGGGCATTGAGCGGAATAGCCTGCGACCGCGTCTACGGCACGTCTGCGATGGCGTTTTGCCTGCAAACCAAACACGAGCTCGCTACAAACTTCCAAGCCTCGGTGTACGACAGCCACTGGAAGCAGACGGCGAGTTGGCCTCTTCCAGGCATCCCGAGCAGGGCACGGACCAATGCCGACGGTTCACTGATGGCCTCCACCGTTTTCGTGTCCGGCCACTCCTACTCCGCAGCCGGATTCTCAACGGAAACCGTCATCCGGGACCAGGCCGGGCCGGTCAGCGGAAACCTCGAAGGCTTCGCGCTGATCCTGGACGGAAACAGGATCAAGGCCACTGACAGGAACATCTGGGGCGTCACCTTCGTCCCCCGGCAGCCGGATGTCTTCTATGCCACGGCCTCCTCCCAGGGCAAAATCTGGCTCGTAAAAGGGAGCTTCGCCGGGCGGACGCTGACTGTAGTCGGCTCGGGGATTGAATGTCCCTCCGTATCCCCGGACGGCACCCGCATCGCCTACAAGAAGAGTGACTCCGGCTCCCTGACCGGCCACCGCCGTATCGCCGTCCTGGACCTCGCCAGCGGCAAGGAGACCGTGCTGTCCGAGCAGCAGAGCATCGACGACCAGATTGAGTGGCTGGACAACTCCACCCTGCTATACGGCCTGCCGCGTAACGGCTCTGGAACCGACAGCGACATCTGGTCGATCCGGACCGACCCTTCCGCGGCACCCGCCCTCTTCATTGAGCACGCATGGTCTCCGTCAGTGGTCCGGTAATGCGCCCAGCCGCAGCCAATCCGGGCCATTCGGCGGGAGGGCGGTAGATTTAGGCCGTAAAGCAGCCACTGCCGCCATTGAAAGAGAACCGAAACACCTTGCACCTGAAAAGTTTGACTGTCCGGGGATTCAAGTCGTTCGCGTCGGCCACGACGTTCGACTTCGAGCCGGGAGTCACCGCCGTTGTCGGCCCCAACGGTTCGGGCAAGTCCAATGTGGTTGACGCGCTGGCCTGGGTCATGGGCGAACAAGGTGCCAAGACCCTGCGCGGCGGCAAAATGGAAGACGTCATCTTCGCGGGTACCTCGGGGCGGCCACCATTGGGCCGCGCGCACGTTGCGCTGACGATCGACAACGCCGACGGCGCCCTGCCGATCGAGTACAGCGAAGTCACCATTTCCCGCACACTGTTCCGGACCGGCGGATCCGAGTACGCCATCAACGGCTCGCCATGCCGCCTCCTGGACATCCAGGAACTGCTCTCGGATTCAGGCCTTGGCCGGGAGATGCATGTGATCGTGGGGCAGGGGCAACTCGACCGTGTCCTGCACGCCACCCCAGAGGACCGCAGGGGATTCATCGAAGAAGCGGCAGGCATCCTCAAGCACCGGCGTCGCAAGGAAAAGACCGTCCGCAAGCTGGAAGCCATCCAGGCGAACCTGCAACGCCTTGGCGACCTCACGACAGAAATCCGCCGCCAACTCACGCCGCTGGGCAAACAGGCCGAAGTCGCCCGCCGCGCCCAGACCGTGCAGTTCGACGTTCGTGACGCCAAGTCCAGGCTGTTGGCCGATGATCTCGTCCAGCTGACCCAGGCGCTGGAGAAGGACGTCGCCGACGAAGCCGCGTTGAAAGAGCGCCGCGAGGTGGTAGAAGCGGAGCTCAGCGCAGGCCGTCAACGCCAGATCCGTCTTGAGCAGCTCGCGGCTGAGGCCACACCCAAGCTCAATGCGGCCAGGGACAACTGGTACCAGCTGTCGGCAACCAGGGACCGGCTTCGCGCCTTGGGATCCCTCGCTACCGAGCGCCGCCGTCTCCTCGGTTCCTCCGATGCTGCCCCGGATTCAGGCCGCGACCCGGATCACCTGGACCGTCAGGCCGCCCGGGTCCGGCAGGAACAGGCGGAGCTGGAGCACGACATCCTGGCGAAGCAAGCAGCCCTGCTCGAGGCTACGGCAGCCAAACAGGAAGCCGAGAACCTTGCCGCGGCAGAGGACAAGCGCCTGACGGCCGTGTTGCGGGCAGCAGCCGATCGCCGTGAAGGCCTCGCGAAACTCGTAGGTCAGTTGGCCGCCGCACGATCGCGGGCCGAGGCCGCCGAGGCCGAGAGGGGCCGGCTCAGGGAATCGCTGGCAGCCGGCGAGGAACGCCGTCGCCACGCGCAAAGTGAGTTTACAGCCCTCGAGTCGCAAGTGGCCGGCGTTGAAGACGGCGAAGAAAGCCTCGACGCCGAATACGAAGACGCCAGCACCCTTCTTGACGAGATCAACGCCGAGATTGAAGCGTTGAAAGCTGCCGAACGCGATGAAATCCGCCAACGCGATTCGCTCACCGCCCGCCGTGATGCCTTGCAGCTCGGACTCAACCGCAAGGATGGCTCTTCGCGGCTTCTGTCTTCGGACCACCCTGGAATCCTGGGCTCGCTGGCCTCCCTCCTGACGGTGGAGCCCGGGTATGAGACCGCCGTGGCCGCAGCGCTTGGCAGTGCTTCCGACGCCGTCGTGGTGGCGGACGGCGCGGGAGCCGTCGCCGCGATGCAGCTGTTGAAGGACGCCGACGCCGGACGCGCCTCGCTCTTGGTGGCAGGCGCGGTCCCCTCCGCGGCTCCGGAGCCCGGCCTGCGGGAACTGCCAACGCTGCCTGACGGTGCGCGCTGGGCTGCCGAGTTGGTGGCGACTGACGCCAGCGAAGCCAGTGGCGCGGTGAACCTCCTGGCGTCCACCGCCGTCGTCGACGACTTGCATGCGGCGGCAAGCCTCATTGCCGGCAACCCGACGCTCACTGCGGTGACCCTCGAAGGCGACGTCTTCAGGGCCCTGACGGTAGACGGTGGATCGGCCACGGCGCCGTCGCTCCTTGAAGTCCAGGCCGCAGTGGACGACGCCGACACCCGGCTCCTCGAGCTCACCACCCGCCTTGAGCGGGGCAAGTTCGCCCTGGCTGGAGCCGAAGCACGCCGGGCCGATGCCCAGGAACGGGCGAACGCGGCGCTCGACAAACTTCACGACTCGGATGCCCGCCTGGCGGCAGTCGCGGAACGGCTCGGCCACCTGAACTCCCAGTTGCGCAGCGCCGTCGGGGAACGCGATCGAATGGCCGAGTCCCTGGCCAAGGCCGAACTGAACATCGCCGTGGCAGAGGAATCCCTTGAGCTTGCCGCGGAACGGCTGGCCGCGGCGCAAGAAGCCCCCCAGGAAGAAGAGCCTTCCACGGAGCACCGCGATGCCTTGGCCCGGGCTGCCAGCGATGCCCGGTCCCGTGAGATGGAGGTCAGGCTGGGCTTGCGAAGTGCCGAGGAACAGCTCGCCGCGACCAGCAACCGGGCCGCATCCCTCGAACGGGCCGCCGCAAGCGAACGGCGGGCACGTGAAGAAGCCGCGCGCCGGGCCATGCGCCGCAAAGCCCAAGCCGAGCGGGCCTCCGCCGTCGCTTCCGCCGTCGAACAGGCCGTACGTTTCGTCGATGTGTCGGTGGACCTGGCTGCCCGCGCCCGCGACCTGGCCGAGGCGGTCCGGGAGCAGCGCGAAAAGGAACTCGGCGATGTCCGGAGCAGCAATGAGACGTTGGCCCAGGAACTTGCCGGACTGACGGATTCTGTTCACCGCGACGAACTCGCCCGAGCCCAGCAAAGGCTCAGGATCGAAGCGTTGGAAACCCGCGCCATCGAGGAACTCGGCTTGTCAGCGGAACAAATCGTGGCCGATTTCGGTCCGGAGCAGCCCGTTCCCGTGCCCGCCGCTTCGGTGGACAAGTGGGCCGAACTCCGAACGCCGGTGGACGAGGACGGAAACGCCATTGTCGAAGGTGTCCCCTTTGTCCGCGCCGAGCAGGAGAAACGGCTCCGCAAGGCCGAACGGGACCTCGCCGCCCTTGGCAAAGTAAACCCGTTGGCGCTCGAGGAATTTGCCGCGCTTGAGGAACGCCACCAATTCCTGAGCACGCAGCTGGAAGACCTCAAATCCAGTCGCAAAGACCTTTTGGACATCATCAAGGAAGTGGATAACCGCGTCCAGCAGGTGTTTGCTGAAGCGTTCGCCGATACTTCCAAACAGTTCGACCACGTCTTTGCGCGGCTCTTCCCGGGCGGGGAGGGCAAATTGGTGCTGACGGACCCCGATGACATGCTGACCACCGGCATCGAGGTGGAGGCAAGGCCCGCAGGGAAGAAGATCAAGCGATTGTCCTTGCTTTCCGGTGGCGAACGGTCGCTGACAGCTGTCGCGCTGCTCGTGGCGATTTTCAAGGCGCGGCCCTCGCCGTTCTATGTCATGGATGAAGTGGAAGCCGCGTTGGACGATACGAACCTGGGCAGGCTCATCACGATTTTCGAAGAGCTGCGCGAGTCCAGCCAGCTGATTGTCATTACGCACCAGAAGCGGACCATGGAGGTCGCGGACGCTCTCTACGGAGTGACAATGCGGGGCGACGGCGTGTCCACCGTCATCAGCCAAAGGCTCGGTGCCGAGGTCTAGCTTTGTGAGAAGCTAGGGGAGTGAACGATCTCCTCCCCATTATTTTGTCCATTGTCGCTGCCATCGTGGTGGTCGGAGGGCTGATTCCTGTCCTGCTCAAGGCGCGGAAGTCCTCCTCGACTTACGCTGGAACGCGCGACGCCAACGACCCCGCCGACAGGGCCCCGGCGGGCGGCGGAACGATCGTCGACGACGCCCCCGGAACCGCGCCGGATCGCACGGTGCCCGGCAACGTCGTCGAGCCCGCCGAGCTCGCCGTACCGGAGACAGACGTTCCGGACGACGCCGCAGGACTGGAACTTATCCAGGTGGAGACCCCCGCGCCTGTCGAGGGCCGCCTCAACCGGCTTCGCGCGCGATTGGTCAAATCCAACAGCATTCTCGGCAAGGGTCTCCTGGCCCTGCTTTCGAGCGACAAGATCGACGAGAACGTCTGGGACGAAGTCGAGGAAACACTGCTCCTTGCCGACCTCGGCACCGAGCCCACCATGCAGCTGGTCGATGCCCTGCGCGCACGGGTCAAGGTCCAGGGCACCCGCAGCCCCGAGGACGTCAAGGCCCTCCTGCGCGAGGAGCTCATCAAGCTCGTGGATCCCACGATGGACCGCAGCTTGAACGTGGAACGCAAGGGAGCCCACCCGGCCATCATGATCGTCGTCGGCGTCAACGGGGTGGGCAAGACCACCACCGTCGGCAAGCTCGCGCGCGTTCTCGTGGCCGAAGACAAGGACGTCCTGCTGGGCGCAGCCGACACCTTCCGCGCAGCGGCTGCCGAACAGCTTGCGACGTGGGGCCAGCGAGTCGGCGTCGCAACCGTCCGGTCGCACGTCGTCGGCGCGGACCCCGCCTCTGTCGCCTATGAAGCCGTCAAGTCCGGCATTGAGCAGGAAGTCGATGTCGTCATGATCGACACCGCCGGCCGCCTGCAAAACAAGGTCGGCCTGATGGACGAGCTCAGCAAGGTCAAGCGCGTCATCGAGAAGCTGGCCGAAGTGGACGAAGTCCTGCTGGTGCTGGATGCGACCACCGGCCAGAACGGCCTGAACCAGGCCAAGGTCTTTTCCGAAGTGGTCAACATCACGGGAATCGTGCTCACGAAGCTGGACGGCACGGCGAAGGGCGGGATCGTCGTCGCGATCCAAAAGGCCCTCGGCGTGCCGGTCAAGCTTGTCGGCCTCGGCGAAGGACCGGACGACCTCGCGCCGTTCGAGGCCGAAGCCTTCGTCGACGCCCTGCTCAACTAGGTGCATCTAGCCCAACTAAATAGCAGTTAATGTCGTTTTCAGCCCTGAAAACGACATTAACTGCTATTTAGTTGGGCTAGTCGATGCGCTCCGGGCCGCGCTGCATGGGCTCACGCGCAACGGACCAGCCGACGGCGGCGAGCAGGAGGATGCCGCCGGTTGCGCCGAACGCCCAGCCGTATCCGAGCCCATCGGCCAGGAGTCCGACGAGGACCGGGCCAACGATCGCTCCGGCGTCAGAGGCCATCTGGAAGACGGCCAGCACCTTGCCACCGGAGCGGCCACGACCGATGATGTCCCCGACGGCGGCCTGCTGGGCAGGGTTGAGCAAGCCGGAGCCGAAGCCCGCCGCCGCAGACGCCGCGAAAAACGCGGGAAGATTGCCCGTCAAACCGATGGCCGCGGTGGCCAGGCCGGTGACGACCAAGCCCAGCAACATCATGGGCTTGCGGCCGAAAGTGTCAGCCATACGGCCGGAGAAGGTCAGCGCCAGCGCGTTTCCGCCGGCAAACACTGCCAGCGCCCAACCCGCCGAGGCCGATCCTCCGGCCAGGACAACCACAGCGAACAATGGCACAGTGGCCATACGCACGCCGAAGGTCGCCCAGCCGTTGCTGAAACTGGAGAACAGGGCGGCCCGGTAGGCAGAGTCGCCCAGGGCCTCCTTCATCTGCATCGCCGGCCCCGCAGCGCCACCGTGGTCGGCTGCATTTGAACTGCCCGTCAGCTGCGTGCGCACAACCAAGGCCGCCAGGACCAGGGCTGCCGCGTAGGCAAGGAACGGGACGCGCAGGCCGAACCCGGCCAACAGGCCGCCGACCACAGGGCCAAGGACGCTGCCGATCAGGAAGGCGGAGGCATACGCGCCGGAGACCCGCCCACGGCTTTCCGGAGGGGCGAGCCTGATCAACAGGCCCATCGCAGCAACCGTGAACATCACGGAACCAGCCCCGCCAAGGCCCCGGAAAACGAGCAGCTGCCAATAGTTCTGGGCGAAGGCGCACGCTGCCGTCGACGCCGCCACTATGAGCAACCCTGCGATGTACACGGGACGCTCACCGAAGCGGCCCATCAGGGCACCTCCGGCCGGGGCAAACACCAAGCGCATGAAGGCGAAAATACTCACGATCACCGCGGCGGCCGTCGCTCCGACGTCGAAAGTCGTAGCGAACTGGGGCAGCACGGGTGCCACGAGGCCGAAACCCAGTGCGATGAGGAACTCTGCCGCCAACATCACCTTGATGTCCCGTGGCATTTCAGCCTTCGCGGCCCTCGCTCCTTGATTGGCGGGGGATTCGGGGCTTGCGGTCATGGCGTTGGGGTCCTCTGGGTAGTTGGAAAGCAGGGGATGTGGAACTGACGAAACATATCCGTAACAAGGGTGATATGCACCATTTACGTTCGAGAAGTTCTTGTAACAGCCCCGCAATCTAAAACCTTCGCAGGTGAAACACTGCCCCGCAAAACTCTTATGTAGAACGCAATTGCGTTGGGACAGGCGGCAAAGTCCGCAACAAAGAGCAGAGAGGACGTAGACCATGGAATTCAGCGCCGGTCTCGTTTGGCTCCTGGTCGCGTCAGCCTTCGTGCTGTTCATGACCCCGGGCCTGGCATTCTTCTATGGCGGCATGACCCGTGCCAAGGCCGCCCTGAACATGATGATGATGAGCTTCATCGCCATCGGCACAGTGACCATCGTCTGGGTCTTGTGGGGCGCATCGATGTCCACGAGCAACACGGACAACTTCTTCCAGCTCTTCGCAAACCCGTTCAGCCACTTCGGTCTGCACAACTTCACGGATCCCGCTGACCTCCTCAAGGTAGGCTACGCCGCCACCTTCGCGATCATCACCGTGGCCCTCATCTCCGGTGCCATCGCGGACCGTGCCAAGTTCTCGGCCTGGACGCTCTTCACCCCGATCTGGGCAACCCTTGTCTACGCACCCATGGCCTACATGGTCTGGGGCGGCGGCCTCTTCTCCAAGGACGGCTGGTTCGGCCAGACTTTCGCTCCGGTCATCGACTTCGCCGGTGGCACCGTGGTGCACATCAACGCTGGTGTGGCTGGCCTGATCCTCGTCCTGATCATCGGCAACCGCAAGGGCTTCGGCAAGGACCCGAACCACCGCCCGCACAACGTGCCCCTGGTCATGCTCGGTGCCGCCATCCTCTGGTTCGGCTGGTTCGGCTTCAACGCCGGTGCAGCAGCAACCGTGGAGCAGGCGGGCCTCATCTGGATCAACACCCTCGCTGCTCCGGCAGCGGCCATGCTCGGCTGGCTTATCGTGGAGCGCATCCGTGACGGCCACCCCACCTCCCTCGGTGCCGCTTCGGGTGTCGTTGCCGGCCTGGTTGCCATCACCCCGGCTTGTGCCAACGTTTCTCCCCTCGGCGCCATCGCACTCGGCGTCGCAGCCGGCGTTGCCTCGGCCCTCGCGGTCGGCCTGAAGTTCAAGCTTGGCTACGATGACTCCCTGGATGTCGTCGGCGTGCACCTGGTGTCCGGCATCATCGGCACGGTGGCCATCGGCTTCCTCGCCACCCCGACCCAGGGTGCTGCAGGCCTGTTCTATGGCGGAGGTACCACCCAGCTGGTTGCACAGTCCCTTGCAGCGCTTTGCTCGATCGTCTTCACGGGCATCATGACGTTCATCATCGCCTACCCGATCCACAAGCTCATGGGCTTCCGCATCTCCGAACGCCAGGAGATCGCCGGCGCAGACCTCAGCCTGCACGCCGAGACGGCATACGAGTTCGGCGTTGGCGGCCACGGTGGAAGCTTCCAGCCCTTGCACGACCTCATCACCGGCAAGTCATCGTCCGAAACAGCTGACGAAGCATCCGTATCAGGCAAGGAGAGTGTCCAGGCATGAAACTCATCACGGCGATCGTCCGCCCGGAGAAGCTCGACGCCATCCGAGAGGGGCTCGAAGCATACGGGGTACAGGGACTGACGGTCAGCGCGGCCAGCGGCTACGGCCGGCAGCGCGGCTACACCGAGGTGTACCGCGGGGCCGAGTACAACGTGGATCTGCTTCCTAAGATCCGCGTGGAGGTCCTGGCCACGGATGAGCAGGCAGACGACATCCTCGATGTCCTGATTGCTTCTTCCAACACCGGCCGCGCCGGTGACGGCAAAGTCTGGACCGTGGACGTCTACGAAGCCGTCCGTGTCCGCACGGGCGAGCGAGGCGCAGCAGCCATCTAAGGCACCAACGCAAGGAGGGGCCGGGTACCTGGAAAGGTACCCGGCCCCTCTTGCGTGTGCGCGCTTGCGAAGGAGCGCGGCCAGCTGGCTAACCCCCGACGGCGGTGGGCCAGTCTGCGGGACCGGGCCCGCCGGCGTCGTACTCTTCGAGCGGCACCGAATCCTTGGCCCAGGCCTTGATCACGGGCTCGATGATCCGCCAGCAGTCGACGGCGGTGTCGCCGCGGACCGAGAGCAGCGGATCTCCGGTAATGACGCCCTCCAACACTTCTCCGTAGGGCAGCAGATCGGAGGCATTAAGTTCTGCGTTGAGCGTCACGCGATCCAGCGTGAAGATGTTTCCTGGACCGTTGACGTCGACGTCGATCTGCAGGGTGTCCGGACCGAACCCGATGCGGAGCTGGTTGGGCGAGTCCACGCCCTCGAACCCGGACGGCAGGTGTGGAACGGGCCGGAAGGTGACGATGGCCTCTTTCCGCGCGGCACCCAGCGCCTTTCCCGAGCGCAGGATGAAGGGGACGCCTTTCCAGCGCCAGTTATCGATTCCCACTTCGACTTCCGCGAGCGTCTCCGTTTCCCGTGCAGGGTCCACGCCCGCCTCCGCGACATAGTCCGGCACGTCCCGATCGCCGATCCGGCCAGCTGTGTACCGCGCCCGCCGAGTGGACTTCTTATACGGTGCGGTGATGCTGCTCGCTCGCAGTACCGTTGAAATCGCGTCGCGGAGATCGCGCTCGCCGATGCTGGAGGGGGCATCGATGGCCAGCAGCGCCATGATGTGGAGCAAATGGCTCTGGATCATATCCTTGAGGGCGCCGGCTCCGTCGTAGTAGCGTGCGCGCCCTTCGAGTGCGAGGTCTTCATCGAAGATGATCTCCACCTTCTCGATATGGTCCCGGTTCCACACCGGCTCCAGGAACCTGTTGGCGAAGCGGAGTCCCAGGATGTTGAACACGGTGGCCTTGCCCAGGAAGTGGTCCACGCGGTGGATGTGGTCCTCGGGGACCAAAGCGGCGAGGGTCTTGTTGAGTTCCCTGGCGGATTCGGAACTGGATCCGAAGGGTTTCTCCATCACCAGGCTTGTTCCGGGAGGAAGCTGCTGGGAGGTGAGGACCTCGCAGGCCTTCTGGCTGATATGCGGTGGCAAAGCGAAGTAGACGGCGATTGGTGCTTCGAGCGCGGCCAGGAGCGTCGCGAGCCGGCCCTCCGCAGTGACATCCACTTGATGGTATTCGGTACTTTTCTCCAGGGCCGCGATTGCTTTCCTGCCCGCGGCACCTGCACCCTTGGCGGCCTCCTCGAAGGCACCGCCCACACGTTTGGTCCACTGTTCGGGCGTCCACGGGTCGGAGCCGGCTCCAACAAGCTTCAGGCCGTTCGTAAGGCCGCCGGCCACGAGCCTGGCAAGGCCCGGCAACAGCAATCGGCCCGTCAGATCTCCGGAGGCGCCTAGGATGAGCAACGTATTTACTGTTGTTTTGCTGGTCACTGTGCCAGCATGCCATCTTGCAGGCGCGTCTTGGTACCCTAGATAGTCGAGTCCCTCAGTTGAGTCAGATTTGTTTGGGG
Source organism: Arthrobacter sp. efr-133-R2A-120 (assembly GCF_030209835.1). GTDB lineage: Bacteria > Actinomycetota > Actinomycetes > Actinomycetales > Micrococcaceae > Arthrobacter. Next base: position 32,954 of record NZ_JARVRF010000003.1, on the reverse strand, counting down.
CAGGAATCGTCAAGATATTGGTGCGTCGGAACGGCCGCCATTCGTAGACCATTGAAAGAAGTGCACGGCGCGTGTTCAATTCACTCTCTGACCGGTTGACAGCAACCTTCAAGAATCTCCGTGGCAAGGGCCGCCTCACCGAGGCCGATGTTGACGCCACCGTCCGCGAGATCCGGCGTGCCCTTTTGGACGCCGACGTTGCCGTGCCCGTGGTCCGCGAGTTCACAGGCCGCATCCGTGAACGTGCCCTGGGCGCTGAGGTTTCCGCGGCCCTGAACCCGAGCCAGCAGATCGTGAAGATCGTCAACGAGGAGCTCCAGGAGATCCTCGGCGGCGAGACTCGTCGTATCCGCTTGGCGAAGACCGGCCCCACCATCATCATGCTCGCCGGCTTGCAGGGTGCGGGTAAGACCACCCTTGCCGGCAAGCTTGCCAAGTGGCTCAAGGCCCAAGGTCACAGCCCCGTGCTCGTTGCCGCCGACCTCCAGCGTCCCAACGCCGTAACGCAGCTCCAGATTGTCGGCGAACGGGCCGGCGTACCCGTCTTTGCTCCGCACCCCGGCACCACCTCGGATCTGGATGTTCCCACGGGCGACCCGGTCGCCGTCGCGCGCGCCGGCGTCGACGAAGCCCGCCAGAAGCTGCACGACGTCGTGATCGTGGACACCGCGGGACGCCTCGGCGTCGACGCCGAAATGATGGACCAGGCGCGCCGTATCCGCCAGGCGATCATCCCGAACGAAGTGCTGTTCGTGATCGACTCCATGATCGGCCAGGACGCCGTCAACACGGCGGTTGCCTTCGATGAAGGCGTCAACTTCACGGGTGTCGTGCTGTCGAAGCTCGACGGCGACGCCCGCGGTGGTGCGGCCCTGTCGGTCGCGTCGGTCACCGGGAAGCCGGTCATGTTCGCGTCTACCGGCGAAGGACTCGACGACTTCGAACTGTTCCACCCGGACCGCATGGCGTCCCGCATCCTCGACATGGGCGACGTTCTCACCCTGATCGAACAGGCCGAGAAGAACTGGGACAAGGACGAAGCTGCCCGGATGGCGAAGAAGTTCGCCGACCAGGAAGACTTCACCCTGGACGACTTCCTCGCCCAGATGCAGCAGATCCGCAACATGGGCTCCATGAAGAAGATGCTCATGATGATGCCGGGTGCGCAGAACATCCGCCAGCAGCTGGAGCAGTTCGACGAGCGCGAAATCGATCGCGTGGAGGCGATTGTCCGCTCCATGACCCCGCACGAGCGTCTGGCTCCGAAGATCATCAACGGTTCCCGTCGCGCCCGTATCGCCCGTGGTTCCGGCGTGCACGTTTCCGAAGTCAACGGCCTCCTGGAGCGTTTCGCGCAGGCACAGAAGATGATGAAGAAGCTGGCCCAGGGCGGAGGCATGCCCGGGATGCCTGGCATGCCCGGCCTCGGTGGCGGTTCCCGCAAGGCAAGCAAGAGCGCGCCCAAGAAGAAGGCCCGTTCCGGAAACCCCGCCAAGGCGGCCCAGGAACTGCGCGACGCCGAGAACAAGCGGGCGAACGCCGTTCGCACCGGGGCAGCATTCGGCCAGCCTTCCGGCGACTTCGACCCCTCGCAGCTGAACCTGCCCAAGGGCTTCGATAAGTTCCTCGGCAAGTAGCGCTCCCGCCGGAGGTTGTCGGCCCCGTGCCATAGGCTGGGGGGATGCAAAAGCAGCGCGTCGTGTTCGTCCATGGAGCAGGCACATTCGGCGCTGCCGCGTGGCCGAAACAGCATGGCATGGCGCTGGCATACGATGCACTGTTCCTGAAACGCCACGGCTTTGATGCGCAGGCCGAGCCTTTGGAATCCGATGTTGCAGCCGATGTGGAGATTATCCTCGAGTGCCTCGGAGCTCGGGAGGCCGCTTCGGCGGCCGGCCCCGCGCGTGGAGGCCACGTCGTGGCGCATTCCCAAGGCGCGATTTCCGCCATGCTGGCTGCGGTGGAGAGGCCGGACCTGGTCCGCTCCCTCGTGCTGGTTGAACCGGCGTGCCTTTCCTTGACTGCTGAATTGCCCGCCACCGCGGCTTACCGGGCACTGATGGAGCCCTTGTTCGCGATCCGGAACGAACTCAGCGACGACGATTACCAACGTGAATTCGTCCGCCGGGCGTTTTCCTCGGAGGCTGCAGTCCTCAGCACTCCGGAGGCCAGGCGTACCGCGCGACGCCTGCGGCTCCAAGCGCCGCCGTGGGAAGCGCCCCTGCACATTGTGCCGGGCGTTCCCACGCTTGTCCTGACCGGTGGTTGGGAACCCCTGTACGAAGAGATCGCCGGCTACCTGCAGGAAACCGGTGCCCTCCACCGCGTTGCGGCTGGAGGACACCGGCCTCATGACTCAGTTGAAGGAGACCGGATGATCCGCTCCTTCATCGCGGATGTCAGCCGCGCCGGGTCAGTCCAAGCTTCCTGATCAGTTCAGGCTTCCTGACGTCGCCTCACGTTTTCCTGCGGGAACCTCGAGTTCGGGCAGGTAGACCTTTCCGCCGGATGCCAGGAACTCCTCGCTCTTTTCGCGCATCCCGCTGTACATTTCCGCGATGGCTGCCTGGGAATCCGCGGAGCCGTATTCGTCGCGGATGTCCTGGCTGATGCGCATGGAGCAGAATTTCGGGCCACACATGGAGCAGAAATGCGCCGTCTTGGCCGGTTCGGCGGGGAGGGTCTCGTCGTGGAACGCTTCGGCCGTGACTGGATCCAATGACAGGGCGAACTGGTCACGCCAGCGGAATTCGAAGCGGGCCTTGGAGAGGGCATCGTCGCGTTCGTGGGCGCCCGGGTGTCCCTTGGCAAGGTCCGCGGCGTGGGCGGCGATCTTGTACGTGATCACGCCGGTCTTGACGTCGTCCTTGTTTGGCAGGCCCAGGTGTTCCTTCGGGGTGACGTAGCAGAGCATCGCGGTTCCGTAGCGTGCGATTTCCGTGGCGCCGATGGCCGAGGTGATGTGGTCGTAGCCCGGAGCGACGTCGGTGACCAGGGGACCCAAGGTGTAGAACGGAGCGCCCTTGCAAAGCTCCTGCTGGCGCTCCACGTTTTCCCGCACCAAGTGGAAGGGAACGTGGCCGGGTCCTTCCACCATGACCTGGACGTCGAATTCCCACGCCCGCTGCGTCAGCTCGGCCAGGGTGTCGAGCTCGGCGAACTGCGCGGCGTCGTTGGCGTCCGCCGTCGCTCCCGGGCGCAAGCCGTCGCCGAGGGAGAACGCGACGTCGTACTTGGCGAAAATTTCGCAGAGCTCGTCGAAGTGGGTGTAGAGGAAGTTTTCCTCGTGGTGGGCCAGGCACCAGCCCGCCATGATGGAGCCGCCGCGGGAGACGATGCCCGTGACGCGGTTGGCGGTGAGCGGCACGTAGCGCAGCAACACGCCGGCGTGGATGGTCATGTAGTCCACGCCCTGCTCGCACTGTTCAATGACAGTGTCGCGGAAGATTTCCCACGTGAGCTTGTTGGCTTCGCCGTTGACTTTCTCGAGGGCCTGGTAAATGGGCACGGTGCCGATCGGCACGGGGGAGTTGCGGATGATCCACTCACGGGTGGTGTGGATGTCGTCGCCCGTGGACAGGTCCATGACCGTGTCGGCGCCCCATTGCGTTGCCCACTGCAACTTGTCCACTTCCTCGGCGATGGAACTGGTGACGGCCGAGTTGCCGATATTGGCATTGATCTTCACCAGGAACGCCTTGCCGATGATCATCGGTTCGGATTCGGGGTGGTTGATGTTGTTGGGGATGATGGCCCGGCCTGCGGCGACTTCGCTACGGACCAGTTCAACATCGCAGTTTTCGCGTAGTGCCACGAACTGCATCTCGGGCGTCACGATGCCCTGCTTGGCATAGTGCATCTGTGTCACGGTCTTGCCGTCGACGGCGCGGCGGGGCACCGGCTGTGCGCCCTTCCACTCCGCGGAGGCGGCGCCGCGGCGCACGGCAGACTTGCCGTCGTCGAGAAGGTTCCGTTCGCGGCCGCTGTAGGCCTCGGTGTCGCCGCGGGCTTCGATCCACTCGCTGCGGAACGGTTCGAGGCCCACCACGGGATCACTACCGGGTCCTGCGGTGCGGTACACCTGGAATGGCGCGTTAGCCTCGCCGTTCGGGGACGGTTCCAGGGCTATTTCAGTCACTGGAACCCGGATTCCCGTTTCGGCATCTTCAAGGAACGAGAGGGAATGCGACTTGAGGGACTGTGTCACCTCTTGGGCCGATCCGTTTTGGGTAGGGCTCAGCTGTGTTTCTTTGGTGCTCAAAGGATTACTCACTTCCTTCGCCGGCATTACCCGGACAGGTTCAACGGTCGCAGGCTGCGTCAGCCCGATCTCAGCCCTTGCAAGGGCCCCCGTGTGGTCGTAGACGAAGCTACCACAGCTGAGAGTTCCAGAGACAGATGTGACCGAGGACAGATGTGACCGGGCCGGGCGCGGCGTCGGAGTCTAGGGTGGAATCATGGCGGAAATCATCGAATTCAGCGGCACCGTCCTCACCGGGCCGGACGTGGAACGGCGCAGCCTCTGGTCGGTCGACGGACGGCTGACCTTTTTGCGGCCTGCTGCCGTACCGGACGTCGTCCTGGACGGATGGGTGGCGCCCGGACTTGTCGACTCACACTGCCATGTTGGCTTGGGCAAGGGTGGAGCGGTGGACGAGGAGACTGCCCGTCTGCAGGCAACGGCGGATCGTAACGCCGGGACGCTCTTGATCCGCGACGCGGGATCCGCAAGTGACACGCGCTGGCTGCAGCGCCGGACGGACATGCCCAGGATCATCCGCGCAGGCAGGCACATCGCGAGGCAACGCCGGTACATCCCCGGGCTGGCCGAAGAGGTTGAGCCGGAGGATCTGGTGGAGGCGGTGCGCAAGCAGGCCCGGTCCGGAGATGGCTGGGTCAAGATCGTCGGGGACTGGATCGACCGCTCGGCCGGGGATCTTGGCCCGTCCTTCCCGGCCGCCGTCGTCAAGGACGCCGTGGCGGCGGCACACGACGAGGGGGCCCGCGTGACCGCCCATTGCTTCGCCGAAGGGACTATCGACGACGTGCTCGACGCCGGCATCGACTGCATCGAGCACGCCACCGGTCTCCTGCCGCGCCATATTCCGCGGCTGCTGGACCAGGATGTTCCGATCGTCCCGACCCTCATCAACATTGCGACTTTTCCGGACATCGCGAAGCAGGCTGAATCCAAGTTCCCGCGTTACGCCGCCCACATGATCGCGTTGTGGGAGCGCCGGCATGAGCGGGTCCTCGAGGCGTTCGACGCCGGAGTGCGGGTGTATGCCGGGACCGACGCCGGCAGCGTCATCAAGCACGGCCGGATCGGCGAGGAAATTCTGGAACTGCACCAGGCCGGCCTTCCGGCGGCAGCCGCCCTCGATGCCGCCTGCTGGTCCGCCCGCGAGTGGCTGGGTGCCGACGGCATCAGCGAAGGCGCCAGTGCCGACGTCGTGCTCTACGCAAACGATCCCCGTGCGTCCCTTGAGATCGTGCTGAAGCCGCAATGCACCGTGCTGAGGGGACACATTTCAAGAAGCGCCGGGCATTAGGAATAAATTGAAGCTTCAAGTAATTTAGATACATAGAGGTTGCCGAAGGGCGGCGCCACGAAAGCCGGGAGTTTCACATGACCATCACATCCAGCCAGGATCTCCTTCCTGCCGAACTCACCATGGGCACTGTCATGCTCAAAGTGGGGGACATGAAGCTCATGGGCGACTACTACCAGCGGGCGCTGGGCCTGGACGTCGTCGCCGAACAGGATGGCGGACTCTACTTTGGCAGGCTCGGCAAGCCGTTGGTGCACTTGGCTCCGGCCTCCGGGCTCCAGATCCCGGGCCGCGGAGAGGCCGGGCTCTTCCACACGGCTTTGCTCTTCGAAGACCAGTCATCGCTCGCCGCAACTGTTGCCTCGGCGGCGCAATACGAACCCCATGCCTTCGTCGGCAGCGCAGACCACCTCGTCAGCGAGGCCTTCTACTTCACCGACCCGGAGGGCAACGGCATCGAGCTCTACTACGACAAGCCCCGCGAAGGCTGGGAGTGGAACGGTAGTTCGGTCGTCATGGACAGCCTGCCGCTCCCGCCGCAGCGCTACCTCCAGCAGTACTTGAGCGAATCGGCGGTGACCGGCCAGCATGAGGCGGGCGCCGGCGTCGGGCATGTCCACCTGCAGGTGGGCGACGTGCGGACCGCCCATGATTTCTACGTCGACACCCTGGGCTTCGAGCAGACGGCCGGCTGGCATGGGCAGGCCCTGTTCGTCTCCGCGGGCGGCTACCACCACCACATGGCCATGAATGTGTGGAACAGCCGCGGTGCAGGTCCGCGCAAGGACACGCTCGGCCTCGGCGAGGTGGTCATCGAGGTGCCGTCAGGAGACGACGTCGGCGCGCTCGCCGATCGCCTCAAGGTTGCCGGCATCGCGTCCCACCACACCGGCCAGGAGCTGCGCTTCGAGGACCCGTGGCGCAACCGGCTGCGCGTCGCCGTCCGCTAGCGTCCAACTTGCTCCCCGACTTCGCTTCGCTCAGCCGGGGACCCCTCGCAAGTTACACTTAGGCTCGACGGCGTGGCGCGCACTTTTCGGCCACGCCGCAGCTCCGTTGGCACGAATGAATGAGAGTAGTTTCCATGGGCTTTGCTGAAATCTTTGTTGCCACCCACGATGAAGCACTCAAGAGGGCCGCTGCCCTGGAGAAGGGCAGTGACGTATCCGGCGCCGCGGTACGGATCCCGGGAATCAGCGATTTTGAAGTAGAACAACTTGGCGACCTGGCCGGCACGGCCGTGCACGCAGCCGGGGCCGACTATGAGCTCGCTTTGGTGGACGTCACCAGCGACGCCTTGCTGGGCGTCCCCGAAGCCATGGTGCGTGCCTTGTCTGAGCTTCTCAGCTACGAGACCGAGGGCGAGGGAAGCATCCTCGACGACGTCGCCGAACGCTGGGCGGCCCAAGAAGATATGCCCTTTGACGCCCAACAGTCCCGGCTGTATGTCCAGCAGTTGGCGTCGCTCGCGAGCGACGTCGAGAAGGCCGAACGGGCCGGTCTCTACGTCTGGTCCGCCGAGCAGTAACCCTGCGGTAAACCCGCCGTACGGCCGCGTGTTCGAAATGCTGGCTGCCATCTGGCACAATAGACAGGTACTCGATCCGCGTGGCCCCTCTCTCCGTGCGTGCATCTTGTCCTTGGAACCCTCAAGTATGGCCCGCCCCACGGGTGCAGAACGACGGGCTCAACCCCGTTTCAGAAACAGGAGTGACCACAAAAGTGGCCGTAAAGATTCGCCTTAAGCGCTTCGGTAAGATGCGCGCACCGTACTACCGCATCGTCGTCATGGACTCCCGCGCCAAGCGCGATGGCCGTGCGATTGAAGAAATCGGCAAGTACCACCCCACCGAAGAGCCCTCGTACATCGAGGTCGTCTCCGAGCGTGCACAGTACTGGCTGTCCGTCGGCGCCCAGCCGACCGAGCAGGTTGCCGCGATCCTCAAGATCACCGGTGACTGGCAGAAGTTCAAGGGTCTCCCGGGCCAGGAAGGCACGCTGAAGACCAAGGTCGCCAAGCCTGCTTTCGTTGCGCCGGAGAAGGGTTCCGTCATCATCCCGGAAGCCATCACCAAGAAGGCCAAGCAGCCGGAAGCAACTGAAGCTCCCGCTGACGCTGAAGCAGAGACCACCGAGGCTGAGTAAGTTGCTGGCAGAAGCGCTCGAGCACTTGGTCCGTGGCATCGTTGACAGCCCTGAGGACGTCAAGGTCAGTGCCAAGAACAACCGCCGCGGGGAATCCCTCGAGGTGCGTGTTCACCAGGACGATCTCGGACGGGTGATCGGTCGCCAGGGTCGCACCGCACGCGCTTTGCGCACTGTGATTGCGGCATTGGCGGGCGGCGAGCAGGTCAGGGTCGACGTCGTCGACACCGACCGTCGCCGGTAACGCGCTCAGCAATACTTGTCTTAGATCCGGCCCCTTCACCAGATTATGGTGGAGGGGCCGGATTGTTTTACGAGCAAAACCCCCAGCCTTGGTCCCTAAATCGGCCCAGCGAAGAAATCAGAGGAACCCCATGCAGCTCCAGGTTGCCCGAATCGGCAAGCCCCACGGAATCCGCGGCGAAGTCACTGTCCAGGTGCTCACTGATGCCCCCGGCGATCGTTTCGTCCCGGGGACCGAATTCGTGGTGGAGCCCGCAAAGGCCGGTCCCTTGACCATCAGCAGCGCCCGCTGGAACAAGGACATCCTGTTGCTCGGTTTCGAAGAGATCTCCACGCGCAACCAGGCGGAGGAAATCCGCGGCGCGAAGCTGTTCATAGAGACGGAAGAACTGGAGGAGGACGACGACGAAGGATGGTACGAGCATGAGCTCGTCGGCCTTGAGGTCCGTGTCGGCTCGCAGACCGTGGGCAAGGTAACCGCACTCAACACGATGCCCGTGCAGGATCTGCTGGTCATTGAAGACGCGGACGGCAAGGAAATCCTGGTGCCGTTCGTCGAAGAGATCGTGCCTGAGGTCAACGTCGAGCACGGCTACGTGCTTCTTACCCCTCCGCCGGGCCTCTTCGAACTGAACACTGACGCTTCGGGCTCCGATACGGAAGAGGACGACGCCCACACCAAGGATGACGCCTAGATGCGCATCGATGTCGTCAGCATCTTTCCCGAGTACCTGGCGCCACTCGAGCTTTCCCTCATAGGCAAGGCCCGTCAGGATGGGCTTTTGGAGCTCAATGTCCATGACTTGAGGACCTTCACCACGGACAAGCACCGCACCGTGGACGACACTCCGTATGGTGGCGGTGCGGGCATGGTCATGAAACCCGAACCCTGGGCCCAGGCCTTGGAATCCATTGCCGATGCGCGGCTTGCCTTAGCGGAAAGCCCCGCAACTGACGGCCCATCCGACGGACCGACGAAAAGGCCGGTCCTGATCGTCCCGTCGCCCGCGGGGGAGCGTTTCAACCAGGCCCTCGCCTATGAGCTCGCCGAGGAAGAGCAACTCGTTTTCGCCTGCGGCCGCTATGAAGGCATTGACGAGCGCGTCATCGAGTGGGCGGCAGGACACTTCACGGTCCGCCCGGTCAGTCTGGGCGACTACGTCCTCAACGGCGGCGAGGTTGCAGTCCTTGCCATGGTCGAGGCCATAGGACGATTGCTTCCGGGCGTTGTCGGCAATCCCGAATCCTTGGTGGAGGAATCCCATTCAGACGGCTTGCTGGAGTACCCGGTCTACACGAAGCCCTCGTCATGGCGCGATCGTGACGTGCCCGCCGTCCTCTTGAGCGGCAACCACGGCAAGATCGCCCAGTGGCGGCGCCACGAACAGTTCCGCCGCACGGCGGAACGCCGCCCGGACCTGCTCGCAGAGTTCGACGCCGGCCGCCTGACACGCGCGGACCGCACCGCTTTCGGCGAACTCGGGTACGACGTCGTCGACGGCCGGTTGCGGCACCGCCCGGACGGCAACCTCCCGGACTGAGCCCCGCCGTCGGGCAACTTCATCCTCCAGCCGGCCGCAACCACCGGGCCGCATTCGCGGGATTGGCCGGAACTCCCGGGGTGTGGCAGAATTAACCCTTGTGTCTACTGGGTTCGCGCCTGCCACAGGGGGAGCGTCACCAACAGCATGACAACCCGGAACCACCAATCAGTGGCGGTACCGGACTTGAAAATCTTCGGCGGTAATTTCCGGACGGCTTTGCGCCCCGGGCTTGCCCGCCGTGACCCAAAGTGGATGACCTGTGGCGTTCACCAGGAGTGGATTAATGCATATCCTCGATAGCGTAGATGCAGCTTCGCTGCGTAACGATGTTCCCGAGTTCCGCGCGGGTGACACCATCAAGGTTCACGTGAACATCATCGAAGGCAAGAACTCCCGTGTCCAGGTCTTCCAGGGCTTCGTCCTGGGCCGCCAGGGTGACGGCGTTCGCGAAACCTTCACGGTCCGCAAGGTTTCCTTCGGTGTCGGCGTAGAGCGTACCTTCCCGGTTCACTCCCCGATCATCGAGAAGATCGAGGTCGTCACCAAGGGTGATGTCCGTCGCGCCAAGCTCTACTACATGCGCGCACTGCGCGGTAAGGCTGCGAAGATCAAGGAAAAGCGCGACTTCGCCACCGGCAAGTAGGTCTTTCGACCAACAGCGGGTCCTGGATTCGTGTCCGGCCTGCGCCGGAGAAATCCGCAACGCAACAGGAAACGAATCATGGACCACGCAAAACGCCAGCCCCGGAAACAGGGCTGGCGTTTTGTTTTGCTCGCACTTGTCCTGGCCGTGGCAATCAGCGGGCTTGTCCGGTCCTTGTGGCTAGATGTCTACTTCATCCCCTCCGAGTCCATGGAGCCGATCCTGGGCACCGGGGACCGCATCCTTGTCTCCCGGACTGATTTCGCCGCAGACCCTATTCGCCGTGGAGACATCGTGGTCTTCGACGGCAGGGGAACCTTTGCTCCGCTGAACAGCGGCAAGGGACCGTTTGCCGACGCCGTGGCCGCCACCGGCCATTGGCTGGGCCTGACGGGAAGCGAGACGACATACGTCAAACGTGTCATCGGGCTTCCCGGAGACCACGTTGATTGTTGTGGCACCGATGGAAAACTCACAGTCAACGGTCAGCCGCTTGAGGAACCCTATCTTTATCCCGGCGACACGCCGAGCGAACAGAGGTTCGACGTCATCGTTCCGAGTGACCGATTGTGGCTCATGGGGGACCACCGTTCACGATCGGCCGATTCGCGCGGCCTTCTGGGCGCACCCGGCGGAGGAATGGTGCCACTGGAGCGTGTCATCGGGCGTCCGGTCCGGATTATCTGGCCGCTTGATAGATTTGCAGAACTGCCTCGCCCTGCGCAGGCCGGTACAACCTCGAAGAACGGACAATAGATGCCCGAGACAACTCCCGGGAAGCCGGAACGGCACGACGACGATGCCCGGCTCCTGGACGGACCGTCCGCTCCCCGCATGGATCTCGCAGCGGACGACGCCGATCCGGCCCCGGACAGGGGGACCGGCCCGACGGCTGGCTCTCCTGGGGAGCAGGAGTCTCCGCGCCGCGCCGCGCGGCGGGGTTCGCGGCTGGCTTCGGACGAAAGCGATCGGTCTGAAACTGCCGGCAAAACGCACACCAGTCCGTTCCTCGGCTGGCTCAGGGAAATCGGCACCGTGGTGGTCATCGCCATCGTGTTGTCCTTCCTCATCAAGACTTTCCTGTTCCGTGCCTTCTTCATTCCCTCGGAGTCCATGGTCAACACCCTTGACGTTGACGACCGGATCTTCGTTAATCTGCTGGTTCCGCAGCCTTTCGCACTGGAGCGCGGCGACATCGTGGTCTTCAAGGACACACAAGGATGGCTGCCCCCCACGCAGAAGGCGGCGCCCGGGCCCTTCAAATGGTTCCAGGACGGACTTGTCTTCGTCGGGTTGCTACCGGACGAGACCAACCAGCACCTCGTCAAGCGCGTGATCGGCCTGCCGGGGGACAGGGTCTCGTGCTGCGACAGTTCCGCGCGGGTCAGCGTCAACGGCACGGTTCTTAACGAGAGCTACATCAATCCTGCCCAGGTTCCCATGGCCAAGTCTTTCGATGTGGTGGTCCCTGCGGGCAAAATTTGGGTTATGGGCGACAACCGCAACAACTCGGCCGACTCCCGGGAACACCAATCAGTCAATGGTGGTTTTATCGACATTTCCGACGTCGAGGGCAAAGCCACGGTGATTGCCTGGCCCATCAACCGTTGGCAGATCCTTGACAACCACTCCGAGGTCTTCCGCAACGTTCCTGCGCCGTCGCCCCAGAACACGGCTTCACCCACGGCTCCAGCGAGCAAATGATGGCGCCCGCAGGGACCAGGACGGCGGGAGCGGCAATGCCGGTTCGAACGCAGCGGAAACCCGCCGCGCGGACCAAGCACGCTCCTGATTTTCCGACCCTGGACGTCGAACGGGGTTTCCTGGCTCCGGGGGTCACGCTCCTGGCCGGTGTCGACGAAGTAGGGCGAGGAGCCCTTGCAGGGCCGGTATCGGTGGGGATCGCCGTCGTCGATCTCAGGGACCACGGCTTGCTCGCCGATGTCCGCGACAGCAAACTTCTCAAGCCCGAAGACCGCGAGCGGTTGGAACCGCTGGTTCGCGAATGGGCGGTTGGCTCCGCAGTGGGCCACGCAAGTTCGATGGAGATCGATGCACTGGGCATTGTGGGTGCCCTGCGCCTTGCCGGAACACGCGCCTGGCTCGAGATTCTCGACTCGGGCGTGCATCCGGACCTCGTGCTGCTGGATGGAAGCCACAACTGGCTCTCGCCCCAGAGCCAAGGTTCCTTATTCGACGTCGAGCCATCCGGGCCTGCTTGCGAGGCGCCAGTGCACACCCGCGTGAAGGCGGACATGAGCTGCCTCAGCGTGGCGGCTGCCAGCGTGCTGGCCAAGGTGGCCAGGGACCGCATCATGCTTGGCCTGCACGAGGAATATCCCGCCTTCGGCTGGAACGAGAACAAGGGCTACGCCACGTCCTTCCACCGCGATGCCATCAGATCGTTGGGTCCCACGCCGTACCACCGGACCAGCTGGAACCTGATCTAGACCCCGCTTTTCCCTGTCCTGGATGCCGCCCGCCCAACCTTGGCGGCGTGTGCCCGCTCTATGGTGCAAGATGGATCTATGAGTGCCGAGGATCTTGAGAACTACGAAACCGACATGGAGCTGCAGCTCTACCGCGAATACCGCGACGTTGTTGGTTTGTTCAGCTACGTTGTCGAGACCGAACGGCGGTTCTATCTGGCGAACCACGTTGACCTGCAGGCCCGCAGTGCCGATGGCGAGGTCTATTTCGACCTCACGCTTCAGGATGCCTGGGTTTGGGACGTCTACCGTTCGGCGCGTTTCGTGAAGAATGTCCGGGTCATTACGTTCAAGGACGTCAACGTCGAAGAACTTCCGCGCAGCGAGGAACTTTCCCTGCCGAAGGACGGCGACCTAGGCGATCTTGGCAACCTAGGCAACTAGGAAGCCCGGCAACTAGTCCTCCACACCGTCTGACTGACGGAGTTTTCCCACATAGCCAAACTGCCCCCTGTCTTTGGATTCTCCGCGCCTCCAGGCTGGAAGCGGAGGTGGTCATGAAAGCCAAAGACCAGTTGGGCCGGCACGGCGAAACGCTGGCCGTCACTTTCCTTGAAACCCAGGGAATGCGGATTGTGGACCGCAATTGGAGATGCTCCGAGGGCGAGATCGACATCGTGGCGCTCGACGGCGACACTCTGGTGATCGCCGAGGTCAAGACGCGGAAGAACCTGGCCTATGGGCACCCTTTCGAAGCGGTCGGCGCTGCCAAGCTCGCTAGGCTCCATCGCCTGGCTTTGTCCTGGTGCCGTGATCACGAGCTGCGCGTCCTGCGCCGCCGGGTGGATGTGGTGGGAATCATCGACGACGGCGTGGGCGAGCCACAGCTCGAACACCTCAAGGGTGTGGGCTAGATGGGCGTGGGCCGAAGCTACTCCGTTGCGCTGCTTGGCCTGAACGGTTACATCGTGGAGGTCGAGGCAGATATCGGCCAAACCCTCCCCAATTTCGTGATCCTGGGTCTGCCGGATGCCTCCTTGAACGAAGCCAAGGAGCGCATTCGTTCCGCGGCACAGAACTCAGGCATCCCGCTGAGTCGTCGAAAGATCACCGCGAACCTGATTCCGGCCTCACTGCCGAAGCGCGGCTCGGGATTCGACCTCGCGATCACCATGGCAGTATTGCGCGCTGCCGGTGATATCCGTTCTACGGAAGGTACTGTCTTCATCTCCGAGTTGGGATTGGATGGCAGGTTGAGGCCGGTTCGCGGCATCTTGCCGGCGGTCATGGCAGCTGTTCAGGCAGGTCATCAGGAGATCGTGGTGGCGCACGCAAACGTCGCCGAGGCGGAGTTGGTTCCGGGCGCGGTGGTCCGCGGCTATAAGACCTTAGCCCGCCTTGCGTTTGATTTCGGGGCCAATCCGCAGGACCTGGCCCTGGATTACGATCCGGCCGATGGTGACGTTGCAGGAGACCACGACGTCGGGGCCGCGGTTGTTCCGGATCTTTGTGATGTCTCGGGGCAAGGCGATGCCCGCCGCGCCTTGGAGGTTGCGGCAGCCGGCGCACATCATGTGCTGCTTTGCGGGCCGCCCGGTGCGGGCAAGACGATGCTCGCCGAGCGGCTCCCGGGGCTCTTGCCGGATTTGGGGGACCAGGAAGCCATGGAGGTCACGGCGATCCACTCGCTTTCGGCTGTCCATGTTGATTCGGTACGGCTGTTGCGTCGCCCGCCCTTTGAGAACCCACATCACAGCGCCACCGCCGCAGCAATCATCGGCGGTGGTTCCGGCTTGCCGCGGCCGGGGGCGGCATCACGGGCGCATCGTGGCGTTTTGTTCCTGGACGAGGCCCCCGAGTACGAACGCCGGGTCCTGGACGCCCTGCGGCAACCTCTGGAGAGCGGCGAGCTGGTCATCCATCGCTCCGCCGGTACAGCCGCATATCCGGCCCGCTTCCAGCTGGTCCTCGCGGCGAACCCTTGCCCTTGCGGGAAGGCCACTGGGAAGGGAGTCGATTGCACCTGCACCCCGGTGATGCGGCGCCGCTACTTCGGGCGCATGTCCGGGCCGTTGCTGGACAGAGTGGACATCCAGCTTCAGGTGGAGCGTGTATCCCTCGCGGACTTCGGGCAATCCGGAGCAGAGGAGGACACTGCCACGGTCGCCGGGAGGGTCCATGCCGCCCGGTCGCGGCAATGTGAGCGGCTCGGGAGTTTCGGGATGGAAACCAACTCGCAGGTTCCCGGGCGCGTACTGCGCGGCGAACTGCGACTCCCTTCCGCGACCACGAAGATCCTGGATACCTCCCTGGAGCGCGGAATCCTCACGGCCAGAGGCTACGACCGCGTCCTGCGTCTCGCATGGATGGTAAATTAGCAGATGTGAAAGCAATCGTTTACCTCAGAATCAGTCAGGATCGAACCGACGAGCGTTCGGCGGTGGATCGGCAGGGCGAGGACTGCCGAAAGCTGGCATCGGTTCGCGGCTGGGAAGTCGTGTCAACCGAAGTAGACAACGACATCAGCGCCGCTGGCAAGAAGCAGCGACGAGGATTTGAGGCCATGGTGACGGCGGTTGAGTCCGGGCATGTTGGAGTCGTCGTCGCATGGGCGCTCGACAGGCTGCAAAGAAACCGCCGCGACGAACTGCGGCTTTACGAGCTTTGCCAGCGCAAGAATGTTGTATTGGCCTTTGTGAAGGGTCCGGAGCTTGATTTTTCGACGGCGGCGGGACGTTTGGTTGCAGACCAGTTGGGATCTGTGGCGCGGTTCGAGATTGAACAGAAGTCCGAGCGCCAAGCAAGGGCGGCGCAACAGGCGGCAGAGCAAGGGCGCTGGGTTGGCGGGCGTCGCCCGTTCGGCTACGAGGCGGACGGAATGACGGTGCGTCCGGCTGAGGCTGCGGCAATCGCGGCTGCCTATGATTCGGTGCTTTACGGGGCGTCGCTGCGGGAAGTCGCGCGGACGTGGAACAGCCAGGGATTCACGACGGGGCAGAAGCGGTACAAGCCCGGCCATGAGGGCGAGCCTTCGCTGTGGCGGGCCGATTCTGTCAGGGTAGTGCTGATGAATCCGCGTAACATCGGCAAGCGTGTCTACAAGGGCGAGACTGTCTCAGACGCCAAGTGGCCCGCCATTGTGTCTGAGGAACGCTTTGCCGCCGTCACGGCCATGTTGAAGAATCCGGCGCGCATATCGGGCAAGACGGGCGGGCGGTATTTGTTGTCCGGGCTGGCCCGCTGTGGCGTCTGTGGCGCTCCTGTGCACGCCGGGGGTACTTCCCGTCCGGGAGTGCGGGCTTATCGCTGTACGGCGTCCATGGGGCACTTTGCGCGCCGTGCTGAGCCTGTTGAGGAATACGTGGAGGCTGTTGTCGTGAGCATCTTGTCCCGTCCGGACGCTGCACGGCTGATGCAGGACGACAACCGTCCTGACGCGGAAGAGTTGCGGGCGCAAGCGGTGGGACTGCGGGAACAGCTTGACGCGGACGCGGTGGACCTCGCGAACGACCTTATGAGCAGAAGCCAGTTCCGGGCGCTGTCGGCGCAGAGACGGGCAAAGCTCGCTGCGATTGACGCCATGCTTGCCGACGCTGGCCGTGTGGACGTGCTGGGGCCGCTTATCGGCGCGGAGCAGGTGCGGGAGGTTTGGGACTCGCTGAGCATGTCGCGGAAACGGGCCGTGATATCCGTCCTCATGGATGCCGTAATCATTCATCCACCGGGACGCGGGACACGGAACTTCAATCCGGCAACTGTGGAATTCAAGCCCAAGGGGAATTGACAACGTAGTGTCAGAATCAAACCCAAGACAATGGTGTGATTCGAACTACAAAAGAGTTACAAAACTAGTTCCGTAAACCGTGGAAAACCGCCCACACCCAACCACGAAATCGATTAGTATCGGTTGGCACGGAAAGAAGTTCCCGCCAGCCAATGTTGGTTCGCCTTCGAGGGGACGACTTCGTTTCATTGAAGAAGGCCGTCCAAATGGGCAATGCATCCCCCCGCCGCCGCAGACTTATCGGCCAGCTTGCCATTGAGCATAGATTCCACCCTGACGCGGACCAAACCGAATTGCGCCGCGAAATAGGCGCTCAAAAACTTGAAGATGCCATAAACGACATTGTGGCGAACTGGCCACCGCTCACTCCCTCGCAATTAGACCGTCTCGCCGGTCTGCTGCGTCCTGCGGGCGGCGAATAAGCATGAACGGGCCTGAGTCGCCGCTGAATGCCGTCCAGCACGCGGCTTCCATGCCCGCCGCTGCCGTCGTGGCCGAGCTACAAAAGTACGCCGCCGCCATGGGCCTAACTCTCACGGCCCGTTGCCGCAGATGCGGCGCACCGCTTTGGGCCGCACGGTCCCTACACGCCAAGCTAGGGCCGGTTTGTCGAGCGCGAACCGAACCCAGCCAGCCAGCACTCACGGAAGGAGCGACACGGTGAGTGACACAAATGAGACCGACTCTGTGAAGTCACGGCCAACCGAACCGATCAATAATCAGGTGATGAAAAGGATCGACTGTCCTGTCTGCGGACGGCAAGTCCCGATCAAATGGGATTGGAGCTTTTTCCCGCACGGTCCGGGCGCAAAATGCGTTGGTGACGCCGAAGTTGCGATGTTCCAAGACCTTGATGACGCGGGCATTGATTCTTACCGGCAGATAGAGCCGTTGCCGTTCATGCCGGAATGGAACCGATCAGGTTATCCGGCGCTCATTGCGTCCGGGGCTTCCGCCGCTGCGATTCGTGTTTATGTGGCGCTGACGGTCCACAAATTTCCAAAGCAATCAATACCGGAATTCGTCACGACTACTGGCATCCCTGCCGCCGTGTTGAGGCGCGGACTTGATGAACTTCTCCAAAGTGGATACGTCGTCAGGAATGGTGAGGGGAAGTGAAGCAGTTCAACAAGCTCAACTTGCATGAATTCCTTGCCGGACGGGGCCTTACTCCGCTCCAACGTGATGTTTTGATGTGCTTTGCCGATTATGGGAATTATGGCCTCGAAGAAATCAAGCCCAGCTTGGGAACTATCGCCAAAAAGTGGGGCCTGAATGTCAAGACGATTAGAAAGACCGCCCACGAGCTACAAGCCATTGGCTGGCTGCATGAGGTCGAAAAGGCAACGCAACATGTGCCCGCCGTTTACCGCATCCTGCTTCCAGACCTACCACGCGGTGGTACCTCTGAAACACCGGAACGTAAATCCAGACCTACCACTTCACGACTTCCAGACCTACCACCGGATTCCCTCAGGGCTACCACTTCACGACTTCCAGACCTACCACGGCGTGGTACCCAACCAGTAGTTACCAGTTCTTCACCAGTTAAAAACAACCAATCCGACGCTAGCGCGTCGTCTCCCGGCTCCGCTGACGCTACGCCGATGGACGATGGATTCAAGGAGTTCTTCTCCGCCTTTCGTAAGCAAGTGGACAAGTCCAAGGCAATACGCCTATATCAAAACGCCCTTGAGTCAGGAGTAAGCGCCTCAACTCTCCTGTCGTCGGCCAAGCGTTACATGGTGAGCGTCGAAGGAAGAGAAACGAAATTCACAAAGGGTCCAGCTACTTGGCTCGAAAAAGAGTGCTGGACAGAATTTCCGATACCTGCTTCGCGTCCGGAATCCCTCGCCGCTGTCGAGACGTGGATTCTCTCGCAATTCGGCGCGTTGGATCTCGACTGGGATCTGACGCCGCGAGCGCTGGATTTCGTGCGCGTGAACTTCGGCAAGATGACCAAAGAGGAAATGCTTGAGACGGTGACCGCCAATATGGCGGACGGCTTGGAACTTGGAAGGGCAAAGAAATGAAAGGTGAACGCACGGCTGCAGCGGCGGCGGTTGATGTGGTGGTGAACGCCGAGATTGCCCGACTACGCCCCATTGCTGATGCTGTGGAACTGGCAGCTTTCCGGGCAGGTGCCACGGTGAGTGAAGCAAGGGCCGCTAAGAACGCCGTGATCAGCACAGACATAAAGGCGCGAAGGCTGCGCTATGCGGCAATTCGAAAGGCGAAGAAATGAACAGGCAAGACACCACGGCATTCCTGCTACAGATCGAAAGGGACGCGTTCGCCTTGCTCACCCAAGATCTCCACGGCGAAGATACCCGCGCCATGATCGGGAAGTTCATTACCGAGCAGCCACCCGAAGTCCGGGCAACCTACGTAGCCACCTTGATCCACGAGCTAGCAACCGGCTTCGCCAGCGCCCTTGAGCTATTGCACGGCAGCCGGGAACAAGCCCTCAAGGTCACCCAAGCAACGGCGCTCCGGTTCGAATCCGTAGCACCGGATCTACGCCCGGAAGATATCTGAGCCATGGAACATTCCACGGCCCGTCAGGAAATGCCAGCCATTAACCAGCGCTGGGGGCATCAGCGCCGCACTGACACCACCCTTGGGCAATCACACCTGAACGATAGCCCAAGGCCGCAGAACGGCAGCAGTGCCCCCATAGTCGGACAGCAGCCGCACACCACGCACCCCGCGAGGACACACACGCAACGGCACACGGCACGGCATCGGAGCGAGGCAACCAAGGCAGCAACACCAAGGCACAAGCAGCAGACAAGCGCACCAAGCCAACACACCCAACCGGGCGCACCGGGGCACCAACAAACCGGGGCACCATCAGCCGCCCAACGACAGGCAGTTTTTTAGCCAGCAGAACGCGGACGACCGCCTAGTCTTCCGGAATTTCTCCGCTTTGTAGGGCAAAAATCCTGTAGGGCGGCTGTGGGGACAAAACGAAGGGAGTAATCAAATGAGCGATGCATTCAAGCACGGCGCGAGCGGCTACCGGCATCACAACTGCCGTTGTGAGGTTTGCCGTGAGGGCCATTCGGAGGCGCAGCGCCGTCGTCGGGCGAAGCTTGACGGCATGTCGTTTGTCCCGGCGAAGGCCGGGCTTACGGTTGTCCGTGCGCCGTTTCCGGCGTTCCCGGCTGATGATCCGCCCGTGGTTGAGCGTGGTCCCGCGCCCGAGTCCACGGAGTCCGCTGTTGAGGCCGAAATTGATGCGCTGGCGGTGCGGGCGGGCATCTGGACGAAGGAATGCGCCCGGCTCGAATCTCAGGCGATGTCTGCGGCGCGGATTGTTGACAAGGTGATTGCTGACGGGCGGGTGCATTTGGCCCCGGCTCATTACCGTCTGGTCAATGACGCCTTGGAGAAACTGCGGGTGATTCTGGCCCCGGTGCGGCAGACCGGCGACGCCGATGCATTCGAGGATGACGAATTCATTCGGAGCTTGGGAACGCCGGTTGATGGTCATAGGGATCACCTGCCGTGGACTTATCCGCCTGAGAAAGTGACCAACCCTGACACTTACGGTGTCAAACCAAAGGAGAAATGAAATGACAACCATGGAACAACTCATTGCCCGAGAGCGGGAGCAGCTAGTCGCCAAAAGGGCGCGCCGTGAGGCTTTGCACACCGCGCTTAGCGAGCTTGGACGCATGAAGTCTGATGGTGTCGAGCGTTCAATATCCGTAAGAACCAATCTCGGGATTGTCGATGCCGATATCGCCCGGAGCGAAGCCAAAATCCGGGAGCTTGAAGCCGAGAAGGCCCGCGATGACGCACTCGACGCCTTGGCGGACTCCGAATTGCTCGTGCACCCCGGACCGGGTTCACCCGACTTGGCCGCGTATCGTCAACGGTGCGCCAGTGCGAATGCCCGTCGCGAGGCTATTGAGGGCGGCTATGTGTAGCAATTCCGTTCGCGTATGATGGTTGTTGGCTTCCCACGGGATCCCGGTGAATAACCCACCCGTGGCCGGTCAATGCAGAGCCACCACCGCGCTTCGCCCGTAGTGGATTCGCCCAGCAAATGGTTTTGAACGTAAGACGCTGCCTGACACTACGTTGTCAATTGGCCGCGCCATTCCCATTTAGCCGGGCATGAATACGGCCCGCAGTAGGCTTTAGGAGCCGACAGTGAATATCCAAGAAATGATTGATACCAAACTTGCCCGGCGCAATGCCATCGCCGCAGAACTAAGCGCGGTCCGGGAACAAGACGCGCCCAACATGGCCCGCGTTGAAGCGCTCCGTTCCGAGAAGTCCGGGCTTGACGCTGAAATTGACGCCCTCGTAGCTGCCACCCGTGGCCCCGGCCCGAGCGACGGCGACTACACGGCCAACAGCCGTGCCGGGGGACTTGTCCAGGCATCGGCAACGACGTTCCGCAAGGACGGCGGCAAGGGCACACCGGCAAGGTTCGTGCTGCGGGACCGCCCGGACGTTCCCGCCGTGGTGGGGCGTGGCGAGTCCTTCGGTGCACACCCGCTCGTCAGGGAACATGCAGCCACGCGCGCCGCAAACGATGCCATTGTCAAAGGCGTCTATGGCGGATCTCTCGGGCAAATGGTGCGTACCGTGACGGATACCGGCACGTCCGCCGTGGTCCCGGCAGATTGGGCTACGGACGTTATTGACCTCGCCCGGAATTACTCGGCTGTTCTGAATGCCGGGGCGCAAATCGTGCCCATGAATGGGCAGATTGTGAATATCGGGCGCGTCACCGGCGACCCCACGGCAGCATTCCGCACGGAAGGCTCGGCGATCACGCCTAGCGATCCGACGCTCGACAACGTGACCCTCACATCGAAAACAATGTCCTGCCTCGTGCAGGTCACCATGGAATGGCTGCAAGACGCCATCAACGGCGAGGAACTGGTACGCAACGAAATCGCCAAGGCGATGGCCCTGAAACTGGATTACATGGCGCTATACGGCGGCGTGGTAACCGCGAATAGCTGGGCGGGGATCAACCTGCCAGTCGGCCCGAATCCTCGTGGCGTGGCAGCTACTCTGCTCGCGGTGCGTGCGGCGAACGTGCTGGGGAACCAGACGAACGGCACCGCATTGACCCGGTTCAATGAATTGATCGACCTTGACTACGCGGTCGAAAACCTCAACGAAAGTCCCACGGCGCTTTTGGCTCCCACCAAGCTTTTGCAGTCGTACGCGAAATTGATCGACAGCCAGAACAGGCCGCTGGATAAGAACCAGACGGATCTGCGGGATCTGCCGTTCATTCCGACAAACCAAGTTGCATCGGCTTACACCCAGGGAACGCTTACGACGGCTGCCGATGCTTTCGTGGGCGATTGGTCACAGCTTTTGATCGGGCAGCGGCTCGATTTCACTTTGCAGCGTTTGGACGAGCGTTACGCCGATTCCGGCATGATTGGTTTCGTCATGCACTGGCGCGGCGACATTGCCCCGGCACGGTCCAGCGCATTCGCGGTTTACAAGGCTCTGACGGGATCCGCCTAAATGGTACTCGCCACGCCTTTTGGCGCTGCCTTGAATTGGTCATATCCGTCAATCGAAGACCAGAACTATCGCAACGGAACCAGCGACGGAAGATTGCCGCAGACCTCCAATGCCGTTCCCACGCCTCGTATTGACGCACTCCACATCATGCACCTGACGGACCCTAACGGCGTCGCGGTTACCTTCCTGCCGGGCGAATCCCTCCCGGCATGGGCGCAACCTTACAGATAAGGAATTGAGAAAGTGGCCGATCACAAATTTAGCGGGCCATACGGGCCAGCGTCGCGGCGTCGTTCCAACGCCGAGGCGTTGCAGTTCGGTGACGCGGAGCATCCCGTCAATCCCGTGTTTGAGGACGTGTTTCGCGTCGTCAACCCGGAGCATCCGGAATGGGGTGAAGTCACTTTCCTGCCGGGCGAGCGGAAACCTCAATTCGTGCTTGAGCAGGAGGCGGCAGCAGCAGCAGCGCCGCCGCCCGAACCGAGCGAGCCGCCCGTGAGGCGCGGCAACAAGTCCGTGAAGGCGTCGGACTAAGAGAGCTTGGCGTAAAGGTCACTGCTCCGGCTTTTCAATAAGCGGCCCGAGCAGCCCATGGCGGCGAGGCAGCCCAAACCTTTCGGGACCGATGAACCGCCAGCGCCAACACAAAGAGACCCCCACCGCTTTACCGTCCGTTTCCCGGTGGGGGTCTCTTCTTGCGTGTTGAAGCTCAGCGCTCCGCTTCTGAACCGTTCCACACCGGCGTGTGACCGCCCGAGTGGCCTTGTCTACGAGCGCACCGTACAGCGTCCCCGGAAATGTTGCGCTCCGAGTAGTCGCATTGCTCTTCTGTTGGAACCGCGTTCTCAGTAGTCATGTCCCCGATCCTAGAGACGTGCTGGCTGCCATGGCGGGCAAGGACTCGCCGCAGAGCCAACTGGGAGCTAGGGCGAGGTGCCCCGGCTGGGCAAAGGCGGTTTGGATGCCTCTTCTTAGGCCAACTCGCCATCGGGCACCAAGTCAACCTCTTCATCTTCAATTTCTCTGTCCGGATCAATGAGAGCGCGGTTGCTGGCGTTCAGTTCATGGTCGTCTGGTGTGGCGGTACCGAGGTCGTTTCGCACCTCTTCCACATAGTCAATGAGGTGCATTGAGAAACGCACCTTTGCCGCGTGTAATCCATCCAAGGCTTCCATGAGTCGGTTGTGTCTCCTCGCCCGGATTCGGTCCTCGTCCTCTTCCGTCGCCTTGCCGTCCCCGATGCCTTCCATATATTGGATGCGAACGTACATATGCGCTTCGAACATCTCAGAGACGCAAGTGTCAAGTGAACGTGCGGCGTAGCGAACCTTGGGCGAGCCAAGAATCTTCACTTTTCCTCGATCTATCACCAGTTCCTCAGGATCAACATCGGGGATTTCTTCGAATCTCGCAGCGGAGATTTCCGCATGAATTGACTGGGCACGCAACATGAAAGTTGTATAGGCTTCCATTTTCTGGTCTCGGAGCCAAGTGGTGTGTTCCCGCTCTTGGGTCCGTTTCCACTGCTCATCAGTCGTCGCTCGTGCTGACGCAAGCGAGTCCGTAGTGTTCCTACGGTTGATATAGGCAGTAAGACCGGCACCGCCTAGACCGGCGACGATTGCAGTCCCAGCGGTGATCAAAAGTCGGAGAGTTTCGGCATCCATTGGCACAACATACACAAGCGCCACCGCCGAAGAGGGGCCTTTGTCCCTTTCAGTGTTCCGTGCCGCCAATCTAGTTCTGCTGTTTCGCTGTCCATGTCCTCGCCTGGACCCTCGCGGACCTGGGCCACAGAGACCAACCCCACAGTGACGACATCGGGCAGGCCCTCGGCTTGCGGCAGGCGGTTGCGGCCGCATGAAAGGACACGCCATGACTAAACATGGCCAGCGGCTCACCTCGGACGCCCCGGACCGGAGCAGGGAGCGACTCGCCCGGACAGCATTATCGCGGCTCATGGAACCGCAAGATGCGGGCGGGCTCGCGCTGGTGAAGGCCGCAGGGGCCGTTGACGGTCTCAAAATAGCGACCGGCGAACTCGCTCCCGGACCCGGGCTTGAGCAGGAAGTGGCTTCCTTGTTGGTGGACAGCGGGGTATCTTCCGCCGGGGCCGGATTGGCTGCTGCGTTGCGCCGGTGGGCGCCCCGGATCCCGGACCTTGCCCCGGACCGCGATCTTGCCACCATGCAACGCCTGGGTGGTCGCATGATCATCCCTGGGGACCCGCTGTGGCCCGCGCAGTTGGCAGACCTGGGCCTTCATGAGCCGTTGTGTTTGTGGTGGCGGGGAAACGAATTGGAGTTCCCACCCGTACGTCGGGTCGTGGCGCTTGTCGGCTCCCGGGACAGTACAAGCTACGGGGCCTCCGTCACGGGCGATTTCGCCTACGGGCTGGGTCAGCGCGGCTGCACCGTCGTGTCCGGAGGGGCCTACGGGATCGACGCCCATGCTCACCGCGGAGCCTTGGCCGGGGGCACGAACGACATGCCGACCATCGCGGTGATGGCCGGGGGCGTGGACCGATACTATCCGTCCGGAAACGAGGATTTGCTGCGTGCCGTGGCAAACCAAGGGGCGGTCATTTCCGAAGTTCCCCCGGGCTCGGCGCCCACCCGTTACCGCTTCCTTCAGCGGAACAGGATTATCGCTGCCTTGGCAGCCGTGACCGTGGTCGTGGAAGCGCGCTGGCGTTCGGGTGCCCTGAATACAGCTCATCATGCTGAATCCATCGGCAGGGCGGTCGCCGCGGTCCCGGGGTCCATCCACAGCGCCAACTCTGCGGGCTGCCATCGGCTCCTCCGGGATGGCGGAGCTGTTTGCGTCACGGACGTCGGAGAGATCGCTGAACTGGCAGGGTCGAGCGGTGAGGGGCTCGTCGGGGACAAGGAAACGGCAGCCTCGGATCACGACGGGCTCACCCTCGAGGACCTCATCCTGCTCGACTCCCTGCCCGTCCGTTCTACGAGCTCGGTGGAGAAGCTCGCGGTCGTTGCGGGACTCAGCCCCGAGTCCGTCAGGGCAGGTCTTGGACGCCTCGGCCTGTTGGGCTTGGCGGTATCAGTGAGTGGCGCGTGGAAGAGATCGGGGAAACAGGGATAAACTAGGGATAGTCGACTATCAGTTAGCGGGGGTTGAGGTAGCTTCGATGGGGACGGAGTGGACATGAAGCCAAGGACGCAGCCCGCGAGGTTCGTGATTGGACGGCAAATCGGTCTCTTTCTGATTGTGGGAGCCGTCCTGTTCGTCCAAGGCGGCTCTGGCCCGGTCTGCCTTTGGGTTGTTTTCGTGGTCTGGCAGGGGTTGCTCCTGTGGCAGTACTTCAGGATGTGCGGGTCCATCGGTCAAAGGTGAAGCGGCTCGTCGTGGCGATGCCAGCCACCGGGCCCCGCGGCTGGCACAGTGGAAGGGTGCAAGAGAATCCGCTCCCCGAAGCACTCGCCGGGTCCGTTCAGGGCTTCCGGCGTTACCTCGAAAGCGAACGGGCCAGGTCCGCCCACACGGTGAGGGCGTACATCGCCGACGTCGAGAACCTACTGCGCTTCGCTGCCGTGGAGGGCGTGGGGGAACTCGCGGACCTGGAACTCGGCACCCTTCGACGTTGGCTGGGGGCACAAAGCGAATCCGGCCGGTCCAGGGCAACACTCGCCCGGCATGCCGCGACGGCCCGCGCATTCACCGCCTGGGCCCTGCGGGAAGAACTCATCGCGTCGGACCCTGCCATTCGCCTCCAAGCCCCCAAGCTGGACCACACACTCCCCGGAGTCCTTCACCAGCAGCAGGTCTCCAGGATCTTCGAAAACCTGTCAGGGGCAGCCGCGGCGGGCTCTCCGATGCCGTTGAGAAACCGCGCCGTCGTCGAATTGCTCTACGCCACAGGGATCCGCGTCGGCGAGCTCGCCGGCCTGGACATCGATGATCTCGATCCGGACCGCCGGACTCTTCGCGTGCTCGGCAAGGGCAACAAGGAACGGACGGTGCCCTATGGGGTCCCGGCTGCGCTCGCCGTCGACGACTGGCTCCGCCGCGGACGCCCACGGCTCGCAAACGAGCGCAGCGGGCCGGCACTCTTCCTCAGTTCAAGGGGCAACCGCATCGATCAGCGCCAGGCCCGCAGCGTCGTCAACGATCTCCTGGCAGCCTTGGGGGATACCGCGGCAACCGGCCCCCACGCCCTGCGTCACACCGCCGCCACCCATTTGCTCGACGGCGGCGCGGACCTGCGTGCCGTGCAGGAAATTCTGGGACACAGCAGCCTCGCAACAACCCAGATCTACACCCATGTGTCGGTGGACCGGCTCCGCAAGAGCTATCAACAAGCCCACCCCCGTGCTTAAGGACCAGAAACCGTGCAACACTTCGAACAGTCCCAGAGGAGGAAAACCGCACGTCCGTGAATCGCACTGGCGTAATTCGGGTCGGTACGGCAAAATGAAAGCACTGCGGGGGAACTTTCAACCAAAACTTGAATGTTCTTCCGCTGCGGAAAAAATCATAGATAGGTAGGGAAACCGGAACAGCGCGGCACCCGCGCAGCACATTTTCATCCAGGCAGAGGTCGTTGGGGAAGACGTACCTACAGCTATGGAGGATGGAATGTCTGTTGCAATAACCCGCGGTGTCTTGTTTGTGCATTCGGCCCCTACCGCGTTGTGCCCTCACGTTGAGTGGGCCATCGGATCGGTCGTTGACAAGCGGACCGATCTTGAGTGGACCCCTCAGCCGGCCGCGCCCGGAATGTTCCGCGCCGAGCTCTCCTGGGCAGGAGTGCCTGGAACCGGTGCCCAATTGGCTTCGGCACTGCGAGGATGGGCGCACCTTCGCTACGAAGTCACCGAGGAGCCCAGCCAAGGCGTCGACGGCGCGCGTTGGTCGCACACACCGGAGCTGGGTATCTTCCATGCGGTTACCGATGTCCACGGCAACATCATGGTGACTGAGGACCGCATCCGCTACGCCTACGAGTCGGGGGCGGGAGATCCTGCCGCCGTCTACCACGAGCTTTCCTTGGCGCTCGGTGAGGCCTGGGACGAAGAGCTCGAGCCCTTCCGGCATGCCGCTGAAGGCGCCCCTGTGCGCTGGCTCCACCAGGTCGGTTAGGCAACACCAGCTCGGTTAAGCAACACCCGGTCGGTTAGGGAACAAAGTTCCCAAAATAGCTTTTCCATAGCAAAGAGGAGGGCCCCACCACGGTGGGGCCCTCCTCTTGTGCCTTGCTTTGTTCGCCGAAGCTCCGGCGACCGTCAGACGTTGCGGATGGCGATGACGGCGTTGTGGCCGCCGAAACCGAAGGAGTTGCTCAAAGCGACAATGTCACCGGCAGGCAAAGTGCGTGCCGAAGTGACGACGTCGAGCGGGATCTCCGGATCCTGGTTCTCAAGGTTGATGGTCAACGGAGCCTGGCGTTCGTAGACGGCGAGGACCGTCAGCACCGCTTCTACGGCCCCTGAAGCGCCCAACAGGTGGCCCATCTGCGACTTGGTGGCGGAGACCGCCACATTGTCGACGTGGGCGCCCAGTGCGGCGCGGAGCGCCGTGTACTCGGGCTTGTCACCAACAGGCGTCGAGGTGGCGTGGGCGTTGACGTGCACGACGTCCTCAGCTTGGATGCGGCCATCGAACATGGCAGCCTTCAAAGCGCGGGTAGCGCCCAGGCCTTCCGGGTCCGGTGCGGTGATGTGGTAGGCGTCAGCTGTGACTGAAGTGCCGGCGAGCTCAGCGTAGATGCGTGCGCCGCGGGCGATCGCGTGCTCCTCGGCTTCCAGGACCAGGGCGCCGGCGCCTTCACCCATGACAAAGCCGTCGCGGTCGCGGTCGTATGGCCGCGAAGCGTGCTCGGGATCGTCATTGCGGCGCGAGAGGGCCTGCATCGAGGAAAACGCGGCGAGCGGCATCGGGTGGATGGCGGCTTCGGCGCCGCCGCAGACGACGACGTCGGCCTTGCCGGAGCGGATGAGATCCAGGCCGAGGTGCAAGGCTTCGGTGCCGGAAGCGCAAGCAGAAACCGGGGTGTGCGCACCGGCGCGGGCACCAAGGTCAAGGCTGACCGCGGCGGCGACGCCGTTCGGCATGAGCATGGGAACCGTCATGGGCAGAACCCGGCGGGGGCCCTTTTCCCTCAGCGTGTCCCAAGCGTCCAGGAGCGTCCAGACGCCACCGATACCCGTGGCGAAAGCCACGGCAAGGCGATCGTGGTCGATTTCGGTGATACCGGAATCAGCCCAGGCCTCGCGGGCGGCGATGACACCGAATTGCGTGGACGGGTCCATGCGCTTGGCTTCTACGCGGCTCAGAACCTCGAGGGCCGGCGTCGAGCACCGGGCGGCAAAGTGGACCGGAAGGTCATACTTGGCAACCCACTCGTCCTCGAGTGTGTGGGCACCGGAGACCCCTTTGAGCGCGTTCTTCCACATCGTGGGGACGTCGCCGCCGATGGGCGTTGTGGCGCCCAGACCGGTTATGACTACTTTGCGTGCCATGCGATCACTCTCTGTCGGATCAGCCAACCCACGTGCTGTTCTCACTGGGGAGGCAGGAAAAAACTTTGGGAGATAAAGCAGCTGTGCCGGGCTTCGGATGCAACAGGGCGCACCCGAAGTCCGGCACAGTTGAGGCCAGGCTAGGCCTGTGCGTTCGAGATGAAGTTGACGGCGTCGCCGACGGTCTTGAGGTTCTTGACCTCTTCGTCCGGGATGCGCACGCCGAACTTCTCTTCAGCGTTGACGACGATGGTCATCATGGAGATGGAGTCGATGTCGAGGTCCTCGGTGAAGGACTTGTCCAGCTCCACGGCTTCGGTGGCGAGGCCGGTCTCTTCGTTCACGATTTCAGCCAGGCCGGCCAGGATTTCTTCGTTGCTAGCCATTGTTGGCTCCTTTTCTTGTTGTGCCGGCTATTGCCGGAATGGGGGCAAACCGCGGTTACGGCTTGGGTTTCAAAGCGCTATTCAATTGGAAGGCAGGCGCGGTCCGAAACTACGGAAGAACGATTACCTGGGCACCAAACACAAGACCGGCACCGAAGCCGATCTGCAAGGCGAGGCCGCCGCTGAGCGCCGGGTTCTCCTTGAGGAGTCGGTGCGTGGCCAGCGGAATGGAGGCGGCAGAAGTATTTCCCGCATCGGCGATGTCCCGTGCAACCACCACAGTCTCGGGAAGTTTGAGCTTCTTGACCATCTCATCGATGATCCGCATGTTCGCCTGGTGCGGGACAAACGCCGCCAGATCCGAGGCTTCAATGCCTGCGGCGTCGAGGGCTTGCTGGGCAACCTTCGCCATTTCCCAGACGGCCCAGCGGAAGACCGTCTGGCCGTCCTGGCGGAGCGTCGGCCAGACATCCTGCGCCGCGGAAATAATGGCCTGATCGTCGGATTCATCCGAGTGGCGGGCAGTCTCGCCAAGGTTGCGGACTTCGTCGAGGGAATGCGTCATGCCGATCGCGTTCCACTTGCTGCCATCGGATCCCCAGACGGACGGGGCAATGCCGGGCGTGTCGGACGGGCCGATGATCACGGCGCCCGCACCGTCGCCGAGAAGGAAGGAAATGGTTCGCTCATGGTTGTCGATGACGTCCGAGAGCTTCTCGGCGCCGACCACCAGGACGTATTCAGCCGCGCCCGATCGGACCAAGGCGTCGCCCTGGGCGATGCCATAGCAGTAGCCTGCACATGCCGCGGAGATGTCGAAGGCCGGTGCAGGGGTGGCGCCCAAACGGTCGGTGAGGGCGGCGGCGGCGGACGGCGTGGCATACGGGTGCGTGACGGTGGAGACGATGACGGCACCCAGCTGGGAAGCCTCAATGCCGGCCTGCTTGAGTGCCTCGCGGGCAGCGCCTTCGGCCATGTCGATAACGCTGACATCGGCCGCAGCGCGGTGGCGGGTCACGATGCCTGTGCGCTGGCGGATCCATTCGTCCGAGGAATCGATCCACTGGCAAACGTCGTCGTTGGTGACGATGATGTCAGGGCGGTATGCCCCGATGCCGATAACGCGTGAGTATGCGTTCGTCGGCGCTTGCTTGAGTACGGGGGCGCTCATGCGTCTCCCTCCAATTCCGCGAAGAGTGCAAGTGCGGCGGACAAGTCTTCCGGCGTCTTGACGGCAACGGTTTTCACGCCGGGCATGCCGCGCTTGGCGAGGCCGGCCAGGGTGCCGGCAGGTGCCAGTTCGATGAGTCCGGTGACTCCGCGCTGGACCAGGTTCTCCATGCAGAGGTCCCAGCGCACCGGGCGCGAGACCTGGGCGATCAGGCTTTCGACGGCGGCGCCGCCGTCCGTGACTTCCTGGCCATCGAAGTTCGAGAGCAAGGGAACCGTGGGAGCCTGCGGTTTGAGCGACGGCCGCAGTGCTTCAAGCGCGCTCACGGCCGGGGCCATGTGGGAGGTGTGGAATGCTCCGGCGACCTTCAGCGGGATGACCCTGGCCTTGGCAGGCGGGTTGTCAGCCAGCGCCTGGAGCTGTTCGAACGTGCCCGCGGCAACCGTCTGGCCCGCGCCGTTGACGTTCGCGGGAGTTGCGCCCGCTGCCTCGATAGCGGACAGCACCTCGGCCGGATCGCCGCCGACGACGGCACTCATTCCGGTGGGGGTGACGGCGGCGGCAGCGGCCATGTTGTTGGCACGCTCGCGGACAAACGTCATGGCTTCTTCCTCGCTCAGGACACCCGCAAGCGCCGAGGCCGTGATCTCCCCGACCGAGTGGCCGGCAAGGACGATCGGAAGGGTACTGAGTTCGACGTCGAACAGCGATTTCGCTGCCACGAGCCCTGCGGCAACAATCAGGGGCTGCGCGACGGCAGTGTCCTTGATGGTTTCTTCATCGGAGGTGGTGCCGTGGGCCTTGAGGTCGATGCCTGCGATTTCGCTCAGGGAGGCCAAATGGCCTTCTACGGAAGGGAGCTCCAGCCAGGGGGCCAAAAATCCAGGGGTCTGGGAGCCCTGTCCAGGGCAGACGATTGCAAGCACGTAACCAGCTTTCCAAATTGCCGCGTGAACTACTGGTGTTTGCGTACACCAAGCTCACTGGGTCAGTTTGTAGGAAGTCTACAACGGTTCAACCCGCGGATCGGGTACCGTGACGCTCCGACGTCGCCTTTGGCTGGGCCGAAAGCCTGCCCACAACCAACGCGGTTTGGAGCACGAAAGCCTCCCGGGGGAGGAGCGGATCCCACCCTGTGACGTCGCAGACGCGCTTGAGACGATACCGCACCGTGTTTGCGTGGACGAACAGCTCGCGGGCGGTTGCTTCGAGGGAATGGCCCAGTTCCAAGTAGGTTCCGAGGGTTTCAACAAGGCCGTTGGATGCGGCCAGCAGCGGCCGGTAAATGTTCTTGATCAGGGAACGGCGGGCGGCGTCGTCGCCTGAGACTACGCGCTCCGGGAGGAGGTCGTCAGCGGCTACCGGTCGCGGAGCCGAAGGCCAGGCCTTGGCAGCGGTGAGCCCTGCAAAGGCTGCCTGTGCGGAGCTGCTTGCCTCCAACAGTGACCCGGCCTCGGGTCCATAGACCACCGCGCCGGGGGCGAACAGTTCGCTCAGTTTCAGATACGCGGTGTCTCGGTCTTGGACGCCACCGAGGATCAAGATGAGGCGGTCGCCCTGGATGCCGACCAGGGCGTCCTCCGCGTAGCGTCCGGCGGTCCGGCGCAACTCGCTCACGTAGCTTGCGCTTGGTTCCGACGGCGAGTTGCCCACCATCACCGTGAAGCGCTCCTGGGCCTTCCAGCCGAGGGCCGCGATGCGGGAACGAAGGGCGTCGGTGTTCTCGCCACGGAGGATGGCGTCCACGATCAAGGCTTCGAGCCTGGTGTCCCAGGAACCGCGGGATTCGGCGGCGCGGGCATAGACATCGGCTGCGGCGAATGCCACTTCCCGCGAGTAGCGCAGGACCGCTTCGCGCAAAGAGGGCTGGTCGGCTTCGGGTGCGATGACGGGGACCTGGTCCTCCACCACCTCGACGACGATCCGGATCAGCTGGAGGGCCTTTTGCAGGCTGATGGAGCGGGTCAGTTCGGTCGGAGCATTCCCGAAGACGTCCGTCAGGATCCACGACGGCGAGCTCGGCCTCTCGTACCACGTCACGAAAGCCGCGATTCCGTTTTGGGCAACCAGGCCCAATGCTGAGCGTTCATCGGAGCTCAGCCGGCTGTACCATGGCAACGATTTCTCAAGCTTGCGCATGGTGGTGGTGGACAGTTGCCCCACATTGGCACGGAGCCGCTTGAGGGTCTCCGCCTTTTCGGGTGATAACGTGCGCGCGGCCGCTTTGCGTTTCGCGGGGGTTTGATTCGGCTCTGCCATGCCTTGAGCATACGGCGCATCATCCACAAGCTCCATTTGTGCGAAGGCTACAACTGCGATTGGTGCACGTCACGTGACTGCCCGCGTCGAGTGGTGCTGAGCGGCGATTGTTACTGCCCGGATGTTAAAGCCCGGGTGTTAAAGCCCGACGGCGGCCCGCACCTTTCGGTGTGGACCGCCGTCGAGATGTTGCTTGCTTCTCTGGAGGCTTAGCTTTCGCCGCCCGCCCCTCCGGTGGTGCCGGCGTTGACGTCGAGGAGGCTGTACTTCTCGATTGCCTGGGCAGGCGCCTGCACGTCAACTTCGCCTCGGCGGGCGAGGAGTTGGAGGGCTTTGACGACGATGGAGTGGGTGTCGTTCTTGAAGAAGCGGCGTGCGGCTTGGCGGGTGTCGGAGAATCCGAAGCCGTCGGCGCCGAGGGAGGCGAATTCGTTGGGGATGAATTGGCGGATCTGGTCGGGGACGGCTTTCATGTAGTCGGTGACGGCGATGACCGGTCCGGTGGCGCCGGCGAGTTGCTGGGCGACGAACGGGATGCGGGGTTCTTCGCCGGGGTTCAGGAAGGCGTGTTCTTCGGCGGCGAGTCCGTCGCGCCGGAGTTCGTTCCAGGAGGTCACGGACCAGACATCGGCGGAGACTCCCCAGTCCTGGGCCAGGACCTTCTGGGCTTCCAGGGCCCAGGGGACCGAGACGCCGGAGGCCAGGATCTGTGCCCGGGGCCCGTCGGTTTTCGCCGGGGCGAGCAGGTAGATGCCCTTGAGGAGGCCTTCGGTGTCGAGGTTTTCCGGTTCCGCGGGCTGGCTGATCGGTTCGT
>NZ_JARVRF010000030.1 GCF_030209835.1 Arthrobacter sp. efr-133-R2A-120 | reverse complement strand
GCTTCTTCAAGAACGACACCCACTCCATCGTCGTCAAAGCCCTCCAACTCCTCGCGGCGAGGGGCGAGGTTGACCCGAGTGCGCCGTCGTACGCCATCGATCGGTACAAACTGCTCGACGTGACTGCCGGCACCACCGGCGGTTCGGGGGGCGACTCCTAAACAGGTGCAAAAAAGAATCGGCGGTAGTGCTCCATGAGCACTACCGCCGATTTGTTGTCACGCTCCGAGCGAGCGGCGATCCACCACGAATCCTGTGGCGGCATTCTCCCTGACTGCGTTGATACCGGCCACAAGGGCCGCAATATCCGGGAACTTGGGCGACACTGCCACTACCGTTCCATCATCGGCCTTCAACCGGAAACGGAACGATTGCTCCCCAGCCGTCAAGATTTCGAAAATGCCAGACATAAACCCTCTTTCCACCGCGGATGCGTCATTGCATCCCCTTCGATGACCACTGACTCTCGTGAAGTCCCTAAGAGAATATCGGCCATGGGAGCCAGCCAGAAGGCCTACCCGCGGGTAATATTCAACCTTTTTCGGTAGACCTATATTGGAGTGCAAGGTGAACCTAGAGATCTCTCGAGGGCGCATGGATAGGGTGAACCCCATGAACGATTCCAGCCCCGCGCCCACCGTTGGTGTGCTGTTGGCCGGCGGCGCAGGGACACGCCTGGGCCTCGGCCCCAAGGCGCTGCTGCCCTTCCGCGGCCGCACCTTGGTTGAAGTGCTCGCCAAGACATTGCTCGACGGCGGATGCTCCAAGGTAGTCGTAGTGCTCGGTGCCGGAGCCGAGGATGTCCGTGGCGCTACGGAGCTGGACAAGTACCTCGTCGTCGACAACCCGGAGTGGGCGACCGGCATGGCCAGCTCGTTCCGCACCGGTATTGCGGCAGCTACACACGGCCACAATGTCATGGTGACTTTGGTGGACCAGCCTGGGGTGACCCCCGCCGTCGTCGCCAGGCTGTTAGCAGCGCACCAAGCCGGCCGGGTGACCGCGGCGGGATACCCGGAAGCCGCCTTCGACGGTGGCCACACAACAAAGCTAAGGCGCGGCCACCCCTTGATCATCGACGTCACGCTCCGTGCCGAGGTAGCAGAATCGGCCGTGGGCGACGCCGGAGCACGCCGTTTCCTCAAAGCGCACCCCGGGCTGGTGGACGTCGTCGACTGCAGCGACCTCGCCGACGGAGCCGATGTGGACACGAAGGACAAGCTGCACCTCCTCGGCGACTAGCCACCCCCAACTGACTCGCAATAGATGCCGTTATGAGGCTCGATAACGACATTAAATGCGAGTCAGTTGGGTGGGGGCGGAGGCGGCGGCGTCCTTCAGTGCCAGGTAGATTTTGTCCCGGGCGATAGGGAGCGCCGCGAACCTCACCCCGGTGGCGTTCCGGATGGCGTTGGCCAGCGCGGGCGCAACGGGGTTGAACGGGCTCTCGCTCATGGACTTCGCGCCGAGCGGCCCCATCTGGTCGTTCGTTTTCGCGAAGTAGACCTCGCTGCGTGGCACGTCCGCGAAGGAAGGGATGTGGTACTGCCGAAGGATGTCGGTGGTGACCTTGCCTGCGTCGTTCACGCGGACTTCCTCATACAGTGCGACACCCAGCGCCTGGGCGATTCCGCCTTCCACCTGGCCGCGGCATTGCCGTGGATTGACCACGACGCCGGCATCGGCCGCCTGGACGCTCTGCAGGATCCGCAGCTCCCCCGTGCCGGTGTTCACGGCCACCCGGAATCCGTGGACGTTGAAGGCAACCGAACGCGGAGTTCCGCCCCAACGCCCTTCGGCGGCGAGTTCCATGCCCTGCTGCCGCGCGGCGTCGTGCACCTCCGCTAGCGCCAAGACCCGCTCACAGCAACGCACCGCACCGTCCTCGAGCAGGCACTCCGCCTCCGAAACACCGGCAAACGCAGCAGCCACGGCCCGGATCCGCACTGCGAGCTCCTGCGCTGCGAGCAAGGTTGCCTGCCCGGCCACCACGGTTCCTGCGGAGCCGAACGCGCCGGTATCGTGCTCCACGAGGTCCGTATCGGACTGGCGCACGGCCACGTTCGACGCCGTGGTGGACAGGGCGGTCGCCGCCAGTTGGGCGTGGACCGTGGTGGTGCCGTTGCCGAACTCGGCCGTCCCGACGGCGGCGTCGAACGTACCGTCCGGCAGGAGCCTGAGGCGCGTGTGGGCGAAGTGGCCGCGGGGCGGAACGGTGTCGATCATGGACAGCGCGGAACCGACGCCCGTGACCCACTCCGGACCGAGATCGTCGAGCCCGGCGTCCCGGTAGCGTTGGCCGCCGCGTTCGAGGGCATCGCGGACCAGCGCCACGCATTGGTCCAGACCGTAACTGCCGTAGAAGACGTCCTCTTCCGGTTCCGGGTTCGTGGAGAGCATGTCGTCACCCGGCCGGACCATGTTCTTGAGCCGGAAGTCCAGGGGGTCCATGCCGATTCCGACAGCGAGCTCGTCCATGGCGGATTCGATCGCGAAAATCATCTGGCTCAGGCCGTAGCCACGGAAGGCGCCGGCCGGGACCGTGTTGGTGTAGACGGCCTGCGCATCCACTTTCTTGTTGGCACATTTGTAGACGGCCAAGGATTCGCCGCAACCGTGGAACATCACTCCAGGCGCGTGGTTTCCGTATGCACCAGTGTTGGTGACCACGTCCACCTGCATCGCGGTCAAGTGGCCGTCACTGCTCGTCCCGGCCTTGACTTTGATGGTGAAGGGGTGACGTGTGGTGGTGGCGGTAAATTGTTCGGTGCGCGTGAACTCCACTTGCACGGGCCGGCGGAGCCTGAGTGCCGCCATGGCCACGAGGTCCTCGGTGAGCACTTCCTGCTTGCCGCCGAACCCGCCGCCGACGCGCCCGGCCACGACGCGGATGCGGTCTTCGGGAAGATCGAACACGCGGGCAAGTGTCCGCCGGACCAGGAACGGGACCTGGCTGGAGGAACGCACCATGAGCCGGTCCTCCCCGGGGTTCTCGGAGGGTTCCACCCAGGCGATGGAGCAGTGCGTTTCCATCGCGACGTGCTGCACCCTCTGGGTCTGGTACGTGTTCTCATGGATGAAGTCGGCCGCGGCAAATCCGGCTTCGACGTTCCCCAGCTCGGAATGGACCTCCGCCACGACGTTGTTCTGCGGGCGGGAAATCCGGGCCGTTTCCCCGTCCTTCTCTCCGTGGATCGCTGGCGCACCGGGCAGCAACGCGTCCTGCGGCGAGAAGACAGCGTCCAGGAGTTCGTACTCCACCTTGATGGCCCGAGCCCCGGCTTCCGCTGCGCCCACCGATTCACCGACGACGGCGGCAACCCGCTGGCCGATGAAGCGCACCACGTTGTCGAGGACGCGGGTGTCGTCGGGATCGTCGGTGTAAAGCTCGTGCTGGGCCGTGGAGAACAACCGGTCCGGCGCGTCCTCATGCGTGAAAACCGCGACGACGCCGGGTATATGGAGGGCCGCCGTCGTATCGATGGAAACAATCCGGGCATGCGCGTGTGGCGAGCGCAGCAGCTTCAGATGGAGCAGTCCCGGGAGCTGTTCTGCCGGGACGTCGAGGGTGTAACGGGCAGTGCCGGTGACGACGGCGCGACCCGCGGGTGCGGGAACGTTGTCGCCGAGCTGGCCCGAACCCTTAGCTCCCGCGCCGGCCCGCGACGCGGCGTCGCCGTCGTGCCTGTGACTGCCGCACACGGCGTCCGCAATCGAGCGGTAGCCCGTGCAGCGGCACAGGTTTCCCTTGAGGTTTCGCGGGAGGTTGGCTTTCTGTTCCTCGTCGAAGGTGGCGGCGGTCATCATCATGCCGGCCGTGCAGAAACCGCACTGGAAGCCCTGGTTTTCCAGGAACTGCTCCTGCACGGGATGAAGCTCTTCCCCGTTCGACAACCCCTCGATGGTGGTGACCGAGTGCCCTTCGGCGCGGACGGCGGGGTAGATGCAACTGTGCACGGGTGTGCCGTCCACGTGGACGGTGCACGCGCCGCAGTCGCCGCCGTCGCACCCTTTCTTGACTCCGAAGTTGCCCTGTTCGCGCAGGAACGTCCGAAGGCACTGGCCCGGGCGGGGTGCGGCCTCGGTGGCGGTTCCGTTGATCTCGATTGCCATGCTCAGGCCTCCTTCTGTGCGAGTTGGGTGGATGGTTGCGGCGACGTGGCGTGCGGCGGCCAGAAATCGCCCGAGACGGTGAGCGGTCCGTCCGGAACCGGCTCGAGCAACTCCGCGCGGATCTCCTCAGAAAGGCGGAACGTCATGTCGCGGCGCCATTCCGGGAGCCCGTGGATGTCGTCGTGGTACAGCTCTGTAGGGATTGAATGCCCGACGGCGGCGGCCAGCCGCTCGGCGTCCGGCAACTCCGCGGCGGCGAACCGCAGCTGAACGGGCCGTTTGGTGGCGGCGGTGACGGTGAGGACAAAGCTGCCATCGGCGTCGAGCCTTCCGATCAGCAGGACCCCGGATCGCCCGAGGTTGCTGAGCGAGAGCCGGCGGAAGGCGACCTTCGCCCCCAAGGCCGACGCGGGCAGCTGGATGCTGCGCACGAGCTCGCCGGGTGCCAGGCAGTTTTTCCCGTCCCCTGTAACGAACTCGGCCACTGGAACCGTACGGCTGCTGCCGTGCCGGCCAAGGATGGCGGCCCTCGCATCCAGGCCTGCGCACAGCGAAATCATCGGCCCGGCGGGGAGGGCGGTGCACACATTGCCGCCAACGGTGGACATGTTCCACACCTTGAAGGAAGCCACGAAAGAGTCACAGCACGGCCGGAAAAGAGCCAGTCCCGGCCAGTTCCGGCCGGCCACAGCGTCAGACACCGGGAGCGCGTAGAGTTCGGCGACGGTGCAGGTGGCGGCCAGCTCAATGCCGGCGTCGCTCACGTTTACGGCCGGCCAGCCTGCTTGCCCTAGGTCAAGCAACCGCTTGAGCGGCTCCTCGCTGCCCACCGGGCTTCCGTAAGAAAACAGGACCGTGCCGCCGGCGAGCCAAGCATCGCCCTCGCGCCACTGGCCTGGATCCGTGGTGGCAACCACGGACTCGATGGTGTTCATGTCCATGGGTTCTCCTGGGTTTGTTCGGGGGTGTTGGTGCGGTGGATCGGTCCCGTTCCGTCCTTGAGCGAACCCCGGGCGGAGGCCGGCTGCGGAGCGCGGGACGCGAGGATTTCGGCGGTAATGGAAACGGCCACTTCGGCGGGAGTGACCGCGCCAAGATCCAGCCCGATCGGCGAATGCAGGCGCTCAAGGGCCGCGGCCGGGATGCCGTGAGCCAGCAGTCCATCAATCCGCTGCCGGTGGCTGCGCCTGGAACCCATGGCTCCCACATAGGCGAGATCCAAAGCGAGTGCAGTTTCCAGCAGGGGAATATCGAATTTGGGATCGTGGGTCAGCACGCAAACGACGGTGCGGGAATCGATCCGGCCGACGGCTGCTTCGGCGGCAAGGTAGCGGTGCGGCCAGTCCGTGACAAGGTGGTCGGCGGCGAGGAAACGGCCCTGGCTCGCAAAAGCGGGCCGCGCATCGCACAAGGTGACCTCGTAGCCCAGGAGTTTCCCGGCGGGGAGCAATGCCGCGCCGAAGTCGTTGGCGCCAAAGATGAGCATGCGAGCCGCGGGCAGGCGGCTTTCCACGAAGAGGGTGATGGGTTCGGTTTCCGGCCCGGAGCCCCCGCAGCCTTCGGCCGGGGCGAGCCGCACCATCCCTGCACGGCCTCCGCGGAGAAGCGGTTCAAGCTGCGCCGCGGCCGCGCGGATCACGGAGTCATCCCCGCCAAGAAGGTCCGAAAGTTCTTGTGAACCTGCGGCGGAAAAAGCTGCCGGATCGGGAACGACGACGGCGCCTCCCGCGGCGTCGAGCCTGCGGATGAGTGCCAGGGAGGAGCCGCCGAAAGCGTTGTTCAATGAAGCCAAGTCCAGGCCGCCGGCGCTTGTTGATTGGATTGGCTGGATATGGACTTCGAGCTCGCCGCCACACGTGAGCCCGACGGCGAACGCGTCCTCGGCACTGTAGCCGAACGACTCGAGGCGACTGCCGCCGTCGCGCATTGCTTGAAGGGCGGCCTCCACCACGGCGCCTTCCACGCAGCCTCCGGAGAGGCTGCCAAGCACGTCGCCCTGTTCGGAAACGAGCATGGACGTGCCGGGGGGCCGGGGCACGGAACCTCCCACGGCCACGATGGTGGCGACGGCGCATCGCTGCCCGGAGACCGCGGGTCGCCAGGTGCCCAGCGAGGGCATCAAATCCAGCATGGCAACACCTCCTTTACCGAGGTCCCGGACCGGAGACCCGCCCGGGGCAGTGTGCGATCTTGCCTCATATTCTCATTCCTTGCGTGTGTTCGGGGAAGCTTGGGTGCGTGATCACCCGTTTCGCGAAGAGGACCGGGGCGGGCCTCTCATTTCCCACCCCGGTCCTTAGCGGAGCGGCCGTACCCCACCGCCGCCCGCCGTCGTCGTCCGCACTATGCGGTTGGTGACGATCGGCGGACGCCTATTCATTGCGGTGACTTGCGGCCGGACCGCCGTCTCAATGGCCGGCTACGCTCCCATCAGCGCGCTGATCGGCCCGCGGGCAAAGTAGATCAGGAAGCCCACGGTCACCACCCACATGAGCGGGTGGACTTTGTTGCCCTTCCCCGATGCCGCGTGGATCACGGCCCAGGAGATGAACCCGACGCCGATGCCGTTGGCGATGGAGTAGGTCAGCGGCATGGTAACGATGGTCAGGAAGGCCGGCAGGGCCACGGAGAACTTGGAGAACTTGATCTCGCGGATCTGTGCCATCATCATGGCTCCCACTACCACCAAGGCTGCGGCTGCGACCTCGAGCGGAACCACGCTGGTGAGCGGGGTCAGGAACATCGACCCCAGGAACAGCAGGCCGGTGACCACCGACGCCAGGCCGGTACGGGCGCCTTCGCCAATGCCGGCAGCGGAGTCGATGTACACGGTGTTGGACGAACCCGACGTCGCGCCGCCGGCTACCGCGCCCAGGCCCTCGACAATGAAGGCCGACTTGAGCTTGGGGAACGTACCGTCCTTGTAAGCCACGCCAGCGCTCTTGGCGAGGCCGGTCATGGTGCCCATGGCGTCGAAGAAGTTGGTGAACACCAGGGTGAACACCAGCATCGTGGCCGCCAGGCCGCCGATCCTCGAGAACGAACCGAAGAGGTCGAAGTGGCCTACCAGGCTGAAGTCCGGGGCGGATACCAGTTGGCCGGACAGTACCGGGGTGTTGAGGTGCCAGCCACCGGGATTGGCGGCGCTGCCAGGTCCGATGTGCATGACGGCCTCGACAACGGCGGCGAGGACAGTGGTGGCGACGATTCCGATCAGGAGGCCGCCCTGGATCTTACGGGCCACGAGGATTCCCATGACCAGCAGACCGACAATGAAAATGAGGGTAGGTATAGAGGTGATGGAACCATCGTTGCCGAGCTGTACCGGCGGTCCGCCTTTTGTGGCGCGGACGAAGCCGGAATCGACGAAGCCGATGAAGGCGATGAACAGGCCGATGCCAACGGTGATGGCGGCCTTGAGTTCCTTGGGAACAGCCTTGAAGATCGCGGTCCGGGCGCCCGTGACGCCGAACAGGACAATCAGGATGCCGTTGATGACCACCAGGCCCATGGCTTCCGGCCAGGTGACTTCATGGATGACGGCGACTGCGAGGAACGAGTTGATTCCCAAGCCTGCGGCGAGCCCGAACGGCAGGTTCGCGATGAGGCCGAAGAGGACCGTCATGACACCGGCGGTCAGGCCGGTGACCGCCCCCACTTGGGCTGCGGACAACCATCCGCCAGCTACATCCGTGGGTGCGTTCTGGGCTGAGAATCCGCCCAGGATCAGGGGGTTGAGGATAACGATGTAGGCCATCGTGAAGAACGTGACGATGCCGCCGCGGAATTCGCGGGCCAGCGTGGAGCCACGCTTGGTGATCTGGAAGAAACGATCCAGGAAGGAGTTCGACGCCGGGGGCCTGGGGCTGCTGCCCCGCTGCGCCAGTCCGGTTGCCGTGTGCTTTTCGCGTGCTTCTGTCTGCCCTGCGCCGGAAGGCGCAGCCTGCTTTTCAGTTGCCGTTCGCATTTCTGCGGGGTCCAGGATTGTCATTTCAGCCACCGGGCCCTAGTAGTCAATCCTGGAGTCAAGCGTGTTCCAGGTGTTGAACGGTTCCAGGATGGCCGGGGCCTGGGGGTCGCCCAGTTCCAGCTTGCGGACCGGCATAAGCGTGTCCCGGTCTTCGTTCTCGAAGTATTCGTAGAAGACGGCGTCGTCGAAGCCGACGGATGCGGCGTCGTGCCGGTCTGCTGCGAAGACAACGTTGCCGATCCGGGCCCAGAGAGCCGAGGCCAGGCACATGGGGCATGGCTCGCAGCTCGTGTAGAGGGTGGCTCCGCTGAGATCGAAGGTGCCGAGCTCGCGGCAGGCGTTGCGGATGGCGGTGACCTCGGCGTGGGCCGTGGGGTCGTTGGTAGCGGTGACCCTGTTGACGCCTTCGAAGGCGCGGCCATCCGCGGTGACAATGACGGCGCCGAACGGCCCGCCGCTGTTGAGGACATTGGCTGTTGCCAGCTCAATGGAAGTGGCCAAGAAACGTTCGGCCGTGACGGTGGTACTCATGTGCGACTTCCTTAGTGCTGAGGAAGCCTGTAACCAGGGAGGCGTCTGGACATGACGGACCAGTGCTGCGATTACCAGGCTTCAGCATGTGCTTTTGAAGGTTTCGCCTGGTAGATAGCTTCCCGGAGTCCGGGTGCCCGCCTTTGGCAAATTGAGATTAGCACCGGAGATGTGAGCCGCGCCATAGTTTCTGGAAAAAAAGTTTCGAGATGTGAAATTCACGCTGAATGCCGGGCGTCGGGGCCGGTTCGGGCGCCGGTCACATTGACGCACTTCGGCGAGCGACCTACGCTGGGTGCCACCGGCAGGGTTGACCTCCGGAACCTGGATCAGCAGACAGGAACCACTGAGCTGGAACGCAATTACGCCGACCAGACAAGGATCCCCGTGTCCCCGAAATCCGATTTCCAGCCAGCAGCTCCAGCAAGGCCTGCACCTTCCCGGCTCTGGATCAAGAATCCCCTCGCAGTGTTCACCGCCAACGGGCTCGACGCCAGCGGCGGCATCGTGGTCAGCGACGGGAAAATCGCCGAGCTCGTCCCCGCCGGCGCACAGCCTTCCGCGCAATGCGATCAAACCTTCGACGCCAGCAGCCATGTCCTGCTACCCGGGCTCATCAACACGCATCACCATTTCTACCAAACCCTCACGCGGGCTTGGGGTCCGGTGGCCAACGCTCCCCTGTTCCCTTGGCTGCAGAACCTGTATCCCGTGTGGGCGCGGCTGACGCCGGACAGCCTCGAACTTGCCGTGAAGGTAGCACTCGCGGAACTCCTGCTTTCCGGCTGCACCACGGCAGCCGATCACCACTACCTCTTCCCCGCGGGACTTGAGGACGCGATCGATATCGAGGTCGGCGTCGTGCGTCAACTCGGGATGCGCGCCACCCTCACCCGAGGGTCCATGACGCTGGGCGAGGACGACGGCGGGCTGCCGCCGCGTTCCACTGTGCAGCGTCCGGAGGTGATCCTCGCGGACAGCGAACGGCTGATCGGGGAGTACCACGAACGTGGAGACGGAGCGGTCATCCAAATCGCGTTGGCCCCTTGCTCGCCGTTCTCCGTGACCAGGGAAATCATGGCCGAGAGCGCCGCCATGGCCGAACGGCTGGATGTCCGGCTCCACACACACCTCGCGGAAACCATCGACGAGGAAGATTTCTGCCGCGAGATGTTCGGGCTGCGCACGGTGGACTATCTGGACAGCGTCGGCTGGCTCGGAAAACGTACCTGGCTTGGCCACGGCATCCATTTCGACGACGACGAGATCGCCCGGCTGGGTGCCGCGGGCACCGCCGTCGCACACTGCCCGACGTCGAACATGAGGCTCGCGTCCGGCACCGCACGGGTGCTGGAACTTGAGGCGGCCGGAGTTCCGGTGGGGCTGGGAGTGGACGGTTCGGCTTCGAACGATGCCTCCAACATGATCCTCGAAGCGCGGCAGGCGCTGTATCTGCAGCGGCTGCGCTACGGCGCGGACGTCCCTGTGGAACGCGCCCTCGGCTGGGCGACGCGAGGATCCGCTGCGGTGCTGGGCCGCACGGACATCGGGCAGATCGCTCCCGGGATGCAGGCCGACCTAGCCTTGTTC
Organism: Arthrobacter sp. efr-133-R2A-120; assembly: GCF_030209835.1. Lineage (GTDB taxonomy): Bacteria > Actinomycetota > Actinomycetes > Actinomycetales > Micrococcaceae > Arthrobacter. Next base: position 103,356 of record NZ_JARVRF010000030.1, on the reverse strand, counting down.
ACGCTTGACGAGCTGCGCTTCTCCGGCAGCCACGATCCCATCGCGGCCTTGTTGCTCTGCGCGGCCGACCGCGCCGACCGCGTCATGGTGGCCGGTAAGTGGCGCGTTGTGGACGGTCGGATCCCCGATCTGGACATCCCGGAACTTATTGCCAAACATTCAGCCGCCGCACAGAAAATCGTCAGGGGTTAGGAGTAGCCTCTCGATTAGGTCGTAGATCAGGAGGCACATCATGACCGTCCCCCAGCACAACACGCCGACTCCTCCAGGTTGGTACCCGGATCCCTCGGGCTCCGGGCAACTACGGTGGTGGGACGGCAACGCTTGGACCGGAAACGCGTGGAACCCACCGGGCCAGGCCGGCGCTGGTCAGCCCGCCGCGGCGTGGCCCGAGGCCGCGCGGCCAGGGCCATACGGCGGTCCGGGGCAGTACGGGGGGCCTCCGCAATACGCGGGACCGGTCCAGCCCGCACCGCGCCCGGAAATCAGCAAGCAGACCCCGGTCTACAACCCATTCATCTGGCTCGTCACCCTGTTGCCGGTGATCACCCTGATCATCCTGCTGCTCTGGAATCCGGTCTTCCACCTGCGGTATGTCGGCGCCAGGCGCGTACCCACCCTCGACCCCAGCGCATTCAGCGTTCCATATTTCCTGCTCATCGTTTCGGGCTGGCTGATCTACGGGGTCAGTGTTCTGCTGTCCTACCTCGACTGGCAAAAGCTGCAAAGGGACGGGGTGGTCCGCCCCTTCCACTGGGCATGGGCATTCCTGGGCGCCGGAGTCTACGTGGTGGGCCGCTCCGTGATTGTCCACAAGGTCGCTCCGCAGCGCGGACTCGCGCCGGTTTGGGTACTGATTGGCCTGGTGGCTGTGAGCTTCATCCTGGTGGCCGTCAAAGCGAGCATGATCGTTTCGACCATCGCCAAGGCCCTGCCAATGTAGGCTCCGGGCGAAATATCTGTCCCACGGCACAAAGCGGCGGGCGGCACCACCCCCGAAGGGAGGGTTCAGTGCCGCCCGCCTTTTTGCTCTGTTGCGCAGAGTCCCTCATCCCCAGGGGCAGGAGCCCTAGGAACGCTGCCGGCCGAATACGGGAAGGGCACGCAGCCAGCGGGAGAAAGTCCCGGGCGTGCGGTCACAGTCGGCCGGAATGTAGAAGTCAGGATCCGTGGCGCCGAACGGCAGGTACAGTTCCTGGCCGGGCGCGGGGAATTCCACGACGTTGTTCTTATCCTGCGAGTCCATCTGTCCTCCTATTTCATGCGCTCAAGTTCTCCGTGGCGATGCGGTTGAAGCTTTTGAGTACTTTCCACATCTTGGAAAACATTTTTTGTTATATGGAAATGGTAGAGGGGATTCCCGAACCGCGTCAAGGGGTGCCCGCGGGGCCACGCCCCCGCCGCCAGCCGCCGTCGGTCACAATCGGAAAGTAGATAACGATTCTCCGGAAGTGATGTACACCACTGGCAAACGTGGGCTACGCTTTCTTCAATTCGTGGCGCAGGTCACGTAACCTGGGAGCAGCAGGCAGGGTCGTAATGAGCTGGCATCAACGGATGCCGGCTCTTTTTTGTTGGGTCGGCTCCACCAGAAACGCGTACGAAACACGCGCTTAATTTCATTGGTGGACCTTAGGGGTTCCACCTCATAGAAGTTGGGATATGACCATGAGCAACAAGATCGTCCTCGGCGACAACCAGTACGGCAAGGCTGAAGTCCGCGTCGTCAAAGTCACCCGCGACACCGACCGCCACCAGATCGAAGACCTTAACGTCACCTCGCAATTGCGTGGCGACTTCCAGGCTGCGCACCTCCAAGGCGACAACGCACACGTCGTCGCCACGGACACCCAGAAGAACACCATCTACGCTTTTGCCCGCGACGGCATCGGCTCCCCCGAGGCCTTCCTCCTGCGCCTGAGCGAACACTTCACCTCGGGCTTCGAGTGGGTCACGGGCGGCCGCTGGGAAGCCGAGGCCTACACCTGGGACCGCATCCAGGCACACGGCTCCGAACACGACCACAGCTTTGTCCGCAAGGGGCAGGAAGTCCGCACCGCCGTCGTGGTCCGCGAAGGCAATACGACGCACGTCATTTCCGGCCTCAAGGACCTGACCGTCCTCAAGACCACGCAGTCCGGCTTCGTGGGCTACCCCCGCGACCGGTACACCACGCTGCCCGAGACCACGGACCGCATCCTCGCCACCGACGTCTCGGCACGCTGGCGCTACAACACCGGGCTCGACGCTGCCGGGACCGACTTCAACAAGAGCTACGAGGACATCAAGGCCCTGCTCTTGGAAGGCTTCACGGAGAACTACTCCCACGCCCTGCAGCAGACCCTGTTCGACATGGGCAAGAAGGTCCTCGAGGCCCACAGCGAAGTGGACGAGATCAAGTTCTCGATGCCCAACAAGCACCACTTCCTGGTGGACCTCAGCCCGTTCGGCCTCGACAACCCCAACGAGGTCTTCTTCGCGGCTGACCGCCCGTACGGCCTCATCGAGGCCACGGTCCAGCGCGACAACACCACGCCTGCCCCGGCTGCGTGGAACGGAATCGCCGGCTTCTGCTAAGCCCCCAGGTACCCGCCCAACTGACTCGCAGTAAGTGTCGTTTTGGAGCCTCAAAACGACATCAAATGCGAGTCAGTTGGGCAACCATACCCAAAACCACATTGTTAGCCAGACAAAGTTAGCCAGACAAAGACGTCTGCCATGAACCAAGAAAGTCTGCCATGAACACCAAGAAGAAAACCCGCCCCGCAGAGTCCGGGCCGGCCCGCCCCGAGGACCAGCGCCTCTCGATCGGGAGCACATTCGCCTACGGCTTCCAGCACGTCTTGACCATGTACGGCGGAATCATCGCACCGCCGCTCATCATCGGAGCCGCCGCGGGCATGTCCTCTCAGGACATCGGCCTCCTGATCGCGGCCTGCTTGTTTGTCGGCGGCCTCGCCACCATCCTTCAGACCGTCGGCATCCCGTTCTTCGGCTCGCAACTGCCGCTGGTCCAGGGCGTATCCTTCGCCGGCGTTTCCACCATGGTGGCGATCGTCCACGGAGGCGGCGGAATCCAGGCGGTGTTTGGTTCGGTCATTGTGGCGTCCTTGATCGGCCTGGCGATCACTCCCCTCTTCTCCAAGATCATCAAGTTCTTCCCGCCTGTGGTCACGGGTACCGTCATTACGACGATCGGGCTGACCCTCATGCCCGTCGCAGCCAACTGGGCCATGGGCGGCAACAGCGCCGCACCCAACTACGGCAGCATGGCGAACATCGGTCTCGCCGCCGCGACGATGGGCATCGTCCTGCTCCTCAGCAAGATCGGCAACGCGGCCATCTCCCGACTTTCCATCCTCCTTGCGATGGCTATCGGTACCGTCATCGCCCTCGCCACGGGAATGGCCGATTTCTCCAAGGTCGGCCAGGGTCCGATCGTTGCCTTCCCCACTCCATTCGCCTTCGGTGCTCCCACGTTCGAAATCGCGTCCATTGTTTCGATGCTGATCGTCATCCTGGTCACCCTGACCGAGACCTCCGCGGACATCATCGCTGTTGGAGAAATCGTGGGCACCAAGGTCGACTCCAAGCGCATCGGCAACGGATTGCGTGCGGACATGCTCTCAAGCGCCGTCTCACCTCTCTTCAACTCCTTCACCCAGAGCGCCTTCGCCCAGAACGTCGGCCTCGTGGCCATCACCGGAATCAAGAGCCGCTTCGTGGTCAGTGCCGGCGGACTCATCCTGGTGGTTCTCGGCGTGCTTCCCGTCCTCGGCCGAGTGGTCGCAGCGGTTCCGACGCCCGTCCTGGGCGGCGCCGGCGTCGTACTCTTTGGAACTGTGGCCGCCAGCGGCATCCGGACGCTCTCCAAGGTGGAGTACCGCAACAACATGAACCTGATCATCGTGGCTGCGTCCATCGGCTTCGGGATGATCCCGATCGCGGCCCCGAAGTTCTACGACCAGTTCCCATCCTGGTTCTCCACGATCTTCCACTCGGGCATCAGCTCGGCCGCCATCATGGCCATCCTGCTGAACGTGCTCTTCAACCACTTCAAGGCCGGCAACTCGGACAACCAGTCGGTGTTCGTGGCGGGCACGGGACGCGTGGTCACCGAATCGGATATTGCTTGCCTTGCGAACGGCGATCGTTTCGAGAACGGCAAGCTGATCGACGCCGAGGGCAAGGAAGTGCCGCTCAAGTCGAGCACCGCCGCCGAACACTGACGGGCCTTAAGCGCCTTTCTGCGCCGAACTGGCAGGTGTTGCCCCTCTTCCTCAAGAAGGGCAGCACCTGCCATTTCGCGATAGTTACTGATCCGCGTGAGACGGTTGTTTCATGAGGATCGATGAGCGAATCGAACAACACTACTCGGAGCTTGGGCCGCAGGAACAAAAGGCCGCGGATACCCTGCTGGACCGCTTGGGCGACCTTGCGGTCTACAACGCGGCCGAGCTCGCCCAGCTAAGCGGCGTTTCCAAGGCCACCATGAGCAGGCTCTTCCGCCGGCTGGGATTCGCCGATTTCAATGAGGTCAAGGAACACACCCGGAGCCTGAGGTCCAGCGGAGTGCCGCTCGCCAGGCAAGAGGGCGACGGCGGGCTCCCCCTGCATTTGGCACAGGAACAGCAGAACCTGGACCGCCTTTTCGACACGCTCGACGACGATCGCCTCCTCAATGTTGCACAACAACTGGCTGAGGCCCGGAATGTCCTGCTGATCGGTTTCCGCAACAGTTTCCCCGTAGCCCTCCACTTACGGCAGCAGCTTCTACAATGCCGTTCATCGGTAAGCCTGGCCCCTCAGCCAGGCCAGAGCGTGGGCGAGGAGCTGGCAGGACTGGACGGGAACGACGTCGTGGTCCTGCTTGGCTTCCGGCGCAGGCCGGACCGTTTCCAGCATGTCCTGAAGGCCGCCACCTCCACCGGCGCGAGCACCATCCTGATCGGAGACCCCAGCGCCCGCTGGCTTGCGTCCGATGCCTCCCTCTGGATCGAATGCCCGGTGGAGGGCAGCGGAGCCTTCGACAGCTACGCGTCGGCCATGAGCCTCATGAGCGTCATCGCTAATGGGGTGTTGGCGGCGAAGGGCCGCTCGGGAAGGGATCGCGTCCGGGAAATCACCGGGGTGTTCGACGCACTGGAAGAGATCGAGCGACGGTAGTCCGACGGCGGCCATCCTCGGCTCGCTCGCCGTGCACCCGGCGCCAAGCGTAAAGAAGAGTTAGCTGCCCGGAAACGGTCCTGAAACATCTGTTCCATTGAATTGAATCAGTGAAACGACTGCCCCTGTCGTGGAAAACCCTGATTCGAGGAACTGATGGCCGAAGCACAACTCGCCCCAGAGCAAACCGGCACAGAGCAAACCGGCGCGCCGGGCACCCTGCTGGGCAGCCCGGCCGACGACGCCGCGGCGCTCCGCGATCCGCGGCTCAGCAATGAAGACCTCGCACCCCTGAAGAGCCAGCGCTGGAGCAGCTACAACCTGTTCGCCTTCTGGATGTCAGATGTCCACAGCATCGGCGGCTATGTGACGGCGGGCAGTCTTTTTGCCCTCGGCCTGGCCAGCTGGCAAGTGTTGGTGGCACTGCTGGTGGGCATCGTGATTGTCCAGGCTTTCTGCAACCTCGTGGCAAAGCCAAGCCAGAAGACCGGCGTGCCGTACCCCGTGATCAACCGGGCGGTCTTCGGCGTCAAGGGCGCCAACATCCCCGCCATCATCCGCGGGCTCATCGCTGTTGCCTGGTACGGGGTGCAGACCTTCCTGGCATCGGAAGCACTGGTGATCGTGTTCCTGAAGTTCTTCCCGGCCATGAAACCGTTGTACGACGTCCACCAGTACGGATTCCTCGGGCTTTCCGCCCTGGGTTGGATTTGCTACGGAATCCTCTGGGTAGCCCAGGCCGCGTTGTTCTGGAACGGGATGGAAAGCATCCGCAAGTTCATCGACTTCGCCGGACCGGCCGTCTACGTTGTCATGTTGGTTCTTGCCATCTACTTGGTATCCAAGGCCGGCATCAGCAACATCAGCCTCAACCTCTCCGCGGGCGAACCGCTCGACTTCGCGGCCTCCATCCCGGTCATGATCTCCGCGATCGCCTTGGTGGTGTCCTATTTCTCCGGCCCCATGCTCAACTTCGGCGACTTCGCGCGTTACGGAAAGAGCTTCAAGGCCGTCAAGAAGGGCAATCTCCTGGGCCTGCCCGTCAACTTCCTGTTCTTCTCGCTGCTCACGGTCATCACGGCGTCGGCCACCATCCCGGTCTTCGGGCACCTCATCACGGACCCGGTCAAGACCGTGCAGGAAATCGATTCGGTGTTCGCGGTGCTGCTCGGCGGACTGACCTTTGTCATCGCGACCGTGGGCATCAACATCGTGGCCAACTTCATCTCGCCGGCGTTCGATTTCTCCAACGTGAGCCCGCAGAAGATCAGTTGGCGCATGGGTGGCATGATCGCCGCGGGCGGATCCGTCGTCCTGACCCCGTGGAACTGGTACTCGAACGACGACGCCATCCACTACACCCTCGGGGTTCTGGGGGCGCTGATCGGCCCGCTCTTCGGCATCCTCATCGCCGGCTACTACCTCGTGGGAAAGCAGAAGGTATGGGTTGAGGACATGTACACCATGAAGCCCAGCGGCAAGTACTGGTTCCGCAACGGCTACAACCCGAACGCGGTGAAGGCAGTCGCCATCAGCGGTGTGGTGTCGATCGCCTCGGTCCTGGTCCCCAAAGCGCTCCTTGACTCTGGTGCCACCACGGTCAACGCCACGTGGATCGGCAACTACAGCTGGTTCCTCGGTTGCGCCTTGGGCCTGCTGACCTTCTGGTACTTCGAGCGGCACTCACCGATGATCAACTTGGAGCCTAACGGCGTCGAAGCGAACGACGGCGCTCTCGCCTGAGCGCCCGCCCCTCCCCACGGAACGGACCCGCCGGACGCTCGCTCACCTATGGGGCCAAATACCAGGACGCTCGCTCACCTCGTGAGCGAGCGTCGGCCCGAAACACGACATAGGTGAGCGAGCGTCCACCGGAAACACGACCTAGGTGAGCGAGCGTCCACCGAAAACCCGACACAAGTGAGCGAGCGTCGGAACGGATTAGTTCTGGTTCAGCTCGGCCGAAATCGCGAGGGCGGCCTCGCGCAGCAACGGCACGGCACGGTCGGCAAAGTGCTGGTCCACGCGGGACACCGGTCCGGAAACGGAAATAGCGGTCGGCGTCGGAGCGTTGGGGACGGCCATCGCGAAGCAACGAACGCCGATCTCCTGCTCTTCCTCGTCGATCGAGTAGCCGCGTTCACGGATCCGGTTCAAATCGGCGAGCAGGGAGTCGATGTCCCCGATGCTCTTTGCCGTGGGAGTCGGCATACCCGTGCGGGCTACGATGCCGCGGACCACTTCGTCATCCAGCTGCGCCAGGATGGCCTTTCCGACGCCGGTGTCATGCGTGTGGGCGCGGCGGCCCACCTCGGTGAACATGCGCATGGAGTGCAGTGACGGAACCTGGGCAACGTAGATGACCATGTCGGAATCCAGCACGGCCATGTTGGATGTTTCGCCGAGCCGGTCCACGAGGGACTTCAACTGGGGACGGGCAAGGGCTCCGAGTTGCTTGTTGGCGCCTTCGCCAAGCCGGATGAGCCGGGGGCCCAGTGCGTAGCGACGATTGGGCAGTTGCCGGATGTAGCCGAGGGACACCAACGTGCGCAGCAGGCGGTGGATGGTGGGGAGGGGCAGGTCTGTCGACGACGACAGTTCGCTCAACGTGACGTCTCCGCCGGCGTCGGTGATGAGTTCCAGCAGTTCGAAGACGCGCTCGACGGACTGCACGCCTCCCGAGGGCTTTTCAGCCATTCCGTTGTCTCCTATGGCTCGGAATCCGACAACTCTTATCCGCATCGTGAAAAGAATTGCTTAGAACACTCAAGATACAGCACGCGACGCCGGAATGCTCGCCTGCCGATCAGGGCTTGTGTTTCCACTTTGTAGATAATAATATCCATAATACGAAAATATTCGGTTTGAGCGGAGGCCCGCTACGGGCCTGTACGAGGAGGAAATTCAATGGCGAACCCGAGCCCCGGAAATTCGATCACCCTGCGCGTCGCCGCGCCGTCGAGCTTCACTGCCACGAGCGAGCTGGCCGCAGCCGTCGCCGCTGCCGGTGCGGCCGTCACCGCGCTGGATGTGACCGAGTCGCACCACGACACCCTGGTTGTTGACGTCACCTGCAACACAACGGACGAAGACCACGCCAACCGCGTCAAGGACGCCCTCAACGCGCTCGACGGCGTCACGGTCCAGCACGTCTCGGACCGCACCTTCCTCATGCACCTGGGCGGCAAGCTCGAGGTCGTCCCGAAGGTGGCCCTGCGCAACCGCGACGACCTTTCACGCGCCTATACTCCCGGCGTCGCACGCGTCTGCCTCGCCATCGCCGAGGACCCGGCAGCTGCCCGCAACCTGACGGTCAAGCGGAACACCATCGCCGTCCTCACCGACGGTTCGGCCGTCCTTGGCCTGGGCAACATCGGCCCGGCCGCGGCACTGCCTGTCATGGAAGGCAAGGCCGCGCTGTTCAAGCAGTTCGCCAACGTCGACGCCTGGCCGGTCTGCCTGGACACCCAGGACACTGAAGAAATCATCATGATCGCCAAGGCCATGGCTCCGGTCTACGGCGGCATCAACCTTGAAGACATCGCAGCCCCGCGCTGCTTCGAAATCGAGAAGCGGCTCCGCGACGAGCTGGACATCCCGGTCTTCCACGACGACCAGCACGGAACGGCAATTGTCACCCTCGCGGCCCTCGTCAACGCGTTGCGCGTGGTGGACAAGAAGCTGTCCGAGGTCAAGATCGTTGTCTCCGGCGTCGGCGCCGCCGGCTCTGCGATCATCCAGCTCCTCAAGGCGCAGGGCGCGCAGCACATTGTCGCCGCCGGCCGCTCCGGCGCCATCCACTCGGGCGAAAAGTACGACGACGAGCACCGTTCCTGGATTGCCGCGAACACCAACGAGGCAGGCTTCTCCGGCACGCTGCACGAAGCCCTCAAGGGTGCCGACGTGTTCATCGGCGTCAGCGCTCCCCACGTGATCGGTGAAGAGCAGGTCGCCTCGATGGCCGAGAACGCGATCGTGTTCGCCATGGCCAACCCCACCCCGGAAATCGACCCGGTGATCGCTTCCAAGCACGCCGCTGTGGTCGCCACCGGCCGGAGCGACTTCCCGAACCAGATCAACAACGTGCTGGCATTCCCGGGCTTCTTCCGCGGACTCCTCGACGCCGGAGCATCGGACATCATCCCGGAAATGCTCGTGGCCGCCGCAGAGGCTATCGCCAAGCGGGTTGCAGATGATGAACTGAATGCGAGCTACATTATCCCCAGCGTCTTCGACCCCCACGTTGCCGCCGACGTCGCCGCAGCCGTAGCAAACGCAGCAAACGCAGCCCGCTAGAGCGCTCCCTAGGAAAGGACCACCCCATGGCTCTCACAGTCACAGACCCCCGGCCGATCGAACGCGCCGAGGAGATCCTGACTCCCAAGGCGTTGGCCTTCGTGGAGGAACTGCACCGCCGTTTCGCGGGCACCCGCACCGAGCTCCTCGCGGCCCGCGTCGCCAAGCGTGAAGAAGTGGCCCGCACCGGCCGCCTCGACTTCCTGCCCGAAACGCAGGACATCCGCAACGGCGACTGGAAGGTTGCCGAAGCACCCCAGGCCCTGCAGGACCGCCGGGTCGAGATGACCGGCCCGGCCTCCCCGGCCAAGATGGCGATCAATGCCCTGAACTCCGGCGCCAAGGTATGGCTCGCGGACCTCGAGGACGCCAGCACCCCCACGTGGGCGAACGTCATCGACGCCATCCTCAACCTCCGCGACGCCGCCCAGGGCACCCTGAGCTACACCTCCCCGGAGGGCAAGGAATACCGGCTCCGCACCGACGCGCCGCTCGCCGTCGTCGTCGCCCGCCCCCGCGGCTGGCACATGGACGAACGGCACCTGCTGCTCGACGGCGAACCCACCGTTGGCGCCCTGGTGGACTTCGGCCTGCACTTCTTCCACGTCGCCAAGCAGCTCCTGCTCAACGGCCACGGCCCGTACTACTACCTGCCCAAGATGGAAAGCCACCTCGAGGCACGCCTCTGGAACGACATCTTTGTCTTCGCCCAGGACTACCTCGGCATCCCGCAGGGCAGTGTCCGTGCCACCATGCTCATCGAAACCATCCCTGCCGCGTTCGAAATGGACGAGTTCCTCTACGAACTGCGGGACCACGCCTCCGGCCTGAACGCGGGCCGTTGGGACTACCTGTTCAGCATCGTGAAGTACTTCCGCGACGCCGGCGAGTCCTTCATCCTGCCGGACCGCGCGTCCGTGGTCATGACGGCCCCGTTCATGCGGGCCTACACGGAACTGCTGGTCAAGACCTGCCACAAGCGCGGAGCCTTCGCGATGGGCGGCATGGCAGCCGTCATCCCGAACCGCCGCGAGCCCGAAGTCACGGCCCAGGCCTTCGAGAAGGTCCGCGCGGACAAGACCCGCGAGGCCAACGACGGTTTCGATGGCTCCTGGGTGGCCCACCCGGACCTCGTCTCCACGTGCCGCGAAGTGTTCGACTCCGTGCTCGGCGACAAGCCGAACCAGCTGGACAAGCAGCGCCCGGAGGTCTCCGTCACCGCCGATCAGCTGCTGGACATCTCCTCAGCCGGTGGCCACGTGACCGAGGCCGGGCTTCGCCTGAACCTCTACGTCGCCGCCGCGTACACCGCGGTGTGGCTTTCGGGCAGCGGCGCCGTCGCCATCCACAACCTCATGGAAGACGCCGCCACGGCGGAAATCTCCCGCTCCCAGGTGTGGCAGCAGATCCGCAACAAGTCCGTCCTCGCCGACACCGGCAACACGGTCACCCGCGAACTGGTCACCCGGATCCTTGGCGAAGAGACTGACCGCCTGCGCGGAGAGGTCGACGCCGAGTCCTTCGAGAAGTTCTACGAGCCGGCAAGCCGCCTGATCGCGGACATCTGTCTCTCCGAGGACTACACGGATTTCCTCACCACTCCCGCCTACGAGCTGGTGTAGGAATGGCCGCATCCTCCTTCTCGGCGGCAGATCTTGCCGCGATCGACTCCCAACTGGCCGCCACTGACCAGTTGCTGGAGCGCAATTACCCCGGCGACGACGGCACCCGCCAGCCTGTGCACACGGTGTACGTCCCGGCGGACCGTTTCACGCCGTCGCTGTCGGCTGAATGGGGCGCCCAGGCAATCACGACGGCGAAGGCCCACGGCGGTCTCGAAAGGCTCGGTACGCTGCTGGGCCAGGAGCCCGAACTGGCCGCCGCCGTCGCCACCCGTGTGGCTGCCAAACTGCGCAGCGAACCGATCGAAGACTTGCGCCTCGACTTCGAGGACGGCTACGGCGACCGGGGCGACGAAGCAGAAGACGTCGCGGCCGTAGCGGCTGCCCAGGCTGTCAGCGAAGCCGTTGCCGCAGGTTCGGCCCCGCCGTTCATCGGCATCCGGTTCAAGTGCTTCGAGGCCCCCACCCGGGCACGTGGCCTGAAGACCCTGGACCTGTTCGTCTCCACTTTGGCCTCGGCCGGAGAACTGCCCGAGGGACTCATCCTGACCCTGCCGAAGGTCACCACGGTGGCCCAGGTGCAGGCCATGGACTTCGCGGTCTCCCGGCTCGAAGAGATCCACTCGCTACCGGCGGGCCGGCTCCGCTTCGAAGTCCAGGTAGAGACGCCGCAACTGATCCTCGGCCCGGAGGGGACCTCCCCCGTGGCCCAGCTTCCGCACGCAGTTCCGGGCCGCATCAGTGGATTGCACTATGGCACCTATGACTACTCCGCTTCCCTGCAGATCTCCGCGGAGTACCAGTCCATGGAGCACCCGGTGGCGGATTTCGCGAAGGAAGTCATGCAGTTGGCCGTTGCGGGGACGGGCATCCGGCTCTCGGACGGTTCCACCAACATCATCCCGGTGGGCGACAACGTGGAAAACGCGTGGAAGCTGCACGGCCGTTTGGTCCGCCGCTCCCTTGAGCGCGGCTACTACCAGGGCTGGGACCTGCATGCTGCCCAGTTGCCGAGCCGTTTCGCTGCAACGTACGCCTTCTACCGCGAGGGCCTGCCCGCCGCAGCGGCCCGCCTCCGCAACTACGTGGAACGCACCGAAGGCGGCGTCATGGACGAACCCGCCACCGCCCGGGCACTGGCCGCCTTCGTCCTCCGCGGCGTCCAGTGCGGAGCGGTAGGTGCCGAAGAAGTGCTGGCGCTTGCCGGCGTCGAACTCCCCCGGCTGACTGCACTGGCGCATCCCCGGCTCGCACACACCACCTCCAAGTAAGGATCCAATGATGGGCAAGTACTACTATCCCCAGGGCGGCCTGCCGCCGCAGACCCACCTCACCACTGAACGCGCGATCGTCACGGAGGCGTACACGGTCATCCCCAAGGGCGTGCTGACCGATATCGTGACCAGCAACCTGCCGGGCTTCTCGAACACCCGTTCCTGGATCATTGCCCGCCCGATCTCCGGATTCGCCACGACGTTCTCCCAGTTGATCGTTGAGATCGGCCCGGGTGGCGGCGCTCCCAAGGCAGAGTTCGAAGCAGGCGTCGAAGGCGTCGTCTTTGTCACCAAGGGCAAGGTCAACCTGACCCTCGACGGCGAACTGCACCAGCTCGAAGAGGGCGGCTATGCCTACCTGGCTGCCGGTTCCAACTGGGGCCTTGAGAACGTCTCGGACGACATCGTCTCCTTCCACTGGATCCGCAAGGCCTACGAGCGCCTTGAGGGCTACGAAGCCAAGTCCTTTGTCACGAGTGACGACGAAGTTGAAGCCGGCGAAATGCCTGACGTCAACGGTGTCTGGGCAACCACGCGTTTCGCGGACCCCAACGACCTGGCCCACGACATGCACGTGAACATCGTGACGTTCCAGCCCGGCGGCGTCATCCCGTTCCCGGAAACCCACGTCATGGAACACGGCCTGTACGTCCTGGAGGGCAAGGGCATGTACCTGCTCAACAACGACTGGGTCGAAGTGGAGGCAGGCGACTTCATGTGGCTGCGAGCCTTCTGCCCGCAGGCCTGCTATGCCGGCGGCCCGGGTCCGTTCCGCTACCTGCTTTACAAGGACGTCAACCGTCAGGTCAAGCTGACCTAAGGCACTCCTTTCCCAACTGACTCGCAGTTAATGTCGTTATGAGCGCTCATAACGACAACTACTGCGAGTCAGTTGGGTTTGGGCCGCACCCGGGTTCTCAACGTTGACCCCCTCGCTTCCGAAGAGGACGATCAAACTACGGGGGCAAGGGCGCCTAGCCGTTGCCCCGCGGCGTAGCTTCAGGAGGCAGCCATGGAGGCTGCGCGGGCCTCTCAGACTTCCGGCGTACCCCGGGCGGGATTCCGGGTGGCCGTCGTCCTGGCCTTGATCTTGGCGTCCGGCGCTTGCACTTACCCTCTGACAAGTGAACCCCCCGCAGGTACCTCGTCGTCCGATTCGCAAGGGGCCGTGCCGGAATCCCCTGTTGCGGATTTCTTTGCGCATGAAATGCTCAACCGGGGCGCGCCGGCCGTCGTCGTCCAGATCAAAGTCCGGGGCCGGGAATGGTCCCAGGCCTACGGGAGCCAAGACGTCGAGACCGGCGAACCAGTAGCCGTGACCGACCGGATCCAGGCCGGCGGCATCACTCAGTCAATGGTTGCAGTCTCGGTACTCAAGCTGGTCCAGGAAGGAAAGCTGGGCCTTGAAGACCCTGTCACGGAGTACTTCCCGGAATTCGAGCAGCTCGTCCACCCGCCGGGCCCTGTCACGGTCCGCTCCCTGTTGAACCACAGCTCCGGCCTGCCCGATGCACCGGAAGCCATCTTGAAGGCCATGCCGACCAAGCAGGCCATCGACACGAAGTTCAGCATCAAGGACTACCTCCGGATGGCCGGGACCGTGCCGTGGGCGCACGCAAACTTCCAGCTGTTCCGCTATTCGGATGCCAACTACTTCGCCTTGGCCGCGATCGTGCAAAAACTCCGCGGCCGGCCTATCGGCGATGTCCTGAAATCAGATATCCTTGTGCCGCTCGGAATGAGCCACACCTCGCTGTCAGCCGAGCCGGACCGTGATGCGCGCGACATGATCCAGAGCTATGAATTCATCGACGGCGAGCGCATCAACGCCTCGCAGCCGGAGTATCTCGTCGGTTCTCCCGCAGAAGGAGTTATCTCCACGGTAGGCGATATCAACACGTTCTATGCAGCGCTCATGCAGGGCAGGCTACTCACGGCGAGCACCCTCCGCGACATGCAAACCCTGTGGCAGGACAACCACGGACTCGGCCTGCAGCGTTGGAATGACGAATGCACGAACGGCTTCTACTACGGCTACGGCGGCAGCACATGGTTTGCGAGCATCGCGTTATCCACGAGCGACGGGAGCCGCCAGATAGCAATGAGCTTCGCGTATCCATCCGATACGGACAAGCACATTGAATCGACAGATGGCAGCGGCCAAGCAGAGTTCGAGCAGCTTCGGCAAGTGGCTATCGCGACCATGAACGGGCTCTGCTGAGTCGCAATGCTCAGCCCGTCGCTCCCGCGCCAGGTTTCTCTCCGCCAGGTGCCCCTCCGCCCGCGAGCCGGTACGACTCCTGCAGCAGTTCGTCCAGTTCCTCGAGGTCGATCCTCGCCAGGCGGACCAACATCCGGGCCATCAATGTCTTGCCGAACCACGCCGGCTGGCCCCAACTGGGCCGCTCGCTTACGCCGGGCAATCCACGGCAAATCACTCGGGCGTCTTCCTCCGTAGCCATGGTTCACTGTCGCACCGGCCCGCTGACCGTGCAATGCCCCTCCTGCTAGGGTCTGTGCATGGATGAAAAATTGGGGAAATTCATCGAGGACTTCGGAACACTGACAAGGCTGGCCCAGTTTGGGCTGGACCGTGCCGATGACGGCGAACAACTCCTGCAGGCACTGACGAGGCACCTCGCCGTTCCCGCCCACGAACTTTCCGTCGTGACGGAGGAGATCCCGCAGCATCGCTTGGTGGATGTGGACATCGTGATGGAAGGGCTGGCTGGCCGCGACCCGGACTGGCGGCTGGTAGGAATCGGCGGCGGCGATCAGCGCCACCACATGTCGTTCAGCGACATGTTGCAGCAATCCCGCAGTTACCCGGGTTTCCCCCTCGCCCAGCCGGACTACAGCAACCTCGCCACTGGTCCGGACCAACAGCGACAAGCCGTTGCACTGGGGCTCCGGCTCTTCAACTACGCCGGATCACCCGTAGCGGTCCTCCAGCGCGGCGCGAAGTTGGATCGCGGCCGGCAAACCGCGTCACTTGAAGTCCTGGCCACGCACCCTGGGGTCGCTTCCGAACTCCTTGCCGAGGTGCGGCGCGGAATGGAGCACCAAAGCGTTTTCAAGGGCCAAGTTATCGCGCTCGCCGTCAGCGACTACGGGCCGAGCATCAGCGGCGTGACCTTCATCAGGCGCCCGCAGCTCGCCAGCCGTGACGTGGTCCTCCCGGATGGACTCCTCAGCAAGGTGGAGAGCCACACCCTTGGCATTGCGCGGCAAGCGGACATCCTTGCGGCACACGGACAACATCTCAAACGCGGCCTCCTTCTCTACGGGGCGCCGGGGACGGGCAAGACACACACGGTCCGGTACCTGTTAAGCCAAAGTGAGGGCACGACGGCGGTGCTCCTCTCCGGCGGTTCGCTCGCCAGAATTTCCGAAGCGGCCAAGATCGCGAGGGCCTTGGCGCCGTCCATCGTCGTGCTCGAAGACTGCGACCTGATCGCTGAAGACCGCAGCTACGGCCATGGGCCCAAACCGTTGCTTTTCGAGGTGCTCGACGCGATGGACGGGCTGGACGACGATGCCGATGTCGCGTTCGTACTGACGACCAACCGCGTGGACCTGCTGGAACGGGCCCTCGCCCAGCGTCCCGGGCGCGTGGACCTGGCGGTCGAAATCCCGCTTCCGTCCAAGCACGAACGCGTGGAACTGCTGCGGCTGTACTCGAACGAAATCTCATTCTCGGGTTCGGCGATCGAAGGTGCCGCAGCCCACACCGCCGGCACCACGGCGTCGTTCGCGAAGGAACTGATCCGACGCGCGGTGGTCGCGGCCGCGCTGGCGGGCGAAACCCCTAGCGACGTGCACTTAGGCTCCGCAGTGGGACAGCTCATGGCGGACAGCGAGGCCCTGACGCGGAGCCTGCTCGGAAGCAACGGGGGTGCGGGGTAGCCATGTTATCCATCGGCAGCACCGTTCTTGGCTGAGCTACGTGCCGCGCGAGCCGGCGCGTCGACTGGGATCTTTACCCGGATTTCGTGGTCCTGGCCGATCCGGACGGCAACCGCTTCTGCGTGGTGGACGCTAGCGCCACATCAGCGCCTGTCACCCGAAATTGAGGCACGACGGTCGTGCTCCAGGCGGGCATGAGCTACATCGTCCATGTTGGCCTCGGCCCATTCCTTCATGTCGTGGACAACGCTCAGCAGCGAATGACCAACGGGCGTCAGCTCGTAGTCGGTCCGCACGGGAACAGACACGGTAATGCAGCGCGACACGATCCCGTCGCGTTCAAGCGATCGCAAAGTGGACGTAAGCATCTTCTGGCTGGCCCCTGGAATCCGTTTGCGGAGTTCGCTGTGCCGGAGTGGACCTTCCGCGAGCGCCAGCATCACCAAAGTGACCCACTTGCTGCTGATTGCCTCGAGGAGGTGGCGCGCAGGGCAATGGATCAGCTCCGCGTTGTATTCGGTTTGTGCTGCTTGCCGCTTCAGTTCCACTGTGAGAGACATTGCCCCAGACTTTCCCCGTGCTCATCCGTTTGCCGGCCTCAGCGTACTACCGACGCGTTTCCTTCCGGGAAGCTCCCGCAATATTTGTCACACGGATTAGTCTTGAGGCCATTCCTGCCGAAGCACCGCAAGGCAGGGCACTTTAAAGTGCCCTAGGCACATCAAAGTGCGTTCTTCCGGGCCATCGACAACTCCGCGAGGATCATACAGGCGGGCATTTCGCCCGGCCCAAGGCACCGCCCGAAAGGACTATCATGCCCACGATCCTGCACATCAACGCTTCTCCCCGCGACTCGCACAGCGGCTCGCTGAGGCTTGCCCGTCACTTCATTGACGAAGTTCAGTCTGCCGGAGACGGGACTTTTGAGGTCGAGACGGTGAACCTGTTCGACGCCGGCGTCCTCCCCGGATTCGGGCGCATCGCCGCTGCCGCGAAGATGGCCGTGTTTTCCGGGCAGGACCAAACCTCCGAACAGATGAACGCTTGGGAGGCCGCCCGAGCTGTCTTCGAGCAGTTCGCCGCGGCGGATGCCTACGTCTTCAATATTCCGATGTGGAACGCCGGTGTCCCGTACGTCCTCAAGCAGTGGATTGACATCGTGACCCAGCCCGGCTGGAGCTTCGGCTTTGATCCGGCCACCGGCTACCGCGGCCTCCTGGAGGGCAAGCAGGCCTTGGCCATCCATACCAGCGGAGTGTATGCGCCGGGCGTGCCAGCAGCTTTCGGGCAGGATTTCAGCAGCACATTTTTCGCGGACTGGCTCAACTTTGTGGGCATCGAGGATGCAACCCACGTGCGTTTCGCGCCGACAGTGCTCAACGGCGACGTCGATGGCACCCGCCGTGCGGCTGAGACGGAACTTTCTGAGGTTGCGACAACGTTCGCCGGCAAGCTCAGCGCCGCGGGCCTGCTACAGCTGGTCAACGACTAGGGGGACTCCTCCTGCCCGGGGTCCTGGTCCGTGGGCGTCCACGTGAGCTTGACCGTGGCGCCGTCGTTGTTCTCGTCGATCCTCAAGCGCAGTTCCTCGCCATAGAGAAACTCGTGTTCAAAATGCCGTCCGTCAATGCGAGCCGCATCCAGGAGTTTTGTCATCGCCGTTGCCATCGCCCGGCCCCAGTCATGCGGATTCTTGCTGGACGCGTCTTCAAGGGCTGAATAGCTGACCATAAATCAATTGTTCTCCGGCGCGCGAAGTTCTGCCAGCGTCAGTCTTCGGCGGACTCAGTCTTCGGTGGGTGTGGTGCGGTTTGAGTGGTAGTCCCGCCAACTGTGCTCCGGTGCAAAACCAAGGAGGCGCTTGGCCTTGTCGATGGACAACAAGGTTTCATGTTCTCCCAAATCCTTGGTCACGTGGACCTCAGGGAAGATTTCGGCGGCCAGGCTCGCACTTGAGCGGCTCATGACGGAGTCCGCAGCCGCGATGATAAACGCTTCGAATCCCGGTTTGCCGTTCTCCAAGGCACGAGCAACAGCTTGCGCGCCGTCGCGCCCATCGATGTACGCCCAGAGGTTCCATTTGCGGAGTTTCGCGTCGGCATCAAAGGATGGGAAAGCTTCATAATCCTCGGGGTCCATCACGTTCGAGAACCTCAACGCCACAATGCTCAGCTCGGGATCCCAGCGCGTGAGTTCGATGGCCATCTGTTCTTCGAGATGCTTCACCAAGGAATAGGTGCTTTCCGGCCGCGCAGGGTATTCCTCGTCCACGGGGATGTAAGGAGGATCGACGTCGAACGGCAGCCCCAGCACTGTCTCGCTGGAGGCGTAGACGATCTTCTTGATCCCTGCCCTCCTGGCGGCCTGGAGGACGTTGTAGGTGGAGAGCATGTTGTTTTCAAACGTTGCGGCATCCGGGACCAGTCCGGGAGCCGGGATCGCTCCGAGGTGGACGATCGCGTCGAATCCGTGGTGGCGGTCGTCCAGGCCAAAGATCACATCCACCACCTGGCCGTAGTTGCGGAGGTCCACAGTGACCGTTCCACGCGCCTTCATACCGGCGCGATCCAGGTTCATGACCTCGTGGCCATCGGCCCTCAGCCTACGGACCACGCTCTTGCCCAGTTTCCCGCTTCCTCCGGTTACTGCAATTTTCATGAGGCACTCCCCTGATCCGGCTGCGGACGAAGGCCCGCCGCGGCCATGTCCGCTGCCAGGACACCGCCCAGCTTGGCATGCCCGGCAGCGTTCAGGTGCACGCCGTCTACCAAGTCCCCGGCAAGCTGATATTTGCTGACCCAGTCGCCCACGCTGAAGAATGTCGTTCCGGCTTTTGCCGCGATGTTGCCCAGCAAAGTGTCAACCTGCGTACGCCGGCCCCCGCCGGCGTTGGCGCCCCTGGCGAGGGTTCCGATCATCGCGATCTTCGCCTGCGGGTACCTCTTTTTGAGGGCGGCAAGCAGCCTGTTAGCGTTGACCGTGATCTGCTCGTCGCTGGCGTTGCGGGAGGCGTCGTTGCCACCACCTTCGACAATGATCAGCGGCGGGGTCCCGTACGGCAGGACCCAGTCTCCACGTTGCAGCGCATCGATGTAGTTGCCACTGGCCTTCGTCGCGGCCACGTATCCTGTACCGCCGCGGGCCACGGAGTACACCTTGTAACCAAGGGAACCCAAAGCCACGCGTGGCCATGAGCCCGGTGGCTCCGACTGGGAGTCACCAATGAGGACAGCCGTATGCCGGATGTCCTCGAGGATGATTTCGTTCCGGTTGTTGCCCGGGTTCTTGTACAAGGACCCCACGGGAAGCTTTGACGGATCCTGCCCGGAATCGGGTTTCTTGGGGCCCTGGGCCGCTGCCGCCGGACTCCCGGAGGGCGCGATCGGGGCCGCCGTCGGGTTCCCGCTGGACGGGTCGGCAGGTACGGCGGGCGCTTGTGCACAGCCGGCCAGGACCGCAGCAGCGGCTACAACGGCGACGGCGAAGCGGAATATGCGAGGTTTGTCCATCGTCCTGTCCCGAGCGTGCTTTCTCTTCGTTAGAGCGTTGCAGAAGCAACTTTCCATTGCCCAAAGGCCGGTGACGGAACGAGCCGGCAGCCTGCCTACGTCGGAGTCTATTGGATCGGAACGGGGAAGGTGGCGACGACGTCGGAATTATCCTGCTCGGACGGCCGGTGTGAAAGAATTTCATTTCGCACCCATCCTTCCGACGCACAGATAGGAACTCCGTGCACGCACCGGCGCCCGAGCCGGGAACCCCGTCCGTCCCCGACGTCCGTTTGCGGCGATCTTGGACGGGATGGCTGCGCTCGGTGCAGCTCACGTTGGGTTTTGTCATCGTTTTCTGGGGATTGGGAGCGCTGACCTCGAGTCTGGCCACGGGACCGGACGCGCAATGGCGGCTCAACGTCGCACTGACCCCGCGCTCTCTTCCAGATCACTGGTGGGCCGCAGTGGCGTCCGCAGCCTGGGCCAGGGACCTGACGGGCTACGTCCTGGATTCTGCATTGGTGCTGCTGCTGGGCGTGCCTTTGGAACGGCGAATGGGACGGCGGGCGTACGCAATTGCTGCTGTTTCCAGCCAGATTCTGGGCGTTGGCATTGCCCTGGGATTCCTTGCCTTGGCCCAAGGCTTGCTTGGTAACTGGACAGAGGAGATAGGCAGCCACCTCTTCTTCGGTCCGAGCGCATTCATCATCGGTACCGCCATGGCGGGAACTGCGTCCATGGCAACCCTGTGGAGGCGCCGGATCCGGCTGGTCGTCTTCGCCTTGTTGCTGCTCCTGGCCCTGTACAGCGGAGGGTTTGCGGACCTGGTGAGGCTCGGCGCCGCAGGTGCGGGCACGGTTCTCGGGCCTCTGCTGATGGGGCGCCGGCCGCGGTTTGCGCGTCCGGTCAGTTCCCGGCACGAAGGGCGTGTGCTGCTTTCGCTGCTCATTGCTGTATCGGCGATCGGTCCGGTAGTCGCCGGCCTTATCCCGCATGCGGTGGGACCGTTGTCCATCCTGCGTTTCCTGTTCACCAACATCCAGCCCGTCGATCCCCAAACACTGCAGAGCCTCTGCTCGGATCCGGCGCAGGCGAAGGACTGTGCCGTCGCCCAGTTGCAGTTGCGCGCCGGCGCCGGCGGGATCTTCATGGCCATCCTTCCGTCTTTCCTCCTGCTGTTGCTTGCTGAGGGCCTCCGCCGGGGACGGCGTTTTGCCTGGGTAGGGACCCTTTTGATCCAGGTGGGCCTTTCCGCTCTGGCCGGAATCGCACTCGCTGGAGTCTTGCAGCGAACTACTTCGGATACCGGTGCGAGCGAGGGGATTGTCGCGATCGAAGGATCGGCTTCCTCGCAACCGTTCACCCTGGCCCTGCCGCTGCTCCTGCCTCTTGCGCTGACCATCATTCTGCTCGCGACCCGGCGGCTGTTTCATGTCCAGGCGCCGAAGGGGACCTACCGGCGCCTCGCGGTCCGGGTACTTGCGGTGGCGGCTGTGCTCAGTGTCGTCTATGTCGGAGCCGGCTTCTTCCTGGCCCAGGATTTCTCCCCTGTTCCAAGTCTGCCGGATCTGCTGGCGGATGTCCCTGACCGCTTCCTCCCGCTGGGCTTCGTCCTGGACGTGCCCCCGGCCATCTTCCCCCAAGGCACGGCCGCCGTTCTCGTGTACGAAGGCGTCGGGGTCGTCTTTTGGGCCGTCGCGGGCGTCCTGATCTTCAGGACTTTCCTCCACCAGGCCCACACCCGGCACGACGCCAGCACGGAGCATGCCCGGAAAGTCATCAAGACGTGGGAGGGAAGCTCACTGTCCTGGATGACCACATGGCCGGGAAACATGTACTGGTTCTCCTCTTCCGGGGAGTCCTTTGTTGCGTACCGGGTCAGCACAGGGGTTGCGCTCACGCTCGGCGGCCCGGTGGGACCCAAATCCGAGATGGCCGCCGTCTTCGAAGAATTTGCCCGTTATTGCAGGGGCAATGGGTGGACACCGTGTTTCTACTCCGTGCCCCAGGAATTGCGCGA
The DNA here is from genome assembly GCF_030209835.1 of Arthrobacter sp. efr-133-R2A-120. Classification (GTDB taxonomy): domain Bacteria; phylum Actinomycetota; class Actinomycetes; order Actinomycetales; family Micrococcaceae; genus Arthrobacter. The sequence goes on along the minus strand of NZ_JARVRF010000030.1, from coordinate 81,581 downwards.
CCACGCGGATTCCTCCGGATGGAGCTCTGCACAGGTAGCCCAGGAAACGGTCCTGCCATTGCATTCGGTCTCCTTCAAGGGAAAGAAGTTCCAGGACATCCGCACGGCGTTGAACAATGCTTCGAAGGCCGGCATCCGCTACGAATGGACGAGTTACGCCTCGGCCCCCTTCTCAGTCCAGGTCCAGATCGAGGAAATCTCCGAAGAATGGGTGGCAGACAGGAGCATGCCCGAAATGGGCTTTACCTTGGGCAGCCTTGACGAGCTCGACGACCCCGAGGTGCGCTGCCTGCTTGCAATCGACAAGCGCCACACAGTCCACGCAGTCACATCTTGGTTGCCCGTATACCGCAACGGGCACATCGTGGGCTGGACCCTGGATTTCATGCGGCGCCGCAGCGGTGGATTCCGTGCCAGCATCGAATTCCTCATCGCATCCGCGGCCCTCAGCCTCAAGGATGAAGGATGCGAATTCGTGAGCCTTTCCGGAGCACCCCTGGCACGGGTCGAAGAGGATCCTTCCGAGATGCCACGCCCAAGGCCACGATCCCGGCCGCCCGGCAGCCTCGACCGCTTGCTCGACTGGTTGGGCGCTACTTTGGAACCGGTATACGGGTTCAGGTCACTCCTGGCGTTCAAGGCAAAATTCCGGCCCCGGTACGAGCCCCTCTACATGCTCTACCCCGATGCGGCTTCCCTGCCTGCCGTTGGGACCGCAGTGGCGCGGGCCTACCTGCCAATGCTCAACCTCGGCGCGGGGCTGGCGTTGGCAGGCCGGATCTTCCGCTGGCCCAAGCGCTCCGGAACCTCAGGTCAAGCCCGCCCCTGAGGCTGACGACGACTCCGATGCCTCCGCCGAAGAGCCCGACGGCGGGACCCCGCCGATCGGGACGTTGCTGTGGTGCGCTTTGCCGTGGTGAAGTTGCAAGGCACTGAGCACCAAACCGAAATGGCTGAATGCCTGGGGCATATTGCCGAGTTGGCGGCCCGCGTGTGCGTCCCATTCTTCGCTCAGCAGGCCCACATCATTGCGCAGAGCCAGGAGCCTCTCGAAGAGGGCCGTCGCCTCCGCACGGCGCCCGGCCCCCAAGAGTGCGTCCACCATCCAGAAGGAACACGCAAGGAAGACGCCCTCCCCGCCCGGCAGTCCGTCGTCGCTGTCTTCCGGACGGTAGCGCAACACGAAGCCGTCTTCCGTCAGCTCGCGCTGGATGGCGTCGATGGTGCCGATGACGCGCGGATCGTCGTGCGGCAGGAAGCCCACCTTGGGGATCAGGAGAAGGCTCGCGTCCAACTCCTTGCTCCCGTACGACTGGACAAAAGTATTGCGGTCCGCGTCGAATCCGTGGGTCATGACTTCGTCATGGATGGTGTCCCGCAGAGCTTCCCAGCGATCCAGTGGACCGGGCATCCCGGACTCACGGATTCCCCGGACCATGCGGTCAGCCGCGACCCAGGCCATCACCTTTGAGTGCACGAAGTGGCGCCGCGGGCCGCGTACTTCCCAGAGCCCGTTGTCCGGCTGGTCCCAGGTGCTCTCAAGGTGGCGCATCAGGGCAGTCTGGATAGCCCAGGACTCATCGCCGATGGTCATCAGCGATGCACGGGTCAGTGACAGGCAGTCCAGGACTTCTCCCCAGACGTCCAGCTGGAGCTGCTCGGCCGCCGCATTCCCGATGCGCACCGGCGTCGAACCCTGGTATCCCGAAAGCCAGGTCAGTTCCGTCTCCGGCAATCGCCGGTGGCCATGCAGGCTGTACATGATCTGGAGGTCGGCCGGGTCGCCTGCCACAGCGCGCAGGAGCCAGTCCCGCCACGCGGCGGCCTCCTCGGTATAGCCTGCGGCCAGGAAGGCTTGAAGCGTCAGCGTGGCATCACGGAGCCAGCAATAGCGGTAGTCCCAGTTCCGGGGCCCGCCGATCTGCTCGGGCAGCGAGGTAGTGGCCGCGGCAACAATGCCCCCGGTTGGCGCATAGGTGAGGGCCTTCAGCGTGATCAAGGAACGCTGAACGGCTTTCCGGTAAGGCCCCCGGACGTTGCAACGCTTGGACCAATCCGTCCAGAATGCTGCCGTGTCGTCCAGGGCGATATCTGCCTCGACGGTGCGGGGCCGCCGTTCGTGGCTGGGCGCCCAAGTCAGGACGAAGGGCACGTGGTCACCGGCGTTCACCGTGAACTCGCTGACCGTGGTGAAGTCCTTGCCTACCAACGGTGCCGGGGTCTTGAGGTAGACGGAGTCCGGACCGGCAACCGCGCGGAGGCCGTGCCTGTCGCGCCGCACCCACGGCACCACGTGTCCGTAGTCGAACCTCAGGATCAGCTCCCCGCGCATCTTGACCGTCCCGCGGATCCCTTCAACCACCCGCACGATGTCCGCGACGGCGTCGCGCGGCGGCATGAAGTCGATGACCCGGACGTGTCCTTCTTTGGTTTCCCAGTCCGTTTCCAGGATGAGGGTTCCGTCCCGGTACTGGCGGCGCGTGCAGATTCCCCCGGCTTCAGGCGCCAAGAGCCAGCGCCCGGCTTGAGGGGAATCCAGGAGCGCGGCGAAGCACGCAGGCGAATCGAAACGTGGGAGGCACAGCCAGTCTATGGAGCCCGCCGTGCTGACCAGGGCCGCGGTGTGCAGGTCCCCGATCATTGCATAGTCTTCGATCCTCTGGCCGGTAGGCGGTTGACCGTTCACAGTCCCTTTCCTAGTGCTGATTCAATAGCGGCTATGGCCTTGGCCGTGATCTCCTCCCGCTGGCCGGAACCATCTACGGCCAGCACGATTCCGCGCTCGGAGTATCGCTCAACCACGGCCTGCGTCTCGTTGCGATAGAGCTCCAGGCGACGCCGTATCACTGGCGCCGTGTCATCGCTGCGGCCCTGTTCCTGCGCCCGGCGGAGCATTCGCGCCACCAGCTCGTCGTCGTCGACCGTTAGTTCGACGACGGCATCCAGCTGCTGCCGGTTGCCGGCAAGAATGCCGTCCAATGCCTCGATCTGCGCCGTCGTGCGGGGATATCCGTCCAGGAGGAATCCTGCCAGGACATCGGCGTTGCCAAGCCGCTGCCGGATCATGGCATTGGTGACGTGATCCGGCACGAACTCGCCGCTGTCCATGTACTTGCTGGCTTCGGCTCCGAGTTCCGTCCTGCCGCCGACGTGCGCGCGGAAGATGTCTCCGGTGGAAATCGCAGGTATACCGAAATGCGCGGCGATGTGCTCAGCCTGGGTACCCTTGCCCGAGCCAGGAGGGCCCATGATGATCAATCGCGTCATGCCACTGTCCGATCGTGAAGCGGTTTTGCGTGCCCCGGCATTGTGGCTAGAGCTTAGCAACTGCCGAGCGCTCGCGGCAGGGCCACGCTGCCTAGACCGTGGCGGGGTCGGTATTGGCGCCGCAAAGGATCACGGCCACGCGTTCCCCCTCTGCCGGAACATACGCTCCGGAGTTCACGGCCGCGAAAGCGGCGGCTGCGCCATGTTCCACGACTATCCGGTACTGCTCCCAGAGCAGGGAGCGTGCCGCGGCGATGTCGTCGTCGGACACCAGGACCGTCCGGACGCCCGTACGGACGGCCACCTCGAAACCGATCCGGCCGATCTGCCGGGCGCCAAGGGAATCTGCGGCGATCCCGGAGACGGCAACGTCAACCGGCGCCCCCGCAGCGAGGGCCGAAAAGAGGGTCGGAGCATTGTCCGGCTCGACGCCGACAACCCGGGCCTGACCTTCGACGGCGGCCGCGATTCCCGCCATGAGCCCGCCGCCTCCAACGGCAACCACAACGGTGTCAACGTCTCCTAGCTGTTCCAGGAGTTCCGAGCCTACCGTGCCTGCGCCAGCGGCAATTTCGGCTTGATCGTAGGCGTGACAGTAAACCGCGCCGGTTTCCGCAGCGTAGGCGAGGGCGGCCTCAAACGCTTCGGCGTACTCCGTTCCGCGCTGGACCACCGTGGCTCCGCTGGCCTTCAGTTTCTTGACCTTCACGGCAGGTGCGGTCTCGGGGACAAAAACGGTTGCGGGCACGCCGAGTTGCGCCGCGGCGTAGGCATTCGCCAGCCCCGCATTGCCTCCTGAGGCGACGACGATTCCAACATCGTCCTTCAGCTCGCCGCGCTCCCGGGCAGCCAGCACGCGGTTGAAGGCACCCCGCGCCTTGAACGTCCCCGTGTGCTGCATGAATTCGCATTTGAACCACAATTGCCCGGGCACCGTCCCGGCATCCGCCTCGAAAACGGGCGTACGGCGGATCTTCCCCGCAATCCGGGCGGCAGCTTCATCGACGTCGACGCGTGTGATCATGGGAGTCCTCGTTCCGTGCGGTCGGATCATGGCAGGTGCTAGAGGGACTCGACGTCGGCCGATCCGAGCTGCTGCCGGCGGGCCTGGCGGTTCCGCAACCAACGGCGGGCAAGGTCCACGGCGGCCCAGATTCCGGCGAGGGGAGACAGCACAACCACGCCGTAGATGAAGATCAACCACGTCAGGATGGCCAGGGGCTGCTGCGCTCCGCTCAACCAGGACAACCCTCCGAGCAAGCCGATTGTCCAGAACAAAACCACGCCCACGAGCACGGCTCCCGCCGGAAAGTACTCGCTCCTCACAACAGCCATCAGTGTCTCCACCGGCTGCCACCTGCCTTCCATCACCGCACCCGAATAACTTCAGTATGCATCCGGAAAATCGCCGGACACGGTCAGCGCGCGGGCGAAGTGACGAACATAACCGCAGCGGGCGTGTCGCCACGGATTTTGGGGCCTATGTGACGGGTGGAATGGCGGCGTAATCTAAAATCACGCACGGTTGATAGCTGGAAAAATGGCTCGGAAAAACAACCCGAAAAGTGGTTTGGCCAGGGTCCTGCGAAGGGTCTTGGGATTCTTCCTGGTGAGTGCGGTCTGTGGTGTATTGGCCGCCGGGCTGGTAGTCCCGGGCGTGGCCTCGGCCGGCATGGCCGTGAGCGGTTCGATCCAGTACTTCGACAACCTCCCGGGTGATCTGGTGGTCAACTCGCCGTCACAGTCCACCAAGGTGCTCAGCGCAGACGGAAAGACGATCGCCACCTTTTATGCCGAGAACCGGGTGAAGGTCAGCCTGGACCAGATGTCGCCCTACATCAAGGACGCGATTGTCGCCGTCGAGGACAGCCGTTTCTACGAGCACGGCGGCATCGACCCCCAAGGGATTCTCCGGGCGTTAGCGTCCAATTTCACCAAGGGCACCAACGAGGGTGCGTCGACCTTGACGCAGCAGTACGTGACCAACGTACTGAACGAGTCCCGTTTGGCGGCAGGCCAGACCGGACAGGTGGTGCTCAGCGGCCAGAAAACCCTGGGCGACAAGGTGCGCGAAATGAAGCTCGCGGTCGAACTCGAGAAGAAATTCACGAAGGACCAGATCCTGGAGGGCTACCTGAACATCGTGTTCTTCAATCGGGACGCGTACGGCATCGAAGCCGCAGCGCAGCACTTCTTCAGCGTGTCCGCCAAGGACCTCAGCCTTCCACAAGCGGCGTTGCTCGCCGGCCTGGTCAACAGCCCCAGCTTCTACGACCCCTCCATCCATCCGGACAATGCCATCAAGCGGCGCAACCTGGTATTGGCCGATATGCTCGCCCAGCACAAGATCCAGCAAGCAGCGTACGCGGCCGCCGTCGCCACTCCCCTCAAGCTCACCATTACGCCCGGGAGGCAAGGCTGTGCCGCCGCAAACATGGCTGCGTACTTCTGCGACTACATCTCCCATCTCATCCTGAATGATCCGGCCTACGGTGCTACCGTCACGGACCGGGAACAGCTTCTGTACCGCGGCGGCTTGACCATCACCACCTCTTTGGACAGCCGCCTGCAGGCAGTAGCACAGCAACAGGTCGATGCAACGGCGGGGGCGAACCCGGATAAATGGGGCGCATCCTTGGTCTCAGTGCAGCCCGGCACAGGCAAGATCCTGGCCATGGCACAGAACACAGTGTTCCTTCCAGAGCCCGGGAAGTTCGACACGCAGCTGAACTTCAACGTTGATTCCAAGGACGCCAACGGCAATGACCTCAACGGAGCCGGCGGTTTCCAGCCAGGTTCCGCCATGAAGCCGTTCACTTTCACGGAGTGGCTCAACGAAGGCAAGTCCATGACCACAGTGGTGGACGCGTCGCGAAGGGTCTATCCACTGGGATTCCCTTGGAGGGACAGCTGCGGGAGGGTGCTGGGCGGATACAGCACAGCCCAGAAGATCGCCGGCCTTGGCACAGCGGACGATCTCCGCAACAACGATGAGGGATACTACCGCCCAATGCCCGTCAACTACGGACTCTACAACTCGATCAACACCGCAACCTTTGCCGAGGCGACCCAACTGGACTTCTGCGGCATCCAGAGGGTGGTGGATGCCGTGGGTCTCCACAGTGGTGTGGACAACGCACCCGTGAACATGCACCAACTGGGCAACCTCCTCGGCGGCACCGAGGTATCGCCGCTCGTGATGGCCGACGCCTTTGCCACTTTCGCCAATGACGGCACGTACTGCGGGCCGATCGCCATTACGGGCATCACGGATCCATCCGGCGCGAAGCTGCCCGCCCAAGCCAGTTCATGCCACCCGGCCATCAAGCCCGAGGTTGCCCGCGGCGTCAACTCCGTGCTCCAGGACGTCCTGAAACGGGGATCCGGCATCTACATTCAACCGAAAGTCCAGGACTTGTTCCCTACCGCGGCAAAGACGGGAACGAACAACAGCAACGGCTCCACCTGGGTGGTCGGATACACCACCGGGCTCGCCACAGCGTCCTTCTTCGGCGACACCATGGCAGGACAGAGCCGGGCGGGACAAAACGTCACGATCAACGGCAAGTTCTACACGGCCATCGACGGCTACATGCTGGCCGGGCCGCAATGGGCCAACTACATGACGCAGGTCGCCGGGCTCTACCCGACGGCCCCCTTCCCGGCGCCGCCCGCGTCTATGATCGGGACGCCCGCGCCGAGTCCTTCCCGGTGAGTTTCAGAATTCCTGTCCAGTAGCGCGTCCCTGTCGACCCCCAGAAGGGCCGCGGCGAGGCTCGCGATCAAGTCCAGCACGTCGTCACTGCTGGCATTGCCGGCCAGCACGTCCATGACGAGGCCGTCCTCCTGGGCCACGAGGGTGCGTGCGATCTTGGCCGGGGCAAGAACCGGAAAGAACTCGCCGGCCTCTATTCCCTCGGCAATGACCCTTTCGTAGATGAGCTGTTGGGCGCTGGTGAGTTCCCCTTGTATCCGCCGGTGCTCCGCATCCCTGAGCGAATGGGGCCAGTATTCGTAGAGTATCCGGGAGACATCATCGTCCAGCCCCGCGGTGGTTCCAGCCCGAATAACCGCGGCGAGGCGGACAGTCGGGCTCATGTCGGCACTTACGGCCTCCGACAATTTCTCAAGAAGACGGTCGGAGGAGGCCTTGACTGCAGCGGCCGTAATGTCGGCGAGGCTCCCGTAGTAGTACAGGACGGCGTTGGCGGCCATACCTGCCTCCGCTGCAATTGCACGCAGAGTCGCGCCTTCTGCACCGTCACGAGCGGCCACGGCCAGCGCCGCTGCAGCGATCTCCCGGCGGCGTACTTCCCTCTTGCTGAGACCTGTCATTGCCATCCCCCTGCTTCGACGCCCATTGACAGCCAGCCTAATCGAGTATTGAATGGCATTCAAATTTGAATGTGATTCAAATAACTTCGATTCGATAGGGAGTCGCCATGTCGCACCACCTTCCACCTCCGACCGCACCGCCCCTCGCCCCTCAGTCCCCCGCCCCTCCGTCCCTCGCTGCCACCAAAGGACTGAAGGCCGGATCGATCGGCATCGGCCCCACAGTGGCACTGGGACTTGCCGCGGTTGCACCTGCCTACAGCCTTGCCGTAACCCTCGGTTTCGTTGACCTGGCAGTGGGAACGAGCACGCCCGCCGCGTTCCTTCTAGGGTTCCTCCCCATCTTGTTCACGGCATTCGCGTTCCGGGACCTCAATAGGGAAATGCCCGACTGCGGCGGAGTCTTCGTGTGGATCTCACGGGTGTTCGGGCCGTGGGCCGGCTGGTTTTTCGGCGGTTGGGTACCACAGGTCGCCACCTTCATCGCCAGCGCGGCCCTGGCCCAGGTTGCCACGACGTACCTCCTGACCTTTCTGGGACTTGGATGGGCGGCCTCCCAACCGGTAATCGTCGTCGCCATTGCCTGCGGGCTGATCGCCCTCAGCGCTGTTGTGGCAGCCCGGGGAATCGAACTTTCCGCATGGCTCCAGTACGCCTTGATTGCCTTGCAACTGATTGCCCTGGGCGGGTTCTGCATTGGAGCCTTTATCGCGATGGCCGCCGGCAGTTCAGTAACCGGTGCGGAAACGCCGGTCCTGGACTGGTTCAATCCCTTTGCCTCCGGCGATCTCTCGGGGCTGGTCCACGGTGTCATTCTGTGCCTCTTCATCTATTGGGGCTGGGACGCTCTCATAGCCGTGAATGAAGAAACTACTGACCGCAAAGGCACCCCCGGGCGGGCCGTGGTCATCACCACGGTGATCCTGCTGCTCTTCTACGTCGTGACTGCAACAGCGGCCGTTGGATTTGCCGGGACCAAAGGAATCACGGATCCCACAACCGTCTCGGACGTCCTGTCAGTCCTTGGCCCCCAGGCAACGGGTGGCCTCTTCGGGCAAGTCATCATCCTCGCCGTTGGTCTCTCGGCATTGGCGGCGCTGATGACCGTAGCAATCAGCAACCCTAGGTCCTGGCTCAGCATGGGCACCTACGGCGCGCTGCCGGCAGCGACGACGAAAATGCACGCATCCAGGGGGACCCCAACAAGGTCAATCACGTGGTGGGCATTCCTGAGCATTGGCGTGACCGTGGCGCTGGCGTCAATCAGTGCCGACTTCATCGGCTTGGCAATTCTTTCGGTCGGCCTGATGATCGCCGCATACTACGCCGCAACGGCCCTGGCCTGTGTTGTGTACTTTGCTCCCCAGATGCGCGCCTCGGCCTCTTCCCTCTGGCTCAAAGGCATCCTGCCCGGCCTTGGTGCGCTCTTGATGATGGGGGCTTTCATATACAGCGCCATTGACATGTTGTCCCCTGAATACGCCGGGATGTCCTGGATGGGCATCGGAACCGTCTTCTGGATCGGAATCGGCGCCCTGGCCCTGGGTGTCGTGGTCATTGGAATCATCCGTCCCAAACTCCGTGCGTACTTTTCCGGGCAAACGATCCCCCGGGGAAACTTCTCCACCCGAAACGAATTGCAAGCCATCCTGAGCAGCGAAACCGAGGCATAAATGCGAGTTCTTTCCATTGCGGCAATCCAAACGAAACCCGTTCCCTACGACGTCGAAGCAACCTGGGAACGGTTCGCCGCCCAGGCGGAGACCGCCAAAATCCTGGGCCCCGAAGTCGACGTCATCGTCGCACCCGAACTGCTTCTCGCTGCACCCGGGCAATTCCTGATCCCGGACCCGGACGGCGAGACGCGTTCCGCCGGACCCATCCCGAGTCAGCTCACCGCCCGCATTTCCGAACTGGCCCGCCGTCTGGGGGTCTGGCTCGTGCCCGGTTCCCTCCTTGAAACGGATGGAGGAAACACGTACAACACCGCAATCGCGGTTTCCCCCGACGGCGAGATCGTGGCCCGATACCGGAAGCTCTTTCCCTGGCGCCCGTTCGAAACCACCACGCCCGGCGACTCGTTCGTGACTTTCGACATCCCTGACCGCGGACGGGTGGGTCTCGCCATCTGCTTCGACGGGAGCTTTCCGGAAGTATCCCGGCAGCTGGCATGGCTTGGAGCAGAAGTCATCATCCAGCCCACGCTGACCACAACCCGGGACAGGGAAATGGAAATCGTGATGTCACGGGCCAACGCCTTCGCAAACCAGGTGTACGTGGTCAACGTCAACGGCGCCGACCCGTCCGCAGTGGGGGAAAGCGTCATCGTGGACCCGGAAGGCACCATCATGCAGCAAGCGACGGGAGGCGAAGAAATCCTCTTCGCCGTCCTTGACCTCGACCGGGTCACGCAGGTCCGGCGCTACGGCACACTCGGCATCAACAGGCCGTGGGCGCAGCTCCAGGACCAACAAGGAATCCTGTCCTACCCCATGTTCGGCGGAGCGCACTTCCAACCACCGGCTTGGAGCCCCGAGGACGCGGACGAATCACGCGGAAGCCAATTCAGCGCGACGTCCTCCTAGGGACCGTACCGACAACAGAAGCCCGCGTACCCCCGGCCACCCGCGGGGGTACGCGGGCTTCCTGTGAGTTTCGGAAGAGTTCGGCTACCCGCAATTGAACCTGTCGTGAACGTTTCCGCGGTTGGGCCCAATTGGCAAGACGGAGTCCCTCCCCGCAACAAGAATCATCCGGGGACGCATTTTCGATCGATAAGAACGCAATAGCGAAGGGTCTTACTTTGATGAAGACAGCCAAGAAAAACGGGCTTGCCACAGCAGCGGTCCTGGGGGCCTTGCTCATGGCCGGATCCGCGGTGGCGCCGGCGATTGCCGACGACGCTTCACGCGGCCAGGACGTCCAGGGCCAGCAGGAATCAGACAGCAACAAGGGCCAGGGCGGCCAGGGCGAAACATCGAAGCATGTCCTGCTGCTGTCGGTGGATGGCCTCCACCAGAAGGACCTGGATTTGTACGTGAAGAACCACCCGACGTCGGCACTGGCGTCGCTCGTAAACCACGGCACCAGCTACACGCACGCCCAGACTCCCGTGCCTTCGGACTCCTTCCCCGGCATGGTCGGCCAGCTGACCGGTGGAAATCCCGGGACCACCGGCGTCTACTATGACGACACCTTCAACAGGGCACTCCTGCCAGCCGGCACAACGGACTGCAAGAACACGGCGCCCGGCGCCGAAGTGGCCTTCACCGAAGCCGCCGACAAGGACCAGAACGCCCTCGACGCCGGCCAAGGCCTGACCGGGCTTCCGGCCAGCATCCTGAACATGACGGGACAGCCCGGCGCTCTCCTCGACCCGGCCGCCCTCCCGGCGAGGTGGCGAAGAGCGCTGGCCTGACCACGGCGTGGTCGGACAAGCACCCTGCATACGAAATCCTGAACGGCCCTTCAGGCAAGGGCCTGGATGACCTGTTCACTCCTGAGATCAACAGCATCGCCCCCGCTCCCTTCAATGGCGACTGGACCAAGGACAACGCCGCAACCCAGCAGTACGACGGCTACAAGGTCCAGGCCGTGGTGAACGAAATCGACGGCAAGGACCACTCCGGCACCAAGACGGCCGCAGTACCGGGCATCTTCGGGATGAACTTCCAGGCCGTGTCGACGGCTCAGAAGCTCCCGACGTCGGACGGCCTGACCGGCGGCTACCTTCAGGGCGGCACCGTTCCCGGGCCGCTCTTGAGCAAAGCCCTGGACTTCGTCAACGCTTCCGTGGGGAAGTTCGAGTCCGCACTGGCCGCTTCCGGCCACGCAAAGGACACCACCGTGATCCTTTCTGCCAAGCACGGCCAGTCACCGATGGACTCGTCGACATTGACGAGGGTCCCTGACAGCGCAATCATCGACGGCCTGAACGCCGCGTGGAAGTCCGCACACCCGGGCTCCGCAGACCTCGTTGTGTTCTCCACCGACGACGACATCATGCAGCTGTGGCTTTCGGACCACTCGCAGGCAGCTGCGCAGTTCGCCAAGGACTACCTGGCAGGGCATTCGGCCACCGGTAACGACGTCAACGGTGCTGCCAAGACCGTGGCAACCTCGGGGTTGAGCAAGATCTACGCGGGCAGCGAGGTTGCGAACTACTTCGGCACCCAAACCAGCGACGCACGCTACCCGGACATCTTGGGCATCGCCCAGACGGGCGTGGTCTACACCGGCGGCAAGGCCAAGATCGCCGAACACGGCGGAGCCAGCGCGGACGACCGCGATGTGCCGCTCGTGGTCTCCGGGGCAAATGACGAACACGCCCGGACAGTGACCAGCACCGTCGAGACGACCCAGATTGCCCCGACCATCCTGAAGACCCTTGGCCTGGATCCGAACAAACTGCAGGCCGTGCAGATCGAGGGGACCAAGGCCCTTCCTGAGCGCTGATCCAGCGCGCCTCAAACACTGGAGGGGTTCCGCGGCCAGACTGCCAAGGGGCCCCTCCCTTGTGACCATCAGGCCCTAGGATGCACGCAATAGACCCTTCCGCTGGCCAAGCCTGCATTGGGCGCCACGCCCGGTCTGCTTACAATCAAACGTCAGCAACTACTGAGGGAACCATGAAGAAAATCACCACAGCCCTGCTCGCGGCCGGGCTCGTCCTCTCCGCTTCAGCCTGCTCCGCACCGCAGCAGCTGAGCACCGCGGACACCTGCAGCCGGGTCAAGACCGTCATCTCGAACCCCACGAACACCACGGACAAAACGGGAACCATCCGGGTAGCGAACCAGCTCCGCCCGATCGAAGCCGTGTCCTCGGATGAGCTGAAGCCCACCCTGAAGACGCTTGTGGACTACCTGGACGAGTCTTCCAAGGACAACCCGGATACCGCGAAGCTCAACGCCCTGAAGAACGATTACCAGAACGCGGGCGCCAACTACAGCAAGTACTGCGGCGGCTAAGAGCAGTTTGCATTGCATACCCGGGGACTGGCCATGGGCGCCCAGTCCCCGGGTGGGCGGCGTCGGCACAAGTGTCCGCTCTATCGGCTTCAGCCTGCCCGTGAACGGTCGCTGAAACCCCATGGATAGTTCGAGTCCACGGGCCATGATTGTGGTCGGCGCACCCACCGGTGGCCTGCTCGCCGTATCAATCGGGTACCAGCCGACGCTGTGGATCGCTCTCGCGGGATTCGTGGCGGCCGCTGTGTTCCTTGCGGCGTCGCCATTCCGCTCCGCACAGCACGGAGACGCTGCCCAGGGCAGCCTCCGGTAGCGGCTGCAGCTCCTCGACCCGCAGCCTGGCCGACCCTACAGCGCGGTGTGCTTCCCGAACGGATGGTGGCCCGTGGCCGGCTGTCCGTGAGTGCCCAACCATTCAGACAGGGCCTCGCGCAGGATCTCGCTGGGCGTGAGGCTGAGCGTCTGTGAAGCCGACTCCAAGGCGCGGTCCAGTTCCTGGGGGATCTGGAAATCCAAGGGCGAGGGATGGTTGCTTTCCCGGGCATCGGCAGGCAAACCATCACCGCGCAACAACTTGCCGACGGCTGGCTTCATGTCGTTTTCGGTCCACGCCGAAAGTCGCTCGAAATGAGTCACATCTCGTGTCATGATTTTCCCTCCCAACAATCAAGCATCCTCCGTTGGAAGGCCACAGTCACCATCTACGAGTAATTACTCTCTAACTATCGCGAAGTTGGTGCCTTCGGACACTGAGCGCGCCGCATCAGCATCGCCATTGAGTAGCCGGACGGAGGTCGACCGGGCCCGTTCGGAGACCCAGGAGTCGCGGAACGGACCCGGCGCTCACGCTTAAGGGTGAGACCGCGACGGACATCGATCAGCCAGGGCTGGTGCCGTCAGAGCGATCTTAGGGCTTGGGCCGACTCCGGTCTAGGGAATCGAAGGACCGGGGTTGTAAAAAGTTCATCGGCGCAAGAGATAATCCGCAACCCCAACCGGATTCGACAGCCCAAGGAGATGCCCGCCAGGCAGGACATCCGGCTCAATGCCTAAGCGATCGCGTGCGACCGTGCGCTGGAACTCGAGCGGGAAAAACCGGTCCCCCTCACCGCTGAGCACCCTGATGGGAACTGCCGGCCACTCCACGAATTCGCAGCTCGACGCGAAGACTGCGTTAGCCTCGGGGCGCTGGTATGGTTCCCCCTCGGCCGCAAGCTCCGGCGGAACGTCATGCAGGAAGTACTCGTTCACATCGAACTCCGCGCTGTAACCGCCGGCCGCGGCAGAACGCTTGCGCGCGTCCTCCCAGCCCGTGTTGTCCCACCATGCTCCGGGGGTCTCACCCGGGTTGGGAATCATCGCGTTGACGAAGACGATCTCTGCGACGCCGGTCCGGGCTCCCACCATGGGTGCCGTGAAACCGCCAAGCGATTGCGCCACAAGCACGACGTCGTTCCGGCCATTGACAGCGGCCCCAACCAGGCGCGCGTATTCGGGCAGGCCCGCATTTTCGTCGTCGCCGGGCAGATCGACGGCGACAGCATCGTGGCCTGCCTCCTGCAAGAGGGGGACGACGCGGCTCCAATACCAGGCTGAGCCGCCTGCTCCGGGCACGAGCACGAACGCGCTCACGAGGCATCCCCAGAGAAGCCATCAGTGAAGCCATCAACAAACGGACCGAGGCTCGGCGTCGAAGTCATGCCCACATTCTTCCCCAGATCGCCGCGCCCGCAAGGGACCCGCTGGAGAGGCTTTGGTCCGGTCTTTTCCTGCAGGAGGCCTGGTGGGAGGATGCCTATAGGTGCGAGCAGCTACGAGAAGGACGGGAAACGACATGTCGACCCAGGAATCCGTGGAAACAGAACGCAAGTACGACGCCGACTTGGAAACGCCGCTTCCCGCGTTCGTGGACATCACCGGCGTCGAACAGGTCGCAGACCCTGCGGATCATCAACTCGAGGCCGTCTACTTCGACACGGACGGGCTGACCCTTGCCAGGCACCGCATCACCTTGCGGCGCCGCACCGGCGGCACCGATTCAGGATGGCACCTGAAACTGCCCGCAGACCGGGACACCCGTGTGGAGATCCAGGCGCCGCTGGGGCAGCCCGAGATCGTCCCCGAGGAACTGGCGGAGAGGCTCATCGTCTTCACCCGCGGCGAAGAGCTCAGGCCCGTGGCCCGGATCCATACCCGCCGCACTTTGCATCGCCTGCACGGAAGCGAAGACGTCACTCTGGCCGACTTCGTGGATGACCACGTGACAGCCGAGACCTTGCACCCAAGGCAATTGGAGAGGCGATGGCGGGAATGGGAAATCGAGCTGGTCCACGGCGATGAAGCGCTGTTCGAGAGTGCGGAGCGCGTCTTGTCAGGCGCCGGCGCAACCCCCTCAGGGCATGCTTCCAAGCTTGCCCGCGCATTCGGAACGGCCTGGCCAGCCGCTGTGCCGACGCCACCAAAAGCCCGTCCGAAGGGTTCTGCCGGAGACGCAATAGTTGCCTACGTTGCCGCGCAGATCGCCGAAATCACCGCACTGGACTCCGGAGTCCGGCAAGGCCTCGACGACGCCGTCCACCGCATGCGCTCGGCCACCCGCAGGCTGCGCTCGACCTTGTCCACGTATGGCAAGCTCTTCGACGCCGACGGCGGGGATCAGCTCAAGGCCGAACTGAAATGGCTGAGCAAGGTCCTGGGCAAGGCCCGGGATGCCGAGGTGCTGCGCGACCGGATCGGGGAACTGATGAATGAGCAACCCGACGGCTTGGTACCCGCCCCAGCTGCCACCAAGATCAATGACGAACTCGAGGCCGCCTTCAACTCCGGGTATCGCCAGATGCTCCGCTCCTTGGGAACGAAACGGTATTTCCGGCTCCTGGACGCGCTTGAGGAGTTCCGCGACGAGCCTCCCGTAAGGCCTCGTGCCGGGAAGAAGGCCCGTCCCATCACGGCCAAGCTGGCCGGAAAAGCGATCAAACGGTTGCGCCGGTCCCAGAAGGCAGTGGCCCAGAACAGCGGCGACGAAAACGACGCGGCACTGCATCAGGTCCGCAAAGACGCCAAACGCCTGCGCCATGCAGCCGAAGCATTGCAAGACGTTCATGGGAAGCCCGCCGTGAAGCTGGCGCGTAACGCCCAGAAGATCCAGAAGATCCTAGGAGAGCACCAGGACAGCGTCGTGAGCCGCTCGGTGCTGCTCCGCCTCGCAAACGATACCGGCGGATCGGTGGAGGACAACTCGCCTTATGGCCCCCTGCTCGCTGCCGAAGAGCAGCGAGCCGCGGACTCCGAGGCCCGCTATGAAAAGCTCGCCAAGAAGAAGCGCTTGAATCCCCTGTGATGAACGCAACTCTCGGGGAGGGGACTGTGAGGGACGGATCTGAGCCTCAGAGGCTCAGCCCTCGCACTCTACGCAGTAGGCGTGGCCGTTCTTTTCACGGGCAATCTGGGAGCGGTGACGGACGAGGAAACACGAGTAGCACGTGAACTCGTCTTCCTTCTGGGGAACGACCGCAATGATCAGTTCCTCGGCCACGAATTCGCCGCCTGGTACCTCGTTGCCTTCAAAAGCATCGGCTTCGTCCAGCTCCCGTACAACGCTGCGGGCGTCCGGAGCATTGGCAGACTGCAGGGCCTGAAGTGACGTGCTTTGGGATTCCGCGACGTCGGAGCGGAGTTCGTCGTAATCGGTTGCCACCTGGGGTTATCTCTTCTCTTGTATATTTGCTGGCGAATGTGCAACATACACCATGCGGCTGCTATTCCCCACAATGTGGCAAAAATCAGCGCATGTGCGTCATTGCCTCCGCGGTGCGCATCGCCTTGACCATCCGCTCCACTGTGGCCGGATGCGTGACTGAGCGTATCCCATCCCCGCCGCCTGGCCCGGACGGAGCGGAATCGACCATGAGCTTACGGCCAGAGAAGTGTATGTCACGGATTCCCGTGGCCAAAAGCGCGGGTATGGCCCGCTCAGTGACGCCGCCGCCGGCCATGACGGAAACGTCAGCGGGGAGGGCCGCAACCATGCGTTTGAGCATGTCAATACCGTCGCCAGCGGCCCGGGCTGCACCCGAGGTGAGAATGCGCTGCGCACCCAGCCGGGCGGCGTCGTCCACTGCTTGAAGCGGATCCCGGGCCGCATCCACCGCGCGGTGGAACGTGACGAAGGTCCCGCCCGCGGCATCGATCAGCGCCCCGGCGCCAGCGACGTCGACGTCGCCCGACGCGGTCAGTAATCCGACGACGACCCCGTCGGCACCGAGGGAAAGCGACTGCCGGACATCCCGCCTCATGACCTCGATCTCGGTAGGTGTATAGACAAAGCCACCCGGCCGCGGGCGGATGAGCACGTGGACGAAATCCTGGCGACCGGCGTCGCGCGCGAGCCCAGCGGCTGCCTCAACGAGGCCGGCGCTCGGGGTAAGGCCGCCGGCCTCAAGCGCTGAACAGAGCTCGACGCGGTCCGCGCCGGCTTCGATGGCACAGCGAACACCGTCCAGGTCCTGCACGCATATTTCAATCTTCATGGTTCCTCCGTCGGACGGGCCGAATGTTCACGAGGCCAGCACGGTGCGCAGGCATAGCTGCCCCGCGCCTAGCAGGCCTGCTTGCGAACCGGCGAGCGAGGCTTCGATCACGATGTTCTTGGTGGCGAGCGGGTGGCAGCTTTCGTAGAGCTGCGAGCGCACAGCGGCGACATACGGCTCCAATTGGGAAAGTCCGCCGCCCAGCACCACCACATCCGGGTTCACGAAATTCACCACGATGCTGAGGGTCTGCCCCAAAATCCGGCCCGCAGTGCGGACTCGCGTCGTGGTGTGCGGGTCGCCGTTGTTGACCTGCAGGACGATGTCGTTGACGTCCGCGGCATCGATCCCGACGGCGGCCAGGTCGCGGATGATGGCGGACCCGCTGGCCACCGTCTCCAGGCAGCCGCGGTTGCCGCAAGAGCATGGCGCATCGCCCGCGGCCGGGATCTGCACGTGGGCGATGTCTCCGGCCGCTCCCGTGGCGCCCCGGTAGACCTGTCCGTCAATGATGAGCCCGCAGCCGATCGCGGCCCCTGCTTTGAGGAACAGCGTGTTCTGCCGGACTTTGGAATCGGGTGATTCCCGCTGGCGCAGCGTGTGCTCACCCAAAGCCATCATGTTGGCGTCGTTGTCCACTACCGCCAAGGTCCCGAATTCCTCGGCAAGCCAGTTCCGGACCTTGAACTCGTGCCAGCCGCGCATTCTGGACGGCGAGTCGAGCGCACCCAAGGCAAAGTTGACCGGTCCGGGCAAGGACATCCCTACGCCGCGCAGCGGAGGGTCGACGGCCGGATCGCTCAGGGCACGCATCATCGCGGCGGCCTGGGGCAGAACCACTTCGGGGCCGTCGTTGATGTCGATGGTCCTGATTTCGGAGACAAGCAGATTGCCTGAGAGGTTCAGCTTGCCGACCCACAAATGATGGGCGCCCAAATCCGCCGCCAGGATGAACCCCGCGTCCGGGACCAGTTCCAGGAGCGTTGGCCTTCGGCCTCCGGTCGCCGAACCTGAGCCGCTCTCGCTGATGAGCCCGGCTTCCATCAGCTCGTTCACCTTGATGGTGATGGTGGATGGGGCAAGGTTCAGGGTGCGCGCGAGGTCGGCGCGCGACGTCGCCCGGCCGCTCGCGATCATGGACAGGATGCTGGAGGAGTATTCAGTCAGCGCGATGTCCCGGGGACCGGTTCTTTTGACGGTCTTGGCATAGGAAGGCTTGTAACCCAAAGTCAGTCCCTCCAGGGGCTCGGTGTCTGCTGGCCGCCGTTGGGCTGCTCTTTGCAGAGTAGCCGACGGGCCTGCACTGCGCCGCCGAGAAGTCCCGCCGAAGAGCCGAACCGCGCAGGCAGGAGCCGGGGCCTGCGGTGGAAACTCAGGATGGAGTCCAGCCGCTCCGCTACCGGGCGAAGGAGCGCGTCGCCGGCATTGGACAGGCCACCGCCGAAGATGACGGCCTGCGGCGCCAGGAGTGCGACGCTCTGCGCGATCGCCAGCGCGAGCCCGTCATATGCCTGGTTCAGGACCCCGACGGCGGCCGGGTCACCCGCTGCTGCGGCCTCCATCACTTCCTTCGCGCCAACAACGCGGGTACCGGAGACGGCTGCATAGTTGCGTGCGATGGCCGAGGCTGAGGACACCGTCTGCAGGCATCCTGACGCGCCGCACGTGCACAGGATGGCCACGGTGCTCGTGAGTGGTTCCATGCGGGCGTGGCCGATTTCTCCGGCGTACCCGTCGCCGTCGTACACCTCGCCGTCCAGGATGACCGCGCTGGCGATCCCGGTGCCGATGACCAACACCAGGGCGTTCCGCAGCCCCTTCGCGGCCCCCAGACGGTGCTCCGCCAAACCGGCCATCTGCACATCGTTGCCGAGCACCACAGGAAGTCCGACGCGCGTTTCCAAAGCCGAGGAGAGGGCGAAGTCGCTCCAGCCCAGGTTCACTGCGGAGACCACAACGCCGGTGCTCGCATCCACAATCCCCGGCGCGTTGACGGCGATTGCCTGCGGTCGCTGCTCCCGGGGCCCAGCCTGGTAGGTGGCGACGAGGCCGGAAAGCTGGTCAAGGAATTTTTCCTGCGAACCAATTGCCGTTGGTGTGCTTCCTTGGTGTGCGAAGCGGCCGGTGGAATCCACGACGCCGTATTTGAGGTCGGTGCCGCCAACGTCGAAGACCATCACCGGAGCGCCCGGTCCCGGAATCAACGACGTCGGAGGGGAACCGGCGGTTTGAACACTCAACTGCATGTCAGCCTTTCACCGCACCGGCAACGAGGCCCTGGGCCATCTTCTTCTGGACGATGACGAAGAGAATGATCACCGGTAGCGCCATGAGGGTGGACCCGGCCATGATCCCACCCCAGTCCGTGGCCTGGTTCTGGCCGCTGAAGCCTTGGATCCACAGCGGGAGGGTCTTGCTGTTGTCGCTGCTCAGCAGTACCAGCGCCAATGTGTATTCGTTCCATGCGGCCAAGAAGGCGAAGATTCCGGAGGCCACCAGTCCGGAGCCCAGTAGCGGAAAGGTCACCCGGAAGAATGCGCCCATTCGGGAGCAACCGTCAATCATCGCTGACTCTTCGAGCTCCACAGGGACCCCGTCAACAAATCCCTTGAGCATCCAGATAGTGAAAGGCACGGACGCCCCGACGTACAGCAGGCTCAGGCCGAGCACGGAGTTGAGCAGGTGCCAGCTGTCGATCATCTTGTACTGGGAAATGAACATGGCTTCAGCAGGGATCATCTGGATCACGAGCACCGAGATGATGATGATCTTGCGGCCCTTGAATCGAAAGCGGCTGAGCGCCATGCTCGCGAAGAAGGCGAAAAGCAATGCGGCCACCACCACAATCAGGGCAACCCCGAAGCTCATCCGCAGGGCGGACCAGAAGCGGCTGTCGTGGAGCACTGTTTCGTAGTGCGCCCAAGTAAAGTCGAGCGGCAGGAACGACGGCGTGCGGGACTGCAAGGCGTCGTCCGTGACGAGCGAATTGTTGACCAACCAGTAGACCGGGAAAATCCACAGCAGCCCGAAGACCAGGCCGGTGATGTTGGCCGCCGAGCGGCGGACGGGGCTGGGTTTGAGGGCCATTCAGACTTCTCCCTGCTTCAGGAATTGGGTGACATAACGCCAAGTGAGGAGCAGCGTGATCAGCAGCATGATCAGGGCGGTCGCGGAAGCCACACCGTAGTCTCCGCCGGACAAGCCCACCTGGTAGACGTATGTGCCAAGGACGTTGGTCTGCTCGGTGATGCCGCCGTTTTTCTGCAGGATGAAGATCTGCGTAAAGACCCGCAGGTCCCAGATGATTTCAAGGATCGTGACCAGCAGGAGAACCGGGGCGATGGTGGGAACGGTGATTTCGCGGAATTGCTTCCAGCCGTTGGCACCATCGAGAGTTGAGGCCTCCAGCATGGACTCATCGATCTGGGTGACCGATGCGTAGACCATGAAGACCACCAGCGGCACGCTCATCCAGATGACCAGGATGGCCGCTACCGCGAAGAAGGTCAGGGGGTTGGAAAACCAGTTGTAGCCAGCCATCCCTTGCATTCCCAGTCCGGCCAGTGTCCAGTCGACCACCCCGGACCTGGAATCGAAGATCCATTGGAACACTTGGAGCGAGGACAACACGGGCATCGCCCAGGCCAGCAGCATGGCGGCCTGGACGAAGACGGAGACCGGGCGCGAGAGTTTGGTGAGCAGAAGCGCGCCTCCGATCCCGATGGCCATTGTCAGGGCGGCACACACAAGGCAGAAGGCAAGGGATCTTCCCAGGGTGAGCCAGAATGCCGAATCGCCGAGCACCCGGGTGAAATTGTCGAGCCCGACGAATTCCGCGGGTTTGCCGAACTGTTGCTCAAGGGAAAAGTGCTGGAACGCCATGGTGATTTGGCGGAGCAACGGGTAGCCCATGTCCACCAGGACAATGAGCACCGCGGGAAGCAGAAGGATGTACGGCAGGGGGTTGCGCCTGCGTTTCCTGGGGGCCGCTGGTTCAGTCCGGTCGGGCAGGGTCCCTTCCGGCTTCGCACGCGTACTGGTTACGGTCATGGCTTCGGTCCTTTCTGCTTCCCGCCGGGCCTACTTGCTGTTGAGGATTTCCGTCATTTTGGCGTCGGCCGTCTTGGCCAGCCCCACGGGATCCTTCAGCGCACCCATGGCCACGAAGAAGTCGTCAACCACCTTGGCGCTCTCCACCAATGCCCAGTTCTTTGCTGCCGGGGTGCCCACGGAATTCCTGACGGCCTCGATGGTGACCTTGGACAATTCGTCCTGCCCAAGGGCCGCGGCGTAGTTCAGGTTTCCCGGGACCCAGCCTCCTTCGGTCGCGAAGAACTCCTGGAACGGCTTGCTGAAGATGAGTTTGAGGGCCTCCTTGGCCAGCCCCCGCGCCTTGCTGTTGTTCGAGATGGCCACATTGGAGCCGCCGGCAAAAGGATTGCCCACGGCGTCGCCCTTAGGCGACGGGAAGTTGAAGTACCCCACCTTGCCGGCGTCCAGGAGTTCCTTCTTGATCTTCTTCAGATGGAAGTTGAAGCCGAAGAACATTCCCGCCTCGCCCGTGTTGAAGGCGGTGTACGGCTGGGAACCGATGGTCGAATCCGTGATGGTCCCGGTGGTGGAGCCGGTCGTCCACAGTTGCTGGAGCTGGGCGATGGCTTTCTGGCTTTCCGGCGAGGACAAGCCTCCTTCCCATTTCCCGTCCTTCTGCACGGCCAGCCGCCCGCCATTGCTGAAGACCCAAGCGAACGCGGATTGTGAGGAAATCCCGGGCAGGAACATCCCGGAAAAGTGTGCGTTCTTCTCGGGGTTGCCGGTCTGGATCTTCGTTGCGACGGCGGTCAGCTCGTCAATGGTCTTCGGTATCGCGAGCCCGAGCTTCTGGAACATGTCCTTCCGGTAGAACACGATCCGGCTTCCCGCGTAGAAGGGGGCGGCGTACATCTTGTTCTCGAAGCTGCCGAGTTCCACGAGCGATTTGGTCAGATTCGCACCGCCCAGCTCTTCCTTCATGCCGCTCAGATCGGCCAATGCTCCTACCGCACAAAAGGTGGGCGCCTGGGTGTTGCCGAGTTCGATGATGTCCGGCGTCGATTCGGGGCTGGCAAGGGCCGTCTGGAGCTTCGGGACGATGCCATCCCACTCCTGCTGCTCGATGGTGAGGGTGGATCCCTGGAACTTGTTTTCGAACTCCTGCTTGAGCCACGCCTGGGCCTTGTCCGACACGGAGTCCTTCATGAACCAGACCCGCAGCTTTGCCGGAGTGGAGAGGCTGTCCGAAGAGGCGGAGCCCGAGGCCTCGCCACATGCGGACAGCAAGGCTGCGGCACCCAGGGCTCCGCCCAGACCGAGCAAACCACGTCGACTAAGTTCTTTCATCGCTTCCTCCACTTTGAACTCACAGGGTCGATTGACCATGCAGGAAACGAAATCATGGAGGAATGATGCTTCGGAAGGGCCTATAACTTAGTTCAGAATCGAACTTAGTTTGGGTCCGATTTGGAGCCCGGACGCACGCGGCCCGCCCCTCAGCGCTCGACGCCCGCCGGCTGGTTCGACGCAGGTACGAACCGTGCGGTCAGGTCGGGCGTCGCACCGCCGTCGTCGAACGGGAACATGGGCCGCGCTATCCTGCGGTGGCCCAGCCGGTGCAGGTCCTGGTCCACGCCGCCTGGAGTGAGCGCCAGCATCCAGTCCGCGGCCATGTCGAAGAGCTCGGGCTCGAGGTAGCCGATCTTGACCACCACAACGTCGGCTGTCCGGGCATCCAAGCCGTTCCGGAGGAAGTCCGATTCCAAGTGATACGGCTTGCGCCGCCGGGTCACGATGACGCGCAGCCCGCCAACGCGGATGACGGCCTCGTCAATGGCCACAGGGTCGCCCTGAGCCAGGTGCTCCACAATGCCGTCCAGCCGCGCCGGACCGGACTGTGTGCCGTCCACGCGGGCGCCCACGTCCACCGAGACGGATCCACCGACGCCGGCGCCGATGCACGCGTCCACCGCGGCAGGATCCGGGATCGAAGCGTAGATTGCCTGCATCGTTCCGGCGGCGATGGGTGGGTGCCCAAGGAGTTTGTGCAGGGTCCAAGTGACGTCACCGGCTCCCCCGGCCGTGGGATTGTCCCCGGAATCGCTGATGAAATACGGCCGCTTCGTGCTCGCCTCCGCTGCCGCGAGGCATTCAGCGAGCGGCGCCGAGGGCGCCACGAAACGGAACTCGTCCCGCCTGTTCCACATGTCGACGGCGAGCCCGCTCGCATGGCGTGCGACGGCGTCGGCGTCGTCACCGGTGACCATCACCACGGCCCGGTTGCGCGGCTCGTCTGCCCAGGCATAACCGATCCATAGCGCGGCGTCGAGCACGCCGGGCCGCCCGGCGATCACCCCGACCTCCTCATATAGCGACTTTGCCGGTTCCAATCGGGTGCTGGTCTTTTCCCCGGGCAGCAGGATGGGGACCGGAACCCAGGCCTTGATCGGGCGGCGGGCGGCCTCCGGTAATGCCAATCGCTCCAGCAGGTTCACGGCGGCGCGTTCCTTGGTTTCCAGCCAGTCCTCGTGCGGGGCCATGCGGTAGCAACTGGGGATATCGAGTTGGTGCGCCAAAGTCCAGGAAACATTGCCGTGCAGGTCCATGCCGCTGGACACCAGCACGTCCGGGCCGATCAGACCGCGCAGGGCAAGGAGCAAATCACCCTCGGGATCGTCGAGGCCTTCAACGCTCATGGCACCGTGGATGTCGAAATAGAGCCCGTCCACGGGGCCTGCGTGCAGCGCATCCGCCACAGCGGAAAGAATCGTCCGTTTCATCTCGGCATAGTCCGCGGAGGGGACAGCCCCGCCCGGGATGGAACGGAAGTGGACAAGCGGCAGCCAATCCGCCGCCTCGCGCACCGGATGGTCCGGGGCGAAAAAGGGGTACTGGTCCAAGATCTCCTGGCCATCCCGCCGGACAAAGTCCTGCATGCGGGTCCGGGCAGGGGAATAGGTGCTGGCCTCGAGGGCGATTCCGGTAATGAGGATCCGGGGCTTCTTTTCCATCATGCCTGCCACGATATTGAGGTTCGCTGCGGGACCGGGGCGGAGCCGCGAAAGTTCAATGCCGAATGAAGTTCAACCAGCCCTTTTCGCCCGGAATCCTGCCTAACGTGGGCTCGCAAGTGACGGCACGCGGACTCCACGGAAGAGGATCGAACAATGCAGATTGGGCTGAGTACGTACAGTTTGGCGGGAGCCTTGGCTGCCGGCCGGGTGGGCCTTTTGGACCTGCCGGGCTGGGCGGCATCCCATCAGGCCGGCCATCTTGAAGTGGCCGAGGCCGGACTGGGCGTGGACCTTTCCGCGGACCACGCGGCAGCCGAAGGGCTGCGCGAGCGTGCAGAGGCGTCCGGGATCGCCTTGGTCAACTATGTGGTGGGTGCGGATTTCCTTGGCGCCGACGCGGCGGCTGAAATCGCCCGGGTGAAGACGCACTTGGACACGGCCCAACGGATGGGGATCAGCCGCTTCCGCCACGATGTTGTCCCGTGGGCCTGGCGCCCCGCCTCATACATCGAATACCGCGATGCCCTGGAGAAGGTGGTCCCTGCATCCAGGGAACTCGCCGACTACGCGGCAACCCTGGGAATCACCACCAGCGTGGAAAACCACGGCATGGCCTTCAACGTCAGCGAACGGTTGCTGCAGTTGGTGCACGCAGTGGACCGCGACAATTTCAAGATCACCTTGGACATCGGCAACTTCCTGTGCGTCGATGAGGTGCCGGAATCGGCCGTCGCCAAACTCCTCCCCTACGCGTCTGTGGTGCATCTGAAGGATTTCTACCGCCGGAAGCGAAACCCCGGCGACGGCTGGTTGCAAACGCTGGCAGGGGACCATATCCAGGGCTCCGTGTTCGGACTCGGGGACATGGACCTGCCGCGTGTCCTTCGCCTGATCAAGGACTTCGGTTTCAGCGGACCGTGTTCGGTGGAATACGAGGGCCGCGAGGACTGCCTCACGGCGGCGCCCGAATCGCTGCGCAACGCCGCCGCATTGTGGGAGGGCTGCTGACATGGGGGCATTGAACGTTGGGGTCATCGGGCTGGGGACAATCTCGGACATGCACCTGGACGCATACCGTGATTCGCCGTCGGCGCACCTGGTGGCTGTCTGCGACATCGACGCTGTGCGTGCCGGGAGCCGGGCCGCGGAATACGGAGCGGTCAAGGTCTTCACGGACTACAAGGAGCTCCTGGCCGATCCCGAGATCGACGCCGTCAGCATCTGCACGCGCAATGACACGCACGCCGAAATCGTGATTGCGGCGCTCGAGGCCGGAAAGCATGTGCTGGTCGAGAAGCCCATGACGGCCTCCCTGGAGGAGGCTTTGGCTGTTGCTGCTGCCTCACAGCGGAGTGCGGGCGTCTTGCAGGTAGCGTATGTCCGCCGTTTCTCGCCCAACGCCGAGGTACTCAAGCGCTTCATCGACGCCGGCGACCTCGGGCAGATCTATTACGCCAAGGCCACTTGCCTGCGCCGGGTAGGAAATCCCGGCGGCTGGTTCGCCGACAAAGCCTTGTCCGGCGGAGGTCCGCTCATCGACCTGGGCGTCCATTTCATCGACATTTGCTGGTGGCTCATGGGCTGTCCCTCCGTGGCTTCGGTCTCTGGGACCGTGTTCCACAAGATCGGTGCACGGAACAATATCTCGAACTTCAGCCGGTATCTCTCCGCCGATTTCGATCCGGCACGACCCCCGGCGGACCCCGTCGAGGATCTTGCCACAGCACTGATCAAGTTCAGCAATGGCGCAGTGATGCACTTCGACACCAGCTACTCGATGCACGGCGCGGATGAAACCAAGGTCCAAGTCTTCGGAGACAAAGGCGGCGCGCAGCTGGAGCCGACGCTGGAAATCTTCACCGAACAGCACGACACGCTGCTGGATATTTCGCCCGTGCTGGATTCGCCGACTTTTAGCACTGTGGCATACCGCAACGAGGTGGAGCAGTTCCTGGCTACTGCGCGGGGCGATGCCGCCGAGGCCGCTCCGGCCACCCACGGCCTTGAGCTCATCAAGATCATCTCTGCGATCTACGAGTCCAGCAGGACAGGCCACGAGGTGGTGCTGTAGCCGCTCAGGCCTTTCGTGCCCGCTCAGGTCCGCCGTCAGCTCCGACATCGCGTCCGGGCTGGCGGCCGACATCGCGGTGGAGGTCCCTGTCCAGCCCGTGGCCGTTGGCGAGCTGCGCAAGCAGCTCGCCAAGTTGCGTGATCTGTTCGTCGTTTAGTGGGGCCAGCAGCTCCGCTTCATGCTGTTCGGCAATCCCGCGAAGTTCCCCCAGCACGCGCTTGCCGGCCTCCGTGAGGTGCAGTTCATAGTTCCGCCGGTCCGTACTGCTGCGCATCCTCTCCACAAGGCCGCGCTCCTGCAGCGAGTCGATGAGTGAAACCACCCGGCTGGGGACGGCACCGAGCCTGTCCGCAAGGGAGCGCTGGCTCAACCCGGGGGCGCGTCCGATCAGGCGGATGACACCGGCGTCGCTGGGCGTGAGCCCGATATCCCGTGTGCGGTCCGCAAAGCGGGACGATGCCACGGCGCCTAGCTGCGACAAGAGAAATGCGGTCCGTTTCGGCCGGCCCGGTGTGGCTAAGTCCATGTCTTCAGAATACATGCTTGACAGAATAATTCTATAGGTGAACCATTTCAGTAGTGATGCAATTACGAAAGTCCAGCCACTGCTAGAAAGGTTCAGCCATGAGTAGTCGTTCGATTCCCGATGAAGGCCGTCCAGCCCGGTCAGGCGGCCCCCACCCCGGCGTTCTTGCCCTCGTCAGCCTGGGCATTTTCCTCGCCAGCCTCATCACGTCCGCAGTCCTGACCGGCGGCCAGACGTTCGTCTCGCCCTTTGCCCCGGCGGGGCAGGTGGCCGCATTCTTCCAGCAAAACGTCGCTGCGACGCGACTCGGCGGCATGCTCCAATTCGGCTCCGCAGTGCCATTGGGAATCTACGCGGCCACCGTCTACGCCCGGCAGCTCCGGCTTGGCGTGCGTGTTCCCGGACCGGCCATTGGCTTCTTTGGCGGCGTCAGCGCGGCCATCTTCCTGATGTTGTCGGGTTCCGTGACGTGGCTGCTGAGCCGGCCGGAAATCACCACGGATGTGACGCTCACCCACGCGCTCGACTTCCTCGCGTTCATCACGGGAGGGGTCGGCTTCGTCGTCGGGACCGGCCTGCTCATGGCGGGAATTGCCGTCCCGGCCCTGATCCTTGGCTTCATGCCCCGTTGGCTGGCTTGGACCGGCCTGGTCATTGCCGCACTGTCCGAGTTGAGCTTCCTGTCGATGGCGATCGAGCCTCTTCAGTTCCTACTGCCGATCGGACGCTTCGGCGGGCTGCTCTGGCTGGTTGCCGCAGGCTTCCTGCTCCCCCGCAACCGGGCAGCCGCGAACCAAGAGCCACGGGCGCACGCGCCGCACACGAGCCGGACAACGCCATGACGACGTCGGATCCCGCCCGGCCGCTGTCCGGCAAGGTCGCGCTCGTCACCGGAGCGAGCCGCGGAATCGGTGCGGAGATCGCAACTGCGCTGGCTCGCGCCGGAGCGGACGTCGTCCTTGCCTCGCGCGACGGCGCAAGCCTGTCACAACAGCTCGCCAACATCACTTCGGGCGGCGGAAAAGCGGTGGCCATGGCCGTGGATGTGGGCGATGAGGACTCGGTGAAAGCCCTGATGGCACAGATCCGGGACCGCTTCGGACGGCTCGACGCCGCGGTCAACAACGCCGCAGGCGGCGGGCGGATCCCGGCACCCCTGGCCGAGTGGGCGAGCGAGGAGTTCGACAGCGCGATTTCGGTCAACCTGCGCGGAGTGTTCCTCTGCCTGAAATACGAAATCGAGCTCATGCTGGAAAGCGGAGACGGCGGAGCGATCGTCAACATGTCCTCCACCGCGGGCGAACAGGGCGTTGCCGGCATGAGCGGCTACGTGGCGAGCAAGTTCGGTGTCGGTGGCCTGACCCGGGTGGCCGCGCTTGACTACGCCTCCCAGGGGATCAGGGTCAACGCGATCGCTCCCGGCCCCATCCTCACCGAGCGACTCGCAGGGGCGGGCCAAGCGGCCCAGGACCGCGTCGCCGCCGCCGTGCCGCTGGGACGCATCGGCTCCACGGCCGAGGTTGCCGCTGCCGCCGTCTGGCTTTGCTCGGAGCAGTCGTCGTTCGTCACCGGAACCGTGCTCGCCGTCGACGGCGGCCGGCTGGCGGGAACGCCGGCGTTCAACACCAGGAGAAAGGGAACCAGCCATGAATGAATACCATCCCGACCTCGAAGAACTCAGCTTTCTTTGGGCAAGCGCCGCCTCATCCGGGTCCAGCACCAACAGTCCGCCTACCGCGGACAACCGTCCAACGGCCAGTTCCGCGTTACGCAGATCATGGTCAGGGAGGACGAACGGTGGCAGTTAGCAGGCCTGCACTTGTCACCCATGGCACAACCCGAGGACACGCAGAACTTACGGCGCCCAAACCGTGCCACCCAAACCGCACCACTGCAGGCCCGGCCCTAGAAAGGCGGGGGTTCTGGCCGCTGGAGCAAATGGACCGTCCTGCCAACATCTGCCGCCTCGGTCCTGTATTGCCGACGGAGGGGCGACTTCCACTCGAGGTCGCCGGTTGGTGAGGACTGTCTATAGCTCCAGGCGCCTATGGACTTCAGCGCGTGGTGCTTTCGGCAGAGCATTGCAAGGTTGTCGGCGTCAGTGGTGCCGCCATCCTGCCACTCGGTGATGTGGCCGGGTTCGCAAACGACAACCCTCCGCGTGCACCCGGGGAACCGGCAGGTCCCCTCACGGCACTGCAGGTACCGGCGAAGTGCCTTCGGTGGACGGTAGGCCGTGCGCCCCACACCCAGGACCTGGCCGCTGGTGCAGTCCGTGAACAGCCGTTGCCACGTTGGCGCAAGGGCCGCCATGCGCCGGGCCGTTGCAGCGTCTATTGGTCCGTATCCTTCGAGTTCAGCTGTTTCGAACTCGCCACCGTCGGGCCCGATGCTGCCGCCAAAGACGGATCCAACGGGAATGGTTACCACGACCTCGGCGCGGAATGCCCCGGATTCGGGCACGTCAGATCCGCCAAGCAGCTCGCCTGATCCACTCAAAAGCCGGTCAGATCCACCAAAGAGGCGGTAGGCCAGCGCATCCGCGCGGAGCTCCGACAGCGTGCGGGAATCGAGGGCGGCACCAAAATCGGACGTAGGGTGCGGCCCCGGAAGATCTCCAAGCTCCGCAGCCCGCGCACTGGCCTGCCGCGCATCATGGTCGAGGCCGTTGTAAATGGCCATCCCGACCTCCGCCGTGAGGAACGCGGACAACGTGCACATGCCGTCCGGCTCGGCCGTGAACCACACGCCGCGCTCACGCTGGGCAGACTCTTTGCGGGCGATGATGCTTTCGGGGTGCACGTGCTCCCGCAGCCGCCGCAGGCAAGCGCGGAACTCTGACGGCGTGCGGCGCCGGCCCTGCCGCGTCCGCGTGCGCAGCAGGGCCACGGTAGCGAATTTTTCGGCGTGCTCGGCCGGGAGGGAACGGGCCTGGTCGAGAATGATCCGGGCGTGCATCTCGGAGATCTCCCCGGCCTCGACCGCCTCGAGGACTGCCCACTGGGACGTAGCAAGATCCGCGGCATCATTCAGCAAGCGCGCGGCCGTGCCCTCCGTCAGGGCGCAGGCGGTGGACACTTCGGAGACAGCCAAGGCATGGGCCTCGTCCCCACCGAACCGTACCGGCTGCCTCTCGTGCCTCCTCGGGGATTCTTCACCGATTACTTCTTCAACGCGGACCAGGGCCTGATACTTCACGGCCGTGGCCCAGACAATGAGCCTGTCGGTCGATTCCACAACACTGAGCGCATCGTCGGCACTGAGGAAGGATGCGAGCGGTAGGCTCACGGTGCCAACCAGCGGCGAATCCTCCCGGTCTGTGAAGCTGACGGCCGGAACCCACGCATCGCCTTCCGCTCCGAACACCCGGTTTTCCACGCCTGCCCCCCCTTCCTGGATTCCTGCCCCTCAACCATGCGAGGCCACTCGGCTGCCTGACACTTTCAGGCTAGGGGGAGGGTCTGACATTAAGGTGCCGGCCGGGCGGTCACCGCGAACATTCATCGCAACGACGTCCTCGGCAACAACGCGGGTGCCTGGCTTGTCTCGGACAACGACGACGTCGATGCGTGGCGCCGCGGGCCGGATTCCACTACCGGGTTTCCCAAGCGTTCCCTAGCCGGGGGTGCCCCAGAGACGGTGCCACCACGACCGCTCGGTGACACGTTTCTGCGCGGCGGCCGCCGCAGCGGCTTTCTCAGCAGCCTCAGCAGCCGCCGCTCGGCGCTCGCGCCAGCGTTCCAACTCGACGCCGACGTCGCGGGTTTTCGTGATCACCGGCGGCCCGCCCTGGAGTTGGCGCCGTGCGTCGATGACCCGGGCGTTGAAGTCCTCCACTAGATCGCGCACCTGCTTTTCCGAGTACAGGGCGTCAAGCTTCGCATCCAATTCGGCGTCCTCGGTGCGGAGCAGAATGGCTTTAGGGCCAAGGCCGCTGAGATGTTCTCGCTGGATGAGGCCTTTGACCCACCAATCGGGATCGTAGCGCTCCCCCAGCCCGGGGATCGGCTTGCCTGCGTACTTCAGGTTGTCGAACTTCCCTTGCGCCATGGCATCGCGGATCAGGTATTCCACGCGCGCGGCGTCGTCCACCTTCTTGCGCTTCCGACGCTCTTCCTCCTCGGCGGCCTCCAAGTCGGCTTCTTCTTCGGCCGTCATGCCGGTTGCGCGGATATTTCGCAACTCCATGGCTCGCTCCAGCCGGCGCTTGAACACGCTGTTTTCGCCGTTCACGGCCAACCACCGCCTTCGCTTGCGGAAATCCTGGATCTGCGTCCAAGTATTCCGCAAACGGGAGATTGCCGGGATGGCTCCCGCGAACACGGCCTCTGTTCACGCCTAGCGCAGCTCACTAACCTGACTGGTAACGGCTAGTTCAGGAAGAGGGTCACCATGGACGAACAGGGCATTCTGCACCACATCCAGTCACTTGTGGAGGAAGAGCGGGAACTCCGGGAGAAGGCAGAGGCGGCCCCGCCGGGTCCTGCGCACGCCCCCGACCGTGCAAGGCTGGAGCGCATCGAACAGGACCTGGATCAGAGCTGGGACCTGCTGCGCCAACGGCGGGCCAAGAGGCAATACGGGGAGAACCCGAACGAGGCCAAACCACGGCCCCCAAAGCAGGTGGAAGGCTACACCGGCTGAGCCGCCCTACAGCGCCGACCAGCCGCCGTCGGAGGCGAGGATGGCGCCGTTGACGTTGGTGCCGTCGTCGCTGAGCAGGAAGGTGATGGACGCAGCCAACTGCGCGGCTGTCGCTGGGTTGGGGACAGTGGCCTGCATGAGTGGGCCGAGGCGTTCGGCGGCCAACTGGGACCCCCACGTTGCCTCGATGTTGGTGATGGTTGGCCCGGGGGCAACGGCGTTGAAGCGAAGCCCCTTCGGCCCGTACATCACGGCCGAGTTCTTGGTAAGGCCGACGACGGCGTGCTTCGACGCCGTGTAGCTGGCGGCGGAGCCGCGCAGCCCGGCCTCGGAGGCGACGTTGACCACGGAGCCGGTGCCGGCCTCCAGCATCAAGGGCACCACGGCGCGGGTCAGGCGCATGAGGGCGGTGACGTTGATCCGGAAGACGCGCTCCCACACGGCGTCGTCCACTTCGTGGATCGGGGCGAAGTTATCCATGATGCCGGCGATGTTGGCGAGGGCGTCCACACGGCCTTCGGCGGCGACGACAACCGCGGCAACGGTCTCCTCCGTGGAGATGTCGCCGGCCACAGGAACCAGGTCCAGGCCGCTGTTTTCCTCCACCAAGGCGTCAAGGCGCTCCTTGCTGATGTCGGCGGCGATGACCCGGCCGCCTTCCTTCGCGACGCGCAGGGCCGTGGCCTGGCCGATGCCCGAGCCCGCCCCTGTGACGATCACCGTTTTTCCGGCAAAACGGCCATTGATGGTGGCTTCCTGCCATGCAGCTTCGTTGCCCATGTTGTTCCTCCCGAACGTGTTAATGGCTTTCCATCCACATTATGACACTCCGTGTCATAATGTAAGAGTGGATACTGGAAAGATGCCCTCAGACCATACGAAGCCCGCCGTCGCGCGCACCACCGGACGCCCGGCGACGATTGACCCGGACGCCGTGGCTGGCGTCGCGCTCCGGCTTTTTGCCGAGAACGGCTACGAGCGGACGTCAATGGAGGACATCGCACGAGAGGCGGGAATCGGGCGGAAGAGCCTGTACCGCTACTTCCCCAGCAAGGCTGACCTTGTGTGGGGCGGCATGGAACCGGTGGTGAAAGCCTCGGGCCGGGCGCTGGAGGCCGCCCATACAGCCGAGCAGTCCGACGGCGACACTTCCGACGGCGGCATCCTCGCCGGACTTCGGGCGGCCGCCATCGCCGGGGTTTCGGCGATCCCAGACCTTTCCGTGACGCGCGGGCGCCTGCGCCTGATCGCAGAGCACCCGGAGCTGGCGAGCAGGAGCTACGATGCCCTGGCTCCACAGCGGGACCGGGCGCGGCTCTACCTCGTTGCGCAGGGCGTCAGCGAACGCGCGGCAGGCTATTTGTGCGCCGCCTATCTCGGGGCGACCTTCCAGGCGTGGATGCAGTGGGCCACGGGGACGGAGGCGGATCCGGTGCCGTATTTGCTTGAGTCCATGGCCGTGCTGCGGGTTCCGGCCGCCGAACCCGGCGGATAACCTATGCCTGGGAGGGCAAATGACAGTTCGAAGCGCGGGCATTCTGTTGTACCGTCGGAATTCCGCGGCGGAATTGGAATTCTGGATAGCCCACATGGGCGGACCCTTCTGGGCGCACAAGGATGCACGCGCCTGGTCCATTCCCAAAGGCGAATACCTCGAAGACGAGGATCCCCTGGTAGCCGCCAAGCGTGAATTCGCCGAGGAGATGGGCGTTGCTGCTCCCGCCGTCGACTATCACCAGCTGGGCATTTTCCGGCAACCGTCGGGCAAACTCGTGGCGGTTTTCACAGCGGAATCGGACTTCGACCCGGAGAGAATCGTGAGCAACACCTTCGATCTCGAATGGCCGCGCGGATCAGGCGTCATCCGAAGCTACCCGGAGATCGACGACGCCATCTGGGCCACGGAGACCGTAGCCCGCGCCAAATTGGTGGGCGGGCAGGTGCCGATCCTCGACGCGTTGATCCGGCACCTTGGGCCACACTAGCTCTGGACGAGCGACTCGATCGGCCGCGTGGAAAGTATGGGATCCGCGTGACGGTGGACGACCTTCCACTCGCCGTCTTCCCGGCGGAAAATCGTCGTCACTCGAAGGGGTATCGGGGATACCTCATCAGATCCGCCGAGCTTGGCCCGCGCCCATTCAATTTCGACGATGTACGCAAGCTCCGTGCCGGCGTTCCCGGAGATTCGCTCGAATCTGATGGGCTCGCCCTCCCTCAGCTGGGAAGACGCCCGATCCATGGTCGCCTCGACCGCACTCGAGCCCCGCGCAGGCGGCCCGAGCGGATTAGCGAGCGTGACGTCGTCGCGCTTTGAGAACAGCTTCTTCTGCTGCTCCGGGTCTCCCTTGACGAACGCATCGAGCGCTCGATGGTATTTCTCCACCATCAGTTCGAGATCGGATTCCGGCATTGGTTCCTCCAGCCTCGCTTTACGCTGGCGCGGCGCGCCAGGGCCCCGTATTCGGCCATGGTGGCACCACTCACCAGGGATGTCCATACAACGAATCTCGCGGAACAAGACCGGTCAGGAATGGAGAAGCGCTGCTTTCGGGCCGCGCCTAGAATGGCGGTCATGGACAACACCGTCCACGCCAGCTTCGTCCCCTAATGACTTCAGGAGTGATCATGAGCGACTCTTCCAACGAGGGAATCAAGACCGTGCTGCATCCCGTGACCGACCTCGCCGCGGCGAAGGCGGTGTACACCGCTTTGCTCGGGACAGCGCCGCAGGCCGACGGGCCGTATTACGTCGGCTTCGATGTCGCGGGCCAGCACATCGGGCTCGTTCCGGGAGGCGGCCCGCAGGCCATGACCTCACCCGTCGCCTACTGGCACGTTTCGGACATCGAAGCAAAGCTGGCCGAGGTGACTGCCGCTGGCGCCACCCTGAAGGAAGCAGCCCGCGACGTCGGCGGCGGCCGTCTGGTGGCCACCGTGACCGACCCGGACGGCAACGTCCTCGGACTGCTTCAGGATCCTCAGTAGCCAACCAGACTTGCCGACCAAGACCGAAGACGGACCCGCGTACCAGATGGAGACACGATGAGCACGGCCACGAGCACGGACACGCAGTCGCCAGAGCTGCATACCGCCGACACCCACGATCTGATTCGCGTGCAGGGAGCGCGGGAGAACAACCTCAAGGACATCAGCATCGAGCTGCCCAAGCGCCGGCTGACGGTGTTCACGGGCGTCTCCGGTTCGGGCAAGAGTTCCCTGGTGTTCGCCACGATCGCGGCGGAGTCGCAGCGCATGATCAACGAGACGTACAGCACCTTCGTGCAAGGGTTCATGCCGACCATGGCGCGGCCGGATGTGGACCTGCTCGAAGGACTCACGACGGCGATCATCGTCGACCAGGAGCGGATGGGCGCGAACACCCGTTCAACGGTCGGTACCGCCACTGATGCGAACACCATGCTGCGCATGCTCTTCAGCCGGCTTGGCCAACCGCACATCGGATCGCCCCAGGCGTTCTCGTTCAACGTCGCCTCGGTTTCCGGTGCGGGAGCGGTCACTTTCGAGCGCGGTGGCACGACGACGAAGGAGCGGCGGAGTTTCAGCATCACCGGCGGCATGTGTCCGCGCTGCGAAGGGCGGGGCTCGGTCACCGACTTCGACCTCACCGCGCTGTACGACGCCAGCAAGTCGCTTGCCGAGGGCGCGCTCACCATACCCGGCTACAGCATGGACGGCTGGTACGGCCGCATCTTCGGCGGCTCGGGATTCTTCGACATGGACAAGCCGATCGGCAAGTACACGAAGAAGGAACTCCACGACCTGCTCCACAAGGAGCCCACCAAGATCAAGGTCGAGGGAATCAACCTGACGTACGAGGGCCTGATCCCGAAGATCCAGAAGTCCATGCTTTCCAAGGACCCGGAGGGAATGCAGCCGCACATCCGTGCCTTCGTGGAGCGGGCCATCACCTTCACCACCTGTCCCGAATGCGACGGCACCCGGCTCACCGAGGCGGCCCGCTCGTCCAAGATCAAGGGAATCAGCATCGCCGACGCGTGCTCGATGCAGATCAGCGACCTCGCTGAATGGGTGCGCGGTCTCGACGAACCGTCGGTGGCACCGCTCCTCAAAGGGCTGCGGCACCTCCTCGACTCGTTCGCTGAGATCGGACTCGGCTATCTCTCCCTCGACCGGCCGGCAGGTACGCTCTCCGGCGGCGAGGCGCAGCGCACCAAGATGATCCGGCACTTGGGCTCCTCGCTGACCGACGTCACCTACGTCTTCGACGAGCCCACGATCGGCTTGCACCCGCACGACATCCAGCGCATGAACAAGCTGTTGCTGCAACTGCGGGACAAGGGCAACACCGTGCTCGTCGTGGAGCACAAGCCGGAAGCGATCGCGATCGCCGACCACGTCGTCGACCTCGGTCCCGGCGCGGGCACCGCCGGTGGCGAAGTGGTCTTTGAAGGCACCCTCGAAGGGCTGCGTTCCAGCGGCACCCTCACGGGGCGTCACCTCGAGGATCGCTCAACCCTCAAGAAGACGGTGCGGACATCCGCCGGCGCACTGGAAATCCGTGGCGCGAGCGAGAACAACCTGCGCGACGTCGACATCGACATTCCGCTCGGGGTCCTGGTTGTGGTCACGGGCGTCGCCGGTTCAGGGAAGAGCTCGTTGATCCATGGCTCGCTGTCCAAGCGGGACGGCGTCGTTTCGATTGACCAAGGGGCCATCAAAGGCTCGCGGCGGAGCAACCCCGCGACCTACACCGGGCTGCTCGAGCCCATCCGCAAGGCGTTCGCGAAGGCCAATGGCGTGAAGCCGGCGCTGTTCAGCGCGAACTCCGAGGGAGCGTGCCCCACCTGCAACGGCGCGGGCGTCATCTACACCGACCTCGGGTTCATGGACACCGTCGCCACTCCGTGCGAGGAATGCGAGGGCAAGAGGTTCCAGGCAGCGGTGCTCGAGTACCGCCTCGGTGGCCGGAACATCGCGGAGGTGTTGGCGATGTCGGTGAAAGAGGCCGAGGAGTTCTTCTCCGCGGGTGAATCCAGGATCCCCGCAGCCCACGCGATCCTGCAGAGGCTGGCCGACGTCGGACTCGGATACCTCAGCCTCGGCCAGCCGCTCACCACCCTTTCCGGCGGCGAGCGGCAGCGGATCAAGCTGGCCACCCACATGGGCGAAAAGGGCGGCGTGCTCATTCTCGACGAGCCCACCTCGGGCTTGCACCTCGCCGACGTCGAACAGCTGCTCGGTTTGCTCGACCGGCTCGTGGACTCCGGGAAGTCTGTCATCGTCATCGAGCACCACCAGGCAGTCATGGCGCATGCCGACTGGATCATCGACCTCGGCCCGGGCGCCGGTCACGACGGCGGACAGATCGTTTTCGAGGGCACTCCCGCCGATCTCGTCGCAGCCCGCTCCACCCTCACCGGCGAGCATTTGGCGGCTTACGTCGGCGGGTGAGCTAGCGGGACGGCTCTTAGTCTTTGGGGGCGCCCGGCGAGTGGATGAAGAGGCTGGCGAGCGCGGTGAGGAGGAGAAGCGACGCCGCGATGATGAAGCTGGTCTGCATGCCGTGGACGAAGTTGCCGCGGTCGGCGATGAGGGCGCCGAAGACGGCGATAGCTACGGCGCCGCCCACTTGGCGGAAGGTGTTGAAGACTGCGCTTGCCGTGCCCGCCTTTTCGCTCGGCACGCTCGCGAGCACGACGGCCGTAACCTGCGGCATCGCGATCGATCCGCCGGAACCCGTGAAAATCAGGAAAGTACCGACGAGCAGCGGCGATCCCAGCGGCGCTGTGAGAAGCATGGCGGTGAGGCCCACCACCATGGACGTCAATCCGACGACCACCGGCACCCGCGTCCCGAAGCGGTTCGAGAGGGTTCCGCTGACGATGTTGCCGACGATACTGAACGCCGCCGACGGAAGGAACGTGAAACCGGCCTGAAGTGGTGTTAGCCCGAGGTGCTGTTGGAGGAAGAGACTGACGACAAAGACCGTGCCGAAGTGGCCCACCATGAACGCGAACCCCACCGAGAGCGAGATTCTCATGCCAGTGGAGCGAAACAGTTCAAGCGGCATCATCGGGTGCCGGCCGCGCGCCTGGATCAAGAGGAAAGCCGCGAGGCTTACGGCTGCTAGTATCAGGCTTCCGATGACGGGCGCCGTGCCGAAGCCTTCGGTTCCTCCCGTAATGAGGCCGTACATCAAGGCGGTCAGGGCAACGATCGCCGCGGCCTGGCCGGCCCAGTCGAATGGGGTTGGCCGTCGCGGGGACGTGGCAACGGAAGCCAGGAGCACCAGCATCGCGATGCAGACGGGAAGGTTGATGCCAAAGACGAGCCGCCAGTCCAGCGTCGTGAGAAGGCCACCGACAAGTGGGCCCACAGCTCCGGCCACGGCCCCGCCGACCGCCCAGATCCCGAGGGCATGTGCGCGGCGGCGGGGATCGGGAAACGCTTGCCGGATCAGCGCCATCGACGCCGGCAGCATGATCGATGCCGCACCTCCTTGGAGGAAACGGGCGGCAATGAGGACCCCCGACGTTGGCGCTAGTGCGCACGCGACCGACGCCACAAGGAACAGTGCGATACCCCACCCGAGCGCCCTTTTCGCGCCGATCCGATCGGACAAGTTCCCCGCGAACAGCAGCAACGCGGCGAACATCAGCGTGTAGCCGTCGATCACCCATTGGAGGCTGGCAGTTCCGCCCCCGAGTTCCTTGCCGATGCTGGTGAGCGCGACATTGACGATCAGGATGTCGAGGGTGATCAGGAAGAACCCCAGCGACGCAATCATGAGCGTGAGCCGTGCCCGTGGCGCATCGGCCGTGGCCGAGGGAGGAACCGGAGCCGGCAAAGTGGTTTCGGGGCGAGTCATGGATTAAGGAAACAGCCTACGGAGAAGATGAGGGAGTCTCTGTCGTGAGGGGTACTGGCAGTGACCCCCTCAGAGGCGCCGTTACCGCGAAAGTTGAGCGCCGCCGTCGGGCGCTTAAGCCACCAGCTCCGCGGCAGCGCTGTCCATGTGCTCGAGGATGGTCTTGCGTGCCAGGGATACATCGCCGGTCTCGATGGCGGCCACGATGTCGTGGTGACGCTCGACGCTCATGTTCTTGACGCCCTTTTCCAATCCGGCGAACATGATGGACATCCGAATGGATCCCTCCAGCGATTCCCAGGAATGGAGCAGGGTCTCGTTGCCGGTGAGGCGGCACATCGTGCGGTGGAATTCCAGATCAGACTCGATCCGTTCTTCAAGGCTTCCCTTGGTCGCGGCGGCCATGGCGTCGATGGCGGCACGCAGCGAGGTGATCACCTGTTGGCGGTCCGCCAACTCGCAGAGCGTGCGCGCGGCGAGGGACTCCAGGGCTGCCCGCACTGAGTAGATATCGCGGATTTCCTTGGCATCCAAGTGGCGGACGGAGAGCCGGCCGCGGGGTCCTGCAGACAGCAGGCCCTCTTGCTCGAGTTGCCGCAGGGCTTCCCGGAGCGTCCCGCGGCTGATCTGGAGCATGTCCGAGAGCTCGGTCTCTACGAGATGCCGTCCTGGCGCCAGCTCGCCGCTCGTGATGGCGGTGCGCAGGGCGGAGAGCGCCTGCTCGCGGAGGCTCTTCTTTTCCAGTCCCAGAAGGGGTGCTGTTGCTCCGGCCATCATGTCCGTCCTCAATGTCAGTGGTCGACTGTTTACAGTCGGTGTGTTAACTGTTGATCTTACGGCAGGAGCGCGGAACAGGCTCATGCCTGTTCCGCGCTCCCGCCTCTTTGAAGAACCGGGTCAGCCCAGTTCCGCGAGGACCTTTGCCACGATCCGCTGCACCGACAGTCCGTAGCGTTCGTGCAGGGTTGGCAGCGCACCGGCGTCGAGGAACTCGTCCGGCAGGGCAACGGGAACCACGCGCTTGCCCAGCCCGGCTGTGACCACTGCCGAGGCCACGGTTTCGAACAAGCCGCCCACCACGCTGTGGTTCTCCAGCGTGACGGCCAGGCGGTCGGTGTCCAGTTCCGCCAGGACGGTGGCGGCGTCGAACGGTTTGATGGTGGGCGCGTGCACGACGGCGACATCCACCTTGTGCTCGGCGAGCGCCTCTGCTGCCTGCAGCGCGCGCATGGTCATCAACCCGCTGGAGACAAACACGACGTCGTTGCCACCACGAAGCACCTTCGCCTTGCCGAGTTCGAAGGTGTAGTCATACTCGTCCAGCACAGTGGGGACGTTGCCGCGAAGAAGGCGCAGGTACGTAGGTCCGTCGCTGGCGGCCAGCTGCGGCACCGCCTGTTCGATGTCCACGGAGTCGCACGGATCGACGATGGTCAGATTCGGCATTCCGCGGAAGATCGCCATGTCCTCCGCGGCCTGGTGGCTGGGGCCGTAGCCCGTGGTCAGGCCCGGGAGGCCGCCCACGATGTTCACGTTCAGGTTCGGTTCGGCGATGTCGAGGCAGAGGAAATCGTAGGCCCGGCGCGCGGCGAACACGGAATAGGTTGAGGCAAACGGAATCAAACCTGTCTCGGCCAAGCCTGCCGCCGCACCGAAGAGCAACTGTTCGGCCATGCCCATCTGGAAAAACCGCTCCGGGAACGCCTTCGCGAAGATATGCATGTCCGTGTATTTGCCCAGGTCGGCGGTGAGTCCGACGATTCGCGAGTCAGCCTCGGCGGCCTTCACCAACGCATGGCCGAAAGGCGCCGACGAAGTCTTCTGGCCCGGGTCCGCGAAGGACGCGATCATGGCCGACGTTTTCAGCCTGGGTGCTGCGCCTTTCAAAGCGGTGACGGTGCTCATCGGCCGGCCCTCCCGTTGGATCCTGCGGTCAGTTGCTCGCGGCAGAGCTGCCATTCGTGTTCTTCGATGCGCATGAAGTGCGCCTTTTCACGTTCTTCGAGCAGCGGCACTCCGCGCCCCACCTTCGTGTCGCACAAGATGACGGAAGGACGTCCGACGGCGGCGGCCTGGGCGGCTGCGTTGTCGAACGCCGCCAGCAACGCACCGACGTCGTTCCCGTCCACCCGCTGCGTGTACCAGCCGAAAGCTTCCCACTTCTCCGTCACGGGTTCGGTCCGGAGGACCGTGTCGGTCTTACCGTCCGCCTGCA
Source organism: Arthrobacter sp. efr-133-R2A-120 (assembly GCF_030209835.1). Lineage (GTDB taxonomy): Bacteria > Actinomycetota > Actinomycetes > Actinomycetales > Micrococcaceae > Arthrobacter. Next base: position 41,125 of record NZ_JARVRF010000030.1, on the reverse strand, counting down.
GGGCGTTGATGTCCACCATGGCAGTGAGGTTCCCCAACTGATGGTGGTGCGCGCCCATGGCGGCTTCCCACGTGGATCCTTCGTCGAGTTCTCCGTCGGAGAGGAAGTTGTACACCCTCGCACTGGAGCCCTCTCCCGATGGAGCGCGATGCCGGAGGCCAAGGGCAATTCCTACAGCGATGGAGAGCCCGTGGCCAAGCGACCCTCCGGAGATTTCCATGCCGGGCGTGTACGTCGACATCCCGGACATGGGCAGGCGGGAATCGTCCAAGCCGTAGCTTTCGAGTTCCTCCACGGGAATGATCCCAGCCTCGGCCAGCGCTGCGTAGTGGCCGATTGCATAGTGGCCCGTGGAAAGCAGGAAGCGGTCCCGGCCCTCCCACTCGGGGTCATTGGCGCGGTAGCGGAGCTGGTCCGCATAGACGGCGGCGAGCATGTCCGCCGCTCCTAGCGCCTGGCCAACGTAGCCCTGGCCCTGGACTTCGCCCATGTTGAGGGCGTGGTGCCTGATCCGATTGGCGGCTGCAGCTACGCGTTCAATGCGTTCCGTCACGGTCTTTCCGACCCGTCCTGCCGTATTTTGTTCCTGCGCCACAGTCATTAGACATTCACCGACTGGGGAGTGCTTTTGGTGGCCTCATCGGCCAACTGGCGCTCCCGCTTGCCCCAGGTTTCACGGGTAGCCAAAGCCGCCCAGAGGCCGATGGCCGCGTACAGGCCGAAGAGCAATGCCGGGCCCATCCATCCCATGGCGACGAAGAGCAGCGTGGTGATGAAGGGTGTAAAGCCGGAGACCATTGCCGAGATCTGGTAGGCCAGCGAAGCGCCGGAGGCGCGGGTCTTGGCCTGGAACAGCTCGGGGAACCAGGCGCCCTGGGCGCCGGCAAGGGAGTTCTGGCAGACGCCGTAGGAGACGGCGATCGTGGCAATGATGAAGATGAACAAGCCGGTGTTGACCAGCAGGAACATCGGGATGGCAAACAGCACGGCGAAGGCGCAGGACCAGATGTAGACGGGACGCCGTCCGATCCTGTCCGTGAGCCGCGCCCAGGCCTGGGTTGCGAAGATGCCGATGGCGGAAGCGATGCAGAGGGCCACCAGGGTTTGGGTCTTATCTGCCAAGTGCTGGCTGTTCAGGTAGGAAATCATGTACGTGATGGAGACGGCGTAGCCTGCGGTCTCGGCGATACGGAGGCCGATGCCCTTGACGATGTTGCGCCAATCGGTCTTCAGGACCTCCACGATGGGCGACTTCACGATGGCCCCGCTGTCCTTGACCTCGTCGAAGACGGGAGATTCGGGGACCTTGGAGCGGATGATCAGGCCTACGACGACCAAGACGATGCTGGCGAGGAACGGGATGCGCCAGGCGAGTTCGCCGCCGAGCTGGACGCTGACAAGGAAAACCAGGTTGGCCAGCAGCAGGCCCACGGGGAATCCGGCCTGGACGATGCCCGTGTACTTCCCCTTCTTCTTCCATGGAGCGTGCTCATAGCTCATCAGGATGGCGCCACCCCATTCGGCTCCGAAGGCCAGGCCCTGGACGATGCGGACGAACACCAGCAGCGCCGGAGCCAGCAGGCCCACCTGGGTGTAGGTGGGAAGAAGGCCGATCAGGAAGGTGGCCACGCCCATCAGGATGAGGGAAGCGACGAGGACGGGCTTGCGTCCCAGCTTGTCGCCGAGGTGGCCGCCGATGATGCCGCCGATGGGACGGGCCGCGAAGCCGACGCCGAGGGTCGCGAAAGCGGCGAGGGTGCCGGTTACGGGATCACCCGTGGGGAAGAACGCCGTTCCGAAGTACAGGGCAGCCGCGGTGCCGAAGCCGATGAAGTCATAAGTTTCGATGACCGCGCCGACGCCGGAGCCGATGGCGACGCGTCTGGCGTCCTTGGTTCCATGGACCGGACCGCGCATGGTCAGAGCTTCTTTGCTCATTGGTGAATCCCTTTCGAAGAGCGACTGAGGCTAGGCGCTTCAGCACTGTCGACTGTTAACACATGATACGCCAGTGTGACCTGCATCATCCGTTTCTGTCAACAGTCAACTTCAAGGGTTGACTGTTAACAGTTAACCTAGTTACTGTGGTTCCCATCACTACTGCCTTCGGGCACGACTGGAGGAAACGAAGATGTTCAACTCCCGACTCGGTTGCTCGTCCATCAGCTTCCGGCACCAGGATCTGCCCACCGCCCTGCGCACCATCGGCGGTTTGGGCTTTGAGGAGATCGACCTCGGCGCGCTGCCGGGTGTCTGCGATCACGTTCCCTATGAGCTTGATTCCGACGCCGTCGCGGCCGTGACCGCGGAGGTCGCCGCCTCAGGGTTGCGGGTCCGTTCGGTCAACGGCGACATAGGAGACCTCAACGCAGTGCTCGACGCCGGCCAGCGCGCCGCCCGCGAAAGTCACCTCGACGCACTCCTCACCCTCACGGCCAACACCGGAGCGAAGGCCTTGGTCCTCCCGTGCGGAACGTTGTCCCGCGATCCGGTCCGCGGCCTCGACGAGGACCTGGACACCATCGCAGCCCAACTCATCGGCGCCGGACAGCGCGCGGCGGAGTTCGGCGTCGAACTCTGGACCGAATCCCTGCATTTCCTCCGGTTCTGCTGGAACCTGGAGCGCGCCGAACAGCTAGCGGCGCGGCTGGCGGGCTCCGGCGTCGGGATTGTCATGGACTTCAGCCACATCGTCGCCGCGGGCGAAGAACCGCTGCAATACATCGAACGCCATCGCGGCCGGATAGCACATGTCCACTTGCGGGACGCCGTTCCGGGCAACATCAACCTCAGCATCGGAAACGGCCAGGCGGACTTCGCCGCCGGACTCAGCTCGCTCGCAGCCACCGGCTACAGCGGCCATTTCTCGCTCGAGCTCGAAACCCGCGACGTCACCCACGACGAACGACCGGCGGCGGCCGCCAAAGCCGCCAGCTTCATCACAGACCTCATCTGACTTTCACAACAACAAACCCAAGGAGCATCATGACCACCACCATCCAGCGCACCGCCGTCCTCACCGGGGCAACCTCGGACCGGGGCATCGGCATCACCACCGCACGCCGCTACGCCAACGCCGGCTGGGCCGTGGTGATCCTGGACCTCGACGGCGAGAAGTCCGCCAAGGTCGCAGCGGAAATCGGCAACCAGTTCAACGTCCCCGCGTTCGGCTACGAGATCGACGTCGCCAACGAAGCTTCCGTCAACGCGGCCTACAAAGCAGTCGCCGCCGAGATCAGCGCAGGCAACCTCCCCGCCGTCGGCGCCCTCGCCAACATCGCGGGCATCACCTCGCCCGTGCCGTTCCTCGAAACCACGCTGGAACTGTGGCACAAGGTCATGGACGTGAACGCCACCGGCACCTACCTAGTGACCAAGGCCTTCCTGCCGGACATGATCGCCAACGGCTGGGGCCGCATCGTGAACATGTCTTCGGTCTCCGCCCAGCGTGGCGGCGGCGTCTTCGGCAAGGTCCCCTACTCCGCCGCGAAGGCCGCCATCCTGGGCTTCACCAAGGCGCTGGCGCGCGAAATCGGCGCCACCGGCGTCACCGTGAACGCCATTACTCCGGGCGCCGTTGACACCAACATCCGCGTCGGCAGCACCGATGAGCAGGAAGCCGCCATCAACGCCGGCATCCCCCTGGGCCGCAACGCCACCACGGAGGAAGTCGCCGCCGTCATCACGTTCCTCTCTTCCGAGGAATCCGCCTACCTCACAGGAACCACCATCGACATCAACGGTGGAAGCCACATCCACTAGCAACCCCCGCATCCGTAGCCGAAAGAGCCCACGATGACCAAAATCTTCAACGATCCCGCCGATTTCGCAGACGAAGCCCTCGCCGGCTTCTGCGACCTCCACTCCGGCCTGGTGCGCCAGGTTCCCGGCGGCGCAGTTCGCCGCCGTCGTCCCGAGCAGCCCAAGGTGGCCGTCCTGGCCGGCGGCGGATCCGGCCACTACCCGGCATTCGCCGGACTCATCGGTGCTGGACTGGCCGACGGCGCCGTCGTGGGCAACATCTTCACCTCGCCGTCCGCCCAACAGGCCTACTCCGTGGCCAAGGCTGCAGATTCCGGCGCCGGCGTGGTGTTCACCTACGGCAACTACGCCGGAGACGTCCTGAACTTCGGCATGGCCAGCGAGCGCTTGGCTGCGGAAGGCATCGCCGTCGAAAACGTGCTGGTGACGGACGACATCGCGAGCGCGCCGCCGTCGGAATCGGCCAAACGCCGCGGCATCGCGGGCGACTTCACGGTCTTCAAGATCATGGGCGCCGCCGCCGAAGCGGGAGCCGGACTGGCCGACGTCGTGCGCCTGGGCCGGAAAGCCAATAACCTGACCCGTACCATCGGCAGCGCATTCCACGGCTGCACCTTCCCCGGCGCCGACACGCCGCTGTTCACGCTCAAGGACAAGCAGATGGGACTTGGCCTGGGCATCCACGGCGAGCCCGGATTGTTCGACACCGACCTTCCGTCGGCCAAGGAACTCGGCCAGGAACTCGTCGCTCGGCTGCTGGCAGAAACCCCGCACGGAGCGGGCAACCGCCTCGCCGTCATCCTCAACGGACTCGGCTCAACCAAGCACGAGGAACTCTTCGTCCTGTGGCTGACGGTGGCCCCGTTGCTGCGCGCCGCCGGTTACACCTTGGTCATGCCGGAGGTGGGCGAACTGGTCACGAGCCTGGACATGTCCGGCGTCTCCCTCACCATCACGTGGCTGGACGAGGAGCTTGAGCCCCTGTGGACGGCACCCGCCGAAACTCCCGCTTACCGGCGCGGCAACGCCGCCCTTGCTGGCGGTTTGCTTTCGGAGGAGGCGTACGACGGCGGCGCTGAGGCTATCGCTTTCGCGGCCACCCTGGACTCGCGCGACTATGCCGCGAACTGCGCGGCCGCGCTCGAGGCCGCGCGGAAAGCACTGCACGACGCCGAATCGCACCTCGGCGACATGGACGCGGTAGCGGGCGACGGCGACCACGGCCGCGGGATGGTCCGCGGCATCGATGCCGCCACTGCGGCAGCGTGTGCTGCTTTGGCCAGCGGGGCAGGCGCCGGCGATATGTTGGGAGCCGCAGGCGACGCTTGGGCGGACAAAGCCGGCGGAACGTCGGGCGTGCTGTGGGGTGCAGGGCTCCGGGCATTCGGCGAATCCCTTGGCAATGACGAGGCGCCGGAACCGGCTGAACTTGCCGCTGCCGTGACCGCGTTCACTGCGCGGATCACTGACCTGGGCAAGGCCGAGATAGGCGACAAGACCATGGTGGATGCCCTGCTCCCCTTCGCCGAAACCTTCAGTGAACGCGTCTCCGAGGGTGTCCTTCCGGAGCGTGCCTGGGCTGAAGCTGCCGAGGCGGCCACTTTGGCTGCGCAATCCACGGCCTCGCTCCGTCCCCTCAAGGGTCGGGCCCGTCCCCTCGCCGAGAAGAGCCTAGGCACAGCCGACCCCGGAGCTACCTCGTTGGCAATGATCTTCGCAGTCATGGGCCCGCATCTTGTGGGTGCTGGGAAGGTCGCGACATGACCACGAAAGGTTTCCGACTCATCCTGGGTGCCGACGAAGCAGGAGTGGACTACAAAGACCGGATCATGGCAGACCTGCGGGACGATCCGCGGATCAGCGAAATCATCGACATCGGCGTCAACCGCGGCGACTCCTTGGAAGACTTCACCACTCCATACCCCTACGTCGGGATCAAGGCGGGAGAACTCATCCGGGACGGCCATGCAGACCGGGCCATCCTGTTCTGCGGCACCGGAATCGGCGTGGCCATCGCGGCGAACAAAGTGGACGGAATCCGCGCCACCACAGCCCACGATTCCTTCTCCGTCGAGCGATCCATCCTGTCCAACGATTGCCAGGTGCTCACGATGGGCCAGCGCGTAGTCGGGGTGGAACTGGCCAGCAGGCTGGCACGGGAATGGCTAGGCTATGCCTTCGACCCGGCCTCGGCGTCGGCCGACAAAGTGAAGGTGCTCACGGACTTCGAGGGCTGCTGATTCCCGTCCCCGCGTTCCCAACTGACTCGCAGTTGTTGTCGTTATGAGCCCTCATAACGACAACAACTGCGAGTCAGTTGGGTTATACCGGCCGCCAGTGTCGTCGGAGGGATCCCCAGTGTCCTCGACTACCTGGAAACGACGCGCAAATACCCATCAATTTCTCGTTTGCCCTTGACAAGAGTTCTCTGAACCGGTTCAGTAGAGATAACAAAACCGGTTCAGTGACCCCAATCACCAAGTGGCAATGAGGCAAACATGACAGTGACCATCAACGACGTTGCGCAGGCAGCCGGCGTGAGCAAGGGTGCCGTCTCGTACGCGTTGAACGGGCAGCCCGGCGTCAGTGATGACACCCGGGAGCGCATTCTCAGGGTAGCCAGGGAACTGGGGTGGAAGCCGAATCTTCGCGCCAAGAGCCTGTCTTCCGCCAAAGCCTTCGCCGTGGGGCTCGTGGTGGCAAGGGATCCCAGGCTTTTGGGTACGGACCCCTTCTTCCCCGCGTTCATCGCCGGGATCGAGACCACCCTGGTTGAGCACGAATACGCGTTGGTCCTCACGGTCGCCGCCAGCGCCGAAGCTGAGGAGCTGGGCTATCGGAAGCTGGCTGCCGACAGCCGCGTGGACGGCGTCATCCTTACGGACATGAGGGTTGACGACTCCCGGATCGCTTTGTTGACGAGCCTGAAGATTCCGGCCGTCACCCTTAACCGGCCTGAAACCCCCTCGCCGTTCCCTGCCGTCTGCATGGACGATACGGAAGGCATAGCGGCCGCCGTCGAGCACCTCGTTTCCCTGGGACACACCAGAATCGGGCACGTGGGCGGACCGCAGAGTTACATCCACGGCCGAAGCCGGCGGTTGGCTTGGCAAAACGCCATGTCGAAAGCCGGGCTCGAAGCCGGTTCCTTCATTGAAGCCGACTTCACCGCAGCCGGCGGATTGGCTGCTACCACGGAGCTGCTTCGCTCGCCCAAGCGACCCACTGCGATCATCTACGCGAACGATCTGATGGCCACTGCCGGACAGTCCTACGCCCAGTCCCTCGGACTGGCTGTTCCCGACGATCTATCCATCACGGGCTACGACGACACCGAGCTCGCGACATATCTCAACCCTCCGTTGACAACTGTTCCCGCCGATCCACTGCTCTGGGGGCGGGTTGCCGCCCAGCAGTTGCTGAGCCTCCTCGGCGGAGCCCCGGCTGAAGACGTCTATCTGCCATCGCCAAAGCTGGTAGTCCGTGCATCCACCGGGCCGGCCCCCAGCATGCCGAAAAACTAGCCGCCTCAGACGTCCAGCCTGACTATTACCGATTTACCCGCAATTGGGTGGGGCTATTTGCCATTCCCGCTTGAAGGCAATGCCGCCACCGCATTTTCAGTTTTTACCCGCAAAAGGAGTTGCAATGAAGCACGGAAAAATCAGTTCGAGAGTCCTCTCCCTTACCGCTATTGCCGTTATCGGAGCCGGCCTGGCAGCATGCGGTGGAGGCGCCTCCAGCAGCACAGCTTCTGGAGCGAACTCCGCCACCACGGCCAAGGGTCCCATCAAGATCTGGTACTCCAACAACGAGTTCGAGGTGAAGTGGGGCAAGGACATGGTGGCTTCATGGAACGCTGCCCACCCTGACCAGCAAGTCGATGCGCAGGAAATCCCCGCAGGCAAGAGCTCCGAAGAGGTCATCGGGGCAGCAATCACCGCCGGCAACGCTCCCTGCCTGGTCTTCAACACGGCCCCGGTAGCTGTTCCGCAGTTCCAGAAGCAGGGTGGCCTGGTCCCGCTGGACTCTTTCCCGGACGGCGCCCAGTACATCAAGGACCGTACCGGCGACCTCGCCAATCAGTACAAGTCCTCCGACGGCAAGACGTACCAGCTTCCGTGGAAGTCCAACCCGGTGGTCCTCTTCTACAACAAGGACGTCTTCGCGAAGGCCGGCCTGGACCCGGAAAAGCCCAAGCTTGCCACGCAGTCCGAGTTCCTGGACACTGCCCGAACCCTCGTGAAGTCCGGCGCAGTCGCGAACGCCGTGTGGCCTTCGCCCACGAGCGATTTCTACCAGCCCTGGTTCGACTTCTACCCGTTCTATGCCGCCAATTCGGGTGGCACCACGCTGCTCAAGGATGGCAAGTCCACCTTTGACAGCGATCAAGGCAAGCAGGTCGCCACCATGTTCCAGACCCTCTACAAGGAGAACCTGGCATCCAAGGAAGCGTACAAGGGTGACTCCTTCGCTGACGGCAAGGCCGGCATGTCCCTCGCCGGCCCCTGGGCAGTCGCGGCTTACAAGGGCAAGGTGAACTGGGGCACGGTCCCGGTCCCGGGTACTCAAGCCCAGACCGACGGCTCCACCTTCTCCGACGCCAAGAACATCGCCATGTACTCCTCGTGCAAGAACCAAGGCACCGCGTGGGAGGTCATGAAGTTCGCCACCAGCAAGGAACAAGACGGCAAGCTCCTCTCGGGAACCGGCCAGATGCCGATGCGCAAGGACTTGGCCACCACCTACGCGGACTACTTCAACCAGAACCCGGCCTACAAGACCTTCGCCGACGAAGCCGCGCGGACCGTGGAAGTCCCCAACGTCTCCAACTCAGTCCAGATCTGGCAGACCTTCCGTGACGCCTGGAGCAAGTCCGTGATCTTCGGCAACCAGAGCATCGACGACGCCTTCAAGGGTGCATCTGACAAGATCAACCAACTGGCAGCCCAGAAGTAGCAGGCGAATCCCCATGTCACTTCGCTCAGCTGGGGGTCCCGCCACGGGAGACACTGCCGGGCGGACCGTGGACCAGCGGCAGGCGCCCAGGAAACGCAAGAACTTCCTGGGCCGCCAGCCATTGGGACTGCTGTTCAGCGCCCCCTATGTCATCTTCGTCCTTGCGGTGCTGGCCTATCCGCTTGGGTACGCCGTCTACATTTCCTTCCACCAGTTCTTCTTCACCGCCCCGGGCGTCCAGGTTGACCGTCCCTTCGTGGGGTTGGACAACTACATCAGCGTCCTGTCCGATCCCGAAGTACAACGGTCCTTCGCCAATATCGGCGTGTTCCTGATCATCAACGTGCCGCTGACCGTGGGCCTGTCCCTGGTCCTGGCCAACGCCTTGAACCGCGTCACCCGGCTCAAGACCTTCTTCCGGGTCAGCTACTACGTCCCATACGTCACGGCGAGCGTCGCCGTCGTCGGGGTCTGGCTTTTCCTGTTCCAGCAGGACGGGCTGGTCAACTCCATTCTGGGGCCGCTGGCCCCGAACCCCTCGTGGTTGACGAACTCCTGGCTGGCAATGCCGACCGTCGCTTTGTACGTGACGTGGAAGCAATTGGGGTTCTTCATCCTGCTCTACCTGGCCGCCCTTCAAAACATCCCGGACGAGCTCTACGAGTCGGCCTCGGTGGACGGCGGGAACAAATGGGTCCAGTTCTGGAACATCACCGTTCCGGGAGTGCGCTCGGCCAGCGTATTGGTGACGCTGCTCGCCACCATCACAGGAGCGAACCTGTTCACTGAGCCCTATCTGCTCACGGGCGGAGGCGGACCGGACGGAGCCTCGACCTCGCCCGTGTTCCTCATGTACCAGAAGGGGATCCTGCAGGGGAATCCCGATGTCGCGGCAGCGCTGGGCGTGGTGCTCGTGATCGGCGTGTTGCTGATCGCCCTGATCCAGAAACGCCTCGTAGGCGGGAAGGAGGACTGACGTGTCGATTTTCAACAAGACGCCTCTCAGGAACGACGACGACGCCCGCCGGCCTGGTGCCGGCGCTCACGAAGGAGCGACTTCCGAAGCCCCGACACCCGTAGCGCCGGCCTCCCGCAAGGGCAGTTCCGTGGCGAAGCGCAAGAACCTCGGCGTGGGCAGCTTCGTGCTGTTGGCGCTAGGAGCGTTCGTCTTCCTGTTCCCGTTCTACTACATGTTCATCGGCTCGCTGCAGACGTCCCCGGACACTTCAGTGGCCGGCGCGTTCCCAAGCCCGGCAAACATCACCGGCGAGAACTACAGCAACATCAACAACTCGATCGACCTGCTGAAAGGCCTGGTCAACTCGGGTATCTTCACCGGTGGCGTCATTTTCTTCACGGTGGTTTTCGGGCTCCTGGTGGGCTACGCGCTCGCCCAGATGCAGTTCCGCGGCAAGGGGGTTGTCTTCGGGATGATGCTGCTGGTGCAGATGATTCCGTTCCAGCTCCTGCTCATCCCGCTGTACGTCATGATTGTCCGGGACTACGGACTTGCGGACACGTACCTGGGCATGATCCTGCCGTTCGCGATCAATTCGACCGCGGTGTTCGTCTTCCGTCAGTACTTCATGCAGCTGCCCTCCACCTTGTTCGAGGCCGCCCGCATCGACGGAGCCAGCGAGCTGAGGATCCTCTGGCAGATCGCGATCCCCCTGGTCCGGCCCGCCATCGTCACGGCAATCCTGCTGACTTTCATCGGTCCGTGGAATGAGTTCCTGTGGCCGTTCCTCGTCACCAAGGACCAAGCCATTCAACCGCTCGCCGTCTCCCTGGCGAACTACATCTCGAACATTGCCGCCACGGCATCCAACCCGTTCGGCGCCATCCTTGCCGGTGCCTGCGTCCTCGCGGCCCCCGCCGTCGCGCTGTTCATCTTCTTCCAGCGCCAATTCATTTCCACCAATATCGGTTCAAGCGTAAAGGGCTAAGCTCTATGACTTCCCCAACTTCAGCACTCCCCACCGTCCCCTTCACCCTCACCCGCGCCGGCGTCATCATGACTCCGGAGGACGGGAACGAGTTCGAAGCCGAAGGCGTCCTCAACCCGGCCAGCGGCCGCGGACCCGACGGTGAGCTGTACCTCCTGCCGCGCCTCGTGGCGAAGGGCAACGTCTCCCGCGTCGGGCTCGCCAAGGTGATCATCGGCGACGACGGCGTGCCGTCCGGCGTCGAACGCCAGGGCGTCGTCCTGGCACCGGACGAAGGATGGGAAAGGGGCCTCAACAACGCGGGAACGGAAGATCCCCGCATCACCTGGGTGCCGTCCCTCGGCCGCCACCTCATGACCTATGTTGCGTACGGACCGCTGGGCCCCCGCCTGGCCTTCGCCCATTCCGAAGACCTGCGCACGTGGGACCGTTTGGGGCCCTGCCATTTCGAGTACCAGGCGGACTTGTCCATGGACTTGAACTTGTTCGCCAACAAGGACGCCGTGTTCTTCCCGGAACCAGTCAACGATCCCGACGGCGTTCCCTCCTACGCTTTGCTGCACCGCCCCATGTGGGACCTCGGTTGGATCCGCGAGGGCGAAGGCGAGCACCTGCCGGCCGGCCTCGATGACAACCGCCCCGGCATTTGGATTTCCTATGTCGCAGTTGCCGACGTCGAGAAGGACATCCGCAACCTCGTCCACATGCGCAAGCACAAGCTCGTGGCCCTGAGCGAGTTCCCCTTCGAAGAACTCAAGATCGGCGGCGGACCGGCACCGATCCGGGTCGACGAGGGCTGGCTCCTGATCTACCACGGCGTCACCGGGTCGATGGAAAAGTCCGCCTTCGACCACCAGCAGAACGTCAACTACACCGCCGCTGCGATGATCCTCGACAGTGACGATCCCTCGATCGTGATCGCCCGCAGTGACAAGCCGCTCCTGGCACCGGAAACGGAAGACGAGATCTCGGGCATCGTCCCCAACGTCGTTTTTCCGACGGCAATAGAGAAGATCGGCGAGCAGCTGTTCGTCTTCTATGGCATGGCTGATTCGAAGATCGGCGTGGCGCGCCTGGACCGCGCCTAAAAGCAGTACCGCGCCCGGCAGTCCAGCCCCTCTTCCACGCCCCTAGGAGTTAGACATGACACCTCCCCTTGTTTATGCACGGCTGAAATCCGCCCCGGTGGCAGTTGTTGCAACGCTGTCGATGCTCCTGGCCGGGGCAGGCGTGGCCTCAGCGACGCAGCCGGTTCCGGCCACGGCGTCTCAGGCGCAAGCTGCTGCGTCGCAGGCGCCGTTGACCAATCTTTCCCACCTGAATTTCCTGCTGGACACGGTTCCCCTGCACGCCGTGGATGGCCACACGACGTACCAGATCGGCGAACACCCAGCAGCACAAGCACCGTGGACGTACGCCAACAAGAATGCCGACGGCAGCTACACGCGGGTAGGCGGAGGTTCCAAGGACCCTGTCACAGGCAACTGGAGCCAGGGGGCCTTCAACGCGGACGACGTTGCGCGCACCGCCGTCGTCTACTTGCGTCATTGGCAGCAGACCGGCGACGCCTCGAGCCGCACCCGTGCCTTCGACGTGCTGCGCGAGCTGACGTATTTGCAGACAACTTCCGGCCCCAATGCCGGCAACGTGGTCTTGTGGCAGCAAGCCGATGGCGCACTGACGCCGAGCGCCAAGCCTGTGGAACTTCCCGACCCCAGCGATTCAGCCGAGTCCTACTGGCTTGCCCGGACCGTGTGGGCGCTGGGCGAAGGGTATGCGGCGTTCAAGTCCGCCGATCCCCAGTTCGCCGCGTTCCTGCAGTCCAGGCTGGACCTCGCCGTCGGGTCCCTGAACAAGCAGTCGCTCGCCAAGTACGGGAAGTACGACGTTGCCGACGGCGCCAAGGTCCCTGCCTGGCTCATCACCGGAGGGGCGGATGCCTCGGCGGAGGCCGTGCTCGGACTCTCCGCCTACTCAAAGGCCGCGCCCGACGACGGCGCTGCCGCCACCGCGCTAAGCCAGCTCACCGAGGGTATCGCCGGGATGTCTTCGGGATCGGTTCAGCAGTGGCCCTTTGGCGCGATTCTTCCGTGGAACCAGTCCCGGACCCTGTGGCACGCTTGGGGCGGAATGGCCGCGGCCGCCGTCGCGAACGCGTCCCCATTGCTGCATCGCCCTGATCTGCTGACGGCCGCGGTGAAGGACTCCGCCCAGTTCACTCCGCAGCTCCTCGCCGCGGGCGGACCGGATAATGCCTGGAGCCCGACCCCGGGTGAGGCGCAGATAGCCTACGGCGTGGACTCGCGGGTTGAAGGACTCGTGGCGACCGCCAAAGCCGCGAATGCTCCCGGCCTGCTGGACGTCGCGGCGGTTGCTGCCGGCTGGTACTTCGGTGCCAACCGCAGTGGAAAGCCTGCGTACAACCCGGCAACAGGCACAGCGATCGACGGCATCGAAACCGACGGCCGCGTCAACCCCAACTCCGGGGCGGAATCCACCATCCACACGTTGTTGTCCATGCTCGCCTTGGACGCCGATCCGGAGCTCAAGGCCAAGGCCCTAGGGATCAGCAGCACGGTGGGGACGGACGGACTCATGGTGGCCGAAGCCGAATCCGGAACCATCACCGGCGGCGCCGTGGTCAAACCTGCCTCCTCATGGACTGGTGAAGCGAACTGGTCCGGCGGTGCATACGTCGTCCTCAACGCGGGCGGTACCCTGACGATCCCGGTCCCGGTTTCGGACCAGGCACGGAACGCGTACCCGATCGTGAACCAGCGCCCAGAAGCCGCCGGCACGACGTCGTGGACGTCCGGGAGCACTTTCCTCGGCACCACGCCCAACGGTGGCGCCGGCGAGCAAGGCGTCACGGCTGCTCCGGGCAAGCTCTTCCCGTTCTCCCTTGACCACGCGATACCGGCGGGCCAGGACAGCCTGACCGCCAAGGCCGGAAGCGATGTGTCGATCGACGGTGTGCTGCTGCAGCCGCAGATCTCCTCGGTTTCCGTCTCCGGCTCCGGAGGCCAATCGACCCTGTACATCAGCGCGGCCCCGGGAAACATCGACCGAAAAGTGGACATGCCCCAAGGGTTCCATGTGAGCCAGCAAGCCTTTGACGCTTCAGGCCAGCCCGTCGCACCAGGTCCTGACCAGAACGGCGCAGACCACTCCGGCCGCGTCACTGTAGCCCCGGGTGGCTTCACCTGGGTGACCCTCGTCCGCAACTAGTCCCCACCGGCTCCCAGCCTTCGCAACAGGAAGAACCCATGCAGAAAATCACTAAAGAAGCCTTGCTCCACAGCTACGAGGGAGCGCTCACGTTCAGCAATCCGCTGACCGACACCATTTCCACCGACCAGTTCTCCGCCGAGTATCCTGAGCACCCGGAATGGGCTGTTGGCCCGTTCCACAAGGACGATTCCCTGACGTTCCGGCAAGTCCAGGACTGGGCCGATCCAACCGGCATCGGCTGGACCGCGGATTCGATCTTCAATCCCTCCGTGATGGAGCGCGACGGCAAGCTCTACCTCTTCTACCGCGCATCACCGCGCAAGGAATCGGTCTCGAGCCGCATCGGCGTCGCCGTCTACGATCCCGAAACCGGTTGGCAGGACAGCCCGTCCAATCCGGTGATCTACCCCACCCAGGACAATGAGATCCTTGGCTGCGAAGATCCCAAGGTGTACCAGGCCAATGGCCGCTACTACATGTTTTACAACGGGATCTGGACGATCGACCGCAGCGAGGAGCAGTCTGGCCAGGACCCGGATGTCTATCCCCTTGGCGATGTCGGCTGCGACATCAATGTCGCGGTGTCCGACGATTTGATCCATTGGGAAAAGCTCGGCTTGGCCGTTCCTTACGAGGTTTCGCGGTTCTGGGCCAAGGGGGCCGTCATCCCCAGGAACGCCCAGGGCGACGCCGTCAAGATCGGCGGGCACTACCTGATGTATCTGTCCGAGGGCTGCGGCGGGACCACGCACGTGGGACGGTCCACAGACATGGTGAATTGGACGTTTGGGCCGCAGGAGTATCTGGACCTTGGGCCGCTGGGCGGCTCGCTGCACGAAGTGGCTTGCGCCATTGTCGACGACGGCGGCAGCACCGGGAGCGGCGGCGGCAAGCTGGTGCTGGACTTCTTCTACGGTGATGCAGACGGCCAGTTCTCCGCTGCGCAGGCGCTCTACGACGTGGACAAACCGTTCACCCAGAAGGCGATGCACAGGGGAGGCTCACTGGCTTGGGGCGGCCTGCTCAAGTTCGACGGAACGTGGATGTTCGCCCAAGGCTGGGATGCCCCTTCGGGATCGCGGGAGATGTACTTCTACCGGGCAGACCAGGGCTAAGCAGTGACACACCCCAGTACGATCGGCGCAGTTGTAGGTTTGGACATCGGAGGTTCAAAGACGCGCGGCATCAAATGGTTGGATGGCACTGCCGTTGCCGATACTTCCGGCGGCAGCGCCAATGTCCAGAACGTAAGCCGGACCCAGGCCCGCAGCAACCTGGAGGGCGTCTTTGCCACCCTCCGCGCTGAGTCCGTTGCGCGCGTGGTGGTTGGTTCCGGAGGGATCGACACCGCCGAAGATGCAAACGCACTGGCGGAACTGATCCAGCCGTTGGCTCCCGACGCCGTCGTCTCCGTTGTCCATGACACGCGCCTTCTGCTGGCTGCCGCAGGTTGCAGCACCGGAATCGCCGTGATCGCCGGCACTGGATCCGCGGCCTGGGGTACTAACGGCGAGGACGAGGCGCGTGCGGGCGGCTGGGGTTACTTGCTTGGCGACGAAGGCAGCGGTTACTGGTTCGGACGTGAAGCGGTGAAGTACAGCCTCGAGCGTATGAACAACGGGCTGCGCCCCGACGAACTGACGAAAGCGCTTGTGAAATCTTGTGGACTCCTCGGTCCGGAGGGTTTGATTGCAGTTTTCCACGGCGACACCGGGCGCGAATATTGGGCTTCCAAATCACGGATTGTCTTTGAGTGCGCGGCCTCGGGGCATGCCGCCTCCTTGGACATGATCCTCCAGGCAGGCGCCGATCTTGCCTCGTTGGCAGCAAAATGCGCTGAGCAACTGAACATCGAGGGGCCCATTGTCCTCGGCGGTGGCCTCGGCATGAACCAGCCCCCTTTGCAGACAGCCATGCGTATAGCCCTTGCCACTCGAGGCCTCGACACTCTGCAGGTCCTCACCCAGGACCCCGTCTTCGGCGCATTGCACCTTGCATCCCACGAGACACCGCTGTGATGAGTCTCACTAGCAACAAACGCCGTTCTGGCTTGAGCCGCCATCGCCTCACTGTGCACTATGGAAAGGCTTGTACGGCGGCTTTCGCACTGGCGCGATAGCCGGATATCCGGATTCATGAATGGAAGCACTGAACAATGACGTTTGAAACTGCCGACTCCGTAACCCTGAAGATTTGGGACCGCTCAACCACCCACCACACGCTGGACGCGCTGGTGCACGACTTCTCGGTGCGCCACAACACCCCCAAGGCCAGCATCGCGGTTACCTGCAGCGGGCCGAACACCTTCACTGTCAGCCTGAACGGCGGCGCGGCCAAGGCCACCGCCTTCGACGCACACTCCCTGTAACAGCGCCCTTTCGGACGCAAAGCGACGACGACGGCGGGACTCACCTCCCGCCGTCGTTCGCTGTTCCGGGCCAGTCCGAAGGGAAGGGTCAGGCGCGGGAGTGCTCGGAAATAAGCGCGTCGATCTGGCCGGCCGCCTCCTGCATTCCCTCTTCCATTCCCATGTCGATCATCTTCTTCATCTGTTCTTCTGATTCGAAGATGGACAGGATGGTCATGCGGGTGCGGTCGCCTATCTCCTCGATGGTCACGATCGCGTGGCCGGCACCAATGTCCTCGACGGGTGCGCCATTTTCGTCGGCAAAACCGTCGTCGAACTCCAGCCGGGTCGGAGCTTGGACGGACGTGATGCGCCACCAGCCGCGGGGCTTCTCGCCGTCGGGACCGGTCATGTAATAGCTGGCCTTCCCACCCGGCTCGAACTCGTACTGCTCGAACGTGGCTGGCCAGGTGGGTGGACCCCACCAGCGCTCGAGCTGGCGCGGGTTTTCCCAGATTTGCCAGACCTGTTCGGGGCTGGCATCGAACTCAGCGACGAGGGTCAAGGTCAACGCTTCGGGATTCTTGGTGGAACTGATGACCGTCATTGCGGAACCCTTCCTATTTTTCGGCGAGGATGTCTGCGATCCGCTCGACGCGCTGCCGCCAGATCGCCTCGTACTCATCGAGCAGCTGGCGGGCTTTTTGCAAGCCATCATGGTTGCCCCGCACGATCTGCTCCCTTCCGCGCTTCTCCTTCGTTATGAGGGACGCGCGTTCCAACACCGCCACGTGTTTCTGGACAGCGGCGAAACTCATGGCGTAGAGAGCGGCCAAGCCGGACACTGAGTACTCCCCGATAGTCACTCGTCGGACGATATCCCGACGCGTGGCATCGGCAAGTGCCTGGAACAGGCGGTCAAGTTCGGTTTCACTGAGCTGATCTACAACCATTTGGTTGTAGGATATGCCGACGGCGGAGGGGAGTCAATGGGCATAGGTATATCGCCCTTAGTCGAACTTCAGCGGAGTCCAACCGAACGGAATCGGGCCGCGCACTCTTGCCCGGCTCCTGTCGGCTTCGTCCGACCAACCCTGCCCAGAGCTTGCGGCTGGAATGCCCGTGGCGCCACGTGCCACCCGGAATCCAACGTCTTCCAGGACGGCATCCGGAGCGCTGCCCCGCCGTACCGACGCACGCACGTTCCAGGCTTCGTCAGCCCAGCCACCACCACGGAATGTCCTGTAGTCGCCGTATCTCGCCGGATCCGCGTAGTCCCAGCACCACTCCCAGACGTTCCCGAGCATGTCGTAGGCGCCTAACTCGTTGGGAGCCTTTAACGCGACGCCGGCGGGTGCGGACAAGCCGTCCTTCGCGGTCCATGCAATCTCGTTGAGCGGACCATAGTGCGGACCCGAGGACCCGGCGCGGCAGGCGTATTCCCATTCCGCCTCGGTGGGCAGCCGGTAGCCGTTGGCCGCGACGTTCCATTCGACGTTTCGTCCGGTGCGGGCGTATGCCGGGCTGAGACCCTCCGCTCCCGAGGCCGCGTTGCACCAATCGATGGCCTCAAGCCAGGTGACACCGTGTGCCGGCGCGTTTGGAGAATGACCAGGGCTGGGGTCGCGCTTGACACCGGCAAACTCGGCCCGAGTAACCGCCGTCCTTCCAATTTCAAAGCCCACCAGGTCCACCGAGTTGGTGCTGCCACTGCGCGCATCGCGGAGTTCAATCCGGCCACCAGGCAGGCTGAGGAGCTCTGGCGGGTTGATGAGCCTCAGACCTCCGCCACCGGCGCCGCGAACTGGGCTTCATAGAGCCGCGAGTACGCGCCACCAGCAGCCAACAGCTCCGTATGGGTTCCCTGCTCTACGATCTGGCCGGACTCCATCACCAGGATGAGGTTGGCGTCGCGGATCGTGGAGAGGCGGTGTGCGATCACGAAGCTCGTCCGGTCGGAACGCAGGGCGTTCATGGCCTTCTGCACCAAAACCTCGGTCCGGGTGTCCACGGAGCTCGTGGCCTCGTCCAAGATCAGGACTGACGGACGGGCCAGGAATGCCCTGGCGATGGTGAGCAGCTGCTTCTCCCCGGCGGAAACGTTGCTGCCCTCGTCGTCGAGCACGGTGTCGTAGCCCTCCGGGAGGGAGTGCACGAAGCGATCCACGTACGTTGCTTGGGCGGCTTCCAGGATCTCGGCTTCGGTAGCTTCGGGCCGTCCGTAGGCGATGTTGTCCCGGATGGTGCCGCCGAACAGCCACGTATCTTGGAGCACCATGCCCATCCGCGAGCGCAGTTCGTAGCGCGACATCGAGGCGACGTCCACGCCGTCGAGCGTTATCCGCCCCGCGTCCAGCTCGTAGAAGCGCATCATCAGGTTCACCAGGGTGGTCTTGCCCGCCCCGGTAGGCCCGACGATCGCCACGGACTGTCCGGGCTCGGCCACCAGGCTCAGATTCTGGATCAACGGCTTGTCTGGCGAGTAGGAGAAGGAAATGTTCTCGAACACGAGTCGTCCGCGCGTCACCTCGGGAACAGCTGAAGGCTCAGGATCAGCGCTTTGCTCCTCGGTATCGAGGAGCGCGAAGACGCGCTCGGCGGACGCGACGCCGGACTGGAGCAGATTGGCCATCGAACCAAGCTGGGCCAAGGGCTGCGTGAACTGCCGGGAGTACTGGATGAAGGCCTGGACATCGCCCAACTGCATGGCGCCGGAGGCCACCTGCAAGCCGCCCACCACTGCAATCCCGACATAGACCAGGTTGCCGATGAATGTCAGTGCCGGCATGATCAAGCCACTGATGAACTGGGCGCCGAAGCTGGCCGAGAACAGCTCTGCGTTCTTCTCGCGGAAGCGCTCCTCCACTTCGCGCTGGCGGCCGAACACCTTCACGAGCGCGTGGCCGGTGTAGGTCTCTTCGATCTGGCCGTTCAGCTCGCCGGTGTTCTTCCACTGGGCCACGAACAGCTTCTGCGAGCGCTTGGCAATCAGCACGGTGGTCACCAGCGTCAACGGCACGGTGACCAAGGTGATAAACGCCAGAATCGGCGAGAGCAGGAACATCATGAAGATGACGCCGGCCACCGTGAGCAGGGACGTGACCGCCTGGCTGATGGACTGTTGGAGGCTTTGCGAAATGTTGTCGACGTCGTTGGTCACGCGGCTGAGCAGCTCGCCGCGCTGCACCGAATCGAAATAGCGCAGCGGAAGCCGGTTGATCTTCGCTTCAATCTGCTCGCGGAGCCGGTACACGGTCCGCTGCACGACGCCGTTGAGCACGTAGGCCTGAATCCAGCCGAACGCTGAGGCCAGGACATACAAGACCAGCACCCACAGCAGGATCGAGGACAACGCCCCGAAGTCGATTCCGACGCCGGGAGTCAGGTCCATGCCCTTCAACATGTCCGCTTTGGAGCCTTGGCCGGAAGCGCGCAGCCCGTCGATGACCTGTTGCTTGCTCACCCCGGCGGGAAGCTGCTTGGACACGACGCCGGCGAAGATCAAGTTGGTGCCCTCGCCCAGCAGCCGGGGGCCGATCACGGACAGGGTCACGCTGGCCACGGCGAGGAAGAGGACCAGTGTCAGCCACAAGCGCTCGGGCCGCAGTGTGCCCAGGAGCCGCTTGGCCGAGGGCAGGAAGTTCATGGCCTTTTCGGCCGGGATGCTCATTCCCGCGAAGGGTCCGCCGCGGCCTGGTCCCATCGGGGGACGCTGCGGGCGGCTGGCTGTGCCTGCTGTGCCGCTCATGCCGCCTCCTCCGCTGCCAGTTGTGAGGAAACTATCTCGCGGTACGTTTCTGAAGCCTCCAACAACTCTTCGTGGGTTCCGCGCCCCACGAGCCGCCCGTCGTCGAGCACTAGAATCTGCTCGGCGTCGGCGATGCTGGACACCCGCTGCGCAATGATGACCATGGTGGCGCCGGAAGTGTGGCGCTTGAGCGCCTGGCGGAGCCTGGCGTCGGTGGCGGTGTCCAAGGAAGAGAAGGAGTCGTCGAAGATGTAGAGCTCGGGTTGCTTCACGAGTGCCCGGGCGATGGCGAGGCGCTGCCGCTGACCGCCGGAAACATTGGTGCCGCCCTGCGAGATCGGAGCGTCAAGCCCACCCTCCATTTCCTCGACGAAGTCCTGGGCCTGTGCGATGGAGAGCGCACGCCAAAGTTCTTCCTCTGTGGCGTCGGGCTTGCCGTAGAGCAGGTTGCTTCGGACGGTGCCGGAGAACAGGTAGGGCTTTTGTGGGACCAGCCCGATGTGCCCCCACAAGAGGTCCGGGTGAAGTTCGCGGACGTCGACGTCGTCGATCCGCACCGAGCCGCTGCTCGCGTCGAAGAGCCGCGGCAGCAGGTTCACCAAGGTGGTCTTGCCCGCGCCCGTGCTGCCGATGATAGCCGTTGTCTGGCCTGCGCGTGCCCGGAAGCTGATGCCGCTGAGGACCGGCTGCTCGGCACCCGGGTAGGCGAATCCGACGTCGCGCAATTCAAGCTCGCCGCGGCCGGCAGTCTCGGTCACCGGGTTCTCGGGAGGCCGCACGCTCGATTGGGTCTCCAGCACTTGTCCGATGCGGTCCGCCGAAACGGCCGCACGAGGGATCATGACGGCCATGAACGTGGCCATCATGACGGACATGAGGATCTGCATGAGGTAGCTCAGGAAGGCGATCAAGGTGCCCACCTGCATGGACCCGTCGTCGATCCGGAAAGATCCGAACCAGATCACGGCCACGCTGGAGACGTTGAGCACCAGCATCACCACGGGGAACATGAGGGCCATGAGCCGCCCGGCCCGAAGCGCCATCTCGGTGACGTCCTGGTTGGCCGAGGCGAAGCGTTCCGTCTCCATGTCCTCGCGCACGAACGCGCGCACAACGCGGATGCCGGCGAGCTGTTCGCGGAGCACCCGGTTCACGGTGTCGATCCGGACCTGCATCTTGCGGAACAGCGGTACCATCCGGCTCACAATGAGGCCCACCGCAACGAGCAGCACGGGGACGCTCACGGCAATCAGCCAGGACAACTGCGCATCCTGACGGACAGCCATGATGACGCCGCCGATGCTGAGCATGGGCGCCGCAACCATGAGGGTGCAGGACATCAGGACGAGCTGCTGGACCTGCTGCACATCGTTGGTGGAGCGCGTGATCAGCGAGGGCGCACCGAAGCGGGTGACCTCCTGCTCGGAGAACTCCCCCACCCTCGTGAAAATAGCGCCGCGCAGGTCCCGCCCCAAGCCCATGGCGGCTTTCGCGCCGAAGTACACCGCCGTGATCGAACAGGCGATCTGCAGGAGGGTGATGAGCAACATGAGGCTGCCTGTCCCCAGGATGTATCCGGTATCCCCCTTGGCCACGCCTTCGTCAATGATGTCGGCATTCAGCGTGGGCAAATACAGGGAAGCTATCGACTGCGCCAACTGGAAAATGACGACGGCGATCAGCAGCCGCCGATGTGGCCGCAGGTACTGAACGAGAAGTTTCCAGAGCATCGTTCTCCAACTCACGTAGTGATTCGAAGGCCAGTCTACGACTGGTTGCTGGGGGCAACTAGAGCTTTCCCTCAGGGCGAAGCATGGCAGGTGATCAGGTGCAACCCTCGCTCAGCTATGGGGCCTCTTTCCCCAACCCTCGCTCAGATCATGGGGTTTACCGCGCAAGAGCAACGCCGATCTCGCGATTCACTGCAGGGATGATTTCGGTAGCCAGGAGCTCGATGGACCGCGCCGTCTCAGAGAAAGGCAAGCCGCCGAGACCGACCTGAGCCAGATACCGCGTGTTACCGAGGGCGTTATGAATTTCCAGTAGCTTTTCGACGAGCTGTTGGGGGCTTCCCACAAGCAGGCCGCCACCCGGTTCGGTCCATTCATCGAAGGTGTTTCGCGGGAAATGGTCAACTGGCCGGGGCATGTTCTGCTCGAAGTAGGCGCGATAGTAGGGGTAGAAGGTGTCCCTGGCCTGCTGCGACGTCGGCGCCACATAGAAATGGCCCCCAGCACCGACCGGCAGGGCGGCAGCATCGTGTCCCGCGTTTTCGGCGGTCTCCCGGTACAGTTCCACGAGCCGGCGGAATCGTGCCGGCCCGGACAGCAGAGCGATAAACAGCGGCAGGCCCAACCGCCCCGCCCGGACGAAACTCTGCGGAGTACCGCCCACGCCCACCCAGATGGGCAACTTTTCCTGGATCGGACGGGGCGCTATGTCCATCCCGCAGACGGTTTGGGTCAGGCTTCCCTCCCAGCGAAGGTTGTCGTTGTCACGCAGCGCGAGCAGCATGTTCAGCTTCTCTTCGAACAGCTCGTCATAGTCCTCCAATCTGTGGCCAAACAACGAGTACGACTCCACAAAGGCGCCACGGCCGGCAATGATCTCTGCCCGCCCGCCCGAAATTAGATCCAGCGTGGAGAACTGCTCGAAGAGCCGGACAGGGTCCTGGGTGGAGAGAACCGTGACGGCGGTGCCCAGCCGCAGGTTGGTGGTTTCCCGAGCGATGGCCGCGAGCACCATTTCGGGGGCAGAGAGGGCGAAATCGTGCCGATGATGCTCTCCCAGGCCCAGGAACGATAGTCCCGCCTGCTCGGCGAGCTTCGCCAGCTCAATGATGTCCTTGACCCGCTGGTGCGGTGACAGGGAGACTCCGGCCTTGATGTCGCGGGATAGCTCACCGAAAGTGAAGATTCCAAAATCCATAATTAATTGAACATTCAAGTATTTGGATTCATTCCCGAAGCCGTTAGTGAGCGAGGGTCCGCCGCAACCCCCACATACGTGAGCGAGCGTCTTGATGGCGCAGGGCGTGCCGCCGTCGTACCCGGACAGTAGGCTGGAAACACTCGGCAAGATCCGCTACGAAAGGACCGTAGTCATGGCATACATCACCGTCGGAAATGAAAACAGCACCGAGATAGAGATTTACTACGAGGACCACGGGACCGGCCAGGCAGTGGTCCTCATCCACGGCTATCCCCTGGATGGTTCGTCCTGGGAGAAGCAGACCGCCGCACTGCTCGACGCCGGCTACCGCGTCATCACTTACGACCGCCGCGGCTTCGGAAAGTCCAGTAAGCCGACCGTGGGCTACGACTACGACACCTTCGCCGCGGACCTGAACACCGTGCTGAACACCCTCGATGTCAACGACGCCGTACTTGTGGGCTTCTCGATGGGTACCGGCGAGGTGGCCCGCTACCTCGGCACGTACGGCTCCGCCCGAGTGGCGAAGGCCGTATTCCTGGCTTCCTTGGAGCCGTTCCTCCTGCAGACCGCGGACAACCCTGGAGGCGTCCCGCAGTCCGTGTTCGACGGACTTTCCGAAGCCGTCATTTCCGATCGCTACGCCTTCTTCACCGAATTCTTCAACAACTTCTACAACGCCTCCACCTTCCTCGGAACGCACCGCTTGAGCGAGGAATCAGTGCGAGCCAGTTGGAACCTGGCAGCCCAGTCAGGCGCCTATGCCTCAGTGGCGGCACAGCCCACGTGGCTCACGGATTTCAGGGCCGACATCCCCAAGATCGACGTGCCTGCTTTGATCGTGCACGGCACCGCGGACAACATCCTCCCCATCGACGTCGCCGGCCGGAAGTTCGCCGAAGCGCTCCCCAGCGCCGAGTATGTGGAGATCGACGGCGCCCCGCACGGCTTGCTGTGGACGCATGGTGCCGAGGTCAACCAGGCCTTGCTCGGCTTCCTCGCGAAGTAGCGCGACCCAGAGGGCGACGAGGACGAGGAGGACGACGACGGCGGGAGGGCCCCCGCCGTCGTCGTCCTCATTTCGCCTGTGCGGAACTTGGAAGATTCCTGACAAAAAATTAGGACGAAACTGAGCGAATATCGCGGGAACCTTAACTCCTCGGGTCCAGTCTTAATGCAAGCACAGGCGGACCACCCGCCGGCGAAAGCACCAAAGCTGCAAGGGGAGCAGGACCGGCCATGAAGACAACAACAGCCCTGGACGAAGTCACCGCCATCAACGGCGTGATCACCGATCAGCAACCCGTTGACTTCCACTCTTTGGGGCTCGCCGGCTGCATCGACCGCCTGGCCGCTCCGCTCCGCCGCCAAGGGACCGAAATCCACTGGGAGACGCCGCACCATGGCGTCGAAATCTCGTCCGACTCCGCTTCCTTGCTCTACCACGCCGCCAAGGAAGTCCTCAGCAACGCCTTCAAGTATGCGCACGCCCACGACATCACCGTCCGGCTCGCCGCCGTCTACCACGGGATCCGGCTGACAGTCACGGACAACGGCGCCGGCTTCGACAGCGAGGCAACGCCCACCGGAGCACACCACGGATTCGGCCTCCGCCTCATGTCCATAGCCGTCAGCGAAGTGGGCGGCGAGGTCTCCATGGTCTCCAGTCCGGGCAACGGAACCTGCGTAACCGTCACCCTGCCGCTCGACTGACGTTAGGTCCAGCCGACGACGGCGGCGGGCAGCCGCCGTCGTCGGTTTCGGCGCTGCTGAAGTAGCGCCCGCCCCGAACGCCCGCTCACATATAGGGCCGTTCCACCCGACCCTCGCTCATTTGTGCCGCCGTTCCGCCCGACCCTCGCTCACATATATGGCCAATCCCGGGATCCCTCGCTCACTAGATGTGAGCGACGGTTTCGAAAAACAACCCCAAAGGTGAGCGAGCGTCTTGGGTGACAGGAAAATGCATGATGCCCTGTTACCGTTCGTAAACAGGGCATCACGCCCCGTGATGCGTCCCACATTCCGGCATATCTTGAAGACCTCCCCAACCCACAATCCTTGGAGGTCCCGATGGCAACAGCAGTCGGCCACGATGACTATGCACTTGAACGGGTTCCCGCATCCGCACGCTTTCACTGGTTCTCCGTAGCGACCCAGCGCTTCGGCCAGCTCAGTTCCCTGGCGAGCTTCCTGCTGGGCGCCACCCTCGGCTTCGGCATGGACTTCTGGAGCGCCGTCCTCGCCATCACTCTCGGCTCGGTCATCCTCGAAATCGTCACCATCTTCACTGGTATCGCTGGACAGCGCGAAGGCCTGTCGACGTCGGTACTCGCCCGATGGACCGGCTTCGGCGGAGCCGGTTCATCGCTGATCGGCATCGCCATCAGCCTGAGTGCCATCGGCTGGTTCGGCATCCAGAACGCCGTCTCCGCGCAAGGGTTGGCCAACCTCGTCGGAGTCCTGCCCGCGTGGGCATGGGCCTTGATATTCGGCGTGCTGGTCACCCTGATCGTCATGTTCGGCATGGCTTCCATGGCCTGGACCGCGTACGTCGCAGTACCGGCCTTCCTCCTGCTCGCGGGCTGGTCCATCATTGCCGAATTGTCCAAGCACAGCCTGGGCGACCTCCTCACGGCATCACCCGGAGGACCCACACTCACACTGATCCAAGGCACCACGATCGTGGCGGGCGGTTTCATCGTTGGCGCGGTCATTACGCCGGACATGTCCCGCTTCAACTGCTCCGCCAAGGACGTGGTCAAGCAGACCGTCCTCGGCATCACCCTGGGCGAGTACGTCATCGGCCTCATCGGTGTCCTCCTGGCGTTGGCACTCAAGACCAACGACGTCGTAGCGATCGTCACATCGACATCGGGCTTCATCGGCACACTGATCGTCATCACCGCGACGCTCAAGATCAACGACTGGAACCTCTACGCGGCCTCCTTGGGCATCGTCAACTTTGCCGACCGCACCATGAAACGCAAACTGCACCGCGGTGCCGTCACCCTCACGGTCGGCCTCATCGGTACGGTTTTGGGCGCTGCCGGAATCCTGGGACACTTCACGGACTTCCTTATCCTTCTCGGCGTGGTCTTCCCACCCATCGCGGGCATCATGGTGGCCGAGTATTTCGTGGTCCGGAAATGGCGCCCTGAACTGGAATCCAGCCGCAAGCTCGGCCGTTTGCCTGAGCATGCTCCCGCCTGGGTACCCGCCACGATCGTGATCTGGGTGCTCGCCTCCGTCATCGGATACTTCGTGGCTTGGGGACTGCCGTCCATCAATTCCCTCTTCATCGCCTTCATCCTCTACGCCGTCGCAGGGCGACTTGGCCTGATCCGGGGCATCGGCAGCACCAAGACCTACCCGGACCACGAACCCGCCTCCGTCCCGGAACCTGCCGCCTCCTAGGGCCACACCCTGACGCCGAACCCGGCTGCCCCTGAACCCGAAATCAAAGGAGAATCAACCATGATGCGCATCGGCATAGACGTCGGCGGCACCAATACCGACGCCGTCCTCATGAATGGCAGCAGCGTCCTGGCTGCCACCAAGACCCACACCACCGAAGATGTCACCAGCGGAATCGTCAGCGCCCTGCGGCAACTCCGAGAAGCGGCCAGTTTCGATCCCGGCGACGTGGCCGCCGTCATGATCGGCACGACGCACTTCATCAACGCGCTCGTGGAGGGCAAGAACCTAACCCCGACGGCGGCCATCCGCTTCGGACTTCCGGCCACCCGGGCTCTGCCGCCCCTGGTGGACTGGCCGCGCCGCTTGGTGGATGTCCTCGGCGGACACAGCTACCTCTGCCACGGCGGCCACGAGTACGACGGTCGCCAGATCAGCCCCTTCGACGAGCGCGAGTTCCGGGAAGTCCTGGACAAGGTCGCGGATGCAGGGGCCCGCTCCATCGCCGTGTCCTCGGTGTTTTCCCCCATCAATGCCGAGTTCGAGCTGCGGGCAGCACAGATCGTGGACAGCGAATACCCGGAGCTGTCCGTCAGCCTCTCCCACGAGATCGGACGGATGGGCCTGCTCGGCCGTGAGAATGCCACCATCATCAACGCGGCACTCCGCGACCTCGCCGATCACGTCACCTCGGGCCTGAGCCGCACCGTTGCCGAAGCGGGCATCAGCGCTCCCGTATACCTCAGCCAGAACGATGGCACCCTGATGGACATCGACTACGCCCGCAGGTACCCCGTGGCCACGTTCGCGTCCGGCCCCACCAACTCGATGCGCGGGGCCGCGTTCCTTTCCGGAGAGCAGGACTGCGCGGTGGTCGACGTCGGCGGCACCACCACCGACGTCGGCATCCTCCAGTCTGGCTTCCCGCGCGAGGCCTCCACCGACGTCGCGGTCGCCGGGGTACAGACGAACTTCCGCATGCCTGATGTGCTGTCCATTGGAATTGGCGGTGGCAGTTTGGTCCGCTCGCTCGACGGAAGGGTCGAGGTAGGCCCAGGCAGCGTCGGCTACGCGTTGACCGAACGTGCCTTGCTGTTCGGCGGAGATACTCTGACGGCCACCGACGTTGCCGCAGCCGCTGGCCTGATCCAACTCGGTGACAACGACCGCGTCGCAGGGCTTGACCCCGCAATGGTGCGGGCCTCCCTGGAAAGCATCGCTACGCGGACGGCTGAAACCGTTGACCGCATGCGGACCTCGGCCGAACCTGTGCCCGTGGTGGTGGTCGGCGGCGGCGGCTTCCTGGTTCCGGACAACCTGGCCGGCGCCTCGGCAGTGCTGCGGCCCGAGCATGGTTCCGTTGCCAATGCGATCGGCGCCGCCATCGCGCAAGTGGGCGGCGAAGTGGACCGGGTCTTCTCTGTGGATCCCGGCAGCCGCGATTCAGTGCTCGACGCCGCGCGGCAGGAAGCCACTGACCGTGCCATCGCGGCCGGCGCACGCCCCGATTCGGTCTCGATCGTGGACATCGAAGAAGTTCCCTTAGCGTACTTGCCCGGCAACGCTACGCGCATCCGGGTCAAGGCAGTCGGCAACCTGGCTCTTGGAGGCAACAATGCGTGAAATTGACGAAACCCAAATGTCGGACATCGCCCGCGGTGCGGCGGTGCTGGGCACGGGGGGCGGCGGCGATCCGTACGTGGGCCGTCTTCTGGCCGAACAGGCACTGCGCCAGCACGGTCCGGTGACCCTGCTCGACGTCGACGAGTTGCCGGACGACGCCGTCGTAGTCCCCGTTGCGCTCATGGGTGCCCCCACCGTGATGCTGGAGAAGATGCCGGCGGGCGACGAAGCCACTAACGCGCTGCGCGCCGTCGAGCAGCTGATCGGCAAGCGCGTCACCCACACCGTCTCCATCGAGGCTGGCGGCCTGAACTCCGTGACTCCCTTTATTGCCGCGGCGGAACTGGGTTTGCCGCTAGTTGATGCTGACGCCATGGGGCGCGCCTTCCCGGAACTTCAAATGGTCCTGCCGACACTCAGCGGAGTCCACGCAAGCCCCATGACCATGGCGGACGAACGCGGAAATGCGATTACCCTGCAGACCGTCGACAATGCCTGGGCCGAACGCTTGGCCCGCGCCGTAGCTATCGAGATGGGCTGCACCGCCGCGGTCAGCCTGTATGTCTTGACCGGTAAGCAAATCAAGGAGCTCATGGTTCCCGGAACCATCACCTTGTGCGAACGGCTGGGAACCGGCATCCGAGAAGCCCGCGAGCAGCACCGGGATCCCGTCGCGGTGGCCACGGAGCTGCTGCGCGGCAAGAAGCTGTTCACCGGCAAGATCGTGGACATCCAGCGCAGGACGGAGGCCGGTTTCGCACGAGGCGAGGCACACTTGGATGGCGTTGGCGAGTACCTGGGATCGCGCTTCGAACTCGCCTTCCAGAACGAACACCTCGTGGCGCGGCGCGACGGCGAAGTGGTGGCCAGCGTCCCGGATCTCATCTGTGTGCTGGACACGGATTCCGGCGAGCCAGTCACCACGGAGATGCTCCGCTACGGTGTCCGTGTCACGGTCCTCGCTGCCCCGTGCGACCCCCGCTGGCGCACCGATGCTGCGCTCGAACTGGTGGGACCTGGCTACTTCGGCTACCACCACGAGTACATGCCGATCGGCTGAATCGCCCGTGCCACAATGATCACCATGAGGATCTATCCCGTGCCAGCTCTGCCGTGAGGCAACGAGTACCGGTGGAACGCTATCTGGGCGTGGACGACGTATCCGCGCTGGCCGCGGGAGCAGGTCTGCTGGGGTCCGGCGGCGGCGGGGATGCCGCCGTCGGATCCCGGCTTTTGCGGCATGTGCTCCAAGGCGGAGGGCGCGCCCGTCTGGTAGCGGCCGGTGATTTGCCTCCGGACACGGTGGTGGTCCATGTCGGGCTCGCCGGTGCGCCGGACGTCGTCGCGGAGCGGCCACCGGGCGGGGAAGACTTTGCCAACGCTGTTACCGCGCTGGCAGGTGCCCTGCGGCAACGCGTTGGGGCCATTGGCGTGATCGAAATCGGCGGGTTGAACGCACTCATCCCTTTGGTTGCCGCGCAAGTGCTCGGGCTTCCCGTGGTGGACGGCGACCTCATGGGCCGGGCTTTCCCCCGGATCAGCCAGACAACCCTCGCCGCCGCAGGCCACCCGGCCACGCCTATGGCAGTGGTTGGGCCCGCGGGAGACTCCGTCATTATCGAATCCGCTTCCATCGATGCGGCGGACCGGATCATGCGCGCCAACGTCGCCGCCCTTGGTGGTGCCGCAGCAGTGGCTCTCTACCCCTGCCGGGCCGACACTTTGGCAGCACTTGGCCTGCCCGGTTCGGTGAGCAAATGCCTCGCGCTCGGCCGGGCCCTCGCCGCTTCGGCGGGGCGTAGTGTTTCGGACCTCGCCAAGCGGCTGGGTGGCGAGCTGCTGTGCGAGGGCAGGGTGGACGAGATCCGGCCCCGCCGCGGCGAAGTCCCCGGCAGCCTCACGGTCACGGACCGCTCAGCCGGGCACATCCTGAGGCTGGACATGCTCGACGAATACCTGAACGTGGCCATCGACGGCGTCTCCCGCGCGTCCGCGCCCGACGTCCTGGCTGTGCTGGACCCCGTGACCTTTGTTCCCGTTCCGCCGGACAGGCTCCGTTCGGGACAATCCATCGCCCTGCTCCGCCTTTCGTCGATTCCGGGTTGGCCGGACGGCGCTGAAGAGCTGATCGGACTCACCGCTTTCGGGATCGACGCCGGCCAGCCGGAGGCCACCCGATGACCGCCGGGTACGCTCCGGTCAGCGTGCGGGATCTCCTCACCGAAACGGTGCTCGCCGGTGCCGCCGTCGTCGCCGGCAGGCAAGGAATCGATCGTCCCGTCCGGGACTTGAGCTGGTACAGCGGGGAGCTCCCGACGACGGCGAACGGTCACCTCATGGTGTGCGCCGCGGCAGCGGTGACGCCGTCCTACCGCTTGGAGGCCCTCGTCCGGCGGGCCGAATCGGCTGGCGTTGCCGCCCTGCTGATCGCCTCCGAGGAACAACCACCCCTGCTCTCCACCCTCCGCCTTGCCGACCGTCTTGGCATTCCAGTGCTGTCGGTTGTGGGGGCCGACCTCGTGGAACTGCTCCACCGGCTCACCATCCGGGTCCGTGCACCGGAAGTGCAGAGGGCCAGGCTCATCGAGGACGTCGTCCGCCGCCTCAGCACTAAGACAACGGCAGAGGACATTCTGGCCGCGTTGGGCTTGGCGTTGTCCCAATCGGTCTGGTTGCTCTCATCGGACGGGAGTGCGATCCACGGCGAACCCATCAGCCTGCCTTCCACGCTCAGGCTGGACCTGGCCGTCCCGCAGCACAGCGATCCCTCCGCCGACGGACAGATCCTGATCCATCCCGTGACCGAGCCAGGCCCCACCCAGGCCGCCGCATGGCTCGCGTCCTACACTGCCGGCAGCGACGAACACCAGCGCATTGCCACCGCCAGTGCCCTGGCGGTGGCCGAACCTTATGTCCGAGCATGGCTCATTAGCCAGCGGGTAGCAGCCGAAAGGGATTCCGTGTTCCACGGCCGCCTTCTCGCGGACCTGATCGCTGGGCAAGGCGTGGTCAGCCAAGACGTCGTGGAACGCGCGCTGTCCGCAGGTTGGCGGCTCCAGGACTGGCACGTGGGAATTCATTTGGTCCGGACCGCGAGGGTGCCGGATCCTTTGCGGGATGATCCGGTCACGTCGATGAGGAAGCTTCGGAACGCCCTTGAGGCCCAAAAGCTCATGGGACCCGTGGTGGACCGCGGTGATGGGTGGACAGTTTGGATCAGCAGCGCCACCGAACCGCCGTCGTCGGATGGCCGCCGGGTCCTGCGTTCGGTGCGCCTCATGCTGGCCCAGCTGCCCGCACACTGGGAGGTGGTGGCCGGAGTGGGGCGCGTTCATCACGGACCCGGAGGGCTGGTCAGCAGCCTCCTGGAGGCCCGCGACGCCGCAACATTGGCGAGAACCCACGAATACCGTCCTGCGGCCGAACACATCGATGAGCTGGGCGTCGCGAGGCTCTTGGCCGCGTGGCAGGAGTCCGAGATCCTGAGGGCCTTCGCCGAGACCGCGTTGGCCCCGCTCAAAGGCGTGGACGGCGGCCAACTCCTACGCACCTTGCAGGCCTACCTCGAGGCCGGGGGCTCGGTGTCCACCACGAGCATCGTTCTGGGCCTACACCGCAACACCGTCACGGCACGCCTGCACCGTCTCCGCGAGCGCCTGGGCGTGGACCTGGATGATCCCAACCAGCGGCTTGCACTTCAATTGGCCTGCCGCAGCATCGAGACCGAGCACGGTTAAGGGTTCCGACAGTTCAGGGCAACCCGCACAGTCATCCCGTATTCGCAGTGCTCGCTGCCCGTTCCGGGTTGTGAACGGGGGACCTAGTGTTGCCAGCACATGTACCCCTACAGGAGGATCTGTCATGCATCTTCGAGTCATAGTCCCCGTCATCGGCGACACCTTTGCCGAGTCGGTCGGGGCTGAGATCGCCGCTTGGGTTTCACCCGGGACGACTTTCGACGTGGTCGCCCTCGCCCGCGGAACAGCAAGCATCGAGTCCGAGTACGACGAAGCCCTCGCCGCACCGGGCATCCTCGACCGGATCGACGAGGCAAGCAGCGACGGCGTCGATGCCGTGTTTGTTACCTGCTTCGGCGATCCGGGGGTGCACGCGGCGCGGGAAATTGCGGACTACCCGGTGGTCGGCGGCTTCGAACCGGCAGTCCTCCACGCATTGAGCTTGGGCGAAAGGGTCGGCATCGTCACCGTGCTTCCCAACGTCTTGCCGATGCTGCGCAGCCTCACCCGGCGGTACGGCTTGAGCGAGCGGATCGGCTGCATCCGCGTTGTGGACTTGCCGGTGCTTGGTCTGGAGGACCACGAACTGCTCCTGGACCGCCTCCATGCGCAGGCCTCCGAGGCCGTGGACAAGGGCGAGGCCGATGTTATTGTGCTTGGTTGCACCGGGATGCTTGGGGTGGCTGCTGCACTCCAGCGCCGGCTCGAAGAGAACGGCACGTACGTACCGGTGGTGGATCCCACCGGTGCCGCTGTCACCTGGCTCGAAAGCAGCGTCCGGCTGGGCGTCCGGCCAAGCCGAACCACGTACATGCGTCCGCCCGTGAAGGCCCGCAGCGTGTGAGTCGGTGAGCCTATTGCCGTGCGGTCGAAAGTGCCGCACGGGTGGCCGCCAGTTTGGCTTCGGCCCCGGACCTCAGGAAGGCGAGATCCGAGTCGACAGCCAGCAGATCGGCGTCGCGCAACGCACCGCTCAACTCGGCTGAGCCACTGAACGCGCCCGTCAGCTTCCCATGATTCCGCGCCACCGCCAGAACATGGCCGATCGCGTCAAGGGTCTTCGGATCCGTGACCCCATCGGCGCCGAGGGACAGGGCCAAATCGTAGGGACCCACGAAGATCCCGTCGATGCCGTCTGCCTGGGCGATTGCCCCGGCATTGGCCAGCCCCGCGGCGCTCTCGATCATGGCCAGGCACAGCACTTTCCCTTCGGGCTGCAGCGGCGAAGGCGCCGCGATGGCAGATCGTGAGGCCCCGGAACTGCGGACACCCTCTGGCGGAAAGGTGCAGGCGGCCGCGATCGCCGCGGCTTGGGCCGCGGACTCGACCATGGGGACTACAACGCCGGCGGCTCCGGCGTCGAGGGCACGGCCGATCTCCGCCGCGCTGTGCCCGGACGTCCGCACCAAAGCAGGCGTTCGGTTGAGTTCGCAAGCGCGGAGCAAACCGGGAAGTCCGTCCAGGGTGGCGGTGCCGTGTTGCAAGTCGATGCCGATCCAGTCGAATCCACTGCCGGACAAGGCTTCCACGCCGTGCGCATCCAGAAAAGTGAGCCAAGCGCCAAGGCGGTTGTTCGTGTGCGGTGTATTGGCAGGGATCATCGTTTTTCTCCTGATCAGGGGTAACCGAGCCAAATCTACGCCAGGAACGCGACGGGCCCCTTGGGCAGCCCGCCCACTCTGGGCCAAGAAACTAGGCATTCCGCCCGTCATAGTCACAACAACGAGACCAGAGCGTAACTCCATGACGCTCGATATCTCTCTCATTCGTAAGCAGTACCCCGCCTTCTCCGACGGAACCGCCTTCTTGGACGGCGCAGGCGGTACGCAGCTCCCGGATTCCGTGATCGATGCCGTTTCGGATGCTTACCGAAAAGGGCTCGGCAATGCACATGGAGAATTTCCGGCCAGCCGTCGGGCGGACCGGTTGGTCGCCGAGGCGCGGCGGGCCGTGGCGGACGTGGCTCGGCTGCTCGGCGGGGTCGAGGAGCTGGCGCCGTAGGTTCCCGGGCGACCGCTTTCGGTCACGCCACGCAACTTTTCGGCAATTCCGGCGTCCGTCCGCCCCGGAATTCCGGGCCGAACAGGGTGCCGCGCCTCCAAAAACCTGCTAAGCGTGACACTCGGGCGCGCTGAACCCAAGGAAGCCCCCCCTAGGAGAACTCCTTCACCCAAGACGCCCCCTCACATACAGGCCCAATTCCGGGATCCCTCGCTCACTAGATGTGAGCGAGGGATCCGGAAAACAACCACATAAGTGAGCGAGCGTCTTGGGTGAGCGAGTCAGGCCAAGGAGTCCCTTCATATCACCTAAGGAAAGCCCCCTAGGAAAACTCCTTCAACGCCTCGGTCAGCAGGCTCCCCGGAGACCCGAGTCGAACATGGGCTCCGTTCGAAGCCACGAGTTCGCCAGCTATGACGACGGCGGTGACGTCGCTCGCCGTCGCACTGAACGCGAACTGTTGCGGCATGGAGCCCGCGGTTCGAACCGAGTCCGGTGCCACGGCCATCAGGTCGCAGATTGCGCCGACTTCCAATGCCGATGCCACGGGTGTGCCCATGGATGCCGCCGCACCAACCGTAGCGGCACGGAGCAGTTCCTGGGGTGAGAACCTGCCCCGCTGACCCGAACCTAGGCGTTCCCCGTGTTCCAAGGTGCGCATTTCAACCCAGGGATCAATCACCGCGTGTTGGTCCGTGCCCAGGGCGATGGTGGAGCCGGCGTCGGACAATGCGCGTGCCGGCCCGATGCCATCGGCGAGATCGGCCTCAGTGCTGGGACACATCACCACAGTAGATCCCGCATCCCCGAGGAGCTGGATGTCGTCCGGCGTCAGGTGGGTCGCGTGGACGGCGGAAAGCCGCCCGGACAGTAGGCCATGCCGGGCAAGAAGTCCGGCCGGTGTGACACCGTAAGCCTGCAGGCAGGCCTCGTTCTCCGCCGGTTGTTCGCTGAGGTGGATGTGCAGCGGGATGTCCGCACGCAATTGCTGTGCGACAGTCTTGAGAGCCTCCTCCGGTACGCCGCGGACGGAATGCAGTGCGGCTCCCACGCTCACCCTGTCCGGCGGGAAAGTCCGAGCCACCTCGGCCCGCAACGAGGCGAGCCGGTCCAGCCAGGCTTGGGCATCGGCATCGCCAAACCGTGCCTGTTCCGGACTGAGCGGCGTCCCGATCCCTCCCGCGAGATACAGGGTGTCCAGCAATGTCAGGCGGATCCCGGCCGCCACGGCTGCCCTGGCCAACGCCAGTTCCATCGCGTGCGGCTCCGGGTACGGCGTTCCTTCCGGCTGGTGGTGGACATAGTGGAACTCCGCCACGCTGCTGAAGCCCGAGACCACCATTTCCGTGAAGACTGCCGTGGCGAGCTTCTCGTATTTCTCCGGTGTCAGTTCCGCAGCGCTCCGGTACATTTGCTCCCGCCACACCCAGAAGTCACCGCGCCCGTCATGCGTCCGTCCGCGCAGGATCCGGTGAAAAGCGTGCGAATGGGCGTTGGCCGCGGCGGGGAAGACGACCCCGTTCAATATCCGGTCAGCGGCTTCGGGCTGGACCCCGGTAGAGATCCCGGAGATGCGGCCCTCGTGCACTTCCAGCCGAACACCGGTGGCGACAGCCGCGCCGCCCCCGACAGAACCGCCGTCGACGTTCAATAGCGCCGATTCACACCAGATCCCACTCACAGGAGTCCCTCCAGAACGTCGGCGAGGGCAACGGCGCCGGCTGAAGCATCCTCGTCAGCGACGTATTCTTCCGGGGAGTGCGAAATTCCGCTCGGGTTGCGGACGAAAAGCATCGCCGAGGGGACATGTCCAGCCAAGACTCCGGCGTCGTGCCCTGCGCCGGTTGCCAGCACCGGCGCGCCCGGCAGGAGTTCGCCAACGCGTCGGCTCAGCTCGGGATCGAAGTGCACGGTGTCGCTGTAGGACTCCTCGGTGAGGCTGACAGTGCACCCCTCACCTGCCGCGATTTCCCGGGCCACGCGGTAAATCGATTCGATCAGTTGCGCCGTGACGGCGTCGTCGGGATGGCGGGCGTCGAGCCACAGATCGACCCGGGAGGCAATCACGTTGGTGCCTCCCGGTACCGGGGTCAAGCGGCCGACCGTGGCCCGCGCATCCGGCTGCTTCGCCGCGGTGTCGCGGACGGCAACGACGATCTGCGCGGCCGCGACCATGGGATCGGCGCGGTCGGCCATGAGCGTGGTCCCGGCGTGGTTGCCTTGGCCGCTGACACTCAGCTTCCAGCGGCCGTGGCCCAGGATCGAGCTTCCGACGGCGATGGCCGGGCCGCCTTGGCCGAGCCCCTTTCCCTGTTCCACATGCAGTTCGACGAAGTCGCCGATTCGAGCCATGGTTTCCGGGTCGGGACCAACGTGCCGGGGATCCAGGCCGTTACCGCGCGCGACGTCGGCGAAGGTGTTGCCGTCGACGTCGCGCAGGTTCAGCGCCTTGTCGACGTCGATGGCACCGGTCAGGAGCCGCGAGCCCAAGCAGGCCACGCCAAAGCGGGATCCTTCTTCTTCCGGGAAGACCGTGATGGCCAGGGAACGTCCAGGCTCAAGACCGCGGGAATTAAGTATGTCGACGGCGGCGAGTGCGGACGCGACGCCAAGCGGCCCGTCAAAGGCGCCCCCGCCCGGGACGGAATCGAGGTGGCTGCCGGTAACGAGCGCACCGTCCTGGGGCTTTCCCCACCAGGCCCAGATAATGCCGTTGCGGTCGGTCTCGACGCCGAGGCCGCGCTGCTGGGCCTGTTCGATGAACCAGTGCCTGAGGTCGAGCTCGGGTGTCGAGTAGACGGCCCTGGAGTATCCTCCGCGAACCGCATCGCGGCCCACGCCCTTGATTGAGTCAAGGAGCTGATTGACGGTTTCCACGTGTTCCTCCGATTAATGAAGACTGCCACCAAGTAAAAACCACATGTCACCCAATGACAAGACCTTGAGCGTAGAAGCATGACAATTAACAGGCCTGAAACACCGCCGAAACGGCTTGTTCCCACTGAGCGTCTCAAATCCCGGAATCTCAGGTAATTTCTCGAAATCTATTGCCATTCGATGAAAGTTGATTTTTACTAAGTGGCAAGACATGGTGATTCAGACCACTTGAAAGCAGGTCAGCCAGTGGCAGCAGACTCTTCCACCCGGACGGTCGAAAGGGCGTTGGCCCTCCTGAGCGCGGTCTGCACCGATGGCGCCATCAGCTTGAGCGACGCAGCACGCGTTGTCGACTTGTCGGCCAGCACCGCACTCCGCCTCCTCCGCACACTGGAGGGCAGCGGATTCGTGAAGCGGGATCCGAGCGGAAACTTCCGGCCCGGCGCCAGTGTGATCCAGTTGGGAGCACTCGCGCTGGGTCAGGAATCCCTCGTGTCTCTATGCACACCGCATATGAAGAGGCTGGTGGCCGACACGGGCGAGTCCTGCTATTTGAGCATTCCCGGTCCTGGGGAAACCGGAATCTACATCGCCATTGTCGAAGGTACCCACTCTGTCCGACACACCAGCTGGGTCGGCAGGAGCATTCCGCTGGAAGGATCCGCCGCCGGAAAGGTCCTGACTGGCGGACAAAACGGCCGCGGCTTCGCCATCGTGCGAAGCGGCGTAGAAGACGACATTACGGCCGTCGCCGCACCTATCGTGATCGGCGGCCGCACCGTGGCAGCCCTCAGCATCGTCGCACCGAGCTACCGCTTGGGCGAAGCGAAGGCCCAGACATTTGGCGAGGAACTGGCGAGGGTGG
The DNA here is from genome assembly GCF_030209835.1 of Arthrobacter sp. efr-133-R2A-120. Classification (GTDB taxonomy): domain Bacteria; phylum Actinomycetota; class Actinomycetes; order Actinomycetales; family Micrococcaceae; genus Arthrobacter. Next base: position 3,681 of record NZ_JARVRF010000030.1, on the reverse strand, counting down.
CGAACAACATCCTCGTGGAACCCTCCGGAAACCATGAAGTGCCCCAGGAAAGCATGGAAAAGAAATGATCAAGTTCGAAAATGTCACCAAGGCGTACCCCGATGGGACGGTCGCCGTCGATGGCCTGAACCTCGAGGCGCCCACCGGCAAGTTGACCATCCTGGTTGGCCCGTCCGGTTGTGGCAAAACAACTTCACTGAGGATGATCAACCGCCTCATCGAACCCACCAGCGGAACCATCTACCTTGATGACCAGCCGACGTCGGGCATGGACGCGGCGCTCCTGCGCCGCCGGATCGGCTACGTCATCCAGCACGCAGGCCTCTTTCCGCACCGCACCATTATCGACAACGTGGCCACCATGCCCGTTCTGCTCGGCGAGAGCAGGCAGAAGGCCCGCATGAAAGCCCTCGAACTCATGGAGCGCGTCGGCCTTCCCGCGAGCTTCGCAAAGCGCTACCCGTGGCAACTTTCCGGCGGACAGCAGCAGCGCGTCGGCGTGGCCCGGGCCCTAGCTTCGGATCCGGCCTTCATGCTCATGGACGAACCCTTCAGTGCCGTTGACCCCGTGGTCCGGGCACAGCTCCAGGAGGAGTTCCTCCGGCTGCAGCGCGAGATCGGCAAGACCATCATCATGGTCACCCACGACATCGACGAGGCCCTCAAGCTCGGCGACCAGGTGGCCGTGATGCGCGTCGGCGGAAAACTCGCCCAGATGGCGACGCCGTCGGAGCTGCTGACCTCCCCGGCTGACGAATTCGTGGCCGACTTCGTGGGACGTGACCGTGGCTACCGTTCCCTCGGGTTCACCAACTCGGCGGGTACGGTAACCGTTTCGGAGGAAGCAGTGGTCACGATCGGCGCCTCCGCGGCCGAGGCACAGAGCAAGGCCACGGGAGCCTGGGTGCTCGTGGTCGACGGCGGCCGGAAACCGCTCGGCTGGGCGCAAGCCGATCTCATTAAGGGCGAACTCAAGAGGGAGCACCTCAACCTCAGCGGCACCTCCGCATCATCGTCCGGGACCATGCGCCAATTGCTCGACGCGGCGCTTTCCTCCCCCAGCCGGCGTGGCGTCGTCGTCAATGAACACGGCGAGCTCATCGGCACAGTGACGGCCACCGACGTCGTCAAGGCGATCGAGGCCGAGCCGCACTTGGAGACGGCGCGATGAACTTTGAATGGCTCGGCCGTCAGTCCGACAACATCGTCTTCCTCCTCGGTTGGCACGTGCTGCTCGCCGTCACTCCCCTCATCCTGGGACTACTCATCGCGCTGCCGCTCGGCTGGTGGGCGCACCGCAGCCGCCGGATCTACCCCCTTCTGGTGGGCGTGGCAGGCCTGCTGTACACGGTCCCTTCCCTCGCCCTGTTCGTCCTGTTGCCGCTGGTCCTTGGCACCAAGATCCTGGACCCCCTCAACATCGTGGCGGCCCTGACCATCTACACCGTCGCATTGCTCGTACGCGTGGTGGCCGATGCCTTGGATTCCGTGCCGGAAGACACGGTCCAAGCCGCCAAGGCCATGGGCTACCGCGGCTACCAAAGCCTGGTGAAAGTGGAACTACCCGTGGGCGTCCCCGTCATCAGTGCCGGACTCCGTGTCGCGGCGGTCTCCAACGTGAGCCTCGTTTCCGTGGCAGCGTTGCTAGGCATCCCGCAGCTCGGCTCGCTCTTCACCCAAGGCTTCCAGTTGCGGTTCTTCACCCCGATCATCGCCGGCATCATCCTCTGTGTGGTCCTGGCCATGATCCTCGACGGACTGATCATCCTCCTCAACCGGTGGCTGACACCGTGGACCCCCAAGGTGGTGGCATCATGATCAACTACTTGTTCAATCCCGCGCACTGGAGCGGCGCCGACGGCATCCCCACCCTCATCGGGGAGCACCTGCTCTACTCCCTCATCGCCCTGGCGGTCGCGGCCATCATCGCGGTTCCACTCGGCATCTACATCGGGGTCACCGGCAAGGGCGTCTTCATGATCGCAGGCCTGGCCAACGCCCTCCGTGCCCTCCCCAGCGTGGGCCTGCTGATCCTGTTGGTCCTGCTGATCTCGCCCGCGTTCCCGTCCAAAATGGGCTACATCCTGCCGAGCCTCATCGTCCTCGTGCTCCTCGCGGTCCCACCCATCCTGACCAACACCTACGCCGGCGTCCGCGCTGTGGATGCTGCCGCCGTCGACGCCGCCAAGGGCATGGGCTTCCGCACCATGAAAATCCTCACGGACATCCAGCTCCCCTGCTCACTCCCGCTCATGCTGTCCGGCGTCCGCAGCGCACTGCTGCAGATCATCTCGACAGCGACCATCGCCGCGTACATTTCGCTCGGCGGCCTCGGACGGCTGCTCATCGACGGCAAAGCCCAGAACGACTACAGCCAGATGGTTGCCGGCGCCGTGCTGGTTGCGCTGCTGGCCCTGTTCTTCGACCAATTGCTCGCCTTCATCACCCGCAGGGTCGTCTCACCCGGACTGACCCGGCGCACCGTCAAGGCGGCCGCCCCGACCGCTGCGACCGACACCGTGAAAACCCCCGTCGCGGCCTAGGCATCTCCCCCCGCTTCATCCGTCGTCGGGCGCCCTCGTCCCGCGGCGGCAACACCACCCAATCCACCCCCACTTGGCCACCGCATGCCTTTGCAACGGCCCTCCCCAGAGAGAATTGACATGAAAAAGTACCTGAGCGGCTTCGCCCTCGCGGCAGCCACCGCCATCGCCCTGAGCGCTTGTGGCGGTGGGGATCCCATGAGCTCCTCCAACAACAACTCCCAGGCCGCGGGTTCCACGGACAGCATCATCGTGGGTTCCGCTGATTTCCCGGAAAGCCAGCTCATCGCGAAGATCTACGCCGAGGCCCTCAAGGCCAAGGGCGTCAAGGTCACCGAAAAGCCCAGCATCGGCAGCCGCGAAGTCACCATCCCGGCGCTGAAGGACGGTTCCATCGACCTCATGCCGGAATACGGCGGAGCCCTGCTGCAGTATCTTGACGCAGCCACCAAAGCGGTCACCCCGGATGAAGTCACCAAAGAGCTGAGCACCAAGATCCCTTCCGGACTGACCCAGCTGACGGCATCCAAGGCACAGGACAAGGACGTCCTGGCCATCAAGAAGGAAACTGCCGACAAGTACAACCTCAAGTCCATCAGCGACCTCCAGCCTGCTGCCAAGGACCTGGTCCTGGGCGGCCCGCCGGAGTGGAAGACCCGTATCAACGGTGTCGCCGGCCTGAAGTCTGTCTACAACCTCGACTTCAAGGACTTCTCAGCGCTCGACGCCGGCGGTCCGCTGACGCTGAACGCCCTCCTTTCCGGTCAGGTACAGGTTGCCGATCTCTTCAGCACCGATCCGGCAATCGCCGCCAACAACCTGGTTGCCCTGGATGACAACAAGAACCTGTTCCTGTCCGAGAACATCGTCCCCCTCATCAACCAGAAGAAGTCCACGGACACCGTCAAGAGCGTGCTGGACAAGGTGTCTGCAGCGTTGACCACCGATGACCTGATCCAGATGAACGGCAGGACCGCCAAGTTCGAGGACATGGGACAAATCGCCCAGGACTGGCTCAAATCCAAGAACCTGGCCTAGTTCGAGCAAGAAGCAACTAGTCCAGAAGACTAAGGAGTACGAAGAATGGCACCCGCCGATTTCACTACCGGAGCTCGTCCGGTCAAGGCCGCGCGCGGCA